>NZ_VOSW01000060.1 GCF_009690905.1 Paraburkholderia madseniana
GAGGCGTTCTGCACGATCCGCTCCTACCTTGCCAGTCTGCGCAAACAGAACCGTTCGCTGATCGACGCGCTGGCTTTGGGCTTCGCCGGGTTCGTCGTTTCGCCGCTTCCGGCTGCTGAATAGTTACGCCGCCGCAAAGAAAGATAAGCAAAGAAAGCGGCTCAAACCACTCCTGCTAAGTGGGCACCGTAGCTTACGCAGGGTAGTGGTGCATCTGGAATCTGGGTTCGTGCACCTGCATACGCCAGTGACAAGGGCGTCATACTTCCGGCGGCGCTGCGCGCGCCGAAGAGTATTTCTTGAAACCAAGCGGCAGTTTAGCTCGGTTCCTTCGGTGCGGCACCGTGGTTTGCTTTGCGCTGGGCTGCGTTTGTTTGCTTGCTCTTCCGCTCGTCCCTTACGCCCTCTGTACGAATGCCAGGGTTTGCTCCGCTACTGTGTCTCGTTCGTTGTCCAGTGTGATCATGTGGTAGCTGTCGGTCAAGCGTACGAAGGTCACGGCGCGGCTTCCCAAGTGTTCGCACACGAATTCCGCGGAGCGGATGCTCGTCACTTCGTCTTCCTCGGAATGCATGACCAGGGTCTCGCATGTCACGCGGCTCAGGGCTCGCTTCACCGCGAAGCGCATCCAGTCCACCTGCTCGATCGCCGCCAACGGCACATACGGATAGTGGACGCCACTGCCCTTCTGCAGGTGGCGGCGGATCAGGTTGCGTATGCGCGCGTTCTTGATGCCGAACGGCTCGCCCTCCGGGACGCGAATCAATCGGCGCAGGCCCGGCACGCAATACATCAGATAGCGCAAGGGACGCAGGCGTGAACCGCCCCAGCCGTCGAGGAATAACGGCGGCGAGAGCAGAATCAGACGCCCTGTCGTCATGCGCTCCCGCGCACTCAACATCAATGCAAGCAAGGCCCCCATCGAAATGCCCGCCACGTCGACTCGCTCATAACGTTTGGCCAGATCGCGGTAGGTGCGGCTCAGCAACTGCATGTAGTCGCTCAACGTCACGCGGCTCAACGCGTCAGGGTTCGAACCGTGGCCCGGTAGCGACGGCAAATGTACGTTGCAACCGATCTGCTCGAACTTGCGGTCGAGCGCGCCGAAATCATGGCGTGTGCCACCCAAGCCGTGAATCATCAACACGGCATGGCGGGAAAGTGGGGAAACGCGAGCGGACATCGATAAGCCTGTCATTACACAAGCTTGCGATGCTAATCATCCCCGTCTCGCGTGACTGTCGATTTGCTGCCGCGTTTGTGGAGTTTTGTCGGCCGATATTTCGACGTATTACTCGACTGAAACTCAATGCCGACTCAGCCGAATTGCAACCGCAACTCAACCGCGACTGCAACCGCCGCATGCGTCTTCAATCCCACGCCAGCTTGCTGAACTGGTAGCCCTTGCCGCGTATCGTCTTGATGCGCTGCGGGGTGCCGGCGTCGTCATGCAGCTTGCGGCGCAGCTTGGAAATGCCGCCGTCGATCGTGCGGTCAAGGCCGTCGAATTCGATGCCGCGCAGTTGCCGCATCAGCTCGTCGCGGCTCACCACCTCGCCCGCGCAACTCACCAAGGCCCACAGTAAATCGAATTCGGCCGATGTCAGATCGGGCAGACTGCCGTCCGGCAGCTTGACCGTGCGGCTGGCCCGGCTGATCTCGAACTTGCCGAAGGTATAGCTCTCCGGTCGGCCAGTCTCCGGCGTGCGTGCGCTCACGCGGCGCAGTTGCGCCTTGATGCGCGCGAGCAGCACGCGTGGTTCGACAGGCTTATGCACGTAGTCGTCCGCACCGAATTCGAGGCCCAGCACTTCGTCGAACTGCTCATCGCGCGCGGTCACCATGATGATCACGCCGTCGAATTGCTCGCGCGCCTCGCGGCAAATCTGGAACCCGTCCTTGCCGGGAAGGTTCACGTCGAGAATCACCAGGTCCGGGCGGCGCTTGAGAATTGCCGGCACGGCGTCGTTGCCGTGCAGCACGGTCTCGACTTCGTATTCGTGTTTGCGCAGATAACCAGCGACCAGCGCGGACAGGCGGTCATCGTCTTCGACAAGCAGGATCCGGAATGGCATGGACAAATCGTTCAGGGCTAACTCATTTAATAGCGGCCGGCAACGGTACGGCGCGCTGCACGGCCAGCAAGCGATGGCGCCGCTCTATATACGCATCCGCACGGCGCGGACCCGGCCGGCAACGAGCCGGACGAACCGGACGAGGCGGCTCGACGCACAGCATAGCGGATGCGCCGCACATCATGCGACACGCGCGACAAAACTCGACAAACACTCAAATAATTCGACACGGAAGCGCGATCCCCGCCACTAGCATCGCCTCGTTGAAATAGCCAAGGGATGTGCCATGACGACCGTTTCCAACCAGGGGGCTCGCGCCCGCTCGCCGTGGTTCGCGAGAGCCACTGCGTCCTTTGCGGTCATTCAGCAAGCCGCTCATGCACTCTATCCCGGCACCAGCGTGTTTCATCGCTGGCGCCGCGTGCGATTGTGGCTGCGCTCGCTGATGTCGTGGCGTTCGACGCAAGTATGGCTCAAAGGCTGCGCCATCTCACCCTTGCAAGATCTGGTGCGACGTCATCCCACCGCGCTCGAACGCATGCATCGGCCGTTCCTCCATACCCGCTTCAGTCCGCACGAACGACTCACGGCGAGCCTCGATCATCATGCGCTGACTCAGCAGCGCGTGCCGCAACTCGCCGCGCGCATTGCCTCAGCCGGCTCGGCGCCGATCGCATCGTTCGAGGTAGGCGCCGAGCGCTGGCACGTGTCGCTCGAGTCGATCGAACAGTTTCAGAAGGAAGGCGACTGGACCTTGTGCATCCGCGATGCGCGGGACCGGCGCATTGTCTCCTGCACCTTCAGCCTCGCCTATCTCGGCGGCAAAGTGCGGCGACCACGTCTTTGCATCGGCTCCGTCCAGGGTCCGGACACGTCGGTCAACGGCCGCGAGCTCTTTCGCGCGCTCACCAAACGGTGGTATGGACTGCGGCCGAAAGTGCTGGTGATTTATCTCGCGCAATGTGTCGCCGCGGCGCTCGATGCAGGCGGCACCTTCATCGTCTCGAAGCAGGCGCACATCTATGCGAACTGGCGCTATTGCCTGAGAAAGCGTCGCGTGGCTGCAGACTACGATCGGCTGTCGATCGAGTGCGGAGCGCTCGCGCGCTGGAATGGCTGGTTCGTTCTCGCGCCGCCGGCGCGCTATCTCGCCGAACGCCAGGGCGACAACACCGGCTGCGCAACCCGTCGCAAGCGTTACGCATTGCGAAACGCACTCGCCGCGCAGATTCGCCTCAGCGTCTCAGCAAGCAAAGCGAGCCGCCCCTGCGTGCCTCGTGTTGTCGTTTGAATCCATTGCGATTTTTTTATTGACAAGACATGCGGCAAAACGGCACACTCATTCGCATGTTGACGCACACCTCCATCGCAGTCGCGATTAAAAACCCAACAATGCATGCCATCATCGGCAGGCGTTTGGGAGCATGTGCGCGTTAGCAGTCTGAATCTGCAAACAAGACCCAAAGGCCCCGCCGGTAACGGAAGGGGCCTTTTGTTTTATAGGTGCCTCCGTCCGCCGGCTCGATGACGGAGAGCAAGATGGATCAGGCAAGCCCGCAGTGCATGGATGACGACTCAAGTCTGTCTGCATATCAACCGGACGAGCGTCTGCCGAAAGTAGTCGTCCATTTTTCCGTAGTGCGCGGCACAACGCTGACGTGGCGTGTCGACGCCGACAGCACGCTCAGTGTTCAAGGCGCGCGCCTATGGCTCACGCGCGTCAACTCGCCTTACGATCATTGGCTCGAACCGGGCAACGAGTTCCGGCTGCAGCGCGGCGAACGCGTGTGGCTCAGCACGGATAGCGAACGCAGCGCGCGCGTGTCGTTGAGTTGCGCGCTGCCTGCCAGACGCGGTTTCGTCAGGCGATGGCTGGGGCCGCTCGCATGGTTGGGCCTGGGGGCACCGGCGACTCGATAGCGTGCCCCCTCGCGACTCGATGGTCAAACTTTCGTACCGTACAAAAGCAAACACCCCTGCGATGAGGGGTGTTTGCGGATCAGCCATACCGGCTGCGAGGAGCCAGTCATGCCGTGTTGCGCGGCTGCTTGATACTGCTTGAACGCGTGCCGCTTACTGGCATGACATTGACTGTGCCGCCTATTGCGGCGTCACTTGCACGGCCGCTGCCGAAACGAATACCGCGTGAACCGTATCGCCAACCTTGACGCCCTTCAGATCGACGTCCGGTCCGACTTCGAGCGTTTGCGTCTGATACGCGCCGCGCAGCGTGACGAGGCGCTTCTTGTGATCGATCTTCTGCACGGTGGCGAGCACCTCGATCTGGCGCGCGGATGCAAAGCCGCCCGAGGCCGGGGCATACACTTGCGTATCGACGCGCTCACGAATGCCCTTGTCCGGGCCGGTGACCTTATCGGCCTTCACCAGCAACGCATTCTTATACAGCACGTCCACCCGATCGCCGACCTTCAGTTGGTCGAAGCCCGCGACTTCCTGGCTCACCAGCACGACCACCGCGTTGCCGCCCGGCCCTTTGAGCGTGAGCGTGCGGCTGCCCTGATCGATACCGACGATCTGCGCCTTCACATGCACCGGTTGCACCGCGCTGACAATGCCTTGCGCGGCACTGGCCATCGCATCTTGCGCCCACGCCGGTTGCGCCGCGGCGAAAGCCGCTACCATCAACGCTGCTCCAATCGTCGCTGCCTTCATTTACTCTCTCCTCGAGAAATTGTTCGATCTGGCGTTACGGCGATCTGAAACCGCAGGATGCCGATTAACGCCACGAATGCATACAGCTTCAGGGTGACAATGACTAAATGGGTACGGCGCAACGATTGTACATGCCTTACAAGAAGCTACGACTGTTTATATTGTGATTTTCAAATCAGCGAACGGCATGTTGCGAAATGCCGCAGCGTGGCGTCGCAGCGGCGTCTAGCGGGTTGACAGCACTGCTTTACCTGCCAGACCTATCTATATAGGGCGACAATACATACTATGCATAAAGCATTAAACGCATACTGCATGACAGCCCGATGGTTTCATTATTCTTTTATCGACGACATTCGCCGCAACGCAATATAAAGTCGCATTAACACCGATTAAACATCAATTCAATAGCCGGTGAATCAACGCGCTGCGCAAAATAAAACAGCCCCGTCGCCTGAGCGAAGGGGCCGTTCATGATGCGGCTACAGGAGTCGCCATACGCGAAGCGTCGACACTCAAGATGCCTCAGCGCTTCCCTGCACATGCGCTAAACCATCACACACGTTCGATCGCGATCGCGATGCCTTGACCGACACCGATACACATCGTGCACAGCGCAAAACGGCCTTGCGTGCGGTGCAACTGATACATCGCGGTGGTCACCAGACGCGCGCCGCTCATGCCGAGCGGGTGGCCGAGCGCGATCGCCCCGCCGTTCGGATTCACGCGCCCGTCGTCGTCCGCGACGCCGAGCGTGCGCAGCACAGCAATACCTTGCGAGGCGAATGCTTCGTTCAGTTCGATCACGTCGAACTGGTCGATGGTCATGTTCAGACGCGCCAGCAACTTCTGCGTGGCCGGCGCCGGGCCGATGCCCATCACGCGCGGCGCGACGCCTGCCGTTGCGATACCCAGCACGCGTGCACGCGGCGTGAGGCCAAAGCGCTTCGCGGTCTCTTCATTCGCGAGCAGCAACGCCGCTGCGCCGTCGTTCACGCCCGACGCGTTGCCAGCCGTGACCGTGCCGTCCGGGCGCACCACGCCCTTCAGTTTGGCGAGCGTTTCAAGGCTGGTTTCGCGCGGGTGCTCGTCTTGCAACACCGTGATCGGATCGCCCTTCTTCTGCGCGATAGTCACGCCGACGATTTCCTGCGCGAGCGTGCCGTCGCGTTGTGCACGTGCCGCTTTCTGCTGACTGCGCAGCGCAAACGCGTCCTGATCGGCACGGCTGATCTTGTAGTCGGTCGCGACGTTCTCGCCAGTCTCGGGCATCGAATCGACGCCGTACATCTGCTTCATTAACGGGTTCACGAAACGCCAGCCGATCGTCGTGTCGAAGATATCGGCCTGGCGCGAAAACGCGCTGGTGGCCTTGCCCATCACGAACGGCGCACGGCTCATGCTTTCGACGCCGCCGGCCAGCATCAACGCAGCCTCGCCCGACTTGATCGCGCGTGCGGCAATGCCGACGGCGTCCATGCCCGAGCCGCACAAGCGGTTCACCGTGGAGCCCGGCACACCTTGCGGCAAACCGGCCAGCAACAGCGACATCCGCGCGACGTTGCGGTTGTCTTCACCGGCCTGGTTCGCGCAGCCGTAGATGACGTCGTCGATCGCGTTCCAGTCGACGTCCTTGTTGCGCTCCATCAGCGCTTTGAGCGGCACCGCGCCCAGATCGTCGGTGCGAACCGACGACAGCGAACCCGCATAGCGGCCGATGGGGGTGCGAATCGCGTCGCACAGGAATGCTTCGGTCATGTGATGTCTCCAGTTGATGTGCTGCATGCGCTGCGCCGCTAGCGGATATCGGTTCGTGACGTCGGCCGCTTGCGCGTGACGCGCGCTGGATACCGTGCGGTATCGACCCGGTTGACGCAACGGGAACGGTTACATGGCAGCCGTCGCGACAGAGCAGCTTAGCGCAGGATGGTGAACGATGGGCTCAGGATCTCAGCCATTTGTTCTATACACGAACACACGGTCATATATCGAACAACTTAGGCTCGATAATAGGCGTGTGCCTGAAACCATGTCAAGCAAAGCCGGGCTCGGACCAGGGAATATCTGCAGGCCGGCGGCGTTTAGCCATGACCAGTCAAAAAGGTCTGAAGATTGACGCGCTCGTGCCGGCAAGCGTGTTCTTACGCCTGTCGGCACGAGGCTTTGGGTCGTTCTGCTGTCCGGTCCGGGATGCCGTTGAAATACCCGCCCCAGCACGCGCGTTATCAGCGGATCTGAATACCCTCGTCGGCGATATAGCCTCGAATCACATCGGCGAAGCTGTGGTCGCCGGTCAACCCGAGCCGTTCGGCACGCGAGGGATCCCACTGCCCCGGCCAACTGCCGACGATCCTCTCAACCCGCGCATCCGGCTGCCACACGATCCGCATCGCGGTCTCTTCCCCCGCGACTTCGCGCAGCGCCGCCACCATTTCGTCGACGCTCACCGAAATCCCCGGCAGATTCAGCACGCGCTGGTTGCCGAGCGCAGCGGCATCGATTTCGAGTCCGGCGATCAGGCTTTCGATGGCCTTGCGCGGCGACAGCAGCCACAAACGCGTCGTGCCCGCTACCGGGCATACCGCCGCTTCGCCGTTCAGAGGCTCGCGAATGATCCCGCTCGCGAACGACGAGGCCGCCGCATTCGGCTTGCCCGGGCGCACGCTAATCGTGGGCAGGCGCAACACCCGGCCGTCGACGAAACCCCGCCGCGTGTAGTCGTTGAGCAACAACTCCGCGATCGCCTTCTGCGCGCCGTACGACGATTGCGGATTCAGCGCGGTGTCGTCCTGCACGACTTCGGGCAGATCGCCGCCATACACGGCCACTGAACTCGTGAACACCACACGCGGTGCATGCCCGCGTTGCCGGCACGTTTCCAGCAGCAGGCGCGATGCGTCCAGATTGATGCGCATGCCGAGATCGAAATCCGCCTCGGCCTGCCCGCTCACGATCGCGGCAAGATGGAAGATGGCCGACGTCTTGTCGTCGATCACGCGCTCGAGCACGCTGCGCTCGGCGATATCGCCCACTTCCGTGCGTACACGCGTGTCGCCGAAATCGCTTCCGTGCATCACGTCGAGCAGCACCAGCTCGGTAATCGCTTGCGGCTTGCCGTGTTCATCCTTCACTGAACCGCGCGTCAACAGTTCACGCGCGAGACGCTGGCCGAGAAAACCTGCACCGCCGGTAATCAGTACTTTCATGATGTGCTTTGTCCTTGCTTTATCGGCTGCTCTGTCGCTTGCTAGCGCGCGGCATTCAGATACGGCTTAAGCCAATCAAGCCCGGCCGATGTGCCGGCCCGCGGCCGGTACTCGCAACCGATGTAGCCGTCGTAGCCCAGCGTGTCGATCAGATCGAACAGATAGGGATAATTCAGTTCGCCGATATTGGGCTCATGGCGTTCCGGCACGCCGGCGACCTGAATGTGACCAATGCCGGCCATATCGCGTTTCAGCTTCACCGCAAGGTCGCCCTCGACGATCTGGCAGTGATAACAATCGAACTGCACCTTGAGATTCGGTGCGCCCACTTCCGCGCAAATCGCTTGCGCGTCATCCTGGCGATTCAGAAAGAAGCCCGGCATATCGCGCGTATTGATCGGCTCGATCACGACGGTGATGCCCTCTTCTTGCGCGGCCTTGGCGGCATAGGCGAGATTCTTCAGATACACCTCGCGATGCTTTGCCCGCGGCTGATCCGCGTCGATCAAACCGGCCATCACATGCAGTTTGCGATTGCCGAGCACGCGCGTGTAATCGAGCGCGGTTTCGATGCTGCGACGAAATTCGTCTTCGCGCCCCGGCAGCGAAGCGATGCCGCGTTCGCCCGCGGCCCAGTCGCCGGGCGGCGCATTGAAGAGCGCCTGAGTCAGGCCGTTCGCTTCGAGCCGCGCCTTGATTTCTCCGGCACGGAAATCGTAGGGAAACAGAAACTCCACCGCGGTGAAACCGTCTTTTGCCGCTGCGGCGAAACGATCGAGGAAAGCGTGCTCGTTGTACATCATGGTCAGGTTGGCAGCAAAGCGAGGCATGGCAGCAACTCCTTTAAAACGGTTTCGTTCAGCGTGCGCAAGCAGCAATGAATGCATGCTCCGGGCACAAGATCTCGCGATGGCGTGTGCGTCTACCAGCGCGCACCGAATACGGTTCGCAGTTCTTCGAGCGCCGCATTGTCGAGCGGCACGGGTCGCGGGTTCGTCATCAGCCACAGGCGAGCGGTCTCTTCGAGCTCCTCAAGCGCATACGACGCCTGCGCCACCGAGCGCTCCCACACCACCGGGCCGAGGCGCTCGAGCAAAACCGCACGAACGGTGCCGGCGAGTGCGGCGATCTGCTCGGCCACTTGCGGGTCGCCGGGGCGCCTATAACGAATCAGGGGGACGTGACCCACTTTCATCACGAAGTACGGCGTGATCGGCGGCAGAACATCGTCGTCGTGCCATACGCCGGCGAGTGTCAACGCCACCAGATGCGTCGAATGCGTGTGGACGACGCCGCGTGCCTCGCCGTTGCGTGCATAGATGCCCTGGTGCAGCGCCAGCGTTTTCGACGGCTTGCCGCCGGACACCGCATTGCCGGCGAAATCGACCTTGGCGATATCGGCGGGATCGAGCCGGCCGAGACAGGCGTCGGTCGGCGTGATCAGCCAGCCGTCGTCGAGGCGCGCGCTGATGTTGCCCGCGCTGCCCACCGTATAGCCGCGTTGATAGAGACTTGCACCGGTCACGCAGATTTCTTCGCGCACGCGTGCTTCGTTCGTCGTGTGGAGTGCGGGTGTGCTGGTCATTGCACGCCTCCATCGAGGTGACGCAGTGCCTTTTCGAAAAAGTCGGTCGTGCCGAAGTTGCCGGATTTCAATGCGAGTGCGAGCGGGTCGGCGTCCGTCGTCGCGGTGGCGGGCACGCCGGGATCGATCTGCGCACCGATCCGCAACGTGTGCACGTCAAGTGCCTGCACTACGGCGCCCGAGGTTTCACCGCCCGCCACCACGAACTTGCGCACACCGCGTTCGCGCAAACCGCGTGCGATCGACGCCAGCGTGGATTCGACCAGGTGTCCCGCTTCGTTGACGCCAAGCTCGCGTTGCACCGCTTTGACTTCGTCGGGCGTGGCGGTGGCATAGATCAACACAGGCTCGGCTTTATCCAGGTACGGCTGCGCAAAGGCCAGCGCCTGCTCGACCACCGGCTCGCCGCGCGCCACCGCCAGCGGATCGATGCGGAACGCGGGCCGTGTTTCGCGCCAGGCCGCCACTTGCGCATTGGTCGCTTTCGAAGCGCTGCCGGCCAGCACCGCCGACCATCCTTCGACACGCGGCAATTGCGCGGCATCGTTGCCTTCCGCAAGCAAACCGGCGCGACGGAAATTGGCGGGCAGGCCTAGCGCCACGCCGGAGCCGCCCGTGATCAGCGTGAGGTCGGCACATGCCTCGCCGAGCACGTAAAGATCCGCGTCCGATACCGCATCGGCAATCGCTATTCGCACGCCGTCGCCGCATAGTGCATCGAGGGAATCACGTACTGCCGACACGCCTTTTGCCACCGTGTCGTAACGCACAAGGCCGACTTTCGATCCGGTCTGCCGCTGCAGCACGCGCACGAGGTTCGCATCGCGCATCGGCGTCAGCGGATGATTTTCCATGCCCGATTCGTTCAGCAAGGTATCGCCGACGAACAGATAGCCGCGATAGATCGTGCGGCCGTTCTCGGGAAACGCCGGGCAGGCAATCGTGAAAGCCGTTGCGCCCACCTCAGCGGACAAGGCGTCGAGCAAGGCATCCGTGACCGGACCGATGTTTCCGGCGTCGGTCGAATCGAACGTCGAACAGTATTTGAAAAAGAACTGGCGACATCCTTGCGCGCGCAACCAGTCGAGCGCGGCGAGCGATTGTGCGACCGCGTCGGCGGCGGGGATCGTGCGCGATTTCAGCGCGACGACCAGCGCATCGGCTTCTACGGCATCGTTCGACGCGGGCACGCCGATGGTCTGCACCGTGCGCATGCCGCCGCGCACCAGCATGTTGGCGAGGTCAGTGGCACCGGTGAAATCGTCGGCGATACAGCCGAGCAGCGCGCGTCTGGACGGAGTGGTCATGGCAGGCTCCGCGCTTACTTCGCCGCCGGCAAGTCAATGCCGGGGAAGATCTTGATCACTGCGGCATCGTCCTCGCCGCCATGCCCCGCGGTCGACGCCATCATGAACATCTGATGCGCCGCCGCCGACAACGGCAACGGAAATTTCGAGCGGCGCGCGGTATCGAGCACCAGACCGAGATCCTTCACGAAGATATCGACCGCCGAGAGCGGCGTGTAATCGCCGCTCAGAATATGCGGCACGCGGTTCTCGAACATCCACGAATTGCCGGCGCTATGCGTGATGACCTCGTACAGCGCGTCGGGATCGACGCCTTCGCGCAAGCCGAGCGCCATCGCCTCGGCGGCCACGGCGATATGCACGCCGGCCAGCAACTGATTGATGATTTTCACCTTCGAACCCGCGCCGTGCGCCGAGCCGAGCCGATAGACCTTGCCCGCCATCACGGCCAGCACGTCCTCGCACGCGGCATAGGCGGTGTCCGGACCGGACGTCATCATCGTCATTTCGCCGGACGCCGCGCGTGCCGCGCCACCGGATACCGGCGCGTCGAGCATCTGCAAACCGGCCGCTTCGATGCGCTTGCCGAGTTCGACCGCGAAGTCCGGTGCGACGGTTGCGCTTGCAATCACCACGCTGCCGGGTGTCATCGCGGCGACCGCGCCTTGCGCGCCGAATAGCACCGCTTCGGTTTGGGCGGCATTCACGACCAGCGTGACGACCACCTCGCATTGCGCGCCGAGCTCGGCAGGCGACGCACAGCCGACGCCGCCTGCCGCTACGAATGCTTGCAGGATCTCGCTGCGCAGATCGCATGCGTGGACCTGAAAGCCCGCGCGCAGCAGCGAGCGCGCGACGCCCATGCCCATCGCCCCGAGACCGATAACGCCGACATTTCTGGACATGCCTGACCTCTATATTGGTTAGCCGCGAGCGCCCGATGAAACCCAACCCGGCAACCCGCCTCGACTTGGTTCAGCTCAACAAATGCCCGCGTCCGCGAGCCGCCGTGCCGCATTGTTCATATGCGTGCTCGCCGCATTGCGCGCCGCCATCGAATCGCCGGCCCGGATCGCCGCGACGATGGCCGCATGCTCTTCACGCACCTGACGTGAGAAGTCATCGCGCAGCGCTTCGTTGCGACGGGTGACCAGGGTGCCGGCCTCGAGGTACTGATTCAGGAAGGTGAGCGTCTTGAGGAAATACGGATTGCCGGTGGCCGCGGCGATTGCGCGATGGAAAGCGACATCTTCGGCGACGCCGTTCTCGCCTTCGGCCACCGCTTCGTCGATCTTCGAGAGGGCGGCGTCGATCGACACCATGTCTGCGTCGCTGCGGCACATGGCCGCCTCCGAAGCAACTTCAGCCTCGATCGCACGCCGCAACGCGAGGATTTGCAGCACCGAGCCCGTTTCGACCGCTTCCGCATAGTCGATGCGCAGCGGCCGGATCGCGCCATGAGTGGCGATAAATACACCGCTGCCCTGGCGCGGCTCGACCACGCCTTCGTTCTTCAGCCGCGAAATCGCCTCACGGATCACCGTGCGGCTCACGCCGAACTGCTGCGCCAGCACCGCCTCGGTCGGCAGCTTGCCGACGCGCGCGAAGGTGCCTTTGTCGATCTGCTTGAGCAACTGCTGCGCGACCGTATCGCTCAGCACCCGGGCAGGAATCTTGTCGAACATGAGGGCCCCGATGAATCAGGTTGTCGGGTCATCATACAAATTTGAGACTCGGACGGCATCGATGCAAACCCTGAGTTTTCCGAGCGCGGTCGCGCGACGTCTACGGCGCACGCGTCGTAACGCCGATCGAACATCAGCCGGCGGTGGCGTGCTTATCCCTTCATTGGCGGCTGCACAGAATCGAATACTTGCCCATGGTCGTAGACAAACAGGAACACGCACCCCGTTTCGCTCCTGAACCCATGATCGACGGTTCCCGCGGCCGCGATGCCAACCCATCCTGCTGACAGAAGCTCGCCGTTCTGAACAGCCTGCCCCTCGAGCATGTAAATGAATTCCGGCCCCGTATGGTAATGGTCCGGAAAGGTCACGCCCGGAGCGAACTTCACTAACTGAATGGCACGGCCGTCCGCGGTGCCGAGGTTTTTGACTTCAACCCCAGAGGCGACGGCCGATCGCTGCCATGGGACCGCTTCGCTGTCGCGGCGGCTAAAGGAGGGAAATGAGGCGATCTCTTTCATCTGGATGTCCCGGTGACGTTAATCCCCAAGCCTGAAAGCCCGTCAAGCGCCCTGACTACGTGATCTCGTGCGCAAGCGCTGAGATCGACCATGCTAGGCTAAGCGTAGAAATGTCCCGCATGGTATAAATTCCGGCGTCAGGAAAAGAAACATCGAAAGTTCAAGTTGCCTGAATATCCGCGTCCGCTCCGTCGTTTAGGTTAAACGCAAGCGATATAAGGTGGATCGATGATCGACGTTATCCAGCGTATTGTCCGGCAGCGGTGCCTGTGGGTCGCGTTATGCGGCTGCGCCGCAGCCGCCGGCTGCATGGTCGGTCCCGATTACCGTACTCCCCCCGCGCCCGCTACCGACACCTACACCGCCTCGCCATTGCCCGAGCAGACGGCCTCTTCTCCAGGGGCCGCCGGCTTGCCGCAGCGCTTTGTGCCGGGACAGGACATTCCCGCCGCCTGGTGGGCGCTCTTTCATTGCGAACCGCTCGACGCGCTGATCCGTCAGGCCTTCGTCAACAGTCCAAACATCACCGCGGCGCAAGCCGCATTGCGGCAGGCACGCGAAAACTTCTCGGCGCAAGCCGGCGGCACGCTTTTGCCCAGCGTCGACGCGCAACTTGGCGCCACGCGCGAAAAACTGAACGGCATCGCGTTCGGCCAACCCGGCGTGGTCGATGAGTTCAATCTGTACAACGCGTCGGTGAACGTGTCGTACAAACTCGACGTGTTCGGCGGCTCGCGGCGCGAACTCGAAGCGCTGCACGCGCAAATCGATTACCAGCGTTTCCAGTTGCAGGCCGCCTATCTCGCGATGTCCGCCAACATCGTGACCGCGGCCGTCAAGGAAGCGTCACTGCGCGCACAGATCGAGGCAACCGAGCGGATCGCCGCGGAGGAAGACGAGCAACTGGGCGTACTCGGCAAGCAGTTCGAACTGGGGGGCGTGGGCCGCACGGCGGTGCTCGCGCAGCAAACCCTCCTCGCGCAGACCCGCGCCACGCTGCCGCCGCTGCAACAACAGCTCGACCAGACGCGTCACCAGCTCGCCGTGCTGGCCGGCAAATTGCCCAGCGACGCCACATTGCCTGAATTCAGGCTCGAGATGTTTTCGTTGCCCGAGGCGCTGCCTGTGAGCCTGCCGTCGGCACTGGTACAGCAGCGGCCCGACATTCTCGCCGCCGACGCCGTGCTCCATCAGGCCAGCGCGCAAGTCGGCGTGGCGACCGCGGCGATGTATCCGCAGATCACCCTGTCCGCCAGCTACGGCGCCGAGGCCCTGACGCCGGCCCAGGTGTTCAAGGCCGGCAGCACGATCTGGAGCCTGGGCGCGGGCCTGCTGCAACCGGTCTTCCACGGCGGTCAACTGAGTGCGCAGAAGCGCGCGGCCGAGGCGGCGTACGAGCAGGCCGACGCGCAATATCGTGAAACGGTGCTGCTGGCGTTCCAGAACGTCGCGGATTCGCTGCGCGCGCTCGATCACGACGCGACCGGCCTGAAAGCACAGACGGACGCCTGGCGCTCCGCCAGTGACTCGCTGGAACTCACGCGCGGGCAGTATCGCGTCGGCGGCGTGAGCTACCTGGCGCTTCTCGATGCCCAACGCCAGTACCAGCAAACGGTGGTGAGCCTCGCGCAGGCACAGGCCTCCCGCTACGCCGACACCGCGGCCCTCTTCCAGGCGCTCGGTGGCGGCTGGTGGAACGCCGCCGCGCCGACCGCCGCTGCGACGACGCAATGACTGACGCAATGACATAGCCAGACAGAACGCTCGCCGTACCGCTCTTTGCAACACGCGCTGTCAGATACGAAGGCATGCAAAGTCCGGCGCTTCGCCCAATGCCGTGCAAGGACATCACGATGACCGAAAGAAAACCGATGACGAAGCGGATGGTGATCATGCTGATCTGTGTCGGCCTGCTGCTGGCCGCACTCGTCGGCTTCAACCAGTTCCGCTCGTACATGTTCGCCAAGTTCATGGCGGGCAACGCGGCGCCGCCCGCCACCGTTTCGGCGGTCGTGGCCGGCTATCAGTCGTGGCAACCGCAGTTGGCGGCGGTCGGCAGCCTGCGTGCCGTGCGCGGCGTCGACGTCACCACCGAAGTCGCGGGCCTCGTGCGCGAGGTGGCGTTCAGTTCAGGGCAGGAAGCGAAGGCCGGGCAAGTCCTCGTCCGGCTCAACGACGACACCGACGTGGCGCTGCTCCATTCGTTAGAGGCAGCGGCAGAACTCGCGCAGACCGTCTTCACGCGCGATCAGGCGCAGTACGACATCAAGGCGATCGCCAAAGCGCAGCTCGACGCGGACGCCGCCGACCTGAAGGGCAAGAAGGCGCAAGTCGCGGGACAAGCCGCGCTCGTCGAAAAGAAAACTATCCGCGCACCGTTTGCGGGGCGCCTTGGCATCACCACGATCAATCCGGGCCAATACATCAATCCTGGCGATGCGATCGTCACGCTGCAAGCGATCGATCCGATCTACGCCGATTTCTACCTGCCGCAACAGCAGCTCGGCCAGCTCGCGATCGGCCAGACCATCGTGGTCGACACCAACGCGTTTAGCGGACAAACGTTCGTGGGCAAGATCCAGTCGCTCAGCCCGAAAGTCGACAGCACCACGCGCAACGTGCAGATCGAAGCGAGCGTAGACAATCACGAGCGCAAGCTGCTGCCGGGCATGTATGCGAACGTGAAGATCGACGCAGGCACCGGACAGCGCTACCTGACGCTGCCGCAAACGGCCATCACCTACAACCCCTACGGCGCGACCGTGTTCGTCGTCAAGCCGGGCACACAAGCCAATGCGCAAGGCAAGACCCTGCCCGTCGCGCAGCAGGTGTTCGTCACGCCAGGGCCGACGCGCGGCGATCAGGTTGCGATCCTCAAAGGCGTCGCCGCCGGCACGCAGGTCGTGACGAGCGGGCAACTCAAGCTCAAGAACGGCACGCCGCTCGTCATCAACAACAGCGTGCAGCCCTCGGACAGTCCCAACCCGACGCCGCAGGAACAATAGAGAGACCGCGCGATGACATTCACCGATCTCTTTATCCGGCGGCCCGTGCTTGCATCGGTCGTCAGCCTGTTGATTCTCGTGCTCGGACTGCGCTCGCTGGCCACCTTGAAGGTCAGCCAGTATCCGCAAACCGAAAACGCCGTCGTGACGATCAGCACGGCCTACTATGGGGCGAACGCCGACACCATCGCCGGTTTCATCACGCAGCCGCTCGAGGCGGCGATTGCTCAGGCGCAAGGCATCGACTATATGTCTTCGACGAGCAGCACTGGCGTGTCGACCATTACCGCCACACTGCGGCTGAACTACGACGCGAACCGCGCGCTGACCGAGATCAACACGCAGATCGGCTCGGTGCGCAACCAGTTGCCGCCGCAGGCGCAGCAGCCGGTGCTGACGGTACAAACCGGGCAGACCACCGACGCGATGTACATGGGTTTCTACAGCGACGTGCTGCCGAGCAACAACGTCACGGATTATCTGCTGCGCGTCATCAAGCCCAAGCTCGATTCGATCGAAGGCGTGCAGACGGCGGAAATCCTCGGCGGACGGCAGTTCGCGTTACGCGCGTGGCTTGATTCCACACGGCTCGCTGCGCACGGCGTAACGGCAAGCGACGTCTTCACGGCGCTCGGCAACAACAACTACCTCGCGACACTCGGCACGACGAAGGGGCAAATGGTCAGCGTCGACCTGAACGCGGGCACGGACCTGCATACCGTCGCCGACTTCAAGCAACTCGTCATCAAGCAGAAAAACGGCGCGATCGTGCGCCTCGAAGACGTCGCGAACGTCGTGCTCGGCGCCGACAGCTACGACTTCAACGTCGCGTTCAGCGGCAAGCGTTCGGTGTTCATCGGCATCAAGGTGGCGCCGGACGCCAACATCCTCGATGTCGCCAAACGCGTGAAGGCCGTGTTTCCCGGGCTGCAGAAGCAGTTTCCAACCGGCATGACGGGGGAGATCGTTTATGACGCCACCGATTTCGTCAACACGGCGATCGTCGAGGTGATCAAGACGCTGGTCGAGGCGCTGCTGATCGTCACGGCGGTGATTTTCCTGTTCCTCGGCAGCTTCCGCGCGGTCATCGTGCCGCTGATCGCGATGCCGTTATCGCTCATCGGCACGTTCTTCGTGATGCAGTTGCTCGGCTATTCGATCAATCTGCTGACACTGCTCGCGCTCGTGCTCGCGATCGGGCTCGTCGTGGACGACGCGATCATCGTCGTCGAAAACGTCGATCGTCACATGAAGGAGGAAGGCAAGGCGCCTTTCGATGCCGCACTGATCGCCGCGCGCGAACTCGGCGGACCAATTCTCGCGATGACTGTCGTGCTGATCGCCGTGTATGTGCCGATCGGTTTTCAGGGTGGCCTGACGGGCGCCCTCTTCACCGAGTTCGCCTTTTCGCTCGCCGGCGCGGTGACGGTGTCCGGTGTAATCGCGCTGACGTTGTCGCCGATGATGTGCTCGCGCTTCTTCCGTGCGGACCAGGAGTCCGGGCGCTTCGCGCGTTTCGTCGACCGCCAGTTCGAACGCGTCCATCGTGGCTATAGCCGCCTGTTGCACGCGACGCTCGACACCTGGCCCGTGTTCACCGTGATGGGCGCGCTGCTGCTCTGCGGCACGGTCTACCTGTTCATGACCTCGAAATCGGAGCTCGCGCCGCAGGAGGATCAGGGGATCGTCCTGTCGCAGATCCAGGGACCGCCGAACGCGACCATTCAGCAGATGCAGATGTACGCGGACCAGGTGTTCGATATCTCCAAGGCGCTGCCTGAATACGCGCAGATGTTCCAGCTCACGGGCGCGCCGACACTCAACCAGGGGATCGGCGGTGTGCTGTTCAAGACATGGGATCAGCGCAGCAAGGGCGCGACCGCCTTGCAGCAGGAATTGCAACAGAAATGGAATCAGATTTCAGGTGCGCGCGTCGCGGCGTTCCAGTTTCCGCCGCTGCCGGGCTCGCAGGGCTTGCCGGTGCAATTCGTCATCAGCACGACCGAGCCGTTCGAGAACCTCAACGAAGTTTCACAGGCAGTCCTGCAAAAAGCCCGCGAGAGTGGGATGTTTTTCTTCGTCGACAGCGATCTCAAGCTCGACAAGCCGGAAGCCACGCTCGTCGTCGACCGCGACAAGGTCGCCTCCCTTGGGCTCTCGCAGAGCGACGTCGGGCAAGCGCTCGGTTCGGCGCTAGGGGGCGGCTATGTCAACTACTTCTCGATCGCCGGGCGCTCTTACAAGGTGATTCCGCAGGTCCTGCAGACCGACCGCCTGAATCCTTCGCAGGTGCTCGATTACTACCTGCGTACGCCGGACGGCAGCGTCATGCCGGCTTCGACGATTGCACATCTCGAACACAACGTCGTGCCGGAATCGATCAACCACTTCCAGCAACTCAACTCGGCGACGATCTCAGGCGTGATCGTGCCGGGCGTGTCGCAAGGCGAGGTGCTCGATTTTCTGCGCAAGACCACCACCCAGGTCGCACCGGCAGGCTATGCAGCGGACTACTCGGGCCAGTCGCGGCAGTTCGTGCAGGAATCGGGCGGCTTCGTCATCACACTGCTGCTCGCCACGATCATCGTGTTCCTTGCGCTGGCGGCGCAATTCGAAAGTTTCCGTGACCCGATCGTGATCCTGGTTTCGGTGCCGATGGCGCTGTTCGGTGCGCTCATCTTCATCAACATCGGCTTGACGACGCTGAACATCTACACGCAGGTCGGGCTCGTCACGCTGATGGGGCTCGTCAGCAAACACGGCATCCTGATCGTCCAGTTCGCCAACGAACTGCAACACGCCGGCAAGTCGAAGCGCGAAGCGCTGGAAGAAGCGGCGGCCGTGCGGCTACGCCCGATTCTGATGACCACCGCGGCGATGGTGCTCGGCGTCGTGCCACTCGTGTTCGCTTCGGGAGCAGGCGCCGCGGGCCGCAATGCGATGGGGCTCGTGATCTTCACGGGGCTGTCGATCGGCACCCTTTTTACTTTGTTCGTGGTGCCTGCGATGTATATGTTCCTCGCCGCCGACCATCATCGGGACGCTGCCTCGCAGGAGGCGAGTTAGCGTTTAACCCGCCTTCCAAGCCTACGAATTATTTATAATCAATGGCTTAGCCACTAGGCGCAAGGCAGATTTCACTCGCGGCGCCCTAGGGGCAAAAGCGGGCAAAGTTGGCGAAACAGAAGGCTTAAGCTATCGTCACGCCTTTGCACCGCATCGCGCCGGCTGAAACGCGCGAACGCTACACGCCCTTCTTCGAACGCATCTTTCAAGGTCCATGAGCAAAGCCCTGCCACCGCCTTCTGCCGTTCCTGTCAGCGCCGAACCGGCCGCGGACAAACCGGGCGACTCGTATGTGCAGTCGTTCGCGCGAGGCCTCTCGGTGATTCGCGCGTTCAATGCCACCCGCCCAGAACAGACGCTCACTGACGTCGCCGCCGCCACCGGCCTGACACGCGCCGGCGCACGCCGCATTCTGCTGACCCTGCAGACGCTCGGCTACGTGGAGGCCGAAGGTCGCCTGTTCCGCCTCACGCCGAAGATTCTCGACCTGGGTTTCGCGTATCTGACCTCGATGCCGTTCTGGAATCTCGCCGAACCGGTGATGGAAAATCTGTCGTCGCAGGTTCACGAGAGTTGCTCGGCGGCCGTACTCGACCGCACCGAGATCGTCTACGTGCTGCGCGTGCCGACGCACAAGATCATGACCATCAACCTGTCGATCGGCAGCCGCTTGCCGGCGTATTGCACGTCGATGGGCCGTGTGCTGCTGTCCGCGCTCGACGACGACACGCTCGAAGCGACCCTGAGTTCGACGCCGCTCTATGCGCATACGCCGCGCACGGTGACCGACAAGGAGGAGCTGAAAAAGCTGATCGCGCAGGTGCGCCGCCAGGGATGGGCGATCGTCGACCAGGAGCTGGAAGGCGGTCTGATTTCGCTGTCCGCACCGATTCGCAACCGCCAGGGGCGCGTGATCGCGGCGATGAACATCAGCGGCAATGCTCAGCGCAATTCAGCCAAGCAGATGGTGAAGGCGTTTCTGGAGCCGCTGCAGCAGGCCGCGCAGACGGTCTCGGAGATGGTGGCGCGGCGCGGTTGATTGCGATTGATTGCGGTTGAGCGCGATTGAGTACACGAAGGTGCCTCGAAAGGCGCGCGTTTCTCGCATGCGCGCCCATTGCGCCTGAGGCCCCTCGTTAACAACCCGGGCCCCTCACTGCCCCAGATACCGCTCCACCAGGCGCGTCCAGAATGCGGCGCCGACCGGCAGATTGCGGTCGTTGAAGTCGTAATGGGGGTTGTGCACCATGCAGCCGTCTTCGCCCGCCCCGTTGCCGATCCGCAGGAATGTACCGGGCCGTTTTTGCAGCATGAAGGCGAAATCTTCGCTGCCCATCAAGATGTCGGTCTGCTCGATCACCTTGTCGTCGCCAACCAGTTCACGCGCCACCTGCACCGCGAAGTCCGTTTCGGCATCCGAATTGATCACCACCGGATAGCCTTCGATATACTCCACCACCGCCTTGCCGCCATAGCTCGCGGCCTGGCTTTCGGCGAGTTCGGTAATGCGTTTTTTCAGCAGCGTGCGCACTTCGGGGCTGAACGAGCGCACGCTCAATTCCAGTCGCGCGCTGCTTGAAATCACGTTGTTCGCGGTGCCCGCATGCATCGAGCCGACCGTCACCACCGCCGGCTGCGACGGGTCGACGTTACGCGCCACGATGGTCTGCAAGGCCATCACGATGCTCGCCGCCACCACTACCGGATCGACCGTGAGATGCGGACGCGCCGCATGGCCGCCGACGCCTTCGATCGTGATGATCGCCTTGTCGCCCGCCGACATGAACGGCCCCTTGCGGAACAGCATCACGCCCGGTTCCTCGCCCGGATGATTGTGCAGACCGAACACGGCATCGCACGGAAAGCGCTCGAACAGGCCGTCGTTAATCATCTTCATCGCGCCGCTGTCGATGCCGCTTTCTTCGGCCGGCTGGAAGTACAGATGCACGGTGCCCGAGAAATTGCGCGTGGCGGCAAGGTGCTGCGCGGCGCCGAGCAGCATCGTCGTGTGGCCGTCGTGGCCGCATGCGTGCATCTTGCCGTGCGTGCCGCTCGCATACGGCAGACCGGTTTGTTCGATGATCGGCAGCGCATCCATGTCGGCGCGAATGCCGATGCTGCGCGTGCCGTTGCCCACCTTCAGCGTACCCACCACGCCGGTTTGACCGACCCCGCGCGTGACCTGCCAGCCCCATTGTTCGAGCTTCTCCGCCACCAGTGCGCCCGTTTGGACTTCCTCGTAGGCCAATTCCGGATGGTGATGGATGTGATGGCGGATCTCGCGCAGGCTCTCGGTTGCAGGCGCCAGGTCGGACACTTCGGTAAAACGCGCGGCTTCGCTCATCTATCGCTCCATGGAATTCACGCCGCATGACGCGGCAAACAGACGAGCACTATAGCCACGCCATCTTGTTCGAACAAGATACTGTTTTTTGAGCATCATCTCGCGGCGTGAATTGCTGCCGACTCCAGCGGTGCTGCAGTTCGTGTCGTGTTTGCAGGAAGCGACCCGGGAGCGCATGGCGGCGGCCGGGTAGTCGAGCCTAGCGAACGTGGGGAGCGTGGGAAACGTGGCGAATATCGCCCTCCGCCTGCAAAAAAGCGATCAGCGCGTGCCCCGCGTCTTCCAGTGCCCCGGAGTTATCGATCGTCGTGCACCGAAGCCCTTGCGGCAATGAAAACGGTGCCCGTCGTGCAAGCCTGGCCGCGACCTGTTCCGCCGACTCACGCGCCCGCGCGCCGAGCCGTGCTTCGAGAATATGCGGCGCGGCGTCCACATGCACGACTTCCGTGTGCGGATAACGCGCCAACGTATGCGGCAAATGCTGACGCGACCCGTTGACGACGACCGTGCAACCGCGCGCAAGCCATGCATCGAGCTCGATACCGATGCCGTAACGCAGTGAGTGGCTCGACCATTCGAGCGCGAACAGACCGAGCACCGAACGCGCCGCGAATTCTTCGACGCTCAACGCAACGTGCTCTTCACCGTTGCCGCTCGGCCGCGTGATGTAGCGATGCGCAAACAGAATCGGCTCTCCCATCAGGCGGCTGCGCGCAAAACCCAGCAATGAATCCTTGCCCGCGCCGGACGGCCCCATTACATAAATCAAACGACCTGCCATTGTTATTTCACCTCGCGGGTCTGAAACGGCACGCGCTGCCATAGGACGAACGGCTCACCAGGCGCGGGTTCGACAAAGAGCGCCGCGTGATCGATAACGAGCGGCCCGAGCGCGGGTGTTTGCGCCTGCCACCACGCAACCAGCGTTGCGCGCTCGTCGGTATTGGCGAGAGAACTGGACAGCGTCATGTGAAAACGGAATTCGTCGAAGACGTACGGATAACCCCATTCGATCAGCAGCGCACGTTGCCGTTCACTCAATGGCGCGGCGAGACGGCGCGAGAGATCGGCCGCGGAGGGTCTCGCGCGCAGTGCATCGAGCGAGCGCAGTGCACTTGCGGCAACAGCGCCAATGTTTGCTTCGCCGTTCTGATCCGCGGGACGCAGCGCCACAAAATCGCCGAGTGTCGCGGCTTCGACCGGCAACGCGAATGGGTTTTGCGTATGCGCCCATTGACGCGTCGCTTCCAGCACATCGTGTTGAGTCACGCCTTCAACGAGACGAAACGGCGCGACCAGCGTGCCGTGCCACCCATAGCGACGCGGGGCTTCGGTTAGCTCCGCCAGCGGACGCGTCAAGCCTTCCGGCTGGGGCGCCGCACAGCGCTCGCCGCTTTCCGCGTCACGCTCCAACCACGCCGAACCGGCGCGCCACCATGCCGACTCGCGCGACGGCGCGTAATAGACCGCGAACCGCGCGCCGGTGCTCCATTCGACCTGATCGCCGGTGTTCCCCACCACGGCGCTCATACTTCGTGCTCCACCAGCAACTGCACACGGTCCGCCGCAAAATGCGTGAAACCGTATTTAATCGGTGTGCCTTCCAGATCGACGTCGACGTTTTCGACCCACAACACCGGTTGCTGGCGGTTGATATTCAAACGCCGCGCTACTTCCGGCTCAGGCAACACGCTGCCGATACGGCTCCACTTACGCAGATAGTCGGTCACGCCCAATTCGGCCATCGCCTTGGTAATGCCGCCGGTACGCTCCAGCACTTCCGGCAAGTCTGGAAAACGCGCGGCCGGATACCAGTTGCGCGCGAACGTGAGCGGCACGCCATCCGATTCGTGCAACGTCTCGATCCGGTAGACCGAGGCGCCCGCCCGCAAGCTGAGCGCCTTCGCGACATTCGGCTCGGCCTTCACGCGCGCGGCCGACAACATCGTGCCCGCCGCCGCATGATGCTGCTGTCGCAAGTTTTCTGTAAACCGCGTGCGCCGACCGATCGTATAGTCGATCGCGCCGGGCTGCACGAAGGTGCCACGTCCCTGCTCGACGCTGACGAGGCCCAATGCGGCAAGACCGAGCATGGCGCGGCGCACGGTATGCCGGTTCACGTCGAAGCGTTTGGCCAGTTCGCCCTCGCTCGGCAAACGGCCGTCTTCGCCAAAGCCGCTCGCTGCAATTTCCGCTGCCAGAATCTGTTCGATCTGCCGCCAGACGGCAACGCCCGCGCCGCGTTCGAGCAGCGTGCCCGGCGTCGCGTTGTCGTTCGATGTCATGGAGCTGTCATTCCCTTGGGTTCAAATATTCGCTATGCCATGCATTGTAGTGCGCAAGCCGTGATGGAAATGTGAAACGGTGACCATGCACAGCAACACCCGGCCAGCATACCCCTAAACGTCTAGACGTTTAGATGAATAGATGCTTAAATGTCCACTCGCTGGATCAACAGGAATTTCGATGAGTGCCACTTCCGCCTCGCCTTCCTCCGCCACGCGGCGCGCATGGATGGCCGTGCTGGCCCGCACCCCGCGCGCCGATCTCGAAGCCGCGCTGCAACGCGCGCTGCAAGGCGTTCCACCCCCTGCTTACGACTGGCTGCGGCCACCCGAAATCGGCCTCGCGATGGTGCGCGGCCGCGTCGGCGGCAGCGGCGACCCGTTCAATCTCGGCGAGGCCACCGTCACGCGCGCCACGTTGCGTTTGCGCGTCACGGGTGACGCAGCCGCAGCCGTCGGCGTAGCGTGCCATCTGGGCCGCGACCGCCGCCGCGCCGAACTGGCAGCGCTTGCCGATGCGTTGCTGCAAATGCCCGAACATCACACCGCCTTGCACCAGCAATTGATCGCGCCGTTTGCCGAACAGCAAGCCGCGCAACGCGCCGAACGCAGACAGGACGCCGCAGCCACACGCGTCGAATTCTTTACGATGGTCAGAGGCGACTGATGGAAAACTCGCAGATTGCATTGTCTACCTTGACACCCGGTTTCGCAGACCCGGTCCACGACACCCAGGCGGTATTCCGCACGCTGCTCGACGCACTGTCGCGCCCGGGCACGGTGGGCGTCGTCGAAAAAGGCTTGCCGGAGGTGCGGGCCACTCGCGCCGCGCTCGCCGCTTTCGCCGCGCTGCTGACCCTGTGCGACTACGCCACGCCCGTATGGCTCGCGCAGCCCGATACGGCGCTGGGCTCGGCGCTGCGCTTTCATACCGGCGCGCCGCTCGTCGACGAACCGGGACTTGCGGCCTTCGCCTATATCCACGACGCAAGCGCAATGCCGGCGCTGGAAAGCTTTGCACTCGGCGAAGCGGAATCGCCTGAGCACTCGGTGACCTTGCTGATCCGCGTCGAAGCGTTGACAGGTGGCGCACCGATCGTGCTCAGCGGTCCCGGCATTCAGCACACCACGACGATTGCGCCGATCGGTCTGCCCGAGCACTTCTGGCGCGAACGCGCCGCCCTCGCGCCGCTCTTTCCGTGCGGTATCGATTGTTATCTCGTCTGCGACAGCACGTTGATCGGCCTGCCGCGCACAACTCAAGCGAAGGTGAACTGATGTACGTTGCCGTCAAGGGTGGAGAACGCGCGATCGAAGCATCGTGGCGTCTGCTCGACAAGTCGCGCCGCGGCGATACGCGGCTGGCCGAGCTCAGCGTCGCGCAGATTCGCGAGCAATTGCGCCTCGCCGTCGCGCGAGTGATGACCGAAGGTTCGGTCTACGACGAAGAACTCGCCGCCCTCGCGATCAAGCAGGCCGCGGGCGATCTGGTCGAAGCGATCTTTCTGCTGCGTGCGTATCGCACCACGTTGCCGCGTTTCGGTTATACGCAGGCGATCGACACGGAAGCCATGCAAGTTGAGCGCCGTATTTCGGCAACGTTCAAGGACGTGCCCGGCGGGCAATTGCTCGGCGCGACCTATGATTACACGCAACGTCTGCTGGATTTCGCGCTGCTTGCCGAAGGCGATGCCGGAACCGATGCGGCCGCAATCCCAACTTCCATTCAAGCCGCCCAGCCCGCAGCAGAGGCCATGCCGCGTGTGGTCACGCTGCTCGACAAGGAAGGCCTGATCGAACAGGAACGCCCCACGCCGGACGCGCCGGAACCCGGTGATCTCTCGCGCGAGCCGCTCGCGTTTCCCGCGAGCCGCGCCACGCGTTTGCAGAATCTCGCGCGCGGCGACGAAGGCTTCCTGCTCGCCATGGGCTACGCCACCCAACGGGGCTACGCGCACACGCATCCGTTTGCCGGCGAGATCCGCTTCGGCACGATCGCCGTCGAAATGGAACTCGACGAACTGGGCGAAGCCGTTGAAATCGGCGACATCGATGTCACCGAATGCCAGATGATCAACCAGTTCGCCGGCAGCGGCAACGTGCCGCCTACTTTCACGCAAGGCTATGGTCTCGCGTTCGGACACTCGGAACGCAAAGCCATGGCCATGGCACTCGTGGATCGTGCGTTGCGCGCCGAGGAGCTCGGCGAAACGCTCGCCTCGCCGACGCAGGACATCGAATTCATGCTCTCGCATAGCGATAACGTCGAAGCGTCCGGCTTCGTTCAGCATCTGAAGTTGCCTCACTACGTCGACTTTCAGTCCGAACTCGAACTCGTGCGGCGACTGCGGGCGCAACACAGCGCAGAGGGCCAGGATCAAGGCAAGAGTCGGGATCACGATCAGCAGGAGCAAGCCGCATGAACGCGCCGGCCACATCTCACACCACCGCGTCGTACGACAGCGCCGCGGACGGCTACAACTTCGCCTACCTCGACGAACAGACCAAGCGTATGCTGCGCCGCGCGTTGCTCAAGGCGGTCGCCGTGCCGGGCTATCAGGTGCCGTTCGGCTCGCGGGAAATGCCCCTGCCGTACGGCTGGGGCACGGGCGGCATTCAGGTGACCGCGGCGATCATCGGCAGGAACGATACGCTGAAGGTCATCGATCAGGGTTCCGACGAAACCACCAACGCGGTCAACATCCGCCGCTTCTTCGCGCGCACCACGGGCGTGGCGACCACGCGCCGCACGACCGAAGCGACGATCATCCAGACACGTCACCGGATTCCGGAAGCGCCGCTCACCGACAAGCAGATTCTGGTCTATCAGGTGCCGATGCCCGAACCACTATACAAGCTGGAACCGCGCGCTACGGAATGCAAGAAGCTGCACGCACTGGCTGACTACGGCTTGATCAGCGTGAAGCTGTACGAGGACATCGTGCATCACGGCAGCATCGCCACCACGTACGACTACCCGGTGATCGTCAACAACCGCTATCTGAGTTCGCCGTCGCCGATTCCGAAGTTCGACAATCCGAAGATGCATATGAACCCCGCGCTGCAATTGTTCGGCGCCGGCCGCGAACGGCGCATTCACGCGATCCCGCCGTACACGCCCGTGCGCAGTCTCGACTTCGACGATCATCCGTTCGAAGTGCAGAAGTGGCAGCACGCGTGCGCGCTTTGCGGATCGACGGAAAGCTTCCTCGACGAAATGATCGTCGACGACGCCGGCAAGCGCATGTTCGTTTGCTCGGACAGCGACTACTGCCACGAACGCCGCGGCGATCAGGACCTCGAGCTGCCGGCCTACGAAGCGCGCAAAGGAGAAACCGCATGACGCCGCTGTTGAGCGCCCGTTCGCTCACCAAACAATTTGGCGGCCGCAACGGCTGCAGGAATGTCAGCTTCGATCTGTATCCGGGCGAAGTGCTGTGCATCGTCGGCGAATCCGGTTCGGGCAAGACCACGCTGCTCAATGCACTCGCCCTGAAAACCGAAACCGATAGCGGCTCGCTCCACTACACGGCCACGCATGGCGAAAAGCTCGATCTGCTCGCCTTGTCCGAACCGCGCCGGCGTCTGTTGATGCGCACCGAGTGGGGCTTCGTGCAGCAGAATCCGCGCGACGGCCTGCGCAGCGGCGTCTCCGCCGGCGCGAATATCGGCGAGCCTTTGATGGCCGTCGGCGCCCGCCATTACGGCGACATCCGCCACACCGCCACGCAGTGGATGGAGCGTGTCGAACTCGACGCCACTCGCATCGACGAATTCCCGGCGGCGTTTTCCGGCGGCATGCAGCAGCGTTTGCAGATCGCACGTAACCTCGTCACCGGTCCGCGCCTCGTCTTCATGGACGAGCCGACCGCCGGTCTCGACGTCTCGGTGCAGGCGCGTCTGCTCGACTTGCTGCGCACGTTGACGTCCACGCTGCATCTGTCGGTGCTGATCGTGACGCACGATATCGGCGTGGCGCGCCTGCTCGCACATCGTTTGATGGTCATGCAAGGCGGCGAAGTGGTCGAGTCGGGCCTGACGGACCAGGTGCTCGACGATCCGCAGCATCCGTACACGCAAACGCTGGTTTCCTCGGTTCTGCCGGTTTGAGGCTCACAATGCGATCCATTGAAACAAGCAAGGAATTCCACGCCACCGAACGCGCGTTCATCGAGAACAACGCACTGATGCTGCGCGCGGTCGGCATCGGCAAAACCTTCACGCTTCACGGCCAGGGCGGCGTGCAGATCGAAGCGCTCGCGGGCGTGTCGCTCGATGTCGAGCGCGGCGAGTGCGTCGTGCTGATCGGACCTTCAGGCGCGGGCAAGAGTACGCTGCTGCGCTGTCTGTACGGCAACTACCTGGCCAGCTCGGGCTCGATTGCCATTCGCGATGCGGCGGCGGATGACGGGCCGCCGGTGTCGATCACCGGCGCCGAGCCGCACGACGTGTTGCGGCTGCGCCGCGGCGTGGTTGGCTACGTCAGCCAGTTTCTGCGCGTGATTCCGCGCGTGCCGACGCTGACGCTCGTCGCCGAACCGCTGCTGTCGCGCGGCGTGGCCGAAGACGAAGCGCGTGCGCGTGCGGCAGCCCTGCTGGCGAGATTGAACGTGCCCGAGCGGCTGTGGTCGCTCGCGCCCGCCACTTTCTCCGGCGGCGAACAGCAGCGCGTGAACATCGCCCGCGGTTTGATCGCCGGGCACCCGCTGCTGCTGCTCGACGAGCCCACGGCCTCGCTCGACGCGGAAAACCGCGACGTGGTCGCCGATCTGATCGTCGAAGCGCGCGAGCGCGGCGCGGCGATCGTCGGCATCTTTCACGACGAAGATACCCGCAACAAGGTGGCCACACGCCGTCTTGAACTCCAGCAGCCGTTGCGTCCGCCGTTACGTCACTAACTGACACGAAACGGCACTAAACTGAACCACTGAGCTGAAACATTGAGTCGCGCACTGAATCGAAACACAGCGGTGCAACACTCAGGACAGACTACGGAGCAAGTCGATGTTGATCAAAAACGCTCGCATCGTGACGCGAGACGAAGTATTTACCGGCATGCTACGCATCGAAGACGGGATGATTCGCGACGTCGAGCGTGGCACGACCTCGGCGCGCGAAGCGGAAGATTGGGAAGGCGACTATCTGTTGCCGGGTCTGATCGAACTGCACACGGACAACCTCGAGAAGCATCTGGTGCCGCGTCCGGGCGTGCAATGGAATACCGATGCCGCCTTCGTGATCCACGACGCGCAAGTGGCGGCGGCCGGCATCACCACGGTGTTCGATGCCCTCGCGATCGGTTCGCGCTCGAACGTAGGGCTGCGCGGCCGCGATATGCAAATGCAATGTGCCGCATCCCTCACGCGCTTCTCGGAGCGCAAGCTGCTGCGCGCCGAACACTTTCTGCATCTGCGCTGCGAAATCGCCACCGCCGACGTGGTCGAGTTGTTCGATTCGTTGTGCACGCATCCGTTGCTGCGGCTCGCCTCGGTAATGGATCACACGCCCGGCCAACGTCAATGGCACGACCGCGAACAATGGCGCCGCTTCCAGGAGCGCAACGGCAAGCTGACTGACGAACACGTGGCGACCGCCCTGGTCGAACTGTCCGTCGAACAGGAACGTTACGCCGACGCGCACCGCCGCGAGATCGTGGCACGCTGCAACCGGCTCGGCATTCCCGTGGCGAGCCATGACGACACGCTGATCGAACACGTCGAACAGGCCAAGGCCGAAGGTATCGTGCTGGCCGAATTTCCGACCACCCGCATCGCCGCCGAGGCGGCACGCGAGCATGGCATTTCGACCATCATGGGGGCGCCGAATATCGTGCGCGGCGGCTCGCATTCGGGCAACGTGTCGGCCCTCGAACTGGCGAAGGCGGACTTGCTCGATATCCTGTCCTCGGATTACGTGCCGTCCAGTTTGATGACGGCTGTGTTCGACCTGGTGAGCAAGGCCGGCTGGACCCTGCCGCGCGCCATGGCGACGGTTTCCGCCGAGCCGGCCCGCACGGCGGGGCTGCATGACCGCGGGGCGATCGAAGCGGGTTTGCGCGCGGACTTCGTGCGCGTCACGATGCTCGACGCGTTGCCGGTGCCGCGCGCGACGTATCGCGCCGGGGCACGGATCGTCTGACGATGTTGTCAGGCCTCGCTGGTGACGGGCAGCAGTGGTTCCACCGCGGCCCAGCGCGTCCAGCGGGGTGTCTGGTCAGGCGCTTCGACGCGCAAGGTGCGCGAGCCGTCGCCGAATACCAGGGATTCGATATTGAATGCGCTCCCCTCTTCAATGCCGGCGTCGCGCACGTGACCGGATTGGTAGGTGAAACTGAGATTGCCTTCGCGCAACAACTCGAGGTAGACGTCGAAGTCAGTCGTTGACGAACGTGTGGCCCAACGATTCAGGAGGGTGGCGGCGATTTCGGCGTCGTACATTCTGTACCTCTCTGGACATATGCCGTGCCCTGACTATAGCTGAAAAACACGCATTGTGCTGCAGCGCACCATTGTTGATCTTTACTGCCCTTTACATGACCGCTCGCGCCCCGCTCAGACCTGCTCCACGAATCTCCTGTGTCATTTGCGCGTACAACGAGGCGCCCCGCATCGGCACGGTGCTGGCCGTGGCCTGCGCGCATCCTTTGCTCGACGAAGTCATCGTGGTGGACGATGGTTCGACCGACGGCACCGCCGATGTGGTCGAGCGTTTCGCGTCGGCGCGGCTGATCCGGTGCGCAGAGAACCGCGGTAAAAGCGCCGCCATGGCAACCGGGATCGCCGCCGCGCGTGGCGAACTGTTGATGCTGCTCGATGCCGACCTGAAGGGTCTGACGGCCGAGAGCATCAGCGCGCTCGCCCTGCCTGTCCTGCAAGGCAGCGCGCAAGTGAGCATGAGCCTGCGCCAGAACAGCCTGCTGGCATTCCGCGCCATCGGCCTCGATTTCGTCTCCGGCGAGCGCGTGGTCAAAAAAGCGCTGCTAAGCGAAGTCCTGCAGGACGTTCACGGCTTGCCGCGCTTCGGGGTCGAAGTGTTCATGAACCGCCGCATCATCGCGCGCCGTCTGCCGATTGCGGTGACTCACTGGCCACGCGTCACGCAGGCTCGCAAAACAGAGAAACTCGGCTACTGGAAAGGCATGCGTGCGGAATGGCGCATGATCGCCGACCTCCTGAAGGCGGTCTATCCGCTCGCGCTGATTTCACAGACCTTTCAAATGCTTCGCTTACGCAGTGAGCAGGACTCACGCGCGAGTTTTGCGGCACGCATGCGCAAAGTGCCCGATACCGATAGTCCGCGCTGAAGCGCTTACCGAAGCTGGCGAACGCCGTGAGCCGCACTGTGCCGCGTTGTGCCGTTCCAGCCTGGCCCTCGAGGTTTCAGTCGACGGCCGACAGTGGGTTGCGCCCCCTCGTTGCCAGCGCAACGAAACCTGCCGCGCCCAGCGCCAGAGGGCTGTAAAGCGTCGCGAAACGCCACAACACCAGCGCCGTCGCGATGCCCGCGCGGGGCACCCAACTCGCGAATGCGGCAGCGAGAGCGATATCGCCGGTGCCACCACCCGCGGGCACGCCGGTCCACAACGCGGCATGCAGCACGACGGCCTGCACGGCCAGAACGAAACCCAACGGCAGGCGGTAACCGAGTTCGCGCAAGATAAACCAGAGTGCGCCGTAGCGCAGCAACCACTGCAGCGTCGTGAGCAGACACAACGCGGCAAGCCGCCACTTGGGTCCGGCGACCAGTTCCAGCCATTGCCGGCGAACGCTATGGAAAAACCGGCTCAATCTCGCGCGGCGCTCGTTGAGCCAATGAACGCGCCGGCCGGCGGCGTCCAGTGTCGCCGCCACGCGCCGGCGATTCATCCAGCAGACACCGACGAGGCATGCGGCTCCGGCCAGCACGCCGAACACAAGCGGCGCGCTCGCGCGCGGAATCACCTGCGTCAACGGTCCGAAGGCGAACAGCAGGGACACCGGTACGGCGGTCGTGAAGAACGCGAGATCGAGCGCCTGATCCGCGCCGACAACCGTCGTCGCAAGCGACCAGGATGCGCCGGCGCGCTGCAGCAGGCCGATGTTGACGCCGTAGCCCGCCGCGCCCAACGGAGAAGCCAGGAACGCGAAATCGGTAGCCAGCGTGATGGCAAACGTGCGCAGGAAACTGACCCGGAAGCCGAGCGCGGTCTGCATCAGATGCAGCTTGCCCGCTTTTGCCATCGCGCTGATCGCAGCACTCGCGGCAAGCGCGGCGAATACGTAGAGAGAGACGTTACGCAGCCCGACGAACGCCGCGTGCGAATTGAGAACGAAAGGCGCGCCGACGGCGAGGCCGATACCGGCAAGCGCCACCAACACTGCCGCTTTACGCGTATGTGATCTGATCAACGAAGGCCTCAGCAAGTACAGCCTGGCCCCGCTTTCTCCGCACGATGCAGCATGCATGAGGCCGCGCCGTGCGTGAAATCGAGGCCGTCCGGGGGCCTCATGATAACCACGCGAAGCTGCGTTTTCGTGACTAGCGATCGGCGACTAGCGTTTGGCGGGCGGGCAGCAACTGCCCCCATCCGACCAGCACCTGCTGGATGCTGCGGGCGTAGGCGTCACGCTGCTTCGGGGACTCCGAGTGGTACGCGCCGATCGCGCGCCAGGTATTGCCGTATTTGACCATCTTCTGCTTCAGCAGCCACGCGGCCACGTAGACGTTCACACATGGATCGGTCAATGCGCGGTGCGGTACGCCCTCGCGCGCGAGGTCACCGAAATGAATCGAATTGATCTGCAACTGGCCGACGTCGATCGAACCGTTCGCGTTCTGGTGTATCGCGTCCGGGTCCCCCTTCGATTCGTACCATGCAACCGCGCGCAATATCCAGGGATTGACGCCCTGATAGGCCGCGGCCTCATTGAAGCAATCGTCGGCCGCGTAGGCCGCGCCGCACATCGACAGCCACGCTAGCGCGGCACAGAAGAGTTTCAAGGACACGATTCATCCTTCCGCTTGATAGCAGCAAAAGTGGCGAGCTCCACGCCGCGGGCGAATTACTTGGCCAACGCCAGATCGATTTGCCGTTGCACGGAGTCGAGGTACGTATGCGAAGCATCGGACACGACGAGCCGGACAGCCGGCAGCGGCGCTCCCTTGCGTTCCTGCGACTGGATCGGCGCACGCGACTTCTTTCGATGCGTCGTCGGCTTCACAGGCAAGTCATCATCGCTGCCGCTCGACGGTGGCAGCATCGCAAGCGTTGGCAACGGTGGATAAACCTTGTCCGCCGCCGGAGGAAACGTGGCAGGAAACGCTCCGGCCGATTGCAGATCCGTTCCCGGCTGGCCCGCAAAAGCAGGTGTGGCGAGCAGCGTGGCCGCCGTCAGTAAGGTGATTCGAAGCATCGCGATGGCCTCCTTCATTGCACCGTCCTGATCGACACGCTATAGGGCTGACCCAGACCAGCGGTTCGATTCTCAAAGCTCACCTTCGACATGCGTTGCGCAGGCACGCCCTTCCATACCGCCTGGTTCAGGTACGCGAAATCCTGACCCAGCGCGGTGACCAGCACGACCGTGGACTGCTGTTGCGCGGCAGCCAGTGCGCCTGCCTTGGTCAGCACGGCGGTGAGTTGCGGGTCATGCGCCCCGAGCGCATCCGGCGGAATCTCGAAGCTGATGACTTCGTTGGGCGCCTTGTCCGTGTGCGCGGCATTCTGCGCAGGCATCTGTGCGCACCCGGCCAGCGCGAGAACGGCTACCAAAAACCACACCTGTCGCTTCACACCCGTCTCCAGTCAATCCCGTTGCTGTAACGATGTTTTCGGCAAACCCACATCAAAAGTTGATAGGCCGAAAACGCATTGGCGCAAATCAGACAGAGTTACCTCAAGATCGGCGCAAACGATTGCGTCAGCGCTCGACGAAGCACCGATCGAGGCAAACTTCCCTCGGGTTTTTGCCACTGAAATCGTCTGATGATTGGGGGCTGGGGACGCCGCGAGACGGGGCTCCGCGGGTTATGCGTGGATGAAATTGGCTGGCGCAGCGGGGGGCTACGCCTAGGGCCGTAATATGGCCGTAAGCGAGCAAGCCGGCGGCCTACCCGCACATCGGCCTAAGTCGACAGCGGCACGCGCTCCGGTTCATCCGCATCGAACCACGCCGGATTGCGCTCCGCAATCGGACCAAGCGACATCAGAATCTCGCGCAGGTGACTGCGCATTGCTTCTTCAGCCGCGCTCGGGTCGTGCGCGCGCAGGCCCGCCAGAATCTTCGCGTGCTGCTTGATCAGCAGATCGAGCGGTGACACGTCGGGCAAGCTCAGGTAGCGCACCCGGTCCATCTGCGCCTTGATGTCCTGAATCGTTTCCCATGCCGCCGTGCAATCGATCGCCTGGGCGATCGCGTAATGAAACGCCTCGTCGAGCGCGAGGAAGGCGGCGGTGTCGTTCGATTTCGCCGCAAGCTTCTGGTCACGAAGGTTGTCGGCCAGTGCCTGCAACTGCTCGTCCGTGATCGACACGGCTGCCTTCTTCACCACCGCCGTCTCGATCGCTTCGCGAATGAAACGCCCTTCCCGCACCTGGCGCGGCGAAATGCGCTTCACGAAAGTGCCGCGCTGCGGCAATACCTGAAGCACACCTGCTTCCACCAATTTGATGAACGCCTCCCGCACCGGTTGCCGCGACACCTGAAACATGTCGGACACTTCCTTCTCCGAGAGCGGCGTGCCCGGCACCAGTTGACCGACGAAAATTGCCTGACGCAGCGCACGGAAAATCTGCTTGCCGATCGGCTCATGCGAGTCGAACGAGACGCTGGCGGTCAGATCCGGCAGTTCGACACGCGCGCCGGCCTGCACGCTCGCGCGACGCCTTGTGCGGGACGCAAGCGAGGCATCGGAGGAGAAAGAAGACGCGTTGGCGTGGAGGTTCTTGGTCGGCATCGGGTAAAGCAGCGGATAGCAACGAATGAATAGCGACAGAGACGGCGCACACCATGAATACCCACCAGGATATCCACTAAAGTGTGTCGCACCATACTACCATGCACGCTTCATGTTTAAGGCACTCGCTCGCGGCTCGCGAATCCACACCAGCGAACACAGCGCGCCGAGCACGGCAATCGCCCCCGCCAGCACGAACGCACTAGCGTAATTCCCGTGCGTCGCTTCGACGATGAAGCCCGTCACCGCGGGTCCGATCACGCCGGCCAGATTCGCCAGCAAGTGCACAAAACCGCCCGCGCCGCCGACGTGTTCGCGCGGCACGGTGTCCTGAATCACGGCCCAATACACCGCGCCCGTCACATACAGGAAGAAGATCGACACCGACATCAGCGCGACCGCCCCCTGAGTACTGGCAACACGCCCGGCCAACGCGACACACACCGCCGCCGCGCCCAGACAAGTACTCAGCACGATCTTGCGCGACAGCAGCGGCTTACCGGTCAGGCGCAAGATGAAGTCCGAGATGAAGCCGCCCGCCGCGAGCCCGATACTGCCGAGCAGCCACGGAATCACCGTGGCGAAACTCATGTCGCGCAGACTCAGGTGATGCGCTTCGGTCAGATAGGTCGGGAACCACGACAGGAAGAAAAACAGCACGTAGTTGTATGAGAAGAACGCGAAGGCCGTCGCAAGAATGATCGGCTTCTTCAGGAAGTGCCGCAGGCCGAGCCGCTCGCCGTCGGCCGAATGCGCGATCGCATGCTCGTCCGCCTGTCCGGCGCGGATGAGTTCGATCTCATCAGGCGTAACGCGCGAGTTTTCGTGCGGGTGTTCGGTGGTCGTTGCCGCCCACAATACAAGCCACAAGAGGCCCAGCATCATGATCGCGACAAAGGCCCAGCGCCAGCCGAACTGCACCGCCATGAAGCCGACCACCGGCCCCGCCAGCGCGCCGCCGAGCGGTGTGCCCGAACTGATCACGCCGATCGCGCTCGCGACCTCCTTGCGCGGGAACCAGTTATTGACCATCTTGCTGTTCGACGAGCTGAACGGACCTTCGCCCATGCCGAACAGCACACGCAGCACGATCAGCGAACCGATGCCGGCGGCCAACGCGGTCGCGCCGCAGAACACCGACCACACGCCCATCGCGGTGCCGAATACGCGTTTCGCACCGACCTTGTCCGACAGCACGCCGCCGACAAAATTGAACAGCGCATAGCCGATGAAAAAGCTGCTGAACACGATGCCCAACTGCGCATGCGAGAAGTGCAGGTCTTTCTGGATCAACGGTGCCGCAATCGACAGCGCCGCGCGGTCGAGATAGTTGATGACGCCGGCCAGAAACAGTAGCGCGACAACAAACCAGCGTTGACTCTTGATCATCAGGTGTCTCCTTCGGGTCGCCTCTTGATGGGCGTTTTGAATAGCTTAAGTATCTGGATTGGCCTGGCGCAGCGGTCACGTGCAACGCCTCATGCCACGGGCGATGTTCAATCGAAGTTCAGATGCACCTTCATCGACTGCGAGCGATCGAGAGCCACTTCGAACGCATGGTTCGCTTCGTTCATCGCGAATGCATGCGTCATGAGCGGTCGCAAATCGACTTTGCCGGAGGCGATTTCATCGGCAGCGATGGCGTATTCGCCAGTGAAGCGGAACGAGCCTTGATAGCGGAGTTCCTTCGACATCACCAGGTTCGCCGCCACCGGCGACTGGCCGGCCGGCAGATTGCCCACCTGAATCACCGTACCGCCGGCTCGTGCCGCACGCAGCGCCGTATCGAGTCCGGCGGGACTGCCCGATGCCTCGATGACCACGTCGAACGTGCCGCGTTGCGCGGACCATTGATCGATCGTGGCGCTGTCTGTCGCATTCACGGTCTGATCCGCACCGAGTTGCTGCGCAACCTGCAACGCGCGATCCGAAAGATCCAGCGCGACCACGCGATGAGCACCGGCGCGGCGCGCCACGCTCAGCAGAATGCAACCGATCGGCCCGCAACCCACCAGCAAGACACTCGCGCCGACGAGCGAACCCGCCTGCTTCACTGCATGCAATGCAACGGCAAGCGGCTCGGCCATCGACGCCTGCGCAAAATCGACGCCATCCGGCACCGGTACGCATTGCCGCGCCGCGACGACGATGTATTGACGGAACATGCCCTGCGTATGCGGGAACGTCGATGCACTGCCCATGAAGCGCATGTTCAGACAATGATTCGGCATCCCGCCGATGCAAAAGCGGCACGTCCCACAGGCAAGTCCAGGATTGACGGCAACACGCTGTCCGGGTGTCAGACGACTCTCCGCGCTCACGCCCTCGCCGAGCGAATCGATCTCGCCGGCCACTTCATGTCCGAGCACGAATGGCTCGCGCACCGCGAAATCACCGCTCTTGCCTTTGAAGTAGTACGACAGATCGGAGCCGCAAATGCCGCCGGCGCGCACGCGTACTCGCACCTGGCCGGGGCCGGGTACAGGCGGCTCGACTTCGTCGATGCGGATCAGTTTGGGTTCGTGAAGCACGGCTGCGAGCATGAAGGACTCCGGTATGACAAAGGTCTCGCGCTCAGTGCCGCGCGAAAGAAGATGAAGAAGCGAAATCAGCTCACCAGTTCCACAGCGTCCCGTCTTCGAGACGCGCGACCGGCAGATACGCGGGGTCGTAGGGATACCGCGCGGCCGCTGCTTCGTCGATATCGACACCATGACCCGGCGCTTCGCCGGGATGCATCATGCCGCGCTCGAAGCGCCATGCATGCGGGAATACGTCGAGCGCCTCGGGTGGAAAGCCCATGTATTCCTGCACGCCGAAATTCGGCACCCACAGATCGAAATGCAGCGCCGCGCCCATGCACACTGGAGACAGATCCGACGGCCCATGACAACCGGTTCGCACCTGGTACAGCGAAGCGAAATCTGCAATGCGCCGCAGATGCGTAATGCCACCCGCGTGCGTCAACGTCGCGCGGATATAGTCGATCAATTGCTCCTCGATCAACTGTTTGCAATCCCAGATGCTGTTGAAGACTTCGCCGACGGCGATCGGCGTGACCGTATGTTCGCGAATCAGCCGGAAGCCGGCCTGGTTTTCCGCGGGCGTTGGGTCTTCCATCCAGAACAGGCGATACGGCTCGACCGATTTGCCGAGACGCGCGGCCTCGATCGGCGTCAAACGGTGGTGGACGTCATGCAGTAAATGCGTATCGAAGCCGAATTTGTCGCGCACCGCTTCAAAGAGCTTGGGTACGAAGTCGAGATACTTTTCCGACGACCAGCTCTGCTCCTCCACCGCGCCCTTGGTGGCCGGCTCGTACATGCCACTGCCTTTCGACACGCCATACACCGAGCGCATATTCGGCACACCGCATTGAATGCGAATGGCCTGATAGCCGGCTTCGATGTGTTCCGCGTAACGGTCGAGCGCTTCGGGAATGTCGCGGCCGGTGGCGTGGCCGTACACCATCACGCCTTCTCGTGACGCGCCGCCTAGCAGCTTGTACAGCGGCATGTCCGTTACTTTGCCGAGAATGTCCCACAGCGCCATATCCACCGCGGCGATCGCCGTCATCGTGACAGGGCCGCGGCGCCAGTACGCGCCTTTGTAGAGGTACTGCCAGGTGTCTTCGATACGACCGGGATCGCGGCCGATCAGCAACGGGCACACGTGGTCTTTCAGATACGAAGCGACTGCGAGTTCGCGGCCGTTCAGCGTTGCATCGCCGATGCCGTGTACGCCTTCGTCCGTGACGATTTTCAATGTGACGAAATTGCGGCCCGGGCACGTGACGATCACGTCGGCGCGAACGATCTTCATGACATCTTCCTTGCAGAGGCGAGTCGCGAACCGTGCACAACGGCGGCATGCGACTGGCTGTTTTTCATGTCGATTTTGAGTGCCGGTTGAAGTGGAAAATGAAGTGGAAAATCGCACTCGTCAACCTGTCTCAAACCGTTTGAACGATGCTACCATACAAGTATAGCGACACGTCAAATCAGGGTTTTCCCGTTGAACGGCGTCGGTCTGAAGCCTTTCCGCAACCTGGAATTCGTCACATGATTTCTGTAGCTACCTTGCCTCGCCTCGTCCGCCAAGCACTACCTACGCTGCAAACACATCTGCTCTCACCTCAATGGCAGGAGCCGCGCATCGGCATCGTTCATCTGGGGATTGGCAACTTCCATCGCGCGCATCAAGCCCTCTACACGGAGGAGGCCATGCTTGCCGCGGGCGGCGACTGGGGCATTTGCGGCGTCACGCTGCAAGGCGATGTCGGCAAGCGCGACGCGCTGATGGAGCAGCAAGGTTTGTATAGCGTGGTTGAACGCGGGCCGCATGGTGCCAAGGTGACGGTCGTGCGTGCGCTGCGCGAAGTGCTGGCCATGCCGCACGATCGCTCCGCCCTGTTCGCGCGCCTCGCGGATCCGCTGGTTCAGATCGTCTCGCTGACCGTCACGGAAAAAGGCTACTGCCGCGACCCGAAAACCGGCGAGGTCGCGCTGGACGATCCCGCCGTTGCACACGATCTGGCCAACCCGCTCGAACCGCGCACGGTGCCAGGCATCCTCGTCGCGGCATTGCGCGAGCGGCGCGACGGTGCGCACGGCAAACCGTTCACGGTGCTCTCGTGCGACAACCTTTCCCATAACGGCGCCGCGCTGCGCCAGGTGGTCTGTTCGTTCGCGCGGCAACGCGATCCCGATCTGGCCGACTGGATCGCCGCCCACGTTGCGTTTCCGTCGACGATGGTCGACCGTATCGTGCCGGCCACCACCGACGCTGAACGCATCACCGTAGCCCACGCAATCGTTTATGCGGATGCCGCACCGGTGCCATGCGAGCCGTTCCGGCAATGGGTCATTGAAGATCGTTTTGCCGGGGGACGTCCCGCATGGGACGCAGTCGGCGCGCAACTCGTCGAGGACGTCACGCCTTTCGAACTGGCGAAGCTGCGCATGCTGAACGGCACGCACTCGACGCTGGCCTATCTGTCGATGCTCGGCGGCTTCGAGACGATCGATGCAGCGATCTCTCACCCCGCCATGCGCAATCTCATCCACGCGATGATGATGGAAGAAATCGCGCCGACGCTAACCATGCCCGCATCATTCGACCTGGCCGCCTATCGGGACGCACTGCTCGAGCGCTACGCGAATCCGGCGCTGAAACATCGCTGCGCGCAGATCGCGATGGATGGCAGCCAGAAGATTCCACCGCGTCTGCTCGCGACGATTGCGGCGCGAATCGGCGCAGGTCAACCGTTCACGCGTCTCGCGCTGGCGATAGCGGCCTGGATGATGTTTTTGCGCGGCCACGCGGACGACGGCACGCGTTACGAAATCAGCGATCCGCTGGCCGGCAGATTAAAGGCGCTCGCGGCATCCGCGCAAGCTGAGCCGCAGGCGCTGATGGACGCGTTACTGACTGTGCGTGAGGTGTTTCCGGAAGATCTGGCCACCCTTCCCGAGTTCAGGAAAGCGCTTCGACACGCATTGCAGTTGCTTCACGAAAACGGCGCGCAAGGGGCCATTGCGGCATTGCAATGAAATTCGGCGCTTCAGGCGGTCGGCTTCGCCTCACGCCCTTCCGTTGCGCCTTCGCTCGCCTTCTCCTGCTCGCGCTTGCGCGCCGCCAGCACATCCTGGTAGCGCAGATAGCCACACCGTCCACCGGCTTTGGCCGCATACATCGCCGCGTCGGCGTGGAGCAGCAGCTCCTCCACTGTGGCGCTATCGTCCGGAAACTGGCTGATGCCGATGCTCGCGCCCACCGTCATGCTTTGTCCGTCGATCAGCAGTTCTTCGTTCAACGCCCCCATGATGCGCGAGGCAATCCCCGGTGCGGCCTCCGTGGAGCGCGGCCCCTCGACCAACACGATGAACTCATCGCCGCCGAGGCGCGCGGCGACATCCGCGCTGCAGAGCACCTGCTTCAGCCGCTGCGCCACCGCGGCGAGCACCTTGTCACCAATCGAATGGCCGAACTGGTCGTTGATCTGCTTGAAGCGGTCGAGGTCGACGAACAGCACGGCAAGCCCTTCCTGGCGCCGTGTCGCTTCCCCGATCGCCGCCTCGAGCTTCTGCATGAACAACATGCGGTTCGGCAGGCCGGTCAGCCCGTCGTGCGTGGCGAGATGCACGAGCTCACGTTGCTTGTTATGCAGCACATCCATTTGCGACTTGATTTCCCGGCGCAGACGATCGAAGCAGCGCGCGAGTATGCCGATCTCGTCGGTACGTTTGAGCGGCAGCGTTTCCATCGCGTGCTCGGCGAACAGATGCGTCGCCGCATACGCGAGAATGTGCAAAGGCTTGGTCAGGGCGCGCGCAAACAGAATCGCGAGGAACAGCGCCAGCACGCTGAAGATCAACACCATGCGAATGATTCTGTTACCCAGTTGGGTGGCGCCGGACAATACATCCTCGAGCGGCTTGGCGAGGCCGATCACGACAAAACGGTTGCCTTCGGAGGCGCCGAACGGTCTGCGCACGAAAGCAAGCACCTGACCGGCCGCCTGCCTCGGCCGCTCGAGACCGTCCAGCAGAACTTCGCTTTTTGACAGATCGAAGAGCGGCCTCGTAGCGGAAAAGCTGTCCTGCATCAGAACGCGGCGGCCCTTGTCGAAGCCGAACGTTTTCGAGGCATCCGGATGGACCAGGAAATCACCCCATTCGTTGGCGAGATAAACCTGATAGTCGCTCGGCAAATCGCTCTGCAAACGGTTGAACAGTCCGGCCAGATCGATATCGATAATCACGACGCCCACCACTGCGCCACTCGCGTCCGCCACAGGTGTGCCGAGCCGCAGTGTCGGTTTGCCCTCGGCGGCATGCGCGCCGTACTCGTGGTTCACCGCGATCGGCGAGGTGTAAATGCGTCCGGGCGAGAACGCCAGTGTGTCGAACACATACGCAAACTGGCCTTTTTCCTGCAGGTTGTTCCCCTCGACCCGCACGAGGCCGTCCGCATCGCGGTCGAAACGGATCAGCTCGAGTCCGAAGTGCTTGCGAGTAATGAAACGAATCTGCAGGTACTCGGGGTGGTGAACCATGAAGCTGGCATACACCTGCGCCAGTTGTTCGCGCGGCGCATTCGCGCCAACGCCGTCGTCGGTCTGCGCGACGTCCGCCAAAGACGGCAAGCTCGCGAGCACCAGCGCGTCTGCGGCAACATCGTCGATCGCCACGGAAAAGCGCTGGCCCAACAGCTCCGTTGAAGTCAGCAGGCTGTGTCCGGCTTCGTTCACGAGCATCGTACGGTTGGCACGATACGTGTAATAACCGGTCGCACCGGACGCGAGCACGCCAATGCACGCAAGCAGAATCGATAACTTGAATGTCAAGCCGGGGCGCATCATCAAAAACGCTCCGACCTGTCGCCGGACACGATTCTGCTCCACAGGTCTTCGCGCCGCTGAATATCTTCCACCGGGCCGATCCAGACGATATGCGCCTTGTCGCTGTTCTCCGCCGGCGCCGTCAACGTGTTGGCGAGCCCCTGGCGTTGCGTCAGCAACGCACTGACGTCCGGTTCGAGCATGTAGTTGATCCACGCAAGCGCGAGCGGGCGATCGTTGGCGGTTCGCGTCATCGACCAGCAGTCCAGCCAGGCGAGCACCCCTTCGTCGGGAATCACGTAGCCCACGTCGGCGCCGGCGCGGCGCAACGATTCAACCTGCTGAGTGCCGTAGTTACCGAACATCAAGGCAACTTTATGCTGGATGAAGAACGCGGTCGCTTCTTCAGGCAGCGTGTAATAGGTCAGCAGGTTGCGGCGCAGATCGACGAGCTTGTGAGCGATCACGCGCATCTGCGTGGCGTCGAGCTGAAAGGGATGGGGATAGCCCAGCGCCAGCGCGGTGAACGAGAAATTATGCTGGGCGCTATTGAAGTCGAGAACCTTGCCGCGATAGCGCGGGTTCCACAATTCGCGCATCGAGCGCGGCGCAACGGCGATCTGCTTGCGGTCATAGATCAGCCCCATCGACGAGTACGTGAATGGAATGGCGTACACATTGCCTGCCGAGGTCAGCCCTTCGATCGACGACAGCGCCTGAAACCGCGGCAACTGTTTTTTCGTATTCGGCAAACTGGCCAGATCGAGCGGCGCCAGCAGATTCGCGCGGGTATAGCGCTCGATTTCAGCAGTATTCGCAGCGAGCACATCGAACTGCGGCGTGCCCTGAGCATGCATCTGCGCCCATAGCGCCTCGTCGGAATCGACCAGCGTGACTTCGACCTTCGCGTTGTAGCGCGCCTCGAAAGTCTTGACGACGTCGGCGTCCGCATAACCGGGCCATGCCAGTACACGCAGAACGTTGTCGGCGGCCACGACGGGTGCTGAAGACAAAAGGCTACAGCAGAAAGCGGCGTTTATCAGTAATGTCAAAAACCCGGAAAACCCGCGGCCGCGCAGTGACTTCGCGCGTGCCGCTGCGACTGCAGTTCGGCTCCGGTGCGATGGTTTGAAACAGCGCATTTCGTCTGCCATCGAAATCGTGTGCATATACAACCGCTTAGCAGAAGGTCATTAAGACGAACGCAAACAGGCGCGCGGTATTTAATCGCGGGCGTAGTGCTCGATGACTTTGTTCAGACAGATACCGATATGATCGTACGCTGCAACGGCAGCCGTTCGGAGCGTTGATCATAGCGCCAAGCCATGCATTTTTGGTTCCGGCCCCGCCTCAATCGAGAAAAAACAATCGGTCAGGTGTGATTTAACAAATACGCTCATCTGTATTTAACGGTTGTTCAAGCGAAATCTTTAACTCGCCGACAGGCAATTGAAACAATCGCGCTCGCCGTAATAGTCTGCAATAAGTGCTGGTAATAGCGCCATTCTGAATACTGGTTTTGCCGGTACAACGCGTCTTGCGAAGTACGCCGGCAACGCGCCGTGGTTAGCCAACTTCATTACGGCTTCGTTACACGACAACAGGTAGCATCCCAAGGCCATGCAAGACGCATGGCGGCGCCGTCGAATCTCCACCACATTCAGGCTTTAGAAGCTATTCCCGAACGCTATCCGGTGTTTCACTAACTACCCTATCTTTTTGAACTGATAAGCTTGGCGCGCGCTGCTGGCCGCCCCGGCCGGCAGCTTCAACCCAAGCCTGGTCGTGAGTCGCGCCGGGCGTCCCGCAGCGGCACAACCGCATACGGGAGTATTCGAACTACACCGAGGAGTTAAACAGTGAAAAAACTGCTAGCGGCTTTGACGGTTGCTCTGCTTGCAACCGTCTCGATTGGCGCACACGCTAAAGATTGGTCGACAATCCGTTTCGGCGTTGACGCCAGCTACCCCCCGTTTGAGTCCAAGGGCTCGGACGGCAAGCTCGCGGGCTTCGACATCGACCTCGGCAATGAAATCTGCGCGCGCCTGAAGGCCAAGTGCGTGTGGGTCGAAAACGACTTCGACGGCATGATCCCGGCCCTGAAGGCGAAGAAGTTCGACGGCGTGCTGTCGTCGATGTCCATGACGCCGCAACGCGCTGAACAGATCGCCTTCTCGTCGAAGCTGTTCAACACGCCGACGCGCCTCGTCGCGAAGAAGGGTTCGGGCATCCTGCCGACCGCCGATTCGCTCAAGGGCAAGACGGTTGGCGTCGAGCAAGGCACGATCCAGGAAACCTACGCGAAGACGTACTGGGAAGCGAAGGGCGCGAAGGTCGTGCCGTATCAGAACCAGGACCAGGTCTATGCCGACTTGCTGTCGGGCCGTCTGGACGCAGCGCTGCAAGACGCGGTGCAAGCTGACATCGGCTTCCTGAAGACGCCGCGCGGCGCGGGCTTCGACTTCGTCGGCAAGGACCTCGACGATCCGAAGATCCTCGGCAACGGCGCAGGCATCGGCATGCGCAAGGAAGACGCCGATCTGAAGGCGAAGGTCGACAAGGCGATTGCCGACATCATCAAGGACGGTACGTACAAGAAGCTCGAGAAGAAGTACTTCGACTTCGACGTGTACGGCGGCTAAGCCAGCCACGCGCGCCTGACGGCGCGCTTGCCGGCTCGCAAAAACCGGGCTCCGCATCACGCGGAGCCCGTTTCGTTTGCGGGACCGCTTTGCCGCGCCGCCTGGACTGCGATCGAAGCTGACCGGCCGGCCCGCGCGCCGTGCGCTCCGGGCCGCGCCGCATAAGACCACGCGCCGCGTCATATCGGCTAAGATCGTGCGCTAGAGGCGCTGCGAACCCGCCCGCCAATGACCGACCTTTAGACACCCTTTCCCCTTGTAATCATCGACATAGCGCGGCACGCCCCAGATGCCCGCGGATTTGAAAACCATGCAAACCCAAACCCATCCGCTGATTGCCCCGACGCTCGGCACCGCCCGTATTCTGACGAGTTTTCACTATGGTCCCGGCGGCGGGCAGAAGATTTACATCCAGTCGTCGCTGCATGCCGACGAGTTGCCTGGCATGCTGGTTTCGTGGGCGTTGCGCCGCAAGCTCGCCGCGCTGGAAGCGGCCGGCAAGGTGCGCGGCGAAGTCGTGATCGTGCCGGTGGCCAATCCGATCGGCCTGAACCAGCACTTTCTCGGCCATCTGACGGGCCGCTTCGAGACCAACAGCGCGCAGAACTTCAACCGCAATTTCTACGAGCTGTCGGCGCTGATTCAGCCCGGCATCGAAGCGCGCCTGACCGACAACATCGACGCCAATCGCACGGCGATCCGCGCGGCGATGCGTGAAGCGCTCGACGCGCAGAAGCCAGAAACAGAACTCGAATCGCAACGTCTGGCGCTGCAAAAGCTCTCGTATGACGCCGATGTCGTGCTCGATCTGCACTGCGACTGGGAAGCCGCGATGCACCTCTACACGAACCCGGACCTGTGGCCGGAAGTCGAGCCGCTCGCCTGCTATCTGGACGCCAAGGCGTCGCTGCTGGCGCTGAATTCGGTGGGCAATCCGTTCGACGAAATCCACAGCTTCTGCTGGTCGGATCTGCGCGGCCGTTACGGCGAGCGTTTCCCGATTCCGAACGGCTCGGTCTCGGTCACGATCGAGCTGCGCGGTCAACGCGAAGTGTCGTACGAGTACGCGGAGCGTGACGCTCAGGCGATCATCGAGTACCTGACCTCGCGTGGCGTGATCGACGGCACACCGGCGCCGCTGCCGGTGCTCGAATTCGCCGCCACGCCTTTGGCCGGCGCCGAGCCGATCGTCGCGCCGATCAGCGGTGTGCTCGTGTATCGTTGTGAAGTCGGTACCTGGGTCGATGTCGGCCATGAGATCGCCGATATTGTCGATCCGTTGACCGATCGTGTCGTCACACTGAAGAGCACCGTAGCCGGCGTGCTGTATGCGCGGCATTTGACGCGCTTCGCGACGGCCGGGCTGGAATTCGCGCGCATTGCCGGAGCGAAGGCGTTCAGAAGCGGGTCGTTGTTGAGCAACTGAAGAACAACTGAAGCCGCGCCTTCCCAGGATTCATCTGCGGAAGCTGTGTCTGCCAAGCAAAACGCCCGCTATTTCTGCGGGTGTTTTGCGTTTACGGGTCTGTTGCGAAAGAGCGGAGTGCTCAAAGGCGGCCGGAAAGCCGCCTATAAAAGCGCTCAGAAAGCCGGAATGATCGCGCCTTTGAACTGCGTGTCGATGTACTTGCGCACTTCATCCGACTCGTACGCCGCGACCAGCTTCTTGACCCACGGCTTGTCGCGATCCTGCGCGCGCACGGCGATCAGATTCGCGTACGGACCTTTGAGGTCCTCGATCGCGATCGCGTCTTTCGTCGGCTGCAAGCCGGCCTTCACCGCGTAGTCCGTGTTGATCGACGCCGCGTCGAGGTCGTCGAGCGAGCGCGGCAATTGCGCGGCGTCGAGCTCCACCAGCTTGATCTTCTTCGGATTCTCGGCGACGTCGAGCGGCGTGGCATTGACGCCGTTCGTGCCGACGCCCGGCTTCAGTTTGATCACGCCGTACTTCTGCAGCAGCAGCAGCGCGCGGTTGCCATTCGACGGATCGTTCTGGATGCCGACCTTCGCGCCTTCCGGCAAGTCCTTCAGTGACTTGAGTTTCTTCGAATAGAAGCCCATCGGCGAAACGTAGGTCAGGCCGACGTTGACGATCTTGTAGCCACGCTGCTTGATCTGGCTATCGAGAAACGGCTGGTGCTGGAAACCGTTGGCGTCGAGGTCACCGGAGTCGAGCGCCGCGTTCGGCTGCACGTAGTCGTTGAATTCGATGACCTTCACATTCAGCCCTTCGCGCGCGGCCACTTTGGTCACGACCGACCAGATTTGTGCGTCCGGGCCGCTCATCGTGCCGATCTTCAGTTGTTTGTCGTCGGCATGCGCAAACGTTGCCGTAAGCGAAACGGCGGCGATAGCGAGCAGATTCTGGATGATTTTGCGGCGTTGCATGCGTTTCCCCACAAGCGATTTTGATTGGTAGGTGCGGATCGTCGCATGCCCCCGATGCCCCCGAAAACCAATCGTTTTTCACACGCTTATATGCACGATCTGGAAAAAGCTTATGAGCGGCGTGCCTTGCTTGATTTCAACTGGCAACGCTATGTGAGTGTCGCGCCGGCGCGACAGATTACAAAAATAAGCAAAGCTGTCACATACCTTACTCTGCGTTCCCTTAAATTTCGGGCCATCGCACGACCTTACCAAAGAGTACGGCGTGGTGATCGCTTAATTTTTAATCGGAGAAAGTCTTGAACAAGAAAGTATTGGCCGCCGCTACGCTCGCCGTCTTCGCCACCGCCGCACACGCACAAAGCAGCGTCACGCTGTATGGCTTGATCGATGCCGGTTTCACCTATGTCAACCATGCTGGCCCTCAAGGCCAGAAGCTCTATCAATACGGCGACGGTGTCGCCCAAGCCAGCCGTTGGGGCCTGCGCGGTTCTGAAGACCTCGGCAATGGCCTGAAGGCGCTGTTCACGTTGGAAAACGGCTTTAACTCCGGCACCGGCGCGCTCGGCCAGGGCAGCTCGCTGTTCGGCCGTCAGGCATACGTCGGTCTGTCGCAGAACGGCATCGGCACGCTCACGTTCGGTCGCCAATACTCGTTCTCGACCGACTTTCTGGGTGGCGTGTACACCAACGGCAGCCAGACCGTCGCTGGTAACTACGGCTATCACATCAACGATGTCGACCAGCTCACGTCGAGCCGCGTCAGCAACGCGGTCAAGTTCACCAGCGCGAACTTCGCGGGCCTGACCTTCGGCGGCATGTACGGCTTCTCGAACCAGGCTGGTGCATTTGCTGGCGCGCCGGGCGCAAGCGGTTCATCGTCGGTTTACAGCTTTGGCGTGAACTATGCGAACGGCCCGTTCGGCATCGGCGCTGCGTACACGGACATCCGCTACCCGGGTTCGGCATCGCCGACCACCTTCTCGACGACGCTCGCAAACTCGGCGATCAGCGGTACGGCGAAGGACCTGTCCACGGTCGGCGTCGGCACCAAGTACTCGATCGGCGCGGCAACGATGTGGGCTCTCTGGACGCACACGAACATCGAGCAGATTACCGGTCACATGACGACGTTCAACGCGTACGAAGCAGGCGGCAAGTACGCATTCACGCCGGCACTGACGGGCGCGCTGGGCTACACGTACATGCAGTCCAAGGATCAGACCAACGGTCACTGGAATCAGATCGACGCCAGCGTCGACTACGCACTGAGCAAGCGCACCGACGTGTACCTGCTGGGCGTCTATCAGGCTGCTGCGGGCAAGACGTCGAAGAATACCGGTCTGCAAGCGCAGATCGGCTCCAGCACGAGCAGCTTCCTGCCGGTGGCAGGCGCAAGCACGCAACTGGCAGTTCGCGCAGGCCTGCGTCACAAGTTCTAAGCGAGTTTTGCCTTGTCGGTGAGGAGCGCGAGTTCCTTGCTGTCCCCGAGGTTCTGGAAAACGCCCTGCGGGGCGTTTTTCTTTTAAGGCGGCGGTTTTTCAGGCCCCCGCGTTGATCTAAAGATGTCTTGCGCCACCCCGCCACTTCCAGCGCTGCCGCCGCATCCACGCCAGACTGCCCGCATGACAAAGCCGCTGCGGCGCCGGCTGCTTCGCTTCGAGCGTCTCATCAACTATCGAGTCAGTCTCGACGGAACGCGTCCCATACCGTTTTGTGGACTAAAGGTCTGCACCGGACGACCAGGCGCTGGGGTAACAGCATTGGTGGGCGTGTTGCGCAGCCCCGGTGCAAGATAGACGAATTTCCACCCGCCGTAAGTCTGCTCCGTCTCGAAGTCTGCATATCGCCGCGGAAACTCCGCGCGCTTGATCGTCGGCGCCTCCGAGCTGCTGTACACGCCATAAAAGCGATCGCCCTGCCGCAAGAAGAGCCAATCGGTCTTGCCAGTGACCGGATCCGGGTATGCCTGACGCAGATGATGCATCGGAACCGGAAAGCGCGCGTCGTCCAGCAGATCGTCGACCGACGCCGGATAGACGCGGCCGACGCGGTAATACCGCACAATCGCCTGCCGGTACTGGTCACCCACGAACAACAGTTGTTTCTCCTGCTCGCGCCGCCGTTCCAACGACCAGACATCGAGCGCGCCCGCCAACGCGATCGACATCAGCGTCAGCGCGATCAATAGCGCCAGCAGCACGAGTCCACGCTGGCGCGCGGCGCAAGGCCTGGTTCGGCGCCACGCAGCCCGCTTCGATGCCGACGGAATACGCGCGCCGCCTCGCACTGAGCAAGCGCCGCGACTCACTTGCCTGCTCCTGCTGGGTCGGCAGGCGTGCCCTGCGGACTACTCGCCGGCACGACGTCGTACACGCCCGTCTTGGTTTCATCGGGCGAGGCGATCACCGCCCACTTGTCGTCGCCGTTGACCGGATCGGTTGGAACCGCCCGCAGATAGTGCTTCGTCACCAGTTCTTCGAGCGTATCCGGGTACTGGCCGTTGTCGCCGTAGTATTTATCGATCGCATCGCGCATCACCGCGACGTTCTGCTGCCGGACCTGCTCCTTGCCGCGTTCGATGCTGTGCATATAGCGCGGCAGCGCGATCGTCAGAAGCAGGCCAATGATCGCCATCACGACAACCAGTTCGATCAGCGTAAAACCGCGGGATCTGCGCGTATAAGCGGGTTTCATGATGCACCGTCACCATTGTTTGTACGGCACGCCGTTGATGCCGGCGCGATCGGATTTCGACGACACGTCGAACACATCCTTGCCGGCCTGATCGTTTCCCGACGGCGCATCGGCACCGACCTGATCCGGCGGCACCCCATAGGACCGCACGTTCCAGGTGTCTTCCGCGGCCGTTTCCGGATCGCCGGAAAAAAACGGATCCCGTGGCACGTGGCGAAGGAACATCAACAGACTGCCTTTCGGATCCTTCGCATTGGGTACGCCTGTCACGAGTACGGTCAGCGACGCCGGATAGCCGGACGCCTCTGCCTCCTTGTCGATCAACCCCGCGTCGCTCGAATCCTTGTAGGCGTCGAGTGCCGTGCGAATCTCGCGCAACGCGGCGCTCAACTGCTGTTCCTTCTGACGCTGCACGATCAGTTCGGAGAACGGCATGATCGCGAGCGCCAGGATGGACACGAGCGCGAGCGTGATCACCAGCTCGATCAACGTGAACCCACGCTGATCGAGCCGGCTTGCGCTACCCGAGTGGACCGTGTTCTTCGGCATGGCCACGCCTCAATACCCGTTTTGAATCGAGCGAAGCGGGTTCTCGGTCGGCATGTCACCCGGCGGCATCTGCAGGATCGACGGAGGGGGCGTGGGTGCCGGTGCGGGTGCCGCCGGGGCAGGCGCGGGCGGCTGGGTGGCCGCCGGCGCCGCATTCGCCCCAGCGCCCGGCTCGGCCTCGCCTCCCGCCTGCTCCGCTGCCGGCGGCGCATTGGGAACCGGCACCGGCGCCGGCGCGGTCGATTGCGGCGCAAAGCGTCCTCCGTAGGGTGCGGGTGGCGGCGTCGTGCGCGGCGGTGGCGGCAGTTGCCCAAACGAACCGGTCGCGGGCACCGTCGCCGAACTGTTCGCCGCTGCGCCGGCTTGAGCGGACTTGCCACCTGTCGTGCCACCGCCTACGCTGCCGGGCAGCGGCTTTACAGCAGGCGCTCCGGGCACCGCTGCGGCGGCCATGACGGGATCGAGCCGAAGCTGGTCGGCGTGCACATTGACGTCGGTGCCGGACCAGACCTCCTGCGTGTCCACGTCAGCCGCGAGCTGCGGCCGGACAATGTGCGGCGTGATCTGCAACACGATCTCCGTCTTCACATGGTCGCCGTTGTGGTCCGAGAACAGGCGCCCGAGCACAGGCAACTGCCCGAGGCCGGGCACCTTGTCGGCCGACCTGCGGTCCTGATCCGAAATCAGCCCGCCGAGAATCTGACTTTCACCGTCTCTCAGACGCAGGCTTGTCGACGCGCTACGCGTTCCTATCTGATAGGCGAGCGAGCTCAGACCTGTTTGCGAATTGCCGCTCTGGATCGTATTGGTGATATTGCTGACTTCGAGATTCAGTTTGATGCCGACATCGCCATCCCGATAGACCTGCGGCTCCACTTCGAGCTTGATACCGACATCGATGTACTGAATCATTTGCGTGTACGACGGACCGCTCGTGCTGGGCGTGCTGGAACTCGAAATCACCGGCAACTTGTCGCCGATCAGGATCCGGGCCTTCTCCTTGTTACGCGTCCGGATGCGTGGACTCGCCAGCAAATTCGCGTCGGTATCCGTAAGCTTGAAGTTCGCCGTCGCGGAGAGGCCGCTGACATTCAGCGCATTGATGGGAAGATGGTGCAATGCGCCCCATGTGTCCGCCGTGGACGGTGTCGACACCGAGAACGAGTTCGGCCATTCGATCCCGAGATTGGACAGGCGTTCGTGCGATACCTCCAGCACCTCGACTTCCAGCATCACCTCCGGTTCTGGCAAGTCCTGCGCGGCGATCATCTCTTCGGCAACCTTGATGGTGTCCGGGGTGCCGCGGATCGTCACGGTGTTCGCGCGCTCGTCGATCACGACTTCCTTGATCTTCAGCAGGCTCTTCAGCAGCGACTGGATCTGTTTGGCGTCGACATTCGACAACTGAAACGTGCGTACCTTCAATTCCTGATATTCAAGCTGCTTGGCCGGCGTCGCCGGGTAGATGAAAAGCGTATTCGCGTTGAGTTGCTTCTTGTCGAGCTGATTCTGCATCAGGATCATATCGACCGTATCCTGCAGCGACGCGTTCGTCACGAAGATGGTCGTCTTCAGGTCCGCACGAACGTCGCGGTCGAAGATGACGTTCAATCCCGAAGTGCGCGACAACGCTTCGAAGACCATGCGCACATTGGCATCGCGAAACTGCAGTGTGATCGGGGTACGCATGATCGACGATGCGGCACGCTGCTCTTCCTTGTCCGCGCGTTGCTGCCGAATCTTGTCGTCGATTTCCTTTTGCATCTGCAACGCGAGCGCATTGGTCGGATTCGTCAGCAATACGCGGTGCACGCGATCGGACGCCGGCCCAAACGAACCGCGCTGCATCATGCGGTCCGCTTCCTGCAGGGTTGCGAGATCCCGGCGGTCCTGGTCGATCAGCGCGCCGATCTTGCGGCCGCGTTCGTTGGTCGGATCGATCTGGCTTGCCGCATAAAGCTTCTGGATCGCGGCATCGAACTGGTAGCTCTGACGAAACTGGTCGGCCTGATCGAGTAGCGCGTTGACCTGATCATTGCGGTCGTGCAGATAGTTGAGTTTCGCCTCGGCGCCGGTTGGAGTGTCATGCAGGATCGGCATTTGCACGCAACCACTGACGGCAAGCATGGAGATAGCGACCGCGAGCGCACGCTTTCTCGCGACCCCCGCGATTGGCCTGCGCTGAGCACGGAACGGGACAAGTGGCAAGAGATGGTTCGCTGGGCCGCTGTCCCCATTGCGGCCCGCACCCCGTGTGCGTGAGGTTGTCATCTACTTTGCCTCTCTTGGTATGGATACGGACTGCGTCTGGTTAAGCGGTAGATAGGTCAGCACCACGTCGGATTCCGAAACCGACTCGACGCGGTACTGGTCATCGACAACTTCGCCCGGTGAAACAATCAGCAACCGCTCGCCGTTGCTAAGAAATACCTGCGGCTTGGCCGCTTTCGCATCCAGCTCGCCCACGTACGTGAAAGGCACGGGTGGCGCAGTCGGCGCCGGTGCTCGCACCTCCGGTACGACCGGCACCTCGACAGGAGGCGGCGGCGGAAGCCACGAAGAGGCGGCGAACGGATTGTTGGTCGATTCGACGGACAGAGGCGCGCGCAGGGAGATCAGCCTTGCGCGTGGCGTCGCCGCTATCGTCGGCTTCGCGTTGGCGGCGCCGACGTGCGACGCAGGAACCGGGGCCGGCGCAACTGCGTGCGTAGTTGCGTGTGTAGCTGCGGACGCGGCCGATGTGGTGGACTGGAGATGAACGGAAGCCGGCCGCGCCTGCATGTCGTCATGCCTCGCGCCGTGGAGCGCGGCAAGCACCGTCGGCGTCTGGGTCGCCGCCACCTGCACGCGATATCCGAGCCCCACGGCGGCGATCGCGCAGAACGTCAGCAACACGCGTTTGACCAGAGCGGGTTTCACGGCTGCGCTGTCCGGTAGATGAGCTCGAACGCGTTTGACCAGAGCGAGGTTCAAAGCTGCGCCGTCCGATAGATGAGTTCGAACGCGTTTGACCAGAGCGAGGTTCATGGCTGCGCCGTCCGATAGATGAGTTCGAAGCGGACCCGCGCATCGAGAATGTTGCCGTCGACCGCAGGACGTTCGACGTGGATCGCCTGTAGCGCCGCATTGGGCACGTTGTTCAGGACTGCCGCGAGAAAATGCCGGATCGCGCTGTACTGATCCTTGACAGGCAACAGCACCTGATACCGCGTAAAGGGCGCACCGGCTTCGGTCGTCACCTGATATTCGGCGGAGCCGAGCGTCAGATTGCTGTCGCGAGCCTGCGCGAATATCACCGCGATATCGCTCGCGCTTTGCGTGAAACCCGGGAACAGTCCCGGCAAGGTATCGAGCGCAACCGCATCCGCCGGCTCGCTGCGCTCGCCGGCACGGTGATGCGCGTTCGCCGTCCGCGCGACGCGCGCAGGATCCTGCATCTCGTGCATGTCGCGCGTCCCGGCGTCCACACTGGGAGTTGAGGCGCACACGATGGCGGCCGCGCCGATCACCAGCGCGCCGAGCAGTCCCGGCAGGCCGAACGCGCGCCGCATCTCGAAGCGCAGCGTCAACAGCATGTCCTGTAGCTGGTCCGCTTTCATGACTTCCTCCAGACGGCAGTGATCTGGAAACGCACCGGTTTGCCCGGCACGTTCGTCTCGATCAGGTGATCGTTGAGCACGGCTTCCCGCAGCAGAACGCTGCTCTGCAGATACTTCAGGTACGCGATCATCGCGTCGAAGTTCTTCGCCTCGGCCGTGATACGGATCTGGCTTTGCGCGGGGTTCTGATCGATGCCGATCAGCGCGACATCGTGATCCGGATAGTCTTCGACGATCGAGAAGAGGTCCTGCCACGGCACGGTCAGTTCCCGCAGAACCGACTGACTCTGCTTTTCCGCGAGCCTGGCGGCCGGCGTCAGCGGCGCCTTCAGCAAATGCCGGCTTGCCATTGTCTGCTGCCGGACGGCCTCCAGTTGCGCCTGCGCGCGATCGTTTTCCGCGTGCGCTTGCCAGAGCCGCGCGCCGCTTGCGAGCAACAGCACGGCAGCGGCGCACAGCAGGATCAGGCCGCCCGCCGCGGGGGTGGCGCGGCGCCCACTGAAGTCGAGGTCAAGGCGCGGGATCATTGTGCACACTCCATCAGCCGATGCGCAGGCGAGCGGTCCGTTGCCGGCGTCTGCCGGATTGCCGCCGCAAAACGCGCTTCGAACGGCGCCAGTTCGGTCTCGACCCCGAAGAGATGGATCTTGCAGTCTTCGTGCTTCAGGCTCGCCCGCGTCGCCGAGCGTTCGAACAACTGCTCGGCCAGTTCGGCCAGCCGGGACGCGTCGCCCGCATCACCCGGAAACAGGCGCTGTGTGTCGTAGGCGACCCAGCGATTCTGCTCGATCATGACCGCCTGCATCTGCTCGTCCGCGACGAACAGCAGCAGCGCCTCACCGCCCTCGGCTGCATCGCCGACGCGGTTGAGCATCTCCGGAAGGCAGAGCGTCAAGCGGCCAATCCCGACATGTTCGGCCGCGCTCACGTCGTGGATACCGTCAAGCAGTTCGCGCGACATCGCGCTGGCAAACAGAGCCCGACCGCCGCGCTGCACACTGAACCGCACCACCAGCGACGCGCCGTCAATCCCGTAGGTATCGGTGAAATAGGCTAAGGCGATCTCTTCGAGTTCGCGCGCGCGCAGCGCGCGGAAATCGCCGCGCAAGATCGCGTGATTGCCCCAGAAATCATCCAGCACGATGGTTGCGCTGCGCTTCTGCACAACCTCCTGCTGCACTGACGCGGCATCCGCCGCGGGCGTGGCGATGAGCGTGTCGGCAAGCGCTGTGCGCAGCGCATCGAGTGCGCCCGGTTCGGTGCAGCACTGCGCCTCTGGAATCGCAACGCTGGCAGGCTCGGCGGCAGATGCCGGTTTGCGCAGGCGCGACAGCCGGGGCATGCGTGCACCGACGACAATCTCGCGTGTGCCGACTCCGATTGCAAGCGGACTATTCAACCATCGTGACACGGTTAATCTCCTCGAGAGTCGTTTCGCCGCGCTTCACCAGTTCGACCGCGGCGGTACGCAGCGACTGCATGCCGTAGCGCATCGCTGCCGCCTTGATAGCTCCAAGCGGCGCGCGCTCCGACAACAGTTGCCGCAACTCGTCGTTCATGCGCAAAGCTTCCGCGATCGCGCGGCGTCCGCGGTACCCGCTGCCGCGGCACGCCGCGCAGCCCGTGCCGCGATGAAACAAATAACTGCCGGCGGTATCCGGATCGATGCCTGAACGGACCAGCGTGTCCGCGTCGACCGTCTCATCGGTTGTGCAATCCGGGCAGCACTGCCGCAAGAGACGCTGGGCGACGACGCCGTTGAGCGCGGACACGAAGCTGTACGGATCGACCTCCATGTTCGTGAAGCGGCCGATCACGTCGAACACGTTGTTCGCGTGCACGGTGGTGAACACCTGGTGACCGGTCAGCGCTGCCTGCACGGCGATTTGCGCGGTTTCCGGATCGCGGATTTCGCCGACCATGATCTTGTCGGGGTCATGCCGCAAAATCGACCGCAGTCCGCGCGCGAACGTCAGCCCCTTCGCTTCGTTGACCGGAATCTGCAGGATGTCGCCCAACTGATATTCGACCGGGTCCTCGATCGTCACGATCTTTTCAAGGCCGTTGTTGATTTCAGTAAGAATCGCGTAGAGCGTCGTCGTCTTGCCGCTGCCGGTCGGCCCGGTCACGAGCAGCATTCCATACGGCATCGAGGCGACCGAACGCATGAAGCGTGTATCGGCCTGCTGAAAACCCAGTGCCTCGAGCGTCAGGCCGCCGGAAGCCTGCGAGAGCTGATAGCGGTCAAGGATCCGCAGCACCGCGTCCTCGCCGAACTGGTTCGGCATGATCGACACGCGGAAATCGATGTCACGTCCCGCGTACTGCGCCTTGAAACGCCCGTCCTGCGGAACGCGGCGCTCGGCAATATCAAGTTCGGAAATCACCTTCACGCGCGACAGGACCTGGTCGGCGACATCGCGGCCTTCCACCCGGCGGACCACAGTCAGCACGCCGTCCACGCGGCACTTGATCATCAAACCGCTGGCACGGCATTCGAGGTGGATGTCGCTTGCCATCATCTTCAGCGCGTCATAGATCGTCGAGTTGAGCAGCCTCACCACCGGGCTGTCGTCACTGCTGATGCCCTGCAGCGTCAACGCAAGCGAAGACGGATCGACTGCACTCTGGATCGGGTCGTCGAACGCGAGCGAATCCATCGCCCGCACGTCTTTTTCGCGCACGGCCAGATACGCGCTGATGTCTCCCGCGCTCGCGAGCGCCCAGCCGTACGGCACGGTCGGCCGTGAGCGCATGCGGTGTTCGACGCAGCCTCGCGTGCGCGCGTCGAGCGGATCGGCGATGACGAACAGAAGACCGTTGCCACTGTTTGTGCCGCTTGTACCATTTGCGCCGCTTGCCTCGCGAAAGCACACACACAGGCGAGTCGTCGCTTCGACGAACGACATCACGTCGAAATCGGGCTCGTACTGGTTCAACTCGCGCATGCTGATCGGCTTCATGCGAAATTGCTCGGCCAACTGGGCGCGCATCTCGTCCGCGCTCAGCGCCGTCTGCGTCATCAACTCCTCCAGCGCACGAATGCCGGAACCATGCCGCTCGCCGAGCGTTCGCAGTGCGTCGCGCAGCTCGACACGCGGTTCGGCACGCGGTTCGACATTGAGGCTTGCCAGAGTTGTGCTGACGGAATCCACGTCTTTTCTCCAGGAAGGTCTATTGAATGCTCGATGCGATTTCGAAAATCGGCATGTACATCAGCACGACAATTCCACCGATCACCACACCGATAAAAATCATCATCGCGGGTTCGATCAAACGCGAGATCAGATCAATCGTGCGGGACACCTGTGCCTCCTGAAACGCAGCGATTCTGTCGAGAACAGGCCCAAGACCACCGGTCTTCTCCGCCACCGTCAGGAGCCGGTAGGAAATCGGGTTGGCGAGTCCACCCTGCTGAAACGCGTCGGAGATCTTTGTGCCGTTGCGCACCTGCTGGAGGGCCTCTGCGAGTGCGGCCTGGTCCGCGCGGCCGACCAGCCCATGCGCAAGATCGAACGCGCGCACGGCGGGAATACCGCCGTCGACCAGCATGGCGGTCGTGCGATAAAACTGCGACTGGCGAAAGACACGGAAGTGTTGCCCGATGCCGGGCAGGGCAAGCATGCGATCGGTGATCCAGGTCCGGACCGCCGGCCGGCGCAGCGCGAACCCGGCCCCCACCGCCAGCACGGCAAGGCTGACGCTCAACTCCGCCCCGTGGGCGTGCACCATGCTGCCCCAGGCGATCAGCAAGCGCGAGAGCAGCGGGAGTTCGCGCCCGCTGTGTTCAAGCAAGGTCGCGAACCTCGGCACGACGAAGCCCAGCAGGAACAGCACGACCGCCGCGCCCACCAGCAACAGAACAGATGGATAGATCGCTGCCGACACCACCCGGCCGCGCAGTTCGTGAAGCATCGCGCTATTGCGCGAATAGCGGGTCAAGCTATCCGCGAGGCCGCCGGTTTGCTCGCTGGCTTTCACGCAGGCGACCAGCACCGGTGGAAAGATGTGACTCGCGTGCTCGAGCGCCGCGGAGAGTGACTGCCCCTCTTCCAGTAGCCGCAACAGCTCCCGGTACACCTGCGCCGAAGCCTCGCGGCGCTCATTGCCGCCAAGCGTGCGCAATGCGTCGACAACGCCGACGCCTGCATCGAGCAATGCCGCGAGTTCGCGCGCGAACAGTTCGACGTTGAACCTGGCGCCGGGCAGCGCCGCCCAGTTCTTCCGGTAGTGCCGCCGCGCGGCGTCGGCGCGAACCGATACGACGCGAAGACCGCGGGCGCGTGCAAGCGACGCAGCAGTCGACGAAGAATCGCTATCGATGCGAAGCGTCTGGACCGCACCACTGGTATCGAAAACACGCAGCACGTACTTCACGTCGACTCTCCTTGCAAACCACCCACTACCGGCCCAGCGTCGCGGCAACCGCGCGGCGCACCGTTACCACGACGAGACGGTCGTGTTCTCACCGATGCCACCGCCTCGTCCATCCTTGCCAAGCGAAAACAGATCGTAGTCGCCGTGCTCACCCGGCGAACGATACTGGTACGGGCGATCCCACGGATCGACCGGCACCGCCTTCGCCAGATACGGCCCGCTCCAATGCGCCGCATCCTGCGGTTTGGCGATGAGCGCCTGCAGCCCTTCTTCGGTCGACGGATAAGACCCGACATCCAGCCGGTATTGATCGAGCGCCTGCCCCAGCGAGACGATCTGCGCGCGCGCGATCTTCGTATTCGACTTGCCGACCTGTTCGAAATATCGGGGAGCAACGAGACCTGCCAGCAAGCCGATGATGACCATCACCACGAGCAGCTCGAGCAGCGTGAAACCGCGGCTACGTCGCGCGCCCTTTTCGAGGCGGACGCACTGCCACGGACGCCCGGGCATGCCGGGCTTGATAGCGGACAATTCAGTGTGCACAGCTCCCCCCTGTATCGACCCACCGCTTCGGCATTGCCGAAGCCGTTGAATGCATTCTTGTTCAGGTCGATACGGGCAAGAAGTAGGGAGAGCCGTCCAAAGACATGGGTAAAGACCCTCCAGTTGCGCCGCGCTTATGCGGAGGGGTGATGCACGCGTTCTTCGTCCGGCAGCGTCAGCACACCCATGTCGATTGCGATGCGCACAAGACCTGTCACGTTCGTGATGCCCAGCTTGCGCATCAGACTCGCACGATGCTTTTCGATCGTTTTCGGACTGAGCCTCAGGTGCTCGCCGACCTGCCGATTGGTGTGCCCCTCGACAACGAGTCGCAGCACTGACCGCTCACGGCCGGTCAACGCATCCCAGAGGTGTGCTTTTTGCGGGGTACCCGCAACGAGGTGCAGCGAATCGGCACAGCGGCCGAGAACGTCGAGACTCGTGTTGTGCCTGCCCTGCATGACAAGCCGCATCTCGCCGACCAGGTCTTCGAAAGACGCGTCCTTGATCACATAGCCGTCGGCGCCCGCGGCAAACGACTCTCGCACGTGTTCTTCGCTGCGGTGAACGGTGAGGACAATGATGCGGATCCGCGGCGCGCGGCGCTTGATTGCGGCGATCGCCTCGAAACCGCTTCCGCCCGGCATCGACAGGTCCATCAGGATGAGATCGGGCAGCGTCGCGATCGCTAGCCGGTATGCTTCGAGTCCGTCGCACGCCTCACCAACGATGACGTAGTCGCATAGTTCGGACACCATGCGACAAAGGCCGCTGCGCAAAAGATGCTGATCCTCCGCAATCAGCACACGATGCTGTTTAGCCAATTTCGTCGCTCCTGACAGCACCGTGCGCGGTTAGTTGGACGCAACGGCGTCATGGTAGGCGCTCAGCAGTTCCGCTGGCGTCGCGAAGCCGTCGATGCGCAGCCACGGCTTTCCGGGCGCCGATCGCACGAATGCAACCGGCGTGTGATTCATCTTGTCGCCCCGATAGACGTTGAAGGCGCGTTGCGTCGTAATGCTCGCCTCGACGGTGCCGGTGTAGTGCTGCCACTCCGGACCCGCGTCGAATCGGGCTGCGTACGTTCTAAGGCGTGCCGGGGTGTCCTGCTCAGGATCGATCGAGATCGACACGATGTGCACCTTGTCCCGCTCGCCGCCCAACTCGCTTTGCAACTTCTCGAGCGTCTGGCTGACCATGGGGCAAATGGTGGTGCAGGTGGTGTAGATGAAAGTCAGGATCACCGGCCGGCCGTCGTTCAGTTCATCGATCAACGAGACCGTCTTACCGTCGTCCCTGACCAGCTTCACCGGCGGCAGCGTATAGTCGACGGTTGAGCGCATGGTGCCCGACATCATGTGATGATGCATATGCGCGTCGGCGCCATCGGCGGCATCTGCGGCAGACGCGCACCATGCCGCGGGACCTGCCAGTCCGGCGCCGGCTAGCAGAACCGCGCCGATCAGGACTACGTTGGTCGTTCTCATCGCTGGCTCCAGAAGTATCATGAACACGGCGTCGATACCCGCGTGAGCGCATGAAAGGCGCGCCACCGTGCATATTCAGTCTCATGAATTTGTGCGCGAGCGTCATTGGATGAGAGCCCCCAAAGCACGGTAGGGCATGTCCGCCAGCGGGAAAACCCGCCTCGTTCAGCCGGGGTGTCCCCACATCGCGACTCAGTACTTGCCCGGTTGCAGCGAGGGTTAGTCGAGGCCTACAATTACTTATAGCCTTAAGGTTTCCTTAAGAAAACGCATCGGGATCTCCAATGGATGCAAACGAGCCCACGGGATTGCAGATGAAGCTGGCCGACCTGATCGAGGCCATGCGCAAGCTTTGCATTGCGGCCCGGACCCACAAACCAGCTACCGCCAACGTCACCGATGCGCGCGGCGCGGCACTTGCCATTCTCACGTCAGATGGAACGTTCCTGTCGGCGAACCGCACTGCGGCGGCCCTCCTCGGCTACTCGAATGCCGACCTGGTCGGCAAGCAACTCGCCGACATGGCGCCGAACAGCTTTTGGGCGCCGCTCGCGAGCGAATTGTCCGTGAGCGCTCATCGAGAATTTCACTCCTTTCCTGCGGTACTCAGCGGCCGCACCGGCCACCCGATCCAGCTCATGTTGCACCAGCAGTCGGTCCCCACCGGCGAGACCGGGCGCAGTGCGTTGCTGACGCTTTTTGAGGAGCCGCTGATCTCCGGCCCCGAACTTGCGAATGCCACGCGTTTGCCCGATGCGAGTGCGCGGGACCATCTGACGTATCTAACGATGGGTCAACAGAAAGAACGTCAGCGCCTTGCGGCGGAACTGCACGACGGTCTCGGGCAAGCATTGACGCTCGTCAAGCTGATGGCTGAGGACGCGCTGATTCGGATACGCCGCGGGCAGGTCGACGACGCGGCCCAGTTGCTGGATGCAACCGTGCTCAGAATCCGCGAGACGATCGGCGACGTGAGGCAGATATGCGGCGAACTGCGTCCGCTGATGCTCGATCAGCTCGGCTTGCCCGGCGCACTGGGTTCACTATGCCGGCGCATCGAGCACGGCGCCGAAAACGTCTCAGTTGTGTTCAACTGCGACGTCGGCGACGAGGACGTGCCGGAGCATCTGAAGGCCGACATATTCAGGCTCGCCCAGGAAGCGTTGAACAACACCGTCAAGCATGCAGCGGCCACGGAAGTCACGCTCGGTTTCCGGCGCATTGCGGGCGGCCTCTTGATGACGATTCTGGACAACGGCATCGGCTACGAAAACCGTCCGCTGTCGACAGAAGACGCCTGCACAACCGGGCTTGGCCTCATCGGCATGCAACACCGGGTCGAGTCGCACGGCGGCAAGTTTTCAATCCAGTCGTTCGGTACGAGCGGAACGCTGGTCTCGGCGGCATGGACCGCCTAGCGCAAGTTCCGTTCGCGCTCAGCAGGCCCCGCCCAGCCCGTACTTGGGCTCTCCCGAGTATTCAGGCGACTCCGGCGGTCGATCCGGCTCGGCCTGCAAGCGGACAGGCGTATCGTCAACGTTCGGCTCGGAGCACTTCTCGGCCAGAGAAGTCAGCAGGCCCATGCTGATGGCGACCAGGACCAGTTCCGTCAGATTGGCGATATTGAGCTTGTGCATCATGCTGGCTCGATACTTCTCGATCGTCTTCGGGCTGAGATTCAGGTACTGCCCGACCTGCCGGTTGGTACGCCCTTCGGCGATCAGCTTCAGCACACTGCGCTCCCGCGCCGTCAGGACGTCCCACGCCTTCTTTGGCGCATGCACTTCGCGGCCCGTGACGAACGAGTCGACCATGTACCCGTACACGTCGGCGCTCAGATGTTTCTTCCCCTGCATCACCATGCGCATGGCGACCAGGAGTTCATCGAACGAGACATCTTTCAGCACGTAACCCTCGACGCCGGCGCGCAGTGCCTCACGCACATACTCTTCGCTCTGGTGAACCGTGAGCACCACGATTCGTATGTTCGGCGATCGTCGTTTGATCGCCGCGCTGGCATCGATTCCGTTCATGCCTCGCATCGACAGATCCATCAGCATCAGATCGGGATTCAGCGTCATCGCCATTTGACAGGCTTCCTTGCCGTCCCTCGCTTCACCGATGACGTCATAGCCCCCTTGCGCCGAAAGCATCGAGCGCAGACCGTTTCGTAGCAGATCGTGGTCTTCGGCGATCAAGACGCGGCATTTGGTATTCATGTTTTTACCCCTGGCAGCCAGGAACCGGTCGCGACAAGGCTGTGCAGCCGTTAAACGGCGCCCACCGCATGTCTCGTCTTTTTTACATCCCCTACCTTCGAATTCCTAACTTTCACTTGCTATGCAGCCACGCTGCATGCGTCTGCCCGTCGCAAGGTTCGCGCCATGTCTCTGCGAGCCAGCATGGATCAGTATGTGAAATTCGTACGACGTTTGAAATGGTCGAGGATAGCGACGTGTATGTTTCAAATTTGAACAAATTTCCCCCGGACGCGAGATTAGTAGCAATACCGATGGAGTAGACATTACGCGCCGAATTGGGCAACGGGACAATACTTACCGATTGCCAGTTCGAATCAGGAATATTCCCCTTCAACGTGTATGCCGGGTCGTACGGCACCTGATTTTCAACGGTTACCGGGCGTTACGAACGTAACGATTTTGTACAGCCCCCGACCCGTCCGTTTTGCGTCTCAAAGTGTAGGGAGGTGCCCCATTGCAGATGCGCTTTCCTCAACACCACAATTGAGATGCGGGGGAACACGACCATGCGCTATAGCCTTTCATCCGGACCAGGACATGCGATCCTCATCGCATGCGCGATGCTTGGCATGGCATCACCGGGGGATGCACGCGCAGAGATTTTTGGAGCGGTTGCGAGTAACGGTGCAATCGTCCTGACCAACGTACCTGGCAAAGCAGGGATGGCCGTCATCGTTGCCGGCGATCCGCCTTCCGAACGCGATGCGAAGCGTGCACAAGCATCGTCGTCCGGGAGCGGCGACGCGTCGCGGTTCGCCGATGTGATCGACGAAGCAAGCCGCACCTTTCGCGTTCAGCCCGAACTCTTGCGCGCGGTGATCGACGTCGAATCCCGATACAACCCGAAGGCGGTTTCAGACAAAGGTGCGCAAGGACTGATGCAGGTCATGCCGGAGACAGCACGGCGCTTTGCCGGTGGAGACATGCTCAATCCGCGCGACAACGTGCTGACCGGAGCGCGCTATCTGCGCTTCCTTCTCGATCTCTTCAAGGACGATGTCGAACTCACCGTGGCCGCGTACAACGCTGGGGAAAATGCCGTGATTCGGGCCGGCTATCGCGTGCCCTCCCTGCGGGAAACGCGCGCTTACGTGCCGCGGGTTCTGGAGCGCTATCGGCGCATGCTCGCAGCCGGTTAACCGTTGCGCGCGCCGACGGCAAGCCGGCGCCCATATCGATGACATCCGGGCGTGACCAGGCGCCGGCCTCGTCGTACTGTTGCCGGGTCCGGGAACAGATTACGGAAATGCGGGAATGGTCGGCTCCGTTCCCCGGATCTCGGCCTCCGCGTGGTGAAGCTTGATCATCTTTTCAATTTCCTCGACGCGATCCTTTGGGACATCGATCATCATCAGCAGTTCACCCCGCTCGATCGCCGCTTCGAAACGTTTCAGCCGCGTATTCGGTACATCGACGCCGATCATCGTCGCCGTCCATGCGCCAAACCCGGCGCCCGCGAGCGTGAGCGCAACGACAACGCCGCCCGCAATGGTCAGGCCCGCCGGCGGATAAGCCAATGCAACCAGGCCCGTCAACATACCGGTCGCGCAACCCGCCGCCGTACCTCGCGTCAGTGCGTGAAGCAAGTCGCTGCTCTGCGCAAGTGTGGCCTCCGGCAAATCGTCGAGCCGTACATTATGGTTGGCAATCACGTGAATATGCCGCCAGTCGACTCGCCTCACCAGAAGCTCGTCAACAATCATCCGCGCACATTGCGTGCTCGGCAGCAAAAAATATATGCGTCTCATGGCGACCTCGCTGACCGTAGATCGGGGTCTATCCGGACCCCTGACTTCATTCTCGCGCGGATTGGCAGAGGGATAAAGTAGGAATGCTCGCCCAAGGGAATGGGTAGGGACCCGCAGTGGGTGTCGCCCGTCGAACCACGCGCCGCCAAGCCGGAGCTTCGGGCGAAGGGTCCGGGCGCTCCGGCATTCTTTTACAGCTTGCCGTAGCTATGCAGCCCCGACAGGAACATGTTGACGCCGAGGAAGGCGAAGGTCGTCACCAGCAGGCCAGTCAGTGCCCACCATGCCGCCACCGCGCCGCGCAGGCCCTTCATCAGGCGCATATGCAGCCAGGCCGCGTAGTTCAGCCACACGATCAGCGCCC
>NZ_VOSW01000061.1 GCF_009690905.1 Paraburkholderia madseniana
CCCCACACCGCCGGTGGCACAGCGCCCCCCGGCGAGCCGGCGCGTTTAGCTCCACCCGCCCCCGCCGGCCCTGCCGCTCGCGCCGAAGCCGCGCCACCACCACCTCCGGTGGGCGCCGGCTCGAACGCCAGCATGCGCAACAGCGTCATCGTGAAACCAGCGTATTCGTCAGGCGCGAGACCCAGTTCGCTTCGGCCGATAGTCGCAATCTGATAGAACAACTGCACCTGCTCGGCGCTCAACGCTTCAGCAAAACGACGTAGATCACCCGCTTCCGGCCACTCGTCCAACACCGACGACGGCGCGAACTGCGCCCACGCGATTCGGTGCAACAGACTCGCCAGATCCTGCAACGCCGTCGAAAACGACAGGCTGCGCAGCGCCATCTCGTCCGCGACCGACAGCACGGCGGCGCCGTCACCATCGGCAAGCGCGTCGAGCAGGCGAATCAGATAGCTTTGATCGAGCGCGCCGAGCATGCCGCGCACCGCTTCTTCATTCACCTGATTGGCCGAATAGGCGATCGCCTGATCGGTCAGCGAAAGCGCGTCGCGCATCGAGCCGTCGGCCGCGCGCGCGAGCAGGCGCAATGCCTGGGCGTCGAACGGCACCTTCTCTTCGCCGAGAATGTGCTCGAGATGCGACACGATATGCCCGGCCGGCATCTGCTTCAGATTGAACTGCAGACAGCGCGACAGCACCGTGACCGGAATCTTCTGCGGATCGGTGGTAGCAAGAATGAATTTGACGTGCGAAGGCGGCTCTTCCAGCGTCTTCAACATCGCGTTGAAGGCGTGGTTGGTCAGCATGTGCACTTCGTCGATCATGTAGACCTTGAAGCGCGCGTCGACCGGCGCGTAAACCGCACGCTCCAGCAGCGCCGCCATTTCGTCGACACCGCGGTTACTCGCCGCGTCCATCTCGACATAATCGACAAAGCGGCCTTCATCGATCTCGCGGCACGCGCGGCACACGCCACACGGCGTGGAGGTCACACCGGTTTCGCAATTCAGCGCCTTGGCGAAGATGCGCGACAGCGTGGTTTTGCCGACGCCGCGGGTGCCCGTAAACAGATAGGCATGATGCAGACGGCCACCGTCGAGCGCGTGCGTGAGCGCGCGCACCACGTGCTCCTGTCCGACGAGCGAAGCGAAATCCTTCGGCCGCCATTTGCGTGCGAGAACTTGATAGGTCATCCGGAAATTGTATCAGTAACGATGGCGCGCAAAACCGAATCGAGACGGCGCGCGAACGCGTGTTGCCGCTTCATTGAAACAGGCTAACGGACCGATAGAAAAAAATAGATGAAGCGCGCGAGAAATGCCACTGCGGCGTCTGTGTGACAGCGCTTGGGGTAAACAGGAGATGGGACGTACGGCAGAGGAAAAACAGAAAAAAGGAAGGTGACGAGCCTGACCCTCGGCACTGGTGGAAAACGGCTGTGGCTGCTTCGTTCCCGACCTGACCAGGTTGACCATCCCTCCATGCGAGGAGGCCCGTCACGAAACATTCTATCACCGCTTGGCCCGTCGCGCGACTGTTAATACGACCAAACTGACATCGACGCGCCGAATCAGGCGCCTCGTACCATATAGACAATCCCCTCGAATGACGCGTCCGGGTCACTTGAGTTTGCGCTGCCTGCCACCAGATAAGCTGCGTCGCGGTTACCAGAACGTAGCGGTACCTCACCGGCAGCCGTTGGCCCCACTGCCCTTGATGAGTACTATCACCACCGGCAACGCATAGCGAATTAAGCTAAACTGCCGTACGGATGACCCGCAGACGCGAGCTTTCCGCGCATTCCGGAATGGGTCTTTCGACCATTTCAAGCGTGCGCAGGTAAGGCTCCGATTGCGGCAAAGCGAACGGAAGTTTCCCTAGATTTTGACGTATCGTGGCGAGCAATTCAGGCGGGCCTCGAACCGATAGAGGTATTCATACAATGAGCGAATCAATCAAGCATATTAGCGACGCATCGTTCGAACAGGACGTCGTGAAATCCGATAAACCCGTGCTGCTCGATTTCTGGGCTGAATGGTGCGGTCCGTGCAAGATGATCGCGCCGATCCTCGACGAAGTCGCGAAGGATTACGCCGATCGCCTGCAAATCGCCAAGATCAACGTCGACGAACATCAATCGACGCCGGTCAAGTTCGGCGTGCGTGGCATCCCCACGCTGATCCTCTTCAAGAACGGCGCTGTCGCCGCGCAGAAGGTCGGCGCATTGTCGAAGTCGCAACTCACCGCGTTCCTCGACGGCAACCTGTAAAACGGTCGCATCGGCGCGCGTGAGGTCCTCAGGACCTTCAGGCGCGCTGCGATAGGCGTGTTGTCCGGCGACAACACGCTTAATAAGAAAGATGCCATGCCGCCGCACTGGCGGAAATTGGCGTGTGCTATGCTAGAATCCGCAAAACGTCGAAAAGACGTGTAAGTCCTTGAGCGGTTCCGCTCACTCTCCTCCCAGATTTCATTTCGTCGCACCTTCTCCTGCGGGTTCTCCGTATGCATTTATCCGAGCTTAAGACTCTGCACGTGTCCGAATTGATCGAGATGGCCAATGGCCTCGAGATCGAAAGTGCAAACCGCCTGCGCAAGCAGGAACTGATGTTTGCCATTCTAAAAAAACGAGCCAAAACGGGCGACACGATCTTCGGCGACGGCACGCTCGAAGTGCTGCCGGACGGCTTCGGCTTCCTGCGCTCGCCGGAAACCTCGTACCTCGCCAGCACGGACGATATTTACATCAGCCCGTCGCAAATCCGCCGCTTCAACCTGCACACGGGCGACACGATCGAAGGCGAAGTGCGCACGCCGAAAGACGGCGAACGCTATTTCGCGCTGGTCAAGGTGGACAAGGTCAACGGCCAGCCGCCGGAAGCCTCGAAGCACAAGATCATGTTCGAAAACCTGACGCCGCTGCACCCGAACAAGGTGCTGCTGCTCGAACGTGAAATGCGTGGCGAAGAAAACGTCACGGGCCGCATCATCGACATGATCGCGCCGATCGGTAAGGGCCAGCGCGGCCTGCTGGTTGCGTCGCCGAAGTCCGGTAAGACCGTGATGCTGCAGCACATCGCGCACGCCATCAAGCAGAACCACCCGGATGTCGTGCTGTTCGTGCTGCTGATCGACGAACGCCCGGAAGAAGTGACCGAAATGCAGCGTTCGGTGGCCGGCGAAGTGATCGCCTCCACGTTCGACGAACCGGCTGCACGTCACGTGCAAGTCGCCGAAATGGTGATCGAAAAAGCCAAGCGCCTCGTCGAAATGAAGAACGACGTGGTGATTCTGCTCGACTCGATCACGCGTCTCGCGCGTGCGTACAACACCGTCGTGCCGGCCTCGGGCAAGGTGCTGACGGGTGGTGTCGACGCAAACGCGCTGCAACGTCCGAAGCGCTTCTTCGGCGCGGCGCGCAATATCGAGGAAGGCGGATCGCTGACCATCATCGGTACGGCGCTGATCGAAACCGGCAGCCGCATGGACGACGTGATCTACGAAGAGTTCAAGGGCACCGGCAACATGGAAGTGCACCTGGAGCGTCGCCTTGCTGAAAAGCGCGTCTATCCGTCGATCAACCTGAACAAGTCCGGCACGCGCCGTGAAGAACTGCTGATCAAACCCGAAGTCCTGCAAAAGATCTGGGTGCTGCGCAAGTTCATTCACGACATGGACGAAGTCGAGTCGATGGAATTCCTGCTCGACAAGATTCGCCAGACGAAGAGCAATTCCGAGTTCTTCGACATGATGCGTCGTGGCGGCGGCAGCTAAGGTTTAAGCCTCAAGGCTGCACCAGAAGTAACCAACCGCACCGCACAAGAAAGCCGCTCGCCGCAAACGAGCGGCTTTTTTTCGTCTGTAGCACCTGCAATGACATACAAGTACCGCGCTCATTCAATTGCGAGCGCCTCTGCAAACCTGAACGTGAACGTACACGTTGTACTATAATGCGGTCAATCCATCCAACCCGGCAACTCCCATGTCAAAGGACTCGCCCACCCTGCTGACCGTCCGAGACGCCGCGGAGCGCCTTGGCGTCACACCACGCACGCTGAAATACTACGAGGAGCGCGGCCTCGTTTCGCCGAGTCGGAGCGAGGGCCGTTATCGCCTGTACGACGAAGAAGACCTCAAACGCTTCGGCCGCATTCTGCGTTTGCGCTCACTCGGTTTCTCGCTGCATGGCATCACCGAGATGCTCAAACGCCCGCTCGAATCGGTCGACGGCAGCCACCGTTACTCGCAGGAATCGCTGCAGCAGATTCGTGACGCCCTCGCGCAACAGGTCAGCGCCCTCGACACGCGCATTGAAGCGATGCGCCGCGAACTCAAGGAAGCACAGAAGCTGCGGACCGAGTTGGCGCCCGACCTCGAATATCTCGAGCGCCGCCTCGCAGGAGAAAACGCCGACGTTCTGCTCGAGCAACGGCGCAACGCGCGCGCCGCGGCGGCGGCGGGTCCGTCCGCGAAACGCCGGAAGACGCAGGATGAAGCAGCACCCGATGCCGCAGAGCCTGACAAATCCGCATGAGCGCCACGTCTTCTCGCGTACCGTTGTTTAGCGCCGCAAAACTGCGCGGCGATTTTTTCCCGTGGGTACTGGCCGTCGTCACCGGCCTCGACTATTTCGACAACGCGATCTTTTCGTTTTTCACCAGCTACATCGCGGGCGGCATCAACGCGTCGCCGGATGAACTGGTATGGGCGTCGAGCGCATATGCGGTGGCGGCCGTGCTCGGCATCCTGCAGCAGCAATGGTGGGTCGAGCGTTTCGGTTACCGGCATTACGTCGCCGGCTGCATGCTGCTCTATTCAGTGGGCGCGATCGCCGCCACATTGTGCGAGTCATCGATCGAACTCGCATTCGCTCGCGGATTTCAGGGCTACTTCATTGGCCCGATGATGGGCACCTGCCGCATCCTGATCCAGATGAGCTTTACGCCGCGCCAGCGACCCTTGGCAACCCGCGCTTTTCTGGTGCTGATCGTGTTGAGCAGTGCGCTTGCGCCGCTGGTCGGCGGTCAACTGGTCGCGCATTTCGACTGGCGTGCGCTGTTCGCCTGCACCGCGCCGGTGGGTGTACTGTTTGCCATCCTTGCCCTGCTCGCACTGCCCGACACCGGCAACCGTCTGCCGGAAGAGCGCGGCGCGGTACACTTCTGGCCTTACCTGATCTTCGCGTTCGCGCAAGGCGCGCTGCAAATCGTCATGCAACAAGTGCGGTTCCAGCTGTTCAGCGCCTCGCCGGGGCTGATTCTGCTGACGGTCGCGGGCATCGTCGCGCTTGGCTGGTTCGCGTATCAGCAATGGCATCATCCGGCGCCGCTGATGCGCCTGCACGCGCTGCGCGAAAAGGTGTTTCAGGTCGGGCTCGTGCTGTACATGTTCTACTACTACATCTCGACGGTGTTCAGCTATCTGACGTCGCGGTTTCTCGAGAGCGGCCTCGGCTATCCGGTCGAGAATGCCGGGCGACTGGTTGGCGTGACGTCGCTGATTTCGGCGAGCGCGCTGTTCGTCTACCTGCGCTACGCGAAGCTCCTGCCCCGCAAGAAGTGGATCATCGTGCCGGGCTTCGCGGTGGCCGCATTCGCCGCGGCATGGATGACGCGTATGTCGCCAGGCGTGGGCGAAGCCGCGCTGATCGTGCCGATGCTGCTGCGCGGCTTGCTGTTATTGTTCATCGTGCTGCCGGTCGCGAATCTGACGTTTAGAATCTTCGCCATTGAAGAATTCACGCACGGCTACCGGCTGAAAAACATCGTGCGGCAACTGACGATCTCGTTCGCGACGGCCTCCGTGATCATCGTCGAACAACATCGGCAGGCGCTACACCAAGCTCGCCTCGCGGAGTTCGTCAATCCGTACAATCCGTTGTTCCAGAACTCGCTCGCTGCGCTGACCAGCGGCTTCAGTGCCACCGGCCGCTCGCCGTCCGAGGCGCATTCGCTTGCGATATTGGAAATCAGCCGGACGGTTGCGCAGCAGGCGAGTTTTCTGGCGTCGCTGGACGGCTTCTACTTCCTGATTGGTATTGCGATATGCGGCGGCCTGTTCGCCGCGTGGCAAAAACAGATCGACTAAGGGTTTCATCAGGCCATGCTCTCGAAACTCACCCAATGGTTCGGCACGCGCCGCCGCGACCGCGCGCTGCGCAACTACGCGATCGAAGACGCGCTTTGGCAGGCCACGCTCGACGACCTGCCGTTCCTCGCTCACCTCGAGGCGCCGGATCGCGTGCGTCTGCGCCAGCTGACCAGCCTGTTCATCGCGCAAAAAGAATTTTCGACCGCGCACGAACTCGAACTGACCGACGCCATGACCGTGGCGATCGCCGCGCAAGCGTGTTTGCCGGTGCTGAACCTGAGCCTCGATCTGTATCGTGGATGGGTCGGCGTGATCGTCTATCCGGGCGAGTTCGTGATCCGCAAGACGGTCGAGGACGAAGACGGCGTGGTGCACGAGGTCGAGCAGGACGCGAGCGGCGAAGCGTGGGAAGGCGGCCCCGTCATCCTCTCGTGGGAAGACGCGCAGATGACGGACGGCTCGGACGCCTACAACGTCGTGATTCACGAATTCGCGCACAAGATCGATATGCTGACCGGCGAGGCGGACGGCCATCCACCGCTCATGCGCCGCTGGCATGCGCCGCTCGACTCGCAGGCGTGGGCCGACGTTTTCGATCATGCTTACGACCACTTCTGCGCCAAAGTCGAGGCTGTGCCGGAGCGCCGCTGGGCACGTTTCGAGCGCGATTCGCTGATCGATCCGTATGCGGCAGACCATCCATCGGAATTTTTTGCCGTTTGCAGCGAGGCGCTGTTCGTCCAGCCGCAGGCCTTCGAGGCGGAGTATCCCGAGCTATACCGCTTGCTGGCGCGGTATTACCGGCAGGATCCGGCGCGGATCGGGCTGACATTTGCTCCGACTTGACGCCCGCCGCCGCGCAAGCGCCCGCCAGATAAGGGCTGCCGCCCCGCCTTCCCATCCGATACGAATCGGCGCGGCGGCACCAAAAACGTGGCGAAAACGAGGCAAACGGCTGCCAAAAAGCTAGCAGAAAGGTCGTCAAGCGACTGATTTTCTGGCATAATCGCCGTTTTTCGACCATAGGCAAGTGGCTCGCGCCTAGATGCTGTCCGCATTCGTAGCGGCTGCTCGCGGGTTGGCTACCGCCAGATTAAAGGAAAGACCATGAAAGAAGGCATTCACCCGGATTACCGCGAAGTCCTGTTCGTCGACATGTCGATCGACTTCAAGTTTGTCACGCGCTCGACCATCCAGACGCGTGAAACCGCCGAATTCAACGGCAAGACCTACCCGCTCGCCAAGATCGAAATATCGTCGGAATCGCATCCGTTCTACACCGGCCAACAAAAGATCATGGACACGGCAGGCCGCGTCGAGAAGTTCAACAAGAAGTTCGGCTCGCGCGCTACCGGCAAGGCAGCAGCGAAGTAATACCCGCCTCGTCGCCGGCCTTGGCCCGCAACGAAGCAGCAGCAAAAAAGGGCAGCGCGAGCTGCCCTTTTTTGTCTCCGCTTCTTCGTCTCGCTTCTTTGTCCCCTTACCCCGGACGCCTGGTCGCACCCTGCCGCCCGTTGCGGCGACGTGTTACAGGCACCCCAATGACGTTGCGAGCCATTACCAGCCGTGACGCGCATCGCACGGCACGACTACAATGCCGGATGCTCCAAATTGGCCATTCCCGCCGGACCATTCGTCCGGTCCCGGCTGCACCGCTTATCCGATATCCACACACCGCATGAGACCTGCCGTTCGCCTCACTGCCTCCGCGACCAGTGCGTTGCCGCGCTGGCTGCTGCTGACCATCTGTATCGTCTACGCATTTTTCGGCCTGTTCGGCCGGGATCCGTGGAAGAACGAGGATGCAGCCGGCTTCGGCGTCATGTGGACGATGGCCAACGGCAGCGCGCACGACTGGCTGCTGCCGAACCTGGTCGGCAAATACATGACGGAAGACGGCCCGCTCGGGTACTGGCTCGGTGCCAGCGCGATCCGCGCGCTCGCGCCATGGGTCGACGCGAGCAACGCGTCCCGCGTCTTCACGGGCCTGCTGTTTTGCGCCGGCTGTGCGTTCGTCTGGTATGCGGCCTACCTGCTCGGCCGGCGCGCCGAAGTGCAGCCGTTCAAGTATGCATTCGGCGGCGAACCGGAGCCGCGCGACTACGGCCGCACCCTCGCCGACGGCGCACTGCTGATCCTGCTCGCCTGCTTCGGCCTTGCCGAACGCGGCCACGAAACCACGCCGCAGCTCGTGCAGTTCTTCGGCATCGCCATGCTCGTGTACGGGCTCGTGCGGATGATCGACAAGCCCATTCAGGGCGCGCTGATCTGGGGCTTGGCGCTCGGCCTCGTGACCCTGTCAAGCAGCCCGGTGCTGGTCGGCGCGCTATTGCTCGGAACCCTGGCGATGGCGCTGATCGTGCGTGAAGCGCGCACGCGCTGGCTGCTGCTGGCCGGTTTGCCGGTGGCGCTCGTGCTCTCGGTCGCGTGGCCAATCGCCGCGCTCGCCGCCTTTCCCGACGACGCGGTCTGGTACCTGAACCAGTGGGTGCACGTCAGCCTGTCGTCGTTCGCCGGGCCGCCCGGCTCGGTGGCAGCCTACGCGCTCAAGAATCTGCCGCTCTTTACCTGGCCGGCCTGGCCACTGGCCCTCTGGGCGTGGTTCAGTTGGTCGGGCCTACGGCGCGCGCCGCACGTCGCGATTCCGCTGTCGGTGATCGGGCCGCTGCTCGTGCTGGTCGTGTTGCAGAGCCATCAGTCGAACCGCCTTTACATGCTGTTGCTGCCGCCGCTCGCGGTGCTGGCCGCCTTCGCGCTGCCCACGCTCAAGCGCGGCGCGATCAACGCGATCGACTGGTTCGCACTGTTGAGCTTCACGATCCTCGGCAGCTTCGTCTGGCTGGTGTACATAGCCGGACTGACCGGCTTCCCGCATCCGCTCGCACGCAACCTGGCGCGTCTCGCCCCGGGTTTTGCGCCGCAGTTCAAAGTCCTGTCGTTCGTGTGCGCGGTCGCCGTGACGATCTGCTGGTTCGTCCTCGTGCAATGGCGTCTCGCCCGTCATCCGAAAGTCCTGTGGCGCAGCGTGGTGCTCTCGAGCGCCGGCACGACGCTGATGTGGGTGCTGCTGATGACGCTGTGGCTGCCGGTGGTCAACTACAGCCGGACCTATAAGGACGTCGCCGAGCAGATCGCGAGCCATCTGCCGGAGGACTACACCTGCATCTCGCCGGTGCGCCTCGGTAACGCGCAGATCGCGACCTTCGCCTATTTCGGCGATATGCATTTCTCGTTCAATCAGGATTGCGACGTGATCCTGCGTCAGGACACCCAGGACTTCGGCGATCCGAGCGCCATGTCGGACTTCATGTGGAAGCTGGTGTGGGAAGGCCGCCGCGTAGCCGACCGCGACGAACGCTTCCGCCTGTACGTGCGGATCGACCGTCCGAAGCCGCCGGTCGTCAAACGCCGCAACTGGCATAAGAAGCCGGACTGAGCATGTTCGCCGACGTACGGAAAATCGCTGGACTCGCATGGCCCGTGCTGATCGGCCAACTGGCGATCATCGCGTTCGGCGTGATCGACACGGCGATGGTCGGCCGCTATTCGGCCGTCGATCTCGCCGCGCTCGGCCTCGGCTCGTCGATCTACATTTCCGTCTACATCGGTCTGACCGGCATCCTCACCGCGCTGCAACCGATCACCGCGCAACTGTATGGCGCGCGCCGCTACACGGAGATCGGCGAGGAAGTGCGCCAGGCCTTGTGGCTCGCGCTCGCATTGACAGTGATCGGCTTTCTGATTCTCTATTTTCCGGGGCGCGTGCTGCAGCTCGCGCGCGTGCCCGAGACGCTGCATGAGCGCACGGTCGCCTACCTGCAGATTCTGGCGTTTGGCTTGCCGGCCGGCCTTGCCTTTCGCGTCTATAGCTCGATCACCAATGCCGTCGGCAAACCGCGGCTCGTGATGATCCTGCAGATCGGCGCACTGCTGCTCAAGGTTCCGCTCAACACATGGTTCATCTTTGGCGGACTCGGTGTGCCGGCGCTCGGCGGACCGGGTTGCGCGCTTGCCAGCACCACGATCAACTGGGGGCTGGCCGTAGTGGGGATGCTGCTGTTAAGGCGCGTCGACGTGTTCAAGCCGTTCGCGATCTTTGCCCACTTCTGCTGGCCCGTCTGGCGCCGGCAGGCGGCGCAACTGCGCCTCGGCATTCCGATGGGTCTGTCGTACCTGATCGAAGTCACCTCCTACACGTTCATGGCGCTCTTCATTGCGCGCTTCGGCACGACGACGCTCGCCGGCCACCAGATCGCCGGCAACATCGGTGCGGTGCTCTATATGACGCCGCTGGCGATCGGGATTGCCTCGTCGACGCTGGTCGCCCAGGCATTAGGTGCGCATCGCCCGGAAGCGGCGCGCACGCTGTCGCGGCACGGCATCATGATGGCTGTGGCGATTGCCTGCTGTTACGGCGTGATCGTGCTGGTGCTGCGGCCGTACGTGATCGAAGGCTATACGCCGAACGCGCAGGTCGCGGCGGCGGCGATGCCGCTGGTGCTGATCGTCGTGTGCTATCACCTGTTCGATGCGTTGCAGATCACCACCGCGTTCGTGCTGCGTGCGTACAAGGTGGCGGTCGTACCGACCGTTATCTATGCGGTTGCGCTGTGGGGCGTGGGGCTCGGCGGCGGGTATCTGCTCGGATTTAATGTCACGGGTTTTACGCCGGAATGGCTGACCGGCGCGCGCGGCTTCTGGGTCGCCAATACGGCGAGCCTGGCGATTGCCGGCATCGGTTTGCTGTTGTACTGGCGTGGTGTGAGCAAGCGGTATTTGGGTGCCGAGGCGGTGGTCAGGGTGGATTCGGCGGCTTGAGGAGGCTTGTTGGGCTCAATCGGCTTGCTGCCCTTGCCGGGCTTGCCGGGAGCATTCGACCGGATCGTGGGAGTTGGCGTGCAAGACCGCCGGAAAAGCCCCACCCATGCTAGCTGGGTTTTCCGGCCATATCCGCAGCGCGACGTCGAAGTGGCATGCGATAGCGGACCGTTAGTTGCATGTTGGACGCTGTAAAAAACGGCCGCACCCGGCAGCCGCCCGCCCTTCTCTCTTGTCTCAAGCCGCCTGCGCCTCTTTCGGTGCCTGCCGCTCCTCCAACGCCAGATCGCGCCGCTCGAAAATCTCCCGCGCCGCGAACAGCGCGTTCAGCGCCGCCGGGAAGCCCGCATAGAGCGCCATCTGCATGAACACCTCGACGATCTCCTCGCGCGTGCAGCCGACGTTCAACGCTGCCTCGATATGCACCTTCAACTGCGGTTGCGCACAACCGAGCGTCGCCAGCGATGCAATCGTCGCGATCTCGCGGGCGCGCAGGTCGAGTTGCGGCCGGCTGTAGATATCGCCGAAGCCGAATTCGATCACCAGGCGTCCGAAATCCGGCGCGATCGGCGCAAGCGCGGCGATCACCTGCTCGCCGGTCGAGCCGTCGATTTCCTTCAGTTTGTCCCAGCCTCGGGTGTAGCGATCGTTTTGTGCGTGTTCCATGGTGAGTCCTTGTCCGAATGCGAAAGTGATTGGGTTTCGTCGATCTGTCGTGTCGGATTGCTCGCGGCGGGCGTCCGCTCAACGGTTTGCTGCGCAGATGCTTCGTAGTAAGCGATTTTGTCGATGATCGCGCCGAGATTGCTTTGCAACTCGGCGATCCGCGCCAAAACGGCATCCCGATGCGCCACCAGCAAGTCGCGGCGCTCACCCACCGTAGACTGACCTTCTGTCCGCAGTGCCGCGAACGCCTGCATCCCAGCGATCGGCATACCGGTCGCCTTCAGGCGCATCACGATCTGCAGCCAGTCGAGATCGGCCGGCGAATACAGGCGATGCCCCGCCTGCGTGCGCCCGACCGCCCGAATCAGGCCGGCCTGCTCGTAATAACGCAGCGTATGGGTGGAGACGCCGATCGTTCCGGCGACCTCGCCGATGGTGAGTGCTTTTGACATTTTCGACATGACGGAACTCAGGTTAGGACTTCGAGTGCACTCTAAGTCAAGTGGAAGGTGCTGTCATTTATCCGCCTTGTCATTATTTACGGTGGATCGATAAACTCATAACTGCTTAATCACCAGGCAAAAGCTTCAAATATTGTCCAGCCTGATTTACTTGTCATGAATCGATCGGTATAAATCGTCGGCGTTCGCAAATAAGGGCGCGCAATTTGTTCTATGCTTAAGCGCAGCGCCTGCTGACAAGGTGCGTCGTCCCGAGTTTTCCCTTTGCGGCTAACTTTTTTTGCCCTCAATGGAGTGCTTGCCATGCTGAAGAAGCTTTTGATGCTTTGCGTTGCTTTGGCTTTGTCGCTGTCGGCCGGATTTGCGGCAGCCGTCGAAGTAAATTCCGCCGATCAGGCGGCGCTCGAATCGGTCAAGGGTATCGGGCCGGTGCATGCGAAAGCGATCATCGACGAACGCAGCAAGAACGGCCCGTTTAAGGATGCCGATGATCTCGCCACCCGCGTCAAAGGCATCGGCACCAAATCGGTGACCAATCTCGAAGCAGCCGGTCTGACGATCAACGGCTCGTCCACGCCGCCTACGGGCGCCAAGGCTGCCTCGAAATCCAGTAGCACCGCCAGCACCAAGGCGGCGCCTGCGGCCGCTCCTGCGGCGACTACCGCGGCCGCGACAACAACACCAGCGGCACCGGCTGCGCCTACCGAGGCATCCGGCACCAAAGCGTCGAAGTCGAAGAAGAAGAGCAAGGCCGCGGCGTCCGACGCGGCGGCTGCTTCCGCGCCGGCCACAGCGGCCGCTGCCAGCGCGCCGGCCGACGCATCCGGCACCAAGGCTTCGAAGAAGAAGGCGAAGAAGAGCAAGGCTGCATCGGCTGCGGCAGCCTCTGGCGGGGCGTAAATCGAGTTGAGTACCGGCCGCATGGCGGCCTCGCCGGTCACGCGCGATGCGCGCGTGATGCACACATAAGCGCGGCCCCGCTTCCGTCTACCTTCCTTCCACCGGCGCCGCGCGACCGCGCGGCGTTTTCACCCGCTGACTCGTCAAACACGGGTCGGCATTCAAGAGAGACCGTCATGAGCCTACTCGACACTATCGGTTCCCTGGTTGGCAAATCGCCTGAAGGCGGTGGCCAGCAAGCCCTCGTTTCAGCCGCGCTGGAATTCGTCAACAACCAGCCGGGCGGCCTGAACGGCCTGATCAGCAGCTTCAAGGAAAAGGGCCTCGGCGACGTCGTGTCGTCGTGGGTCAGCAACGGCGAGAATCAGGCGATCTCGCCCGACGCCCTGCACAGCGTGCTTGGGTCGGACGTCGTCACCAACCTTGCGGCGAAGGCCGGCGTGCAACCGGATCAGGTCACCGGTCTGCTGTCACAGATTCTGCCGCACGTCGTCAACGCGGCGACGCCCAATGGTGAAGTGCCCGCCGAGGGCCAGGTGAACGCGAGCAGCGTGCTCGGCGCGCTCGGCAGTCTGTCGTCGCTGTTCGGCAAGGGCAACGCGTAACGCCGAACGTATCGGCCGCCGCCGCGCTGATCCGGGCGCACCGCGGCAAATAAAAAGGGCAACGAATCTTGATTCGTTGCCCTTTTTTCATTCGTCCGCCAGGGGCAGTTCACCACGTCCGCCCTGTCGGAGCTGCGATACGCGCCGCAGGGGTGACTAGAACACCACTTAATGCACGACGCGGTCGAACACCAGCTTGCCGTCTTCCACTTCGACCGGAATCACATCCTTCGGACCGAACTTGCCGGCGAGTATCAGCTTGGCGACCGGGTTCTCGATCTCCTGCTGGATTGCGCGCTTCAGCGGCCGCGCCCCGAACAGCGGATCGTAGCCGACCTTGCCGACGTGCTCGAGCGCCGCGTCCGACACCACCAGTTGCATGTCGAGCTTGGCAAGCCGTTCATGCAGACGCTGCAACTGAATCCGCGCGATCGACTGGATGTTCGAACGGTCGAGCGCATGGAACACCACGACGTCGTCGATCCGGTTCAGGAACTCGGGCCGGAAGTGCAGCTTCACTTCTTCCCAGACCGCGTCCTTCACCGCTTCCTGCGGCTCGCCGACCATCGCCTGGATCACCTGCGAACCGAGGTTCGACGTCATCACGATCACCGTGTTCTTGAAGTCCACGGTACGACCCTGGCCGTCGGTCATGCGGCCGTCGTCGAGCACTTGCAGCAGGACGTTGAACACGTCCGGATGCGCCTTCTCGATTTCGTCGAGCAGGATCACGCTGTACGGCTTGCGGCGCACCGCTTCGGTCAGGTAACCCCCTTCCTCGTAGCCGACGTAGCCCGGCGGCGCGCCGATCAAACGCGCGACGCTATGCTTCTCCATAAACTCGCTCATGTCGATGCGGATCAGATGATCTTCCGAATCGAACAGGAACGACGCCAGCGCCTTGCACAGCTCGGTCTTACCCACGCCGGTCGGCCCAAGGAACAGGAACGAGCCATACGGCCGGTTCGGATCCGCCAGACCCGCGCGTGAACGGCGAATCGCATCCGCCACCGCGGTGATCGCTTCGTCCTGACCGACCACGCGGTCGTGCAGCTTCTCTTCGATCTGCAGCAGTTTTTCGCGCTCGCCCTGCATCATGCGCGACACCGGAATGCCGGTGGAACGCGAGACGACTTCAGCGATTTCTTCCGCGCCGACCTGCGTGCGCAACAGACGCGGACGCGTCGGGTTGTTCTGCTCCTTCGCTTCGGCCTGGGTCACTTCCTTCAACTGCGCTTCAAGACCCGGCAGCTTGCCGTACTGCAACTCGGCGACCTTCTCCAGCTTGCCTTCACGCTGCAAGCGAACGATTTCCGCACGCGTTTTTTCGATGTCTTCCTTCAACTGCGCGCTGCCCTGCACCGCCGCTTTTTCCGCGGTCCAGATTTCTTCGAGGTCCGAATATTCGCGATCCAGCCGCTCGATTTCTTCTTCGATCAGTTGCAGACGCTTTTGCGACGCTTCGTCCTTTTCCTTCTTGACGGCTTCGCGCTCGATCTTCAACTGGATCAAACGACGGTCGAGCCGATCCATCTCTTCCGGCTTCGAGTCGATTTCCATCTTGATCTTCGAAGCGGCTTCGTCGATCAGGTCGATGGCCTTGTCCGGCAAAAAACGATCCGTGATGTAGCGATGCGACAGTTCGGCTGCCGCGACGATCGCCGGGTCGGTAATGTCGACGCCGTGATGCAGCTCGTACTTTTCCTGCAAACCGCGCAGGATCGCGATGGTCGCTTCGACCGACGGTTCGTCGACCAGCACCTTCTGGAAGCGGCGCTCGAGCGCGGCGTCTTTTTCGATGTACTTGCGATATTCATCGAGCGTGGTGGCGCCGACGCAATGCAGTTCGCCGCGCGAAAGCGCCGGCTTGAGCATGTTGCCGGCGTCCATTGCGCCTTCGGCCTTGCCCGCACCGACCATCGTGTGAATTTCGTCGATGAAGACGATGGTCTGGCCTTCGTCTTTCGCGATGTCGCTCAGTACGGCCTTCAGGCGTTCTTCGAACTCGCCGCGGTACTTCGCGCCGGCCAGCAACGCCGCCATGTCCAATGACAGCACGCGCTTGCCCTTGAGCGTTTCCGGCACTTCGCCGTTGACGATACGCTGCGCGAGGCCTTCGACGATCGCGGTCTTGCCCACGCCCGGCTCGCCGATCAGCACCGGATTGTTCTTGGTGCGGCGTTGCAGGATCTGGATCGAACGGCGAATTTCGTCGTCGCGGCCGATCACGGGGTCGAGCTTGCCGGCCCGCGCACGCTCGGTCAGGTCAACGGTGTACTTTTTCAGCGCTTCACGCTGGCTTTCGGCGTCCTGGCTATGCACTTGCGAACCGCCGCGCACCGCCGCGATCGCGCTTTCCAGCGACTTGCGCGACAGGCCATGCTGGCGCGCCAGACGCCCGGCCTCGCCTTTGTCGTCGGCAACCGCGAGCAGGAACATCTCGCTCGCGATGAACGTGTCGTTGAGTTTTTGTGCTTCCTTGTCCGCCTGGTTCAGCAAGCCGGTCAGTTCGCGGCCGATCTGCACGTTGCCGTCGGTGCCCTGTACCTGCGGCAGGCGCGTGATGGCATCGTTCAGCGCGGTTTGCAGCGCCTGGACATGCACGCCGGCACGCGAGAGCAGCGAACGCGCCGACCCGTCCTGCTGGGCGACGAGCGCCGAGAGGACATGAACCGGTTCGATGTATTGATTGTCGTGACCAACGGCCAGACTCTGCGCGTCGGCCAGTGCTTCCTGGAATTTAGTAGTAAGTTTGTCGATTCTCATCAAGAGACCTCCAATTTCAATTACCACCAAATTGAGGCGTTTTACGCAGGTTTCAAGCGCTTTTTTGCAATCAGCAACAACTATTTAACATTTGACGCGCGAGAACTTGCCCGCAGGTTTCAGGAAGCCGGCGTGGCGCCGCCAGCAGAAGCGACCGGCACGATCGGGATGACGGTGCTCAAACCCAGCAGCGCAGCCAGCGGGCCGTGCGGCTCTGCAACCTCGCCGATGGTGTGACGATCGAGTTCGGCGAGGAAGGCGTTGCGCGCCGCCTCGAGCACGCCACGCAGTCCGCAGTGCGATGTAATGACACAGGCCCGGCGCTCGTTTTGCTGGTCCGGGAAGCAGCCGACCAGCGCAAAGTCGCTTTCCGTGGCCCGCACGATCTCACCCACGGTCAGCGCACTGGTCTGTTCAGCGAGCCGCAGCCCGCCGTTACGCCCGCGCACCGTCTCGACCCAGCCGAGTTCACCGAGTTGCTGCACCACCTTCATCAAATGGTTCTTGGATATCCCGTACGCGTCCGAGATGTCCTGAATGGTCGATAACCCTTCACCGCGGACGGTGAGGTACAGCAGGACGCGTAGTGAGTAATCCGTATAGTCGGTCAGTCTCATAAGTGCAGGTGCCACGATGAGCGCAAGCCGCGATCCGGGGGATAACCGCGTCGATGCAAGGGTTGCCGGGAGCCGTCGCTTCGCCATAAGATGCTGGCGCTACGCATGTTTTCTTATTTTGCGCTGACGGTCGGTGTTTGTCTTTCGGCAGTAATGGTAACGTTTCCCGCACGGGCCATTCATACGAAAAGCGGGGCATTCGTGGCCTACTTCCTTTTGTTTGGACACAGTTTGAGGTCATTCCTGACGGTCTGTGGCGCCATGTGGCGATTCATAATGAATAACGACATTATCTGGAATTTGCATGAATCCCTCTTTTCCCGCCGCACCGGTTGTCGAGCGCGCCGCCGAACCTACTGAGGCGAATATTCGCGAGCTCGTCTACGGCTTTTACGACCGCGTGCGCGCCGATCCGCTGCTGGGCCCCGTGTTCGAGGCGACGCTGGCGGGCCGTTGGGACGACCACTTGCCCAAGATGTGCACGTTCTGGGGCAGTCTTGTGCTGGGCGCGAAGCAATACCGCGGCAATGTGCAGCAGGCGCATCAGCCGCTCGAGGGCGTCGAGCCGCAGCATTTCAGCCGCTGGCTGTATCTGTTTCTGGATACGGTGGAGTCGCGCTATCAGCCGGCTGCCGCGGTGCGCTTCATGGAGCCGGCGCTGCGTATCGCGCAGAGTTTGCAGTTGAGCCGCTTTGGCTGGGATTACCAGATTCCGGCGGAGCAGCAGGCGTTGCTGGAGCGCGTCGCGCCGAAGCGTCCGCGCGACGATGACCCGCACGAACCGCATGCGCCGGGAGCCTCGACGCGGCGACGGGGTGAGCCGTTCCCGACGAGGATCATCGGCAAGGCGAAGACTGACTGACGGCGGTGCCCAAGCGGTGTCTCAGGGCCGCACGTAGGCCATGACGCGCAGGTACCCGAACTTGCACTGAAGATGCGCTGAAGCGTTCTGGGCGCGCCGCCCGGTCAGCTTCGGGACCTAAAACCGGCGCCCTCCTAATCCTCTTCCTGGTTACCCGACTCGATACCCCACCGGGCCAGCGCCGCGTCATCGGCGACGCGGGCATCCACCCAGCGCTCGCCCTCTTCGGTTTTCTCTTTCTTCCAGAACGGCGCCTGGGTCTTCAGGTAGTCCATCACGAACTCACACGACGCGAAGGCATCGCCCCGATGCGCGGCGGTGGTCGCCACCAGCACGATCTGGTCGAGTGGATACAGCTTGCCGACCCGGTGCACGATCAGCACTTCGATTCCCGGCCAACGCTCGCGCGCGCTCACGACGATCGCTTCCAGCGACTTCTCCGTCATGCCCGGATAGTGTTCGAGCTCCATGGTTTCGACCGTGCTGCCGTCGTTCAGGTCGCGCACGGTGCCGACAAAACAGGCCACCGCGCCGATCTTCGGATTGCGCGCGCGCAACGCGGCGACCTCGGCAGTGAGGTCGAAGTCTTCCGTCTGGACGCGAACGGGCATCTCTGGCTCCTAGGCGGCTTGGCGAGGTTTAGCGTGATCTGGCGGGTTTTTTAGCGACGATTCGACGCGTCTCAACCGCCGGTGACGGGTGGAAAGAACGCGACCTCGCAACCTTCGGTGACGCGTGCGCCGGCATCAGTCATCACGTGATTGCAGGCCATGCGCAGCGCGCGGCCTTCGGCAAGGGTGTCAGCCCAGGTGCCGCCGCGCACGCGCAACCAGGCGCGCACGTCGCCGACGGTCGAGATGCCGTCCGGCAGATCGACCGTTTCGTCGGCGGTGTCGAGCGCTTCGCGCACGCTTGCAAAATATCGGAGTTGAATCTTCATCGGGAAACCGCCGGCTTTGCCGGCCTCAGTTCAGCAATTCGGAAAAGGGGATGAAACGCACGGTCTCACCGGCGCTGATCGCGTGGTTCGGCGGATTGTCGATCAGGCCGTCACCCCACACGGTCGATGTCAGCACGGCCGAGCTCTGATTAGGAAACAGATCGAGGCCGCCGGCCGCATTGATACGCGCGCGCAGAAATTCGTTGCGCCGGTCGGCCTTCTTCTGCGTGAAATCCGCGCGCAACGACAGCGCGCGCGGCGCCACCGTCTGCATGCCGGCCAGAAGCAGGACGAACGGGCGAACGAACAGCAAAAAGGTCGCGAAGCTGGAAACCGGATTGCCCGGCAGGCCGATGAAGAAGGTTTCGGCTGACGCAGCCGCATCGGTCTGCTGCGCGGCACGGCGCACCGCGCCGAAGGCGAGTGGCTTGCCGGGTTTCATCGCGATCTGCCACATCGACAGGCGCCCCTCCGCCTCGACTGCCGGCTTGACGTGATCCTCCTCGCCGACCGACACGCCGCCGCAGGTGAGGATCAGATCGTGCGCTTGCGCGGCTTCGCGCAACGTCGCGCGGGTCGCGTCGAGTTTATCGGGGACGATGCCGTAGTCGGTGACTTCACAGCCTAGTTTTTCCAGCAGCCCGCGCAGCGTGAAACGGTTCGAGTTGTAGATCGCGCCGGGTTTCAGCGGTTCGCCAGGCATGGTCAATTCGTCGCCGGTGAAGAATACGGCGACTTTTACTCGGCGGCGCACCTGGAGTTCGGCGCAGCCGACCGACGCGGCGAGTCCCAATGCCTGCGGCGTCAGGCGCGTGCCCGCTGGAAGGATGGTCGAACCGTTACGGATGTCGGCGCCTTGGGCGGTGATCCATTCGCCGGGTGCTGGGTTGTGGAGGATCGTGACCTCGTTGCCGGCGGCCTCGGTTTGCTCCTGCATCACGATGGCGTCGGCGCCCGGCGGCACCGTAGCGCCGGTGAAGATGCGGGCTGCCGTGCCGGGTTTTAACGGCTCGGGCGCGTGGCCGGCTGGAATGCGTTGCGAGACCGGCAGGCGGCGGTTGCCATCGGTTGCCAGATCTTCTGCGCGGATCGCGTAGCCGTCCATTGAACTGGTGTTCATGGGGGGGACGTCGAGCGGCGACGTAACGTCTGCTGATAGCACGCGGTTGAGCGCGTCTAACGTGGGGATCGATTCCGTGCCGGTGATCGGGCTCGCTGCGCTGAGCAGGGTCGCCAACGCTTCGGCAGTGGAGAGCATCGGGGCGCGGGGCGTTGGGGTGGACATCTTCTGGTCTCGAAGCCGCTGGTTAAAAGAATATTGTAGCGGTCGAACTTGGTGGACGGTGGTGGGTGGGTGTTATGGTGGTTTTTTTGCCTTCGGCGCTGGCCGTTCCTTGATCTGGTTTTTGTGCCTTTCCTTGTTTTGTTAGTGGTCTATTAGCGTTGCCCCTGTGCGGGGCGGCACCTACTTTTTTTTGCATGCCGCAAAGAAAAGTAGGCAAAAGAAAGCGGCTCAAACCACTCCTGCTAAGCGGGGCCCGTAGTTTACACGGGGTAGTGGTGCATCTGGAATCTGTGTTCGTGCACCTGCATGCGCCAGTGACAAGGGCGTCATTCTTCCGGCGGCGCTGCGCGCGCCGAAGAGCACTTCTTCAAACCAATCTCACCCGTCGCCCGTCGTATCGAGCGCGACGCTGTCGCGCTCGATACTCACGGTGTTACTCGCCCGTGTTCGCGACGATGAAGTCCTTTACGCGCTGTACGTCCGCCGGTAGCACTTCGAATCGCTGCGGCAGCGATTCCAGGCCCGAGAATGCGGCTGGGCGCTCCGGTTCGCGTAGCAGCGCTTCGCGGATCGTTTCGCCGAACTTGATCGGTTGCGCCGTCTCCAGCACGATCATCGGAATGCCCGCTTGCAAATGCTCGCGCGCTACCTTCAGGCCGTCTGCCGTGTGCGTGTCGATCATCGTGTCGTAACGCTCGAAGACGTCGCGGATCGCATCCACACGGTCCTCGTGGCTGCTGCGGCCCGACACGAAACCGAATTCCTTCACGCGCGCAAAATCACCGCTCGCCGCCAGGTCGAAACCGCCCTTCTCTTCGACGTCGCGGAACAGTTGAAGCACGCGCGCCGGGTCGCGGCCCAGCAGGTCGAACACGAAACGCTCGAAGTTCGAAGCCTTCGAAATGTCCATGCTCGGGCTGCTCGTGTGGTATGTCTCTGCCGCCTTGCGCACGCGGTAAATGCCGGTGCGGAAGAATTCGTCGAGCACGTCATTTTCGTTCGTCGCGACCACCAGCTTCTCGATCGGCAAACCCATCATGCGGGCGATGTGGCCCGCACATACGTTGCCGAAATTGCCCGACGGCACCGTGAACGACACGCGCTCGTCGTTCGACTTCGTCGCGGCAAAGTAGCCCTTGAAGTAGTACACGACTTGCGCCACCACGCGCGCCCAGTTGATCGAGTTGACTGTGCCGATCTTGTACTTCGCCTTGAACGCGTGGTCGTTCGAAACCGCCTTCACGATGTCCTGGGCGTCGTCGAACACACCCTCGACCGCGATGTTGAAAATATTCGGGTCCTGCAGGCTGTACATCTGCGCGGTCTGGAACGCGCTCATCTTCTTGTGCGGCGAGAGCATGAACACGCTGATGCCCTTTTTGCCGCGCATCGCGTATTCCGCTGCGCTGCCGGTGTCGCCCGACGTTGCGCCCAGAATGTTCAGCGTCTCGCCGTGTCTGGCCAGCGCGTACTCGAACAGGTTGCCGATCAACTGCATCGCCATGTCCTTGAACGCGAGTGTCGGACCGTTCGACAGTTCCAGCAGCGACAGCGGCGCGCCGTTCTCGACGCCCAGCGTCTTCAGCGGTGTGATCTGCGCGGCGCTTTCGTCGTCGCGCACGTGGCAATACGTCTTAGCCGTGTAGGTCTTGCGCGTCAGGGCGCGCAGGTCTTCGGCGGGGATGTCGTCGCTGAATTTCGACAGGATTTCGAAGGCGAGATCCGCGTACGGCAGCGTGCGCCAGCGCGCCAGTTCGTCGGCCGTGACGCGCGGATATTCGGCCGGCAGGTACAGGCCGCCATCTTTCGCAAGACCGCCCAGCAGAATGTCGGAAAACGTATGGCGCTCGCCGGCTCCGGCGCCGCGCGTAGAGAGGTAGTTCATATTCGGCCTAGTTCAGCGCTTCCATGCGCAGCTTCGTGACTTGCGAGACAACGGTCTTCAGCGCTTCGATCGTTTTGATCGCCGCGTTGACGTTCTTTTCAACCGTTTCGTGCGTAATCAGGATGATGTCGGTTTCGCCCTTGCCGTTCGCGTCGACCTGCTCCGATTCCTTCTGCAGCAGCGCGTCGATCGAAATGCCCCGATCCGCCAGAATGCGCGTGATGTCGGCCAGCACGCCCGTCACGTCAGCCACGCGCAGGCGCAGGTAGTAGCCGCTCGTCACTTCGTCGATCGGCAGGATCGGTGTGCTCGACAGGCTGTCCGGCTGGAACGCCAGATGCGGCACGCGATGCTCCGGGTCCGCCGTATGCAGACGTGTCACGTCGACCAGGTCGGCCACCACGGCGGATGCCGTCGGCTCCGCGCCCGCGCCCTTGCCGTAGTACAGCGTGGAGCCAACCGCGTCGCCGTGCACGACAACCGCGTTCATCGCGCCTTCCACGTTCGCCAGCAGGCGTTTTTCCGGAATCAGCGTGGGATGCACGCGTAATTCGATGCCCTTGTCCGTACGGCGCGAGATGCCAAGCAGCTTGATGCGGTAGCCGAGTTCTTCAGCGTATTTGATGTCGATTGCAGCCAGTTTGCTAATGCCTTCGACGTACGCCTTGTCGAACTGCACCGGCACACCGAACGCGATCGCGCTCATGATTGTCGCCTTATGGGCGGCGTCCACGCCCTCGATGTCGAAGGTCGGATCGGCTTCGGCGTAACCCAGTTCCTGCGCGGCTTTCAACGCGGTCGCGAAATCGAGCCCGCGGTCGCGCATCTCCGAGAGGATGTAGTTCGTCGTGCCGTTGATGATGCCGGCAATGTACTGGATGCGATTGGCCGTGAGCCCTTCGCGCAGCGCCTTGATGATCGGAATGCCACCCGCCACCGCCGCCTCGAACGCCACCATCACGCCGTTGGCGCGCGCCGCTTCGAAAATCTCCGTACCGTGCACGGCGAGCAGCGCCTTGTTGGCTGTCACCACATGCTTGCGATTCTTGATCGCGCGCAGGACAAGGTCGCGTGCCACGCCCGTGCCGCCGATCATTTCCGCCACGATATCGATCGACGGATCGTCGACCACCGCGTTGAAGTCATCGGTCAGCGCCACAGTGCCGGCTTCACTGCCGAGCGCCGCGGTCGCCTTGGCGGGATTGCGCACGGCAATGCGCGCAATCTCAATGCCGCGGCCCGCGCGGCGTTTGATTTCTTCCTGATTGCGGCGCAGTACCGTGAAGGTGCCGCTGCCTACCGTGCCGAAGCCCAGCAGTCCAACTTTGATCGGTTCCATGCAGCGTGTGTTTTCGAGTAAGGGATTAAAAGGAAACTGGGGCTGGCAGCGGCGCGCGCCGGGCGCGCCGTCCATCTCAAGCCGTGTGGCGTTTGCGGTAGCCGTCGAGGAAGCGCGCGATCCGGTTGATCGAATCCGCGAGGTCGTCCACGTTCGGCAGGAACACGACGCGGAAGTGATCCGGCGTCTTCCAGTTGAAACCGGTGCCTTGAACCAGCAGCACGCGCTCTTCCAGCAGAAGGTCGAGGATGAACTGCTGATCGTCCTTGATCGGATAAATCTTCGGGTCGAGGCGCGGGAACATATACAGCGCCGCCTCGGGCTTCACGCAACTCACGCCGGGGATGGCCGTCAGCATGTCGTACGCGAGTTCGCGCTGTTTGTACAGGCGCCCGCTCGGCACGATCAGGTCGTTGATGCTCTGATAGCCGCCGAGCGCGGTCTGGATCGCGTACTGGCCGGGCACGTTCGGGCACAGGCGCATCGAGGCCAGAATGCCGAGCCCTTCGAAGTAGTCTTTGCCATTGCGGCGGTTCTCGCCGGTCAGGCCCGAGATGAACATCCAGCCGGCGCGGTAGCCGCACGAGCGGTAGCTCTTCGAGAGGCTGTTGAACGTGACGGTGAGCACGTCCTCGGAGAGCGCGGCCATCGACGTGTGCTTCTTGCCGTCATAGACGATCTTGTCGTAGACCTCGTCGGCAAAGATCACGAGGCCGTGCTGGCGGGCGATCTCGATCAGGCCGAGCAGCAGTTCGTCCGAGTAGAGCGCGCCGGTGGGGTTGTTCGGATTGATGACGACGAGCGCACGAGTATTCGGCGTGATTTTCGCGCGAATGTCGTCCAGATCGGGCATCCATCTATTCGATTCGTCGCAGATGTAATGCACCGGCGTGCCGCCCGACAGGCTTACGCCGGCGGTCCACAGCGGGTAGTCAGGCGCGGGCAGCAACACTTCATCGCCGTCGTTCAGCAGGCCCTGCAGCGCCATCACGATCAGCTCGGAGGCGCCATTGCCGATGTAGATGTCGTCCAGTTCGACGCCATGCACACCCTTTTGCTGCGTGTAATGCATGATCGCCTTGCGCGCGGCGAACACCCCCTTGGAATCCGAGTAGCCGGACGAGCCCGGCAGATTCAGGATCATGTCCTGGATGATTTCATCCGGCGCGTCGAAGCCGAACGGCGCGAGATTGCCGATGTTCAGCTTGATGATGCGGTGGCCCTCTTCTTCGAGCCGTTTCGCATGTTCGAGGACAGGCCCGCGAATGTCGTAGCAGACATTCAACAACTTGTTGGATTTGAGAATCGGTTTCACGGCGGGCACTTCATCCTGTTGATGGGCTTGGGCGAACAAGCGGGGGCGGAAAAACCGGGACCCGGGCAAGTCCGCCGATACGGGGAATTATGACGCGGCACGTCCGCCAGAGACGAGAAAAGCAGACGAAATGCGGGCAGAACCAGGGCAGGTAGCCGATGGGCCGCGCCCGTGCCCTCAGGGCGGCTTATGACAGCACATGAGGTGGCACTTGAGCGAGGGGCGCCGCAAGGCGGCTAAAAAGTTATAATTTAGCGGATTTTGGCCGACTTCCGCAATGCACCAACCGCATCGGCAAGCCTTTTCGGCCGCTTCTGTGTCACTCGCTGTGCCACTCGCGTGTCCCGCTCGCGTCAAACCGCCCTGCTTCCGTTCTGCCAGGTCAGGCCGCCAACACGCATGATGTCTCACGACGACTTCGGAAAACGAATTTGAAATTACATCAGGATTCCAGCGGCGCCCTCAACACCGTCACCGGTTACGGCGCCGGCTATGTCGAAATCAATCTGGTGCGCCACGTCGGCAGCATTCTCCTGCTGCCGGAAGCCCCCGTCATCCCTTGGCCTGTCTCCTCGTTCGAAGACCTGAGCGCCGAGCACTTCGCCATGCTGGTGGACGCCGCGCCCGAAGTGGTCATATTCGGCAGCGGTGAGAGGCTGCGCTTCCCCCATCCGCGCCTGACCGCCGCGCTCACCGCCAAACGCATCGGCGTCGAAACGATGGACTTCAAGGCCGCCTGCCGCACCTACAACATTCTGATGGCCGAGGGCCGCAAGGTCGCGGCCGCGTTGCTGATCGAAGCCTAGTGGCGCCGAGCAGCGGGTGTTTGCCTGACGTGCCGGCACCGGCCGTCGGGCATGGCAGCCGCCGCGTGCGCATCGCCGGACCGGCCGCGCGCCCTGGCCGCGCCACGGCCGATAACGTACACTGCGCGCCATTGGCGCCATGCTGGCGATCGCCATTTTCAAATAACACTGCCTCGCTGCCCACGCGGCGTCGCCAAAAAGGTTGAAATTCATGAACGATACGCCGACGAGGCTACCGCTCAACCGCACCACGATCCTGCTGCTGGTGCTGGCCCTCGCCGTAATCTGGTTCGTGCCGCTCGGCTGGCGGCATCTGCTGCCGAGCGACGAAGGCCGCTACGCCGAAATGGCGCGCGAAATGTTCGTCACCGGCGACTGGATCACGCCGCGCTACAACGGCTACAAGTATTTTGAGAAGCCACCGCTGCAAACCTGGCTCAACGCGCTCACGTTCGCGTGGTTCGGCATCGGCGAATGGCAGGCGCGGCTCTACACCGCGCTGACGGGCTTTGCCGGCGTGCTGTTGATCGGCTTCACCGGGGCGCGCGTGTTCAATGCGGCGACCGGCGTGTTCGCGGCGATCGCGCTGGCCACGTCGCCGTACTGGAACCTGATGGGCCACTTCAACACGCTCGACATGGGCCTGTCGTTCTGGATGGAGCTGACGCTCTGCGCGCTGCTGCTGGCGCAGCGCCCCAACCTGCCGACGGCCAACGTGCGGGCATGGATGTGGGTGTGCTGGGGGGCGATGGCGCTGGCGGTGCTGTCCAAGGGCCTCGTCGGCGTGATCCTGCCGGGTGCGGTGCTGGTGCTGTACACCCTCGTCGCACGCGACTGGGCCGTATGGAAGCGTCTGCATCTGATCGGCGGCCTGATCGTGTTCTTCGCGATCGTCACGCCGTGGTTCGTACTCGTGCAGCAGCGCAACCCGGAATTCCTGAACTTCTTCTTCATCGTTCAACAGTTCAAGCGCTATCTGACGCCTGAACAGAACCGCCCCGGGCCGTTCTACTATTTCGTGCCGGTGCTGCTGGTCGGCTTCCTGCCGTGGTTGTCGGTGACCTTCCAGAGCGTGCGCCATGCGTGGCGCTTGCCGCGCCAGCCGAACGGCTTCGCGCCGGTCACGCTGATGCTGGTATGGACCGCGTTCATCTTTCTGTTCTTCAGCGCTTCTCACTCCAAGCTGCTTTCGTACACGCTGCCGATCGCGCCGCCGATCGCCCTGCTTGTCGGCATGTACCTGCCGCTCGTCACACGTGACCAGTTGCGCCGCCATCTGGCCGGCTATGCGTTGTTTCTCGTCGTGGCCGCGTTTGCCGCGATGTTCATGGGGCGCTTCGGCAACGCGCGCAACCCGACCGAGCTGTACGTCGAATACCGCACCTGGGTGCTGGCGGCGCTCGGCGTCGCCTTCGTGGTCACGCTGTTCGCGCTGTGGCTGAACCGCCGCAGCCGCGTCGGCACCCTTGGCGCCGTCGCGAGCTTTGGCGCGGCGTGGCTGCTGCTCGGCACGATCGCCGGCACGGGTCACGACGTGTTCGGTCGCCTGAGTTCCGGCGCGCCGCTCGCGCCCGCGATCAAAGCCGAAATCGCGAAGTTGCCGGCCGATACGCCGTTCTACTCGGTCGGCGTGCTCGACCATACGATGCCGTTCTACGTCGACCACACGATGATCATGGTCGAACATCCGGACGAACTGGCGTTCGGCATATCCGTCGAACCGCAGAAATGGGTGCCGACGGTCGACGCGTGGATCGAGCGCTGGAAGGCCGATCGCTATGCGCTCGCGCTGATCCCGCCGTCCACTTACGACAGGCTGCTCAAAGAGGGGCTGCCGATGCAGGTGATCGCGCGCGACTCGCGCCGGGTGGTGGTGACGAAGCCCGTGGCGGTGCCCGCATCCGACGCTGCGGCGCAGAACGCACCGGCGCCCGACGCACCCGCACCAGTGGAAAAACCACAACAATGACCCCATCTCAGGAACTGACCGTTCGATGAACCCGATTTCGCTCTTTTGTATCCTCGCAGGCGTCACGTTGAACGCCGGTGCGCAGTTGCTGCTCAAAGCCGGAACGAATGCCGTTGGACACTTCGAATTCACCCGTGCGAACATCCTGCCCATCGCCTTTCGCCTCGCGACCCAACCGCCGATCATCGGCGGGCTGGCCTGTTATGTGATCAGCGTGGGCGTATGGGTGATCGGACTCTCGCGGGTGGACGTGTCGATCGCCTATCCGATGTTGTCGCTCGGATACGTCGTCAACGCGTTCGCGGCGTGGTATCTATTCGGCGAAGTGATGTCGGTACAGAAGCTGGTGGGGATCGGCGTCATCCTGATCGGCGTGGTCGTCCTGGCGCGCAGCTAGGCGGGCACGGCCCCGGCAGCACGGCGCCGGGCACGATTTATTACCGTTTATTGCGCGGCACTGATGCGCGCGCCGCGAAAATGCCGGCGGAAAAAGATGCGGAAAACCGGGCATCGTCGCCGGATAAGTAAAACGTAAGCTTGGCCGCGGTAAGCTTGGCGGTTGCGCCCTTTTTTAGTCGTGGCCTTGGGTTTGCGCGTAGTTTGTGATCTACTTCGCGCCCTTCGGGTTGCGCCCCTTTCAATCGAGCGAAGCATTCATGAGCCAGTCAACAGTCCCGTTTTTGCCGTTTGTCAAACCTGAGATCGATGAAGAGACGATTCAGGGCGTCGCCGACGTGCTCCGCTCCGGTTGGATCACGACCGGCCCGCAGAACCAGAAGTTCGAAGCGGCGTTGTCCGAGTTCTGCGGCGGCCGTCCGGTGCGCACGTTCAATTCCGGCACCGCGACGCTTGAAATCGGGCTGCGTATCGCCGGTGTGGGCGAAGGCGACGAGGTCATCACCACGCCCGCCTCGTGGGTCGCGACCAGCAATGTGGTCTACGAAGTCGGCGCGACGCCGGTGTTCGTCGACATCGATCCGGTCACCCGCAACATCGACCTCGATCTGCTGGAAAAGGCCATCACGCCGCGCACCAAGGCGATCATTCCGGTGTATCTGTCGGGCCTGCCGGTCGACATGGACCGGCTGTATGAAATCACCCGCGCCCACAAGCTGCGCGTGATCGAAGACGCCGCGCAGGCGTTCGGCTCGACGTGGAAAGGCGAGCGCATCGGCAAACTCGGCGATATGGTCTCGTTCAGCTTCCACGCGAACAAGAATCTGACCTCGATCGAAGGCGGCGCACTGGTGCTGAACAACGAGGAAGAAGCGATCCTCGCGCAGAAGTACCGCCTGCAAGGCATCACTCGCACCGGCTTCGACGGCATGGACTGCGACGTGCTGGGCGGCAAGTACAACCTGACGGACGTCGCCGCGCGCGTCGGCCTCGGCCAACTGCCGCATCTGGAGCGTTTCCTCGCACAGCGCAAAAAGCTCGTGCGCGCCTATTTCGCCGGGCTCGAAGGCGGCGCGGCGGTCAAGCTGGGCATCGGCCTGCCGTATGCCGACTTCGAAAACAGCAACTGGCACATGTTCCAGATCACGCTGCCGCTCGAAAAGCTGTCGATCGACCGCGCGGGCTTCATGGGCCAGTTGAAGGAACGCGGCATCGGTTCGGGCGTGCACTACCCGGCGATTCACCTGTTCTCGCTGTACCGTGCGCGCGGCTTCAAGGAAGGCATGTTCCCGCATGCGGAGCGCTACGGCGCCACCACCGTCACGCTGCCGCTGTTCACGCTGATGAACGAGGGCGACGTGGAGCGGGTCTGCCGCGCGGTCAATGAAATTTGCGAACAATACGGAAAATAAGCGGAAATGATTTATTCGGAACATCGCGCCGTCGCACCGGAAGTGTCGATCATCATCCCGGTGTACAACGAGGAAGCCGGGCTGGCCGCGCTGTTCGCGCGCCTCTACCCGGCGCTCGACGCGCTCGGCACCGGTTATGAAGTGATCTTCATCAACGACGGCAGCCGCGACAAATCCGCCGCCCTGCTCGCCGAGCAGTTCCGCGCGCGGCCCGACACGACCCGCGTGATCCTGCTGAACGGCAACTACGGCCAGCATATGGCGATTCTGGCGGGCTTCGAGCAGTCGCGCGGCGAGATCGTGATCACGCTCGACGCCGACCTGCAGAATCCGCCGGAGGAAATCGCCAAGCTGGTCAACAAGATGCGCGAAGGCTACGACTACGTCGGCACGATCCGTCTGCAACGCCAGGACAGCTTGTGGCGCCGCAAGGCGTCGCGCGCGATGAACCGTCTGCGCGAGCGCATTACGCGCATCAAGATGACCGACCAGGGCTGCATGCTGCGCGCGTACAGCCGGCACATCATCGACACGATCAATCGCTGCGGTGAAATCAACACCTTCATTCCGGCGCTCGCGTACACCTTCGCGCAGAACCCGGTCGAGATCGAAGTCGCGCACGAAGAGCGTTTTGCCGGCGAATCGAAGTACTCGCTGTATTCGCTGATCCGTTTGAATTTCGACCTCGTCACCGGCTTCTCGGTGGTGCCGCTGCAATGGCTGTCGTTCATCGGCGTGATCCTGTCGCTCGGATCCGCGGCACTGTTCGTGCTGCTGCTGATTCGCCGCTTCATCATCGGCGCGGAAGTGCAAGGTGTGTTCACGCTGTTCGCTGTCATCTTCTTCCTGCTCGGCGTGATCATCTTCGCGTTGGGCCTGCTGGGTGAATACATCGGCCGGATTTATCAGCAGGTGCGCGCGCGTCCGCGTTATCTGGTGCAGACGATTCTCGAGCAGCGCGACGGCACCACCGTGACCGAAGCGCCGCGTCAGGCGGTCGTGCAGGCCGTGCAGGCCGCGCCGCTGATCGATCAGGGCCCGAATCCATGAAGCCGCGCGCCGTCGTATTCGCGTATCACAACGTCGGCGTGCGCTGCCTGCAGGTGCTGCTCGCGCGTGGCGTCGACGTGGCACTGGTCGTCACGCATGAGGACAGTCCGACCGAAAACATCTGGTTCGGCAGCGTCGCCTCGGTTGCGGCCGAGCACGGCATTCCCGTCGTTACGCCGGCCGATCCGAAGGGCCCGGAACTGCGCGCCGCGGTCAGCGCCGCGCGTCCGGACTTCATCTTCTCGTTCTACTACCGCCACATGTTGCCGGTCGACCTGCTGGCGCTCGCCGCACGGGGCGCTTACAACATGCACGGCTCGCTTCTGCCGAAGTACCGCGGCCGCGTGCCGACCAACTGGGCGGTGATCCACGGCGAAACCGAAACCGGCGCGACGCTGCACGAAATGGCTGCCAAGCCCGACGCGGGCGCGATCATCGCGCAAACGCCGGTGCCGATCCTGCCCGACGACACCGCCGCGCAAGTGTTCGACAAAGTCACGGTGGCCGCGGAACAGACCCTGTGGCGCGTGCTGCCGGCCTTGCTGACGGGCGAAGCGCCGCATCTGCCGAACGATCTGACGCACGGCAGCTACTACGGCGGGCGCAAGCCGGAAGACGGCCGGATCGATTGGACGCAACCCGCGCAACAGGTCTACAACCTGATCCGCGCGGTCGCGCCGCCCTATCCCGGCGCATTCACCGATATCGCAGGCCACCGCTTCATCGTCGCCCGCGCGCGTCTGGCTACGCCCGGCGCGCTTCGCTCGGATTTGCCCCCGGGCCTGCACGTAAGCGATAATGCCGTTTTTGCGATATGCGGCGACGGTCGCTCGATCGCCATCCACGAATTGCGGCACCAGCATGACGGCAACGAAACCGTTGTCACCGCGGCCGAATTCGCCCGGCTCATCCAAACTCCCCTCGAAACTCCCCGTTACTCATGAAAAAAGTCCTGATTCTGGGTGTGAACGGCTTTATCGGCCATCACCTGTCCAAACGCATTCTCGAAACGACCGATTGGGAAGTCTTCGGGATGGACATGCAAACCGAACGTCTGGGTGACCTGATCAACCATGAGCGGATGCACTTCTTCGAAGGCGACATCACGATCAACAAGGAGTGGGTCGAGTATCACGTCAAGAAGTGCGATGTGATCCTGCCGCTGGTCGCGATCGCCACGCCCGCCACTTACGTGAAGCAGCCGCTGCGCGTGTTCGAACTCGACTTCGAAGCGAACCTGCCGATCGTGCGTTCGGCCGTCAAGTACGGCAAGCACCTCGTGTTCCCGTCGACCTCCGAGGTCTACGGCATGTGCACGGACGAACAGTTCGACCCGGAAGAGTCGCAACTGTCGTACGGCCCGATCAACAAGCCGCGCTGGATCTACGCGTGCTCGAAGCAGTTGATGGACCGCGTGATCTGGGGTTACGGCATGGAAGGCCTGAACTTCACGCTGTTCCGTCCGTTCAACTGGATCGGCCCGGGTCTCGATTCGATCTATACGCCGAAGGAAGGCAGCTCGCGCGTGGTCACGCAGTTCCTCGGCCATATCGTGCGCGGCGAGAACATCAGCCTCGTGGACGGCGGCGCCCAAAAGCGCGCGTTCACGGATATCGACGACGGCATCGGCGCGCTGATGAAGATCATCGAAAACAAGGACGGCGTCGCCACGGGCAAGATCTACAACATCGGCAACCCGACCAACAACTTCTCGGTGCGCGAGCTCGCGCACAAGATGCTGACGCTGGCCGCCGAATTCCCGGAATACGCCGAGCTGGCCAAGAAGGTGCAACTGGTCGAAACGTCCTCGGGCGCGTACTACGGTGCGGGCTACCAGGACGTGCAGAACCGCGTGCCGAAGATCGACAACACGATGCAGGAACTCGGCTGGGCGCCGAAGTCGACCTTCGACGAAGCGCTGCGCAAGATTTTCGAAGCGTATCGCGGCCACGTCGCCGAAGCTCGCGCCCTCGTCGAACAACAATAAGGCCTGATCCTTGGCTCGTATCGTCCTGAAGATCGACGTCGACACGCTGCGCGGTACCCGCGAAGGCGTGCCGAATCTCGCGCGCATCTTCGACCGCTTCAAGGCGCGCGCCACTTTCCTCTTCAGCCTCGGGCCCGACCACACCGGTTGGGCGATGCGCCGCGTGTTGCGGCCGGGCTTTCTGAAGAAGGTGTCGCGCACCTCGGTGGTCGAACATTACGGCATCAAGCAATTGATGTACGGCGTGCTGCTGCCGGGCCCGGATATCGGCGTGAAGACCGCCGCGGAAATGCGCGCGATTCACGAGGCCGGTTTCGAATGCGGCATCCATACCTGGGACCACGTGTACTGGCAGGACAACGTGCGTTCGCAAGACCAGGAGTGGACCGAGAAGCAGATGCAGAAGAGCTTCAACCGCTTCGTCGCGATCTTCGGCGCGCCGCCCGTCACGCACGGTGCGGCGGGCTGGCAGATGAACGGACATGCGTTCGAGCAGATCGACGCGTGGGGCATGCACTACGCGTCCGACGGGCGCGGCCACTCGCCGTATCTGCCGGTGGTCGACGGCCGGCAACTGTCGCACGTGCAGATGCCCACCACGCTGCCCACGCTCGACGAAGTGCTGGGTGTGGATGGGGTCGATGAGCACAACGTCGCCGCATGGATGTTGAAGCACACCGAAAACAATCCGCACGATCAGGTGTTCACGCTGCACGCGGAACTCGAAGGACAAAAGCTCGCACCGATTTTCGAGCAGTTGCTGGAAGGCTGGCGCGCGCAAGGCCACACCTTCGCGACCATGGGTGATTACTACGCCACGCTGGACCGCAGCACGCTGCCATCGTACCCTGTTACGTGGGGCGAAATTCCAGGCCGCTCCGGCGAGTTGATTGTCCAGCTCTGACTGGCCAATCCATAGCCCGCACTGACGACCCGGCCGCCGCGCGAGCGACCACCACACGCGCCAGTCGCCCTCCCCGAAAGCCTCGATGCCAGGCCGACGCCGCAGCAGTTGCAAGTGCTGCGGCGTCGGCCATAACAACCGGAGAACCTCGTGCCCATCGCAGTCGACCAACCCATCCCCGACTTTACCGCCCCCGCTACCGGTGGCGAGATCACGCTGTCCAAGCTGCGGGGCAAGAAGGTGGTGCTGTATTTCTACCCGAAGGACAACACGCCGGGCTGCACGACCGAAGGTCTGCAATTCCGCGATCTGTATCCGAAGTTCAGGAAAGCCGGCGCGGAAATTCTCGGCGTGTCACGCGACAGCCTGCGCTCCCATGACAATTTCAAGGCAAAGCTCGAACTGCCGTTTCCGTTGATCTCGGACCCGGAAGAAACCTTGTGTGCGCTCTTCGGCGTCATGAAATTGAAGAAAATGTATGGCAAAGAAGTGCGTGGGATCGAACGCTCCACGTTCCTGATCGACGCCGAAGGCGTGCTGCGCCAGGAGTGGCGCGGCGTGAAAGTGCCAGGGCATGTCGATGACATTCTGGAGGCTGTACAAGCGCTTTGAGGCGCGTTATATTGGGTTCCAATGAGTGCCTGTCCACCCCACACTTTTCGTCGCTGCGCCAGACTTGACGGCCGTTTTGTCGGCTCCGTCGAAGTCATGAGGCGCAACGCGATAACCGAAGGCGAGCCGCTTGTCCCGTACGCCGGGGCGGCGGCTTTTTTAATTGCGCAGAGCCGTGCGTTCACTCGGCCACGCGCTTCCGTTAAGGAGCCGATCGAAAACCAGGCGAACCGGCATCTCTAGACCGAATGCGCGCCTCCGGGCGCAAACTGCGTGCGCACTCACTGGCACCGGCAGAATGCGACAGGCGGCGCACGAAATGTGACCCGATTAATTCGAGGGAAACCATGCCTTTGCCTACCCCCCCCAGCAAGCTCGGCAATCTCCTGCCGCCTGACGAATACAAGGCCAAAGCCGCCACGCCGGCGCGCTCCGCCGCGAAGAAACAGGCAGTCGGAGGGGAATCAGCAGAGTCGGCCGATTACGGCCGCGCGAACGTCGCCACACCGATGGCGCACGCCGCCAATGCCGCGACCACGTTGCGGCCCGTGCCGGCATCGTCGGCCTCCCCTGCTGCGTCTGCATCCGCCGAGCAAGCCGCACCGGCGCGCGACGCAGGCGCGCGCGGTCGCAAATCGAAGCAGACCGCCGCCTTGCTGCAACCGGTTCCCGCTACCCGTCCGCAAGCCGAACCAGCGGTCGTTCCTACGCCTGCGGCCAAATCGCAACCGGTCGTCGCGCGCGCGCCAAGCGCGAAAGACCCGGCCGCCAGCACGCCCGCAGCCGTAGCACCCAGCACGCGCGGCACCAGCAAGAAGCGCGGCGCAGCCGCAGACCCGCTCGAAATGCAGAAGCTTTTCGTGCTCGACACGAACGTGCTGATGCACGATCCAAGCTGCCTGTTCCGTTTCGAGGAACACGACGTCTATCTGCCGATGATGACGTTGGAAGAACTCGACAACCACAAGAAGGGCATGTCGGAAGTCGCGCGCAACGCGCGGCAGGTGAGCCGCACGCTGGACGCGCTGGTGGCGAACGCCGGCAACATCTCGGACGGCATTTCACTTGCGCGTCTCGGCAGCCGTGAGGCGTCCGGGCGCCTGTACTTCCAGACCAAGCTCAACGCCATCGAGCCGGTCGAAGGTCTGCCGGAAGGCAAGGCCGACAACCAGATTCTCGGCGTGGTGCGGGCGTTGCAGCGCGACCGGATGGATCGCCAGGTCGTGCTGGTGTCGAAAGACATCAACATGCGCATCAAGGCGCATGCACTCGGCCTGCCCGCGGAAGACTACTTCAACGACCAGGTACTCGAAGACAGCGATCTGCTGTACTCGGGCATCCGCGCGCTGCCCCAGGATTTCTGGACCAAGCACGCGAAGGGCATGGAAAGCTGGCAGGACACCAAAACCGGCACCACGTATTACCGCGTGACGGGTCCGCTCTGCGCTTCGATGCTGGTCAACGAATTCGTCTATCTGGAACCGCAGAACGGCGAGCCGACGTTTCATGCGCTGGTGCGCGAGCTGAACGGCAAGACGGCGCTGCTGCAAACCTTGCGCGACTACGGCCACCACAAGAACAACGTGTGGGGCATCACGGCGCGCAATCGCGAGCAGAACTTCGCGCTGAACCTGCTGATGAATCCGGAGATCGACTTCGTCACGCTGCTGGGTCAGGCTGGCACCGGCAAAACGCTGGTCGCGCTCGCGGCCGGTCTTGCCCAGGTGCTCGACGACAAGCGCTACAACGAGATCATCGTGACGCGCGCCACGGTGCCGGTCGGTGAAGACATCGGCTTTCTGCCGGGTACGGAAGAGGAAAAAATGCAGCCGTGGATGGGTGCATTCGACGACAACCTCGAAGTCCTGCAGAAAACCGACGACGCCGCCGGCGAATGGGGCCGCGCCGCGACTCAGGAACTGATCCGCTCGCGCCTGAAGGTCAAGAGCATGAACTTCATGCGCGGCCGTACGTTCGTGGACAAGTATCTGATCATCGACGAGGCGCAAAACCTGACGCCGAAGCAGATGAAGACGCTGGTCACGCGCGCGGGTCCAGGCACGAAGATCATCTGTCTCGGCAATATCGCGCAGATCGATACGCCTTACCTGACGGAAGGCAGTTCGGGCCTGACGTACGTGGTCGACCGCTTCAAAGGCTGGGCGCACAGCGGGCACGTGACGCTGGCGCGTGGCGAGCGCTCGCGCCTGGCGGATTACGCGTCGGAGATTCTTTAAGTTTCAATGCTTTAGCTTCGGCTAGAAGCCGCGTCCGGGTCAGCCCGGACGCGGCTTTTTTATTGGGCACACGTTCCCGCTGGGCAACACTTAGCGCACAAACTTCAAGTAAGTTATCAAGAATTCTTGCCTGAGCCAGGTTCGACGGGCTACCATCCCGAAATCGTCCGCCATTAAACGAGCGTTTACCGCTCCCTTCGTCTTCATGCGCCGACTCGCCTTTTCGCTGCTGACCGTTTTGCTGCTCGCCGCTTGCGCCGGCGCGCCGCAAAACACGTCGCGCGGGCCGGGTTCATCGGTCGTGGTCACGAACGGCGCCTATCATGCGCCGCCGCCGGGCTTCCCGAATTTCGTCGACCACAGCATCGGTCGCGAGGAAATCTCAATCCAGGCGATGAGTCTGGTCGGCATTCCATACCGCTGGGGTGGGAATACGCCCGATAGTGGCTTCGATTGCAGCGGATTGGTTCGCTATGTGGTGTCACGCGCTGCATCCGTGAATCTGCCGCGGACTACCGCGGATATGAGCGGCCGCGGCGAATCGATCGAACCGGATGAAATTGCGCCGGGCGATCTGATTTTCTTCAACACCACCGGACGCGCGCATTCGCATGTCGGCATTTATGTGGGCAAGCTGCGCTTTGTTAACGCGCCGTCGACGGGCGGCACCGTGCGGCTCGACTACCTGACCAATCCGTATTGGGCCAAGCGCTTCGACGGTATTCGTCGGGTGGCGGCTCCGGCTGCGACACCGGCGCCGTTCGATACGCCGAGCTATCAGGCGGCGGCGCCTCAACCCGAGCGTGTTGCGCCGGTGGGTCAGGCTCAGTCGGCACCGGCTTATGCGGATGCCGCGGTGACAGCGCAAGCTTCGGGCTATGCCGCGAACCCTGTGACGCCACAGCAAACGGCGCGTGTCGCGGCGACCACTCGTCCGCCGTTGACCGCAACCGGCCAACCTACGGTAGCCGCGACTGCGGCACCGCAAGCTGATCCGTTCGAGCCCCCACCGCCTGGTATGAGCGCCGCGCAGATGCAAGCGCGCGCGACAGGTGCGGTGTCTCCGGGGTCCGTGCCGACCGCTCAGGCGAGTACGTATGACGCTGTTGCCGGCTCGGCGAATCAGCAGACAGCGGCTGCGCGTGCTGAACCGCCAACGGTTACGGCTCGCGCGCCTGATCCGATCGACGCGGCTGCCGATGCGTTCGAGCCGCCGCCACCCGCTTCCGTCGCCGTGCGCCAGGCCCAACAAGCTCGTCAAGCCGAGGGGAACGCGGGCGTGCAGATCATGCGCGCCTCGACCGCATCGCGTGGCACCCCTGCCCCCACGCAAACCACCGACGACCCAATCGCGCGCTTTGCCAACGGCAGTTTCTAACGGCTCAGGCCGTGGCTCATTGCTCGTAGCGACGGCCGTGCCGCTCGAATTCAGTCTCCCGGTAGCGCCCACACTCCGCACCTGGAACCTGCCCATCCCCGCTGCGCTGCCGATCTGCTATCGTCATCGATATTCTTCCGACAGCGGGTGATAACGATGGATCTCGGGCTGAATGACAAGGTGGTATTAATCACGGGCGGCAGCAAAGGGATCGGGTTCGCCTGCGCCCGGGCGTTCGCCCTCGAGGGCGCAAAGGTCGCGATCGTTTCGCGCGACCCCGCCAATCTCGCACGCGCTTACGAACAGTTGAAGCAGGAGGGTCTGCACGTGCATCGCACTCGCGCCGACCTGCACGAACCGCACAGTGCTGCGGACATCGTCGAGGAAGTCAGCACCGCCGTCGGCCCCATCGACGTGTTGATCAACAGCGCCGGCGCAGCCCGCCGCTATGACCCGGAAACGCTGGACGCCGACGCGTTCCGCGCCACCATGGAAGCCAAATATTTCCCTTACATCTACCCGCAGCAGGAAGTGCTGCGGCGCATGGCCGAGCGCGTCAAGGCCGGCGACGGCGCCGCACCCGGCACGATCGTCAACATCATCGGCATGGGCGGCAAAATCGCTAGCGACATCCATATCGCCGGTGGTGCCGCCAATGCCGCGCTGATGCTCGCCACCGTCGGCCTCGCCCACTACTACGCGCGCTACGGCATCCGCATCAACGCAATCAATCCGGGGGCGACGCTGACCGAGCGCGTCGAGGAAGCAGTCAAGCTGGAAGCGTCGCGGCAAGGCATCGAAAACGCGGACGCGCTGGCGCGCGGGCAGGCCAAGGTGCCGCTCGGACGCTATGCAAAACCGGAGGAAATCGCTGACGTCGCGCTGTTTCTGGCGAGCCGCCGCGCGAGCTATGTGACGGGCGCAATCGTCCCGATGGATGGAGGCAGCACGCCGCTGATTTGAGTGGCGCGCTTTATTTGCAGCTTTTAGGGGTGTGCGGCCCGGTGCTTTTGGCTCCGGGCTCCATGGCAGAGCATTGTGCGGACTGCCTTCGCCGTCCGCACTTGCCGTTTACAGGAAGCGGTGGCCGAGCCACCAGGCAGCCGCGGAGAGCGCTGCGGAGGCCGGAATCGTCAGAATCCACGCCCAGACGATGTTGCCCGCTACCCCCCAACGCACCGCACTCAACTTCTGCGTCGCGCCGACACCGACGATCGCGCCGGTAATCGTATGCGTGGTGGACACTGGAATGCCGAGCCACGACGCGGTGAACAGCGTGATCGCCCCGCCCGTCTCGGCGCAAAAACCCCCTACCGGCTTCAGCTTGGTGATCTTCTGGCCCATCGTGCGGACAATCCGCCAACCGCCGAACAACGTGCCGATACCCATCGACAGATAGCAGCCACCGATCACCCACAGCGGCGGTGCGTCCGCGATCGACGAGGCATAGCCGGTCGCGATCAGCAGCATCCAGATGATGCCGATGGTCTTCTGCGCATCGTTACCGCCGTGGCCGAGGCTATACAAACCTGCGGAGACAAGTTGCAGACGCCGGAAACGCCGGTCGACCTTACTCGGTGGCGTGCGGAAATAGATCCACGAGACCGCCAGCATGAAGAACGAGCCGAGTACGAAACCGAGCAGCGGCGAGATGAAAATGAAGGTAACCGTCTTCATCAACCCGTCGAAATTGAGCGAACCCCAGCCCGACTTGGCAAGCGCCGCGCCCACCAGCCCACCGATCAGCGCATGCGACGAGCTGGACGGAATACCGTAATGCCACGTGATGATGTTCCAGCCGATCGCGCCGACCAGCGCGCCAAAAATGACGTAGTGGTCAACGATATTCGGATCGATCGTGCCTTTGCCGACCGTTTGCGCCACTTTCAGGTGGAACACAAAATACGCGATAACGTTGAATGCCGCCGCAAAGGCCACGGCCTGCTGTGGTTTCAGCACGCCGGTCGACACGACCGTGGCGATCGAATTCGCCGCGTCGTGGAAACCGTTCATGAAGTCGAAAATCAGCGCGACGGCAACCAGGCCGGCGACGACCCAGATAGCGAGTTGTATCGATTGCATTATGCGTTTTCCAGCACGATGCCTTCGATGATGTTCGCCACGTCCTCACACTTGTCGGTGATCGTTTCGAGCAGTTCGTAAATGGCCTTCAGCTTGATCAGCGTCTTGACGTTGTCTTCTTCGCGGAAAAGCTTCGACATCGCCGAGCGCAGCACGCGGTCGGCTTCCGATTCCAGACGGTCGATGTCCTCGCACGCCTTCAGGATCTGGCTCGCCTGCTTCATGTCCGACAGCAGGCTGACGGCGAACTGCACACGCTCGGAGGTGGCCGTGCAGATATGCGCCAACTGGCTCGCTTCGGAGGTCACCGCCTGCACGTCGTACAGCGAGATAGCGGTAGCGACGTCCTCCATCAGATCGAGGATGTCGTCCATCGTGGTGATCAGCTTGTGGATCTCGTCGCGGTCGAGCGGCGTGATGAAGGTCTTGTGCAGCAGGTCGATGGCTTCGTGGGTGAGCTTGTCAGCGGCCTTTTCGGCCTTCTGCACGTTTTGCTTGTGGGTCTCGGCGTCCTGCAGGTTGTCGATCAGCAGCTCGAGTTCGCGGCTTGCAGAGACGATGCACGTTGCGTGCGCATTGAAAATTTCAAAGAACTTGCCCTCGGTGGGCATGAAACGACCGAACATTGGGATCCCGAAAATTGGTCACATTATGGCTGACATAAAACCGCCACATTGTACCGTTCCGGGATCGACGCCGCACTTTTGAAAGCACCGTTACAACAGGCGCTTCACTTATCTCTTCACTTATCTCTTCACTCGCTGTAGAAATTCTGCGCACCGGCAAAATTGTCGAACTTCGTGAATTGGCCGTGGAACGTAAGGCGAACAGGGCCGATCGGACCATTCCGCTGTTTACCGATGATAATCTCCGCCGTGCCCTTGTCCGGGCTGTCCGGGTTGTACACCTCATCGCGGTAAATGAACAGAATGACGTCCGCATCCTGCTCGATAGCGCCGGATTCGCGCAAGTCGGACATGATCGGCCGCTTGTTCGGGCGCTGCTCAAGACCCCGGTTGAGCTGCGACAACGCGATCACGGGTACGTCGAGTTCTTTGGCGAGACTCTTCAGCGAACGCGAGATTTCCGAGATTTCGGTCGCACGGTTTTCACCCGACGACGAACCGCTCATCAGTTGCAAATAGTCGATGATGATCAGGCCGAGCTTGCCGCACTGGCGCGACAGCCGACGCGCGCGGGAGCGCAGTTCCATCGGGTTCAGGCCGCCGGTTTCGTCGATGAAAATCTGCGCCTCGCTCATTTTCTGCACCGCGTGCGTGAGCTTCGGCCAATCCTCGTCAGTCAGACGCCCGGTCCGCATGCGGTGCTGGTCGAGCCGGCCGACCGAGCCCAGCATACGCATGGTGAGCTGCGAACCCGGCATTTCCATGGAGAACACGGCGACCGGCAGGCCATACTCGACCGCCACATACTCGCCGACGTTCATCGAAAACGCCGTCTTACCCATCGACGGGCGCCCTGCCACGATGATCAACTCACCGCCGTGCATGCCCGAAGTCATGCGATCCAGATCGACGAAGCCAGTCGGCGTGCCGGTCACATCGCTCGGATTGGCGGTGTGATACAGCGTGTCGATCCGCTCGACCACCTCGGTCAGGAGCGGCCCGATCTCCAGGAAGCCCTGCGTGCCACGCGCGCCGTCTTCAGCGATCGAAAACACCTTCGATTCGGCCTCGTCCAGCAACTGGCGGACTTCCTTGCCCTGCGGATTGAAAGCGTCGGCGGAAATTTCGTCGGCCACGGATACGAGGCGGCGCAGCACCGCACGATCGCGCACGATTTCCGCGTAGCGGCGGATATTGGCCGCGCTTGGCGTGTTCTGCGCCAGCGCGTTCAGGTACGCCAGACCGCCGACCTCTTCCGCCTTGCCCGAGGTGCCGAGCGCCTCATACACGGTAATCACGTCGGCCGGACGCGTCGCCGCGATCAGCTTGCCGATGTGCTCGAAAATGATGCGGTGGTCGTATCGGTAAAAATCGCTCTGTGACAGGAAGTCGGCGATGCGGTCCCATGCCGCGTTGTCGAGCAGCAGGCCGCCCAGCACCGACTGCTCGGCTTCGATCGAATGCGGCGGGACTTTCAGCGACTCGATTTGGGGATCTTTGGACGGTGCGTTCATGGAGAGGAATTATCGGGGTAAATGCGCGCGGAGGGAAATCAAAAACCGATACTTCGGTGCATCGAAAACGGGCAATAAAAAAGGCAGGGGCCGGTCACCCGGCCCCTGCCTTTTGCCAGCAACAACCTGGCAGATGCTACTACATGCTTAGACGTGTTCGCCGATCACAGCCACGTTGACATCGACGAGAACGTCGGTGTGCAGCGAGATCTGAACAGCGTGGTCGCCAACCAGCTTCAGCGGGCCTTCCGGCAGACGCACTTGCGCCTTTTCCACTGCGAAGCCTTGCTTAACCAGTGCGTCAGCGATGTCCGCGTTCGTCACCGAACCGAACAGACGGCCGTCGACGCCAGCCTTCTGATTGATCTGAACCGTCGAGCCTGCCAGCTTTTCGCCTTGAGCTTGAGCGGCAGCCAGCTTTTCAGCGGCGATCTTTTCGAGTTCTGCGCGGCGAACTTCGAATTCAGCCAGGGCTTCCTTCGTTGCACGGCGAGCTTGCTTGTTCGGGATCAGGAAGTTACGTGCGTAACCGTCCTTGACCTTCACGATATCGCCCAGGTTGCCCAGATTGACGACTTTTTCCAGAAGAATAATTTGCATTCGGATACTCCTTATCGCGTCGTCGGGTTAGGCCTTGTGCTGGTCGGTGTACGGCACCAGCGCGAGGAAACGTGCGCGCTTGATTGCCGTATCCAGCTGGCGTTGATAGTGCGACTTCGTACCCGTGAGACGCGCCGGCGTGATCTTGCCGTTTTCGCCGATGAAGTCCTTCAGCGTTTCGAGGTCCTTGTAGTCGATGTGATCGACGTTAGCGGCCGTGAAACGGCAGAACTTCTTGCGCTTGAAGAGCGGATTTTGTTGCTGACGACGCTTGTCGAATTTCTTACCAGTCGGGCGGGGCATGTTCAGTCCTTTCCAATGTCCTGCAATTCTGTGATGTGAAATACCAGAGTTCTTGCGTTGCGGTGCTTTTTCGCCAGAAAGCCTGTGAAGAGCGTTTCTACGCCCATCTGACAGCCTTCCAGCTTACCGCTCGCCTCACCTGCGGCTACCGCCTGCATGGTCAGTTCGACTTGCCGGGCAATGCCGGCTTCGACGACTTCCGTGCGGTGGTGCAACGTGCAGCCTGCAATCGGAACGCCGGCGGGGGTATACCGCACCGGTTCGCGTTCGACGACGCTGGCCGTAAGTTGCAGCCGATTCATGTAGCCTTTGGCGAGAGCGACGCTTTCGTCTGGTAGCTTAAATAGTGTGTCTTAAGCCTGCGCTTCGGACGGTTGCGTAGCAGCCGACTTCTTGGCTTCTTCGCGCTGCACTTCCTTCATCATCGGCGACGGGCCGGTTTCGGCCTTCTTCATCTTGACGATCAGGTGACGCAGAACCGCGTCATTGAACTTGAATGCGTGTTCCAGCTCGTCGAGCGTGGTTTGGTCGCATTCGATGTTCATGCAGACGTAGTGAGCCTTCGCGAGTTTCTCGATCATGTAGGCCAGTTGGCGACGGCCCCAGTCTTCGATACGGTGGATCTGGCCACCGTGCGAGGTGATCGCGCTCTTGTAACGCTCGATCATGGCGGGCACTTGCTCGCTCTGATCGGGGTGCACAATAAAGACGATTTCATAATGACGCATACACACTCCTTGTGGACTTGTGGATTAGAGCCACCCGGGCGTCTGAACCGGTGTGGCAAGTGAGAAGCCAAAGAGTGTAACGCGATTAGGGCCGGGTTGCAAGATATCCCGTTAATCCGGCACGCGAATCGGTTGTGTTTTCAAGGGTTTAGGACGAAGCGGATAAACGGGGACAAACGGCCGCCGCGCGTGCGCGCCCGGAAAAATCCCCCCGGATCGCGCACGCTGAGCCCGCTCAGCCCCCCTCAGTCTGCTCGCTGCCGCCCGCCAGACGGGCTTTCAGCGCCGTTTCGAGCCCGCGGAGCGCGTCCGGCGCGGCGTCGGTGACGGCCCACCAGGTCATCCCCTGCGCGTTCCAGTGCGCAAGCGAGTAACCCTCGCGGGTCTGCGCCATCGAAAGTCCAGCGGCGGCTTCTCGTCCAGCATCGGCGGAGCGCGCTTCCGGAAACACGTAGACGTCGATGATGTGCTTCTGATAGCGGTACACCAGCACCGCCACCCGCTGATGCGCGATGTAATCCAGGCGGCCGCCTTCAAGCGGAAAACCGTTCGCCGCGAGGTCCTCGACCGGCGGCGAATAGTCGATCCGGCCGTTGAACCACGGCTTCACCGTGTGCCGATCAGTCGAAATGACGTCGATGTCGTGGCCGGACATTTGCGCCCGCACATGGCTTTCGACCAGTTCATCGGAAAACCCGCCGCCTTGCGTCGGACGATGCTGGTTCATTGTCACGCCCACCGCCACCGCACCTAGTGCGACCACCAGCGCGACGAGCCAGCCCTGCCCGATCGTTGCGCCTGAGCCTGAGCCTGAGCCTGAGCCTGAGCCTGAGCCTGAGCCTGAGCCTGAGCCTGAGCCTGAGCCTGAGCCTACGCCGCCGCCCGGCCGCCCCATCGCACCTTGCGGACGCAGCCAGCCATTCAGCCAGTTACCCAGCCAGTTTCGCTTCGGCCTCGGCTGTGCAGCGGCCCGCGGAGCTTCTACGGGCTCGTCGACGACGGTGTCGCCCGCCGGGAGGGCAGCAAGAATCCGCGCCCGCAGGGCATCCGGTGCCCGGTAATAAGGCTGTGCGCGCAGCGAAGCGCTCAACGTATGCAGATTTTCGCTTTCGCGCCGACAGGCGTCGCAGCTCTCGATATGCTGCTGGACGCGCTGAGCATCCGGCGCGGGCAATTCATGGTCGGCGTTCGCATCGAGGAGCGGCCGCGCTTCGTTACAGTCCATCTGGCGTCTCCTGAGTTAAGCCGGCAGCGCTCGCGCCGGGGTTGTTGGATGGACGGCCGTTGGAAGCCGCCCGGAGTGGCGTGACAGAAGCCGTGGGTGCCGCGCAGGCACCCGGCGCCGTGGCTCGCGGCGGACTTCCACCGCCCTGCTTCGCCATCAGCAGCGCGGCCAGCTTGCGCCTGCCCCGTGCGAGCCGCGACATCACCGTGCCGATCGGCACATCGGCGACCATCGCGATCTCGCGATAACCCATTTCTTCGAGCTCCCGCAGGATCAGCACCTCCCGATACTCGACCGGCAACTGCGCCAGCGCCTCGTGCACGAGCTTCGTGTCTTCATCGCGGATCAGGAGCGTCTGCGGATCGGCGCCGCCCGCGCTCCAGCCTTCGAAGGTCGCCTCGTCCATGGTGTCGTCGAACTCGACCACCTCGTGCGACGACGCGCGCCGCCGCCATTCCGTGTACCAAGTGCGGCGCACGATCGCCAGCAGCCACGGCCGCGCGGAGTCGCCACGGAACGTGTCGAAGAAACGAAACGCGCGCATGAATGCTTCCTGCACGACGTCGTCGGCATCGTTGGCGTTGCCGCACAGCCAGCGTGCAAGGTTGTACGCGGCGTCGAGATGCGGGAGCGCCAGTTCCTGAAAACGGCGGTTCCTCGCTACATCGGCGTCGTGCGCGCGGGCGGCATTTGAATCGGGTTGACCCACCTCGGCCCTCCGGGGCATTGCGGCTAAGCTGTTGACTCGTCATCCAACATGACCGGCTGCATACCGAGTTTATTCCCGCCTTCGCGTGAAATCCGCGAAAAATTACCTTACCCCCGCACTCAGTAGGTCGGACGACTCCAGTAATCCTCGCTGGCATACACCTCTTTCAGATAGTCGATGAAGTAGCGCACCTTGGCCGGCACGTAACGCTGCTGCGGATAGACCGCCAGAATGTCGTAGTCGGGCAGCGCGAATTCATCCAGCACCGTTTCCAGCTCGCCGCGCGCCAGTTGCTGCTGGATTTCCCACGTGGAGCGCCAGCCGAGACCGAGCCCTTCGGACACCCAGCGATGCAGCAGTTCGCCGTCGTTACAGTCGAGCGTGCCGCCTACCCGCACCGTCGCCAGCTTGCCATTGCGGCGGAAGTACCAGCCGCGGTTCTGCCCGCCTTGCAGGTTGAACGCGAGGCAATTGTGCTGCGGCAGATCTTCGAGCGTTTTCGGCTTGCCGTATTTGCGGAAATATTCCGGTGTGCCGCACACCACGCGCCGGTTCGACGCCAGCTTCACCGCGACGAAATTCGGATCGACCGCGCCGCCGATCCGGATCGACAGGTCGTACCCCTCGCGCACCAGGTCCACGACCCGGTCGGTCAGGTTGAAAGACACCTGCAATTCCGGCTTGTCGGCGAGAAAAGCCGGCGCAAGCGGCGCGACGTGCTTGCGCCCGAAGGCGGCCGGCGCCGACACGATCAGATGGCCGTTCACCGCGCGCCGTCCGGCGCTCAGTTCGTTTTCCGCCTGGTCCCATTCGGTCAGCAAGCCGCGGCAGCGCTCGAGAAACGCCGCGCCGTCTTCGCTCACCACGAGGCGCCGCGTCGAGCGGTACATCAGCTTCACGCCGAGGCGCTTTTCCAGCGCGTCAATACGGCGCCCGAGAATCACCGGCGACACCCCCTCTTCCAGCGCGGCCGCCGCGAGACTGCCCGCGTCGGCGACCCGCACGAAAGTTTCGATTTGTTTGAAGCGGTCCATTTTTTGTCTCCTGTGTCGACCGGAGTTAGCGCTTTAGCTGTCGACCGGAGTTAGCGCTTTAGCGCGCTACTCGGGTCCCATGCAGAGCACTTACTCCGGTCCCATGCAAGCGGGTTGCAACCGCCTTGCGCGCCGCCCCTGCCCCGAGGCTAACGCATTCCATACTTTTTGTTTCGAAATAAGCGACCTCGACTGATCTTATCAAACCTTTAGGTGAAGCCTACAGTTCGATCAACACCTTGTGGTTTGCACATCCGTGAGCGAATTCGTTACCCCACTTATTCGCCAACCCCAGACATTCAGGAGACATTCATGGCCAAAATGAGAGCCGTCGACGCAGCCGTGCTGGTGCTCGAAAAAGAAGGCATCAACACCGCATTCGGCGTTCCGGGCGCTGCAATCAACCCGTTCTACTCGGCCATGCGCAAGGCAGGCAGCATCAGCCACGTGCTGGCGCGTCACGTCGAAGGTGCGTCGCACATGGCCGAAGGCTATACGCGCGCCCAGCCGGGCAATATCGGCGTGTGTATCGGCACCTCGGGCCCTGCCGGCACCGACATGATCACCGGTTTGTACTCGGCTCAGGCTGACTCGATTCCTATTCTGGCTATCACGGGCCAGGCGCCGCGTGCGCGTCTGTACAAGGAAGACTTCCAGGCCGTCGATATCGAATCGATCGCCAAGCCGGTCACCAAGTGGGCCGTCACCGTGCGCGAACCGGCGCTGGTGCCGCGCGTGTTCCAACAGGCCTTCCACCTGATGCGCTCGGGCCGTCCGGGTCCGGTGCTGGTCGACTTGCCGATCGACGTGCAACTCGCGGAAATCGAATTCGACATCGACACGTACGAGCCGCTGCCGGTCTACAAGCCGAAAGCGACCCGCAAACAAATCGAAGCCGCGTTGAAGCTTTTGAATGACGCTGAAAAGCCGTTGATCGTCTCGGGTGGCGGCGTGCTGAACGCAGCCGCTGAAGACCTGCTGGTCGAATTCGCCGAAACCGTCGGCGTGCCGGTGATCCCGACGTTGATGTCGTGGGGCGCGATTCCCGACGACCATCCGCTGATGGCCGGCATGGTCGGCTTGCAAACGTCGCACCGCTACGGCAACGCGACGATGCTCGCCTCCGACTTCGTGCTCGGCATCGGCAACCGCTGGGCGAACCGTCACACGGGCAGCGTCGAGGTTTACACCAAGGGCCGTAAGTTCGTGCATGTGGACATCGAGCCGACGCAGATCGGCCGCGTGTTCGGCCCGGATCTCGGCATCGTGTCGGACGCGAAAGCCGCGCTCGAACTGTTCGTTGAAATAGCGAAGGAATGGAAGGCCGCCGGCAAGCTGAAGGACCGCAGCGCATGGGTCGTCGATTGCCAGCAACGCAAGAAGACGATGCTGCGCAAGACGCACTTCGACAACGTGCCGATGAAGCCGCAGCGCGTGTACGAAGAAATGAACCAGGTGTTCGGCCGCGATACGTGCTACGTGAGCACGATCGGTTTGTCGCAGATCGCCGGCGCGCAATTCCTGCACGTCTACAAGGCGCGCAACTGGATCAACTGCGGCCAGGCAGGCCCGCTCGGCTGGACGATTCCGGCAGCGCTCGGCGTGCGTGCAGCAGACCCGCAACGTCCGATCGTCGCACTCTCGGGCGACTACGACTTCCAGTTCATGATCGAAGAACTGGCAGCCGGTGCGCAATTCAAGCTGCCGTACGTGCACGTGGTGGTAAACAACTCGTACCTTGGCCTGATCCGCCAGGCACAGCGCGCGTTCGATATGGACTTCTGCGTGCAGCTCGGCTTCGAGAACATCAACTCGCCGGAGACGAACGGCTACGGCGTGGACCACGTTGCGGTTGCCGAAGGCCTGGGTTGCAAGGCGATCCGCGTGTTCAAACCGGAAGAACTTAAGCCGGCCCTGCTGAAAGCGCAATCGATGCTCTCCGAGTTCAACGTGCCGGTGATCGTCGAAGTGATCCTCGAACGTGTGACCAACATTTCGATGGGCACCGAAATCGACGCGATCAACGAGTTCGAAGAACTGGCCGAGAAGCGCGAAGACGCGCCGACGGCAATCAGCATGCTCGACTGAGCTTTCCGACTTTGCAGTAGATGAGCGCGATTCAGCCGCGTAGCAATTCAACGCAACTGAATCGCCTCATGAAGTTATTCCACTGACCGACCAGCGAGACAAAAAGCACCATGCCGAAATTTGCAGCGAATCTCACCATGCTGTTCAACGAAGTCCCGTTCCTCGACCGCTTTACGGCAGCAGCGGACGCGGGCTTCAGCGCCGTCGAATTCCTGTTTCCGTATCCGTATCAGATCGCCGAATTGAGCGAACGTCTGCAGCAGAACCGTTTGAAACTCGTGTTGCACAACCTGCCCGCGGGCAACTGGGAAGCGGGTGAACGCGGCATCGCGTGCCTGCCGGATCGCGTAGGCGAGTTTCAGGAAGGTGTCGGCCGCGCGATCGAATACGCGAGCGCCCTGAAGGTGCCGCAACTGAACTGCCTCGTCGGCATTCCGACTGCGGGCGTCGATGCGGACAAGGCGCGCTCGACGATCGTCGGCAATCTGCGCTTCGCCGCCGGCGAACTGAAAAAAGCCGGCATCAAGCTGCTGGTCGAGCCGTGCAATTCGTACGACATCCCCGGCTTCGCGCTGAACCGTTCGGGCGAAGGCCTCGACGTGATTCGCGCGGTGGGGTCGGACAATCTGTTCCTGCAATACGACATCTATCACATGCAACGGATGGAAGGCGAACTCGCGGCAACGATCAAAAAGAATCTGCCGCAGATCGCGCACATCCAGCTCGCCGACAACCCCGGCCGTAACGAACCGGGCACCGGCGAAATCAACTACCCGTTCCTGTTCGACCTGCTCGACTCGCTCGGCTACGAAGGCTACGTCGGTTGCGAATACAAACCGCGCACGACCACCGCCGCCGGCCTCGGCTGGGTGCAGAGCGTGGCCGGGCAAACCCGCGGCGCAGCCCACGCCGCTGCCTGATCGGCTCATTGATCGACTCATTGATCGGCTTAGGCATATCACCCCAAACAACACTGGAGATTTAGACACATGGCAAAGATCGGTTTCATCGGCCTCGGCATCATGGGCGCGCACATGGCGCGCAACCTCATCAAGGGCGGTCATTCGCTGTTCGTGAATGGCGCTTATCCGGTGCCGGAAGATCTGAGCAAGACGACCACCGTGGTCGCCAATTCGACCGCTGTCGCACAAGCCGCCGACATCGTCATCATCATGGTGCCGGACACGCCTGACGTCGCCAACGTGCTGTTCGCGGACGACGGCGTCGCTGCCGGCCTCACGCAGGGCAAGCTGGTGATCGACATGAGCTCGATCTCGCCGCTCGACACGCAAGCCTTCGCGAAGAAGATCAACGCCCTCGGCGTCGACTACCTCGATGCACCGGTGTCCGGCGGTGAAGTCGGCGCGCGTGAAGCGTCGTTGACGATCATGGTCGGCGGTCCGGAAAAAGCGTTCGCGCTGGCCAAGCCGCTGTTCGAACTGATGGGCAAGAACATCTCGCTGATCGGCGACAACGGCGCGGGTCAAACCTGCAAGGTCGCGAACCAGATCATCGTCGCGCTGAACATCGAAGCGGTTGCTGAAGCGCTGCTGTTCGCGTCGCGCTCGGGCGCCGATCCGGAACGTGTGCGCAAGGCATTGATGGGCGGCTTCGCTTCGTCGCGCATTCTCGAAGTGCATGGCGAGCGTATGACCAAGCGTAAGTTCGATCCGGGTTTCCGCATCGAATTGCACCAGAAGGATCTGAACCTCGCACTCGACGGCGCACGCAAGCTGGGTATCGCCCTGCCGCATACGGCAAGCGCGCAGCAACTGTTCAGCGTATGCGCAGCGAATGGCGGCAAGGCATGGGATCACTCAGCAATGGTGCGCGCGCTCGAAATCATGGCGAACTACGAAGTCGCGCAAGCGCCGGGTAGCGAAGCCAAGGCAGCTTAAGCAACAACAAGGTTGCAGTGACGGTTGCGATTTCAACGTGACCGTCGTGGCGACCGCAGGTGGGGCGCCCGGTTCGTCGTGCGGCATGCATGGCGGAACGGGCAAATCGTGCCGCTCTGGGCTGAGAGCGGCAAGTGGGGTCCGCAGCGGCACCCGGCGGCGCCGGGGAAGCCTTGGTCGGTCAGACGTCGTCGTCGGGTGTCCGGCTGTCGGATTTCAAATTTATGCGTTTTCCGCCAATCTCTCGCAGCGGCTGCATCATGCACGCCGCCTGCCCGCACCTCTCCTTGCAGGTGTGCTCGCAAGTCTGCTTGCATTTGCTTGCAACTCCGCGCCCGCAGCACGACCTTTTTTGACACATCCCTCCACGCTTTTCTCCTACACTCGTTGAGTCTGGTTGCTGGCGTATCAGCGTTCACGTGTGGCTTGCCGATCATTGCAGCGCATGTGCTCTGTTTCATTCGCCCGATTCGCAACCAGAGTTCAACCCGTGAGCGGAATGTGCTTGCGCCGGTAACCCCTCTGCAAAGGATTCAGCATGAGTATCTTTGGTGACATCGTAAACAAGCTCTTCGGCAAAGCGAAGCCCGACCAGCCTGCGCCTGCGGTTGAGCCGACACCGGATCCGGCAGCGGCACAAGCTGCCGCACCGGACGCTGCACCGGCACCGCCGCCGCTGACTGACGTCGACGTCGCTGTCGTCATGGACCAGTTCGTGAGTGAGAGCGGGCAAACGTTGAACTGGCGCACGTCGATCGTCGACACGCTGAAAGCGCTCGGCGTCGACAGCAGCCTCGAGCATCGCAAGCAACTCGCACAGGAACTGAAGTACAGCGGCGACACGAACGATTCGGCGAGCATGAACATCTGGCTGCACAAACAGGTGATGCAAGCGCTGGCGGCGAACGGCGGGAAGCTGCCTCCGGATCTGGCGGGCTAACTGCTTGCCGGCGTCGCCTGTTTCCGGCGACAGCCATAAACCTTGAGCTGAAACGACAACGCGGCGCTCGGGTCGATGACCTGGGCGCCGCGTTGTCATTCAAGCTTCATGTACGGGACACGGTTCTGACTTTGAACCGGGATGCCCGCGCTCAATCAATCAGTACGTATCGAAAGTCTTCTGCAACGCAACCGGCCCTGTGCCGCCCGCGGCCAATGCCAGCATCAGCAGCACGCGCGCCTTGTACGGATTCAGCGAACCTGCGCTGACGAAACCGAGTGCATCGTCGGCGGCCGCGCCGTTGCGCATCACATGCCCTGAACCCACGCGCGACGCACGCACCACCACGACGCCTTGCGAAGCGGCATCGGCCAGCGCCTGCTGCACCGAAGCGTGAATCGAGCCGTTACCCGTGCCCGCCACGACGATACCGCGCACACCAGCGGCGACCAATGCGTCCACAGCAATACGCGAGACGCCCGCGTAACTCGCGACGATCTCCACATGCGGCCACTTCGCGCCGATCACGAATTCGGTCGCGAGCGTATGCGGACGCACCGCGCCGCGCTGGAATTCGACGCGACCGTCCTGCACCCAGCCGAGCGCGCCGATATCCGGAGACTGGAAGGCATCGACTGCATACGTGCTCGTCTTGACCACGTCGCGTGCGCTGTGAATCTTGTTGTTGAACGCGACCAGCACGCCCTGCCCGCGCGAACCGGCATTCGCCGCGACCGTCACGGCGTTCAGCAGATTCAGCGGACCATCGGCCGACAGCGCCGACGCCGGGCGCATGGCGGCGGTCAGCACGACCGGCTTGTCCGACTTGATCGTCAGATGCAGCAGATAGGCGGTTTCTTCGAGCGTATCGGTGCCATGTGTGACCACCACGCCGTCGACGTCATCGTCGGCGAGCAGCGTGTTGATGCGTTGCGCGAGCGTGGTCCACAGCGACATTTCCATGTCTTTACTGTCGACGCTGGCAATCTGCTCGGGCGCGATGCGCGCCACCGTGGACAAGGCCGGCACCACGGCCAGCAATTGCTCGACGCCGACCACACCGGCCTGGTAGCCCGATGTGTTGGTCGCGTCCGCGGCCGCGCCGGCGATCGTGCCGCCGGTCGCCAGCACGGCGATGCGTGGCAGCAGCGGCGTGGCGCCTTCGTCTGAAGGCGTGGTGGAGGAAGAAGTCAAAGTGTTCATGGCGGCGATTGTAAGCGATGCGCCGCGTGCCGCCATGCGTGAAAAAACGGATACCCGTTCGTTTTGGAGCTGGATGAGGCCGGCGCTCTGTGCGCCACGAGTTTGCGCAGCGTTTACATCAAGGCCAGCCGCAGCCCGCGTGAAGATCGCACTTTTGGCGCCGCAATGAATTCACGCGGCGCCTTGCGTGCCCTGCGCCGAACCACGACGATCCGGCGCAACCCTCAAACCGCTTCGCGCAACTGTGCGGCGATTTCCGCTTCATTCAACTGCGGCGCGAACATTTCGATCAGCCGGTACGCATACGCGCGCAGGAACGCGCCCTTGCGCAAGCCGACCCGCGTCGTGCTCGCTTCGAACAGATGCTGCGTGTCCAGCGCGACCAGTTCCGTGTCGCGCTTCGGATCGTAGGCCATCGCGGCAACCACGCCAATGCCCATGCCGAGTTCGACGTACGTCTTGATCACGTCGGCATCGATGGCAGTCAACACGACATCAGGCAACGCACCCGCTTTCGCGAACGCCTGGTCGATGTGCGAGCGGCCCGTGAAGTCCTGGTCGTACGTGACGATCGGGAATTCGGCAATCTCGTCGAGCGTCAGATTCTCGCGGCCAACCAGCGGATGCCCCTTCGGCACCACCACGATGTGATGCCACGAATAGCACGGGAACGTGACGATATCGGGAAAGCGGTCGAGCGCTTCCGTCGAAATGCCGATGTCCGCTTCGCCGTTGATGATCATCTGCGCAATCTGTTGCGGGCTGCCCTGGCGCAACGCCAGATGCACCTTCGGGAACACCTCGGTGAATTGCCGAATCACCTTCGGCAGCGCGTAACGCGCCTGCGTGTGAGTCGTCGCCACGACGAGGTGGCCGCTGTCCTGATCGGCATACTGACGCGCGACGCGGCGCAGATTCTCCGCATCGAGCAACATCCGCTCGATCAACTGATGCACCGCCTTGCCCGGCTCGGTGAGGCCCGTCAGACGCTTGCCGCGCCGGATGAAAATATCGACGCCGAGCTCGTCCTCCAGATCCTTGATCTGTTTCGATACGCCCGACTGCGACGTGTACAACACGTTCGCCACCTCAGTCAGATTCATGTTCTGACGCACGGCCTCGCGCACAAAGCGCAATTGCTGAAAGTTCATCTGTATGTCTCCGGTTGAGCCAGAGTTGAGTTATTAGAGTTTGATTGAAACGCCGAGTGGTGTTGCGCTGCCTGTGTTGCTGCTCGTGGCGCCGCCTATTGCGCCGGAAATACGCGCAACGCGCGCGGCACAGCCGTCACGCCGTCGCCGATCGACAGTTGCAGATCGCGCCACGATTCGCGATCGAGTTCAGCCTCGAGCACATTGCCTTCGCGGCCCGCCAGTTCCACACGCACCGAGCCGCCGAGCGTGACCACGCGCCGCACGTCGACCACAATGCCTTCGCGATGGCCGGATGCTTGCGGATACAACTGCAGATCGTGCGGACGTACATAGGCGAACGCCGGCCCCTTGAAGTCAGCCTTGATCGCGACCGGCAACGCCGCGCCGTCGACCACGAAGCCGCTCGCATCCACGTTGCCATGCAGACGGTTCGCCGCGCCGAGAAACTCGTAGACGAACGAGGTTTGCGGATGGTCGTACACGTCCTGCGGACTGCCCACCTGCTCCACATGCCCACGATTCAACACGACAATACGGTCGGCCACTTCAAGCGCTTCTTCCTGATCGTGCGTGACAAAGATCGTCGAGATATGCAGATCGTCATGCAAACGACGCAGCCAGCTACGCAGTTCCTTGCGCACCTTCGCATCAAGCGCGCCAAACGGTTCGTCCAGCAGCAGGACCTTCGGTTCGACAGCGAGCGCACGCGCCAATGCAATCCGCTGGCGCTGACCACCCGACAATTCCGATGGGTAGCGTTGCGCAAGCCAGTCGAGTTGCACGAGCTTCAGCAGTTCATGCACCTTCTCGCGAATCACCGCTTCCGAAGGCCGCTCCTTGCGGGGTTTCACACGCAAGCCGAACGCCACGTTCTCGAACACCGTCATATGACGGAACAGCGCGTAATGCTGGAACACGAAGCCGACTTCACGCTCGCGCGCGCCGACCGTCGCCACGTCCTGGCCTTGCAGCACGACCTGGCCGGCATCCGCGTATTCGAGGCCCGCAATCACACGCAGCAAGGTGGTCTTGCCACAACCCGACGGCCCGAGCAGCGCAACCAGCTCGCCCGGCGGAAAATCGAGCGAAACGTTGTCGAGCGCGACGAAATCGCCGAAGCGCTTTTGCAGGTTACGAACGGTGATACCCATTACAGCTCTCCTTGCTTGAGCGCGTGTTGATGCGATGCATGCGTTGCATTGACGGACTGTGAAGCAGACGGCGGCGTGACCGGCCCTGCATATGCCGGCACATCGCGCGCGGCCGACAGTTCCGCCGACATATGGCGCTCGGCGAGCAGCTTCAGGCCGAGCGTTACGAGTGCGAGCAAGGCCAGCACCGACGCCACGGCAAACGCCGCCGAGAAGTTGTATTCGTTATAGAGAATTTCGACGTGCAGCGGCATCGTGTCGGTCTGGCCGCGAATGTGGCCGGACACCACCGACACCGCGCCGAACTCACCCATCGCCCGCGCGTTACACAGGATCACGCCGTACAGCAGACCCCATTTCACGTTCGGCAGCGTGACGCGCCGAAAGATCTGCCAGCCCGATGCGCCGAGTACATGCGCGGCCTCTTCTTCGTCGTTGCCTTGCGCCTGCATCAGCGGAATCAATTCACGCGCGACGAACGGGAATGTGACGAAGATCGTCGCCAGCACGATGCCCGGCACCGCGAAGATGATCTGCACGTTATGGTCCTGCAGCCACGGGCCGAACCAGCCCTGCGCGCCGAACATCAGCACGTAGATCAAACCGGAGATCACCGGCGAGACCGAGAACGGCAGATCGATCAACGTGGTCAGCAATGCCTTGCCACGGAACTCGAACTTGGCGATACACCATGACGCCGCGAGGCCGAACACAAGATTCAGCGGCACAGCGATCGCAGCCGTGATCACGGTGAGCTTGATGGCCGACAACGCATCCGGATCGGCCAGCGATTCCAGATAGAAGCCGATGCCCTTGCTCAAGGCCTGATAGAACACGGCGACGAGCGGCACGACGAGAAACAACGCGAGAAACAGCAACGCGATGCCCGTCAGAATCCAGCGCACGACGGGTGGTTCGGTAACCGGATCGGGCCGGCGTGCAATATTGAGCGGCGCGCGCGGCGCCACGGCAACAGTCGTAGCATCCGCGCTATTCAAGGAGTTGCGGCTCATTGCACACCTCCGCCGACACCGACACCGACACCGATCGCCGCCACACTCGCTGCGGCAGGCGCCGGGCCTGCGCCGCCACGTCCCGTCCGGCGCTGCAGATACCACTGCAGCGTATTGATCAACAACAGCATCAGGAACGACACCACCAGCATTACGACCGCAATCGCGGTGGCGCCGGCGTAATCGTATTGTTCGAGCTTGGTAATGATCAGCAGCGACGTGATTTCCGATTTCATCGGCACGTTACCGGCGATGAAAATCACCGAGCCGTATTCGCCGAGCGCCCGCGCGAACGCCAGCGCGAAACCCGTGAGCAAGGCCGGGAACACCGCAGGCAGCACCACGCGCCGAAACGTCAGCCAACGCGACGCGCCGAGGCACGCAGCCGCCTCTTCCTGTTCGCGCTCGAACTCTTCGAGCACCGGCTGCACGGTTCGTACGACGAACGGCAAACCGATAAAGGTCAGCGCGATCAGCACGCCGGCCGGCGTGAAAGCGATCTTGATGCCGAGCGGTTCGAGAAACTGTCCGATCCAGCCGTTGCCCGCATACACCGCCGCAAGCGATATACCGGCCACAGAGGTCGGCAAAGCAAACGGCAGATCGACCACCGCGTCGACGATACGCTTGAAGGGAAAGGTATAACGCACCAGCACCCACGCAACCAGAAAGCCAAACACCGCGTTGATCAGCGCGCCACCGAGCGCAGAGAAAAACGTCAGGCGATACGACGCGAGCACGCGCGGCGAGCTGACCGCGCGCACGAACTGAGGCCAGTCAAGCGTCGCGGTCTTGAGAAAGGTCGCCGCAAGCGGAATCAGCACCACGAGGCTCAGATAAGCCACCGTGATGCCGAGTGTCAGGCCAAAACCGGGCAAGGCGCTCGGTTTTCGGAAGGTCAACGTCGTCATGCTCAGTACTCTTTCAGGATTGAGGCCGGCGGCTCTTTTTTCGGCCGCCTGGCTGGCCAAAAAGCGCGCCTCGCCGGCACGCTTTCTGGCGAAGTGTGACTACGCGTTCAACTGCGGCGTCTAACTGCGCATCTCGTCTGGCTGACTACCCGTTACTGCGGCGAGTAGATCGAATCGAACACGCCGCCGTCGGCAAAGTGGGTCTTCTGCGCGTTCGCCCAGCCGCCGAACGAATCGTCCACCGTGTACAACTTCAGCTTCGGAAATTTCGAGGTCAGCTCGGCCGGCACCTTGTTCGAACGCGGACGGTAGAAGTTCTTCGCCGCGATTTCCTGACCTTCCTCGCTGTACAGAAAGTTCAGATACGCTTCCGCCACTTTGCGCGTGCCGTGCTTGTCGACCACCTTGTCCACCACCGCAACCGGCGGTTCAGCCAGAATGCTCACCGACGGCACCACGATTTCAAACTTGTCCGGACCGAACTCCTTCAGCGACAGGAACGCTTCGTTTTCCCACGCAATCAGCACGTCGCCGATACCGCGCTGCACGAAGCTGGTGGTCGCGCCACGCGCGCCCGAATCCAGCACGCCGGCATTCTTATAGAGCTTGCCGACGAACTCCTTCGCCTTCTGGTCGTTGCCACCCGGCTGATGTTCAGCATAGGCCCACGCGGCCAGGTAGTTCCAGCGCGCGCCACCCGAGGTCTTCGGATTCGGCGTGACGATCGACACACCCGGCTTGATCAGATCGTCCCAATCCTTGATGTGCTTCGGGTTGCCCTTGCGCACCAGAAACACGATCGTCGACGTGTACGGCGAGGCGTTGTCCGGCAAACGCTTTTGCCAGCCCTTGTCGAGCAAACCTTTGTTAGCCAGCGCGTCGATGTCATAGGCAAGCGCCAGCGTCACGACGTCCGCCTGCAAACCGTCCAGCACCGAGCGGGCTTGCGCACCCGAGCCGCCGTGCGACTGCTTGAAGGTGACCGCCTCGCCCGTTTTCGCCTTCCATTCCTTGCCGAATGCCTGGTTGACATCCTGGTACAGCTCGCGGGTCGGGTCGTACGACACGTTCAGCAGCGTCATGTCGGCTGCATGTGCCTGCACCGTGACGCCGACCGCGGCGATCGTACCGACTGCGCCGAATGCGAGCGCCGCGATAAGTTTTCTGGTCCTGCCTGCCAGCCCCGTGCCTTGATGGTTCATGCCAACTTTCTCCGCGTTGTGGTCCGCTGAAACAGCGTGTGGTGTTGTTCTACGTCGCGGTCACGTGCACATGAGCGCCAACTCGAAGGGCAGTCTATCGAAGAGCTTTCATCATTAAAAATAATGTTTCTTCATTCTTTAATACGCAAAAGTGGTAATGACGGCCGGATAAGGCGTTGCGGCACGAAAACGGGTGTTGAGGCGTCCATTTACGACGCTGGAACGCCACCCCAGGACACGAACTTAAAGTAAAGCTTGAATTGCGCGGAATACTGTATAAAAATACAGGCACCTGTTCATACATACAGTGGCGCCATGACCAAACTCACCGCACGACAGCAGCAGGTTTTCGATCTGATCCGCCGGGCCATCGAACGCACCGGCTTTCCGCCCACCCGCGCGGAGATCGCCGCCGAGCTGGGTTTCAGCTCGGCCAACTCGGCAGAGGAGCATCTGCGCGCCCTCGCCCGCAAGGGCGTGATCGAACTGGCGGCCGGCGCATCGCGCGGCATTCGCCTGCTGGGCGGGTCGGAAGATTCGCCGTACCAGTTCACACTGCCGCACGCCAGCATCATGCAACTGTCGTTGCCGCTGATCGGCCGGGTTGCCGCGGGTAGCCCGATCCTCGCGCAGGAACATATCTCGCAGCACTATGCGTGCGACCCGGCGCTGTTCTCGAGCAAGCCGGACTACCTGCTGAAGGTGCGTGGGCTGTCCATGCGCGACGCGGGCATCTTCGACGGCGACCTGCTCGCGGTGCAGAAGAAAAGCGAAGCTAAAGATGGCCAGATCATCATCGCGCGGCTTGGCGACGATGTGACGGTCAAGCGCCTGAAGCGCCGGCCGAACGGCATCGAGCTGATCGCCGAGAACCCCGATTACGACAACATCTTCGTTGAAACCGGCAGCGCGGAGTTTGCGCTCGAGGGCATCGCCGTCGGGCTGATCCGCCCGGGCGAGTTCTAACTGCCCACGTGTTAGCCAACCCAAAGCTGCCCCAACGTTGAATCGCCTGGAGAGACTCATGGAACGCCTTGCCCGCCTGCTGCCTTTTCGCCAGTTTGGTCGTTTGCGTCATCTGCGCAAGCTGGTGCCGTGTTCGCTGATCGAGGCGTCCTCCGCCAGTACTCCATCGCTGTTTGATGCACCCGTCGGCGTACCGGGCTTGCCGTCGTCGTTGCCGGCTTTTGCTCGCGTGTCGTTGAACTCGGGGCTGAATACGGCTGAACCCGCGCGCCGCGCGCCGGTGCGCGTGTATCACGGGCCGTCGCGGCTGATCATGGTCGGCACGGTAGACGCGGTGTGCCGCATGATCGATCGTTGCATCGCAGATGAAGCCAACGTGCACGGCGCGGTGTTCGAGTCATAAACCGCACTGCGCGTGCACCGCATCCCATTGCGGCTTTACTACGCGCGACACCCGGCGTACGGTCGTTCACCCGCCCGCGCCTTTTCGGATATCGCATCGCCTGGGATCGTTTTTGCGTGGCCGCGGTCCACGTTAGATCACACCTGATGGAGAGTCCCACTCGATGGCAGTTTCAACACGCACGAAACGCAATGCCGCCCGACCACTGATCGTCACCTTGATTGTGATTGTGGTGATTGCCGCGTTGGGGTTCAGTTACGCGTCGCCTTACATGGCGCTGAATAAGCTCAAACGCGCAGCGGATGCGCGTGATGCGCAAACCGTCAATGAATACGTCGACTTTCCCGCGTTGCGCGAGAGCCTGAAGCAGCAAGTCACCGGCTTGTTGACGCGTCGGCTCGACGTGCAAGGCAACGGCAATCCGTTCGCGGCGATTGGCGCGATGATCGGCGTGGCCTTGATCGGCCCGCTGGTCGACGCTTATGCAACACCCGACGGCGTCGCGGCATTGCTGAACGGCATGCCACCGCGCGGCAACCCGGGCGAGCGCCCTCCTGTTCCGGCTGGCACCGACAATCCGCCGGCCGCAACGGCTCCTGCACAGGAACCAGCGCACCCTGCTACAGGTAACAACGGGAACAGCACCACGCCACCCCAACCGCCGCAAACCACGGCGGGCTATCGCGGCCTTAACGAGTTCGTCGTCAGCTATCAGCATGGCGCTGGTGACGCGCGTTACTCGGCGATTTTGCGGCGCGAAGGTTTGTTCACATGGAAGCTGGCGGCGGTCAATCTGAACGAGTGATCGCCCGGCGCTCGCTATCGACTTGAGCGTATGAGCGAATCACGGTTTGGCCGAAGCGAACGCGGCGACCGTTCGGCCACGTGGCTCATTCAACTCATTCAACTCATTCAATCCAGTCCACGCGCTTCGCCCCGCCGTGCATCAGGCCGCCGCCGCTTGCTGCTGCTCCTGCGCGGAAGAGCACGCCACCAGAATGCTGCATGAGACCCGATCGAGCAGCGGGGTATTGCCCGCGCCCATCCACCATCGTGATAGCCCGGTGCGGCAACGATGGCCGACCACCACGAGGTCGACATGCAATTCGTTAGCAAGATTGGCGATCTCGTCGATCGGATGGCCAAACGCAAAATGTCCTTGCGCGGTCACGCCGCGTTCGGTGAGCCAGTCCACCCCTTCCTGCAGGATGTCGCGGGCTGTTTTTTCGAAGCTGCCGCAGGCCACATCAGTCAGCAGGCCCGCGCTTTGCGCAATGCTCGAGCGCATGTCAACCACTGATAGTAGGTGCGTTTCCGCCTTCAGATCCAACGCCAGGTCGGCGCCGCAACGTAACGCTTTGCGGCCTTCGCGCGAGCCGTCGTAGCACAGCAGGATTTTCTGGTAGCTCGCCATGATTTTTCTCCCATCCGCGAGGAACGCGGTCTGAATGAATCATGGTGCGCCGCAATTCAGGTTGCAAGGGATGGAAAACGCTAAGTGCGCCCTAAACCGGTGCGCGCTGGATTTGTGGCGGGTTTGGGCTGGGTTTGAGTCACCCACGAGCCTTTGCCGCAACGCAAGAAACGCCGTCCGGCGCATCCAGTGACGATCAACACCTCACTACCGATGCCATAGAATGAGCGGCCTTACCGGCCATTTGCGTCTTTTCGCGGAGCCTCGATCGATCCATGTCTGAAGCCGCCATTGAATTCCACCAGGTTAAAAAAAGCTACGGCGAAAAGACGGTCGTCGACGGACTGTCGTTTCATGTCAACGCCGGCGAATGTTTCGGCCTGCTCGGCCCGAACGGCGCAGGCAAGACCACCACGTTGCGCATGCTGCTCGGCATCGCCGCACCGGATGCCGGCACGATCCGCCTGTGCGGCGAGCCGATTCCCGGCCGCGCGCGCGTGGCCCGGGCGCGTGTCGGCGTCGTGCCTCAGTTCGACAATCTCGATCCCGATTTCACGGTCCGCGAAAACCTGCAGGTGTTCGGCCGCTACTTCGGTCTGAGCGCCGCGCAATGCCGCGAGATGGTGCCGTCGCTGCTCGAATTCGCGCGTCTCGAGAGCAAGGCGGATGCACGTGTGAGCGAACTGTCGGGCGGCATGAAACGGCGCCTTACGCTGGCTCGCGCGCTCGTCAACGACCCCGACGTGCTGATCATGGACGAGCCGACCACCGGCCTCGATCCGCAAGCGCGCCACCTGATCTGGGAACGGCTGCGCTCGCTGCTCGCACGCGGCAAGACCATTCTGCTGACCACGCACTTCATGGAAGAGGCCGAACGGCTGTGCCACCGCCTCTGCGTAATCGAGGAAGGCCGCAAGATCGCCGAAGGCGCGCCGCGTGCATTGATTGCATCGGAGATCGGCTGTGATGTGATCGAAATCTTCGGACCCGATCCGGTTGCGTTGCGCGACGAACTGGCGCCGCTTGTCGAGCGCACCGAGATCAGTGGCGAGACGCTCTTCTGCTATGTGAACGACGCCCAGCCTGTGCATGCCCGGCTCAAGCAGCGCGCCGATCTGCGCTACCTGCATCGCCCGGCGAATCTCGAAGATGTGTTCCTGCGTCTGACCGGGCGCGAGATGCAGGACTGACGCGAATCGACATCGGCTCAGCTCGCAATCCTCTACAGCTATAACGACACGGCAAGAGACACGCAATGGACGCACGCACTTACGAACCGCACGGCGAGACACCGCCGAAGCAGGAAACCTTCGCCGCTTTCCCTGCCAACGCCGTCAACTGGATTGCGGTGTGGCGCCGCAACTATCTGGTCTGGCGGAAGCTCGCAATTGCTTCGATGTTTGGCAATCTTGCTGACCCGATGATCTACCTGTTCGGCCTGGGTTTCGGACTTGGGCTGATGGTCGGGCATGTCGACGGCGTGTCGTATATCGCGTTTCTCGCTGCCGGCACGGTGGCATCGAGCGTGATGATGTCGGCGAGTTTCGAGTCGATGTACTCGGGGTTTTCGCGCATGCACGTACAGCGCACGTGGGAGGCGATCATGCATACGCCGCTCACGCTCGGCGACATCGTGCTTGGCGAGGTGATCTGGGCGGGCAGCAAGTCGATGCTATCGGGCGCGGCGATCATGCTGGTCGCGGGGGGGCTCGGTTACGCGAGTTTTCCGTCGATGTTGCTGGCGTTGCCGGTGATCGTGTTAACAGGGCTCGCGTTCGCGAGTGTCGCGATGGTGGTGACGGCGCTTGCTCCGTCGTATGACTTTTTTATGTTTTATCAGACGTTGGTGTTGACGCCGATGTTGCTGTTGTCTGGGGTGTTCTTTCCTGTTTCACAGTTGCCTGCTGCGGCGCGGGTTGTGACTGAGCTTTTGCCTTTGGCGCATGCTGTCGATCTGATTCGGCCGGCTATGCTTGGGCGGCCTGTTGATGGTGCTGTTTTGCATGTTGCCGTGCTGGTGGCTTATGCGGTGGGTGGGTTTGTTGTTTCGGCGGTTTTGTTTCGGCGCAGGATGATGAAATAAAGATTTAGGCCTGCGGCCGGTTTTTTGCCTGCGCGGCGCTTTTTGTCAGTGTTCTTAGGGCTTTGGCCTTTCCTTGATCTAGTGCCTGCGCGGCGCTTGTTGTCAGTGTTCTTAGGGCCAGCCCTTTCAAGGTCTTGATCAAGATGTCCCGCCTTTGGCGCGTTTAAGCAGGCGGGCGGTACTGTGATGGGCTCGGGCTACCGCGCCTTCGACATAGGGTGCGGGTTTGCGGGTCTTGGGGCC
>NZ_VOSW01000062.1 GCF_009690905.1 Paraburkholderia madseniana
CCCCCCCCCATGACCCGCAGCGGCCCTCTGCTGCGCCCCCAACGCCCCTGGAGAGCCGCCACTGCCTCTGCCGACTGCAGCCGCTGATCGGTCATCAGAATGAGCGGATTGTCGAGCACCACCTGCATTCTCTCGATGTCCGTGACCATATGGTGAGAGAGGTAGCCGCGATCGAACGCCATCCCATCGACCACTTCGAGACGGGTTTCGACCGTCGTGCCGTACTCGACATCGACGATGCCATCGGGACCCACTCGCTCGAGCGCTTCGGCCACCATCGCGCCGGTGACCTCGTCATTGGCGGCGACCACGGCCACGGCGCGCACCTCTTCGCTCCCGCGCAGCGGTGTCGCTGCCCGCCTGAGCGCCGCGATCACCTCGTCTACCGCGATCTCCAGCCCCTGAACCAGTTCAACGGGGTTGGCGCCGTCCGCGAGACTGGCGAGACCCTCCTGGACCAATGCATCGGCCAGCACGGTGGCTGTGGTGGTGCCGTCGCCGGCGACTTCATTGGTCTGCTTCGAGACTTCGCGCACCACCTGCGCACCGATGTTTTCGAATGGATCTTCCAGCTCGATCTCGTTGGCGATGCTCACACCATCGCGCGAGATGATCGGCGTGCCAATCGGGCGGTCGATGATCGCATTCATTCCGCGAGGGCCGAGCGTGCCTCGTACCGCTTTGGCCAGTTTGGCGACACCGCGGCCGAGCGCCATGCGGGCCTCGTCGTCGTGCAGCATGATATTCGGCATGATTCATCTCCTCCTGTTGGAATATTCTGGATTGCTACATTTCGAACTGATACCGCAGTGTTGCCGAATTACGCCAGCCCGACGGCCCTCTTCCAGTCGCCGACCGGCACGAAGTGCACGGGCTTGATCTCGACTTGTGGCGCGGCTGCGGCTGCGTCCGCCTCGCCGTACCGCGCCGCCAGCAAGCCGCGACACAACGCACTGTTGAATTCCGCATTGACGCCGACCCGCCGCAAGGCACGCAGGTAGGCGCCAAGCCCATCCGCATCGAGCAACGCACCCTGGCTGTCGACGAAAGCCGCTTCATCGGCCTGCGCGGCACCACTGGCACAGCCTCTGACGACGAAGCGCCGCTCCAGATAGCGTTCCACGAGTCGTCGGCTTGCGGAATCGTCAGGCAAGCCAGCGAGTTCCGCCACGCTCATGCGCACGAGCCGCGCAGGTTCAAGGCCGCGTTCGAGCAGTGACGTCAGGAGCGCTTCCTGTCGCCGCTGAAAAGCCTTGACCATGAAGGTCCGGCGGATGTCCTCGAGTTCACCGCTGGCCTCGGCTCCAAAGGTGTCCTGGAATGACCGCCCGGCCGCCACGCCGCGGTTTATTTCGTCGGCATACATATGTTCGCCGAGTCCGATCGTCACCTTCGTCACCCACGGTAAGCCCGCGACAGCAATGCGCATGTCGTCGGCCATCAGGAAGGCGAAGTTGGCGGCGCACCAGTAAGTCGGCAAGCGGAAGCCAATCTGCACGCCGCCGCCTGCGTCCACCTCCACGCGGGTGACGAAACCCAGCTCGGTCACCGATTCGTCGAGTTCAGGGTCGGCGACCGATGCGAGTTGCGCCCACACCTCGGCGGTCCGATCGACGGCGGCCGTTGCGGCTTTCGCGTTCGTGGCGGCCATGGTATTCATGCCCCGACCGCAGCCGGCTGCCGGACATCCTTCAGCAACTTCTTCTGCGCCTCGACGTCAATACCGTACAACCGCGCCGCGTTGAGCCCGAGAATCTTCTTCTTCGCCGTCAGCGACAGTTGCACGCCAGTTTCCTTGCTGACGGACTCCGGCAATTCGAAGGCCATGAACTTCTCGATCAGCCACTTGGGCGACCAGATGCCGTAGTCGCTGCCGTAGAGGATCTTGTCTTCGCCGATCCAGAACAGCAGCTCCGAGATCACATGCGCGAAGTACTCCGGACGCGTGTGAATGAACGGCAGCACCACCGCAAGACCGCCGTAGACGTTCGTCTCCTGGGTCGCGATCCAGCAGAAATCATCCAGACGCGGCAGGCCGCAGTGCTCGACGATGAAGTTCAGGTTCTGGAAGCTGGTCGCCACGTCGTCGACATCGGCAACGTCGAAAGCGTCGCGATTCAGCGGCAGAATCGTCGGACCCTTGTGGACGTGGATGTTCTTGATGCCGAGCTTCTCGCAGCGCTCCAGGTACTTCTGCACGCTGGGGTCCGACAGCTTGTAACCCTTGCTGTCACCGCGCCACTCCGCCGTGTAGAGCTTGACGCCCTTGATCCCATACGTCTCGGACAGCTCGTCCAGGTAGTCGAGTCCCGCCTCGCCGTCGCGCGGATCGAACGCGCCATTGACGATGAAACGGTGCGGGTGTTTTTTCTTCAGCTCGTAATTTTTCTCAGTCGTGTTGAATCCGTTCTTGTAAAAGTCCGTGAGGTAAGTCGGCTGGCAGATCGCCATGTCGTCGTAACCTTTGACGAACAGGTCGTCATACATGACTTCCGGGCCGTAGTTGTCGAACTTCTCCTTCGGCCACAAATACTCCTTGGGACTCAGGTTCGAGTGATACGCGTAAAAGCAATCGATGAACTGCTGGCCATGCACGTTCTTCAAGTTGGCCTTGCTGCCGTCCCATAGATGGACGTGTCCGTCGATGATGAAGATGTCTTCACCGTCCGTGGTTCGATACATGGCATGTGTCTCCGTAGTTGTTGCGAGCGGCCCGCCCCCGTCAGGGCGGCCGGACGCCTCATCAGATAGCGGGCTGCACGGTCACTCGTAGGCCATCGCGTCGTCCATGTTGCCGAACAGCACGACGGTCTCGTCATCGACCATCACCATCCGCCCATAGTGAGTCGAGGTGGATATCTCGAACAGATGCGGGGTCATCTCCCGGCCCAGCGCTTCGCTGATCTCGCCCATTTTGAATTCGATCTTGCCCTGCCCATCGATCCGGATCATGGCGGGCAGATAGGTCACCGTGATGCCGGGTTTATGGGTCATCAATTCGGCGATAGCACGAGCCTCGACGCTGTCGTTCATCGTGACGCCGCACTGATGGGAAATGGTCTGCTCGAAGCGAACATCTTTCATCGACTTGAAAATGTTGTCGTTATGCACTGACATTGCGTACTCCTCTTCGCGGTTGGGTTGTGCGGTTGGGTTATGCCGTTAGCTTGCGCGGTTGGATCAACTGGGCAAGGAACCCGTCAGGCCTGGAGTCCCAGCGGAAAGTGGACGCCAATCTCTCTGGCGATCATCTCCGCCCGCTCGATCGAACTGTTCAGGCAGTCGTTGAACTGCGCCGTCTTCACATGCGGAATCGACCAGATCGGCTGCAGGTGCTTCGCTGCTGAGGCGGCAAGCGCACCGTGCTTCTCCAGCCACTCGCCGAACAGTTTCCGATTGGCCTCGCCGTGCCTCGGATCGTTGGCCAGCATGTGAAACAGTTCAACTGCATTGGCCAGATTGCGCTCGTAGTCCCCCTCCGCTGCGGACACGACCGTGGGCGTCAGGAAGTCGTTCTGCGAAGCGGCGACCTGCATGATGAAACCGCTGCGGAACAGGTCCGCCACCATCGGCTCGAACACGACATTCACCGCAAAGTACTTCTCGAGGAAATCGGTGGCGCCGCCGATAGCCTCGACGGCCCGACGCGTTTCCTGCCAGATGGGATCGTTCAGCCAATGCTCCTTGCCGGCGTCTAGATCCATATTCGCCAGGTCCAGTGCGATCTCACCCAGGTAGAGCGTCAGGTCCTGAGCGAAGCGCAGCTTGTAGGAGGCGTTGGTCAGGATCGCGCTATTGATCATCTGCGTATAGCCGTAGCGCTGGGCGTGCATGGTGGCGGTGCCGAGGCCGAACTCCGCATGCTTGTACGCGCCAAGATGCTGCTCCAGCACCTTGACCCAGGTCTTATCGAAGCGCTTCACCGCGCCCGAGCGCCGCGCGTTGTTGACGGCGCCGGTGATCATGCCGACGATCGTCGACTGACGCTGGTAATGCGTGCGTTCCCACTCCTCGTCGACCGCACGGAATTTATGCCAGTCCGTGCTTTTGACTGCCGTCCACGTTTCCGAATAGGTCGGCGTACCATCCGCGAACGCGAGAATCCAGTCCTGAAGCAGATAGCGCTTCGGGTCCGGCTGGACATCGACGGTCATGTCCTCGTAGTGGGTCGCCTTGCGGCCCTTGGGTTCGAAGTAGTTGTATTTGCGGCTCTCCGAGCCCGCAAACTGGGCCGCGCCGGCTGCGCCTGACTTCAACGGTGCGACTTCCTGTAGCGACGTGCTCATGTTGCTCCTCCTTCCTCTTTCGGTTATCGGACTTTCGATCTGGCGCGATGCCTTGGCTTCCGTCAGCGAATAGCCTGGGTAAATTTGTCGAAATAGAGCCGCTCGGGCGCGACGCCCGCCATCTGCAGGACCGGCATCACCGCGTCGATCATCGGCGTCGGGCCGCATGTGTACGCGTCGATCTCACCATCCAGCGATTCCTCGCGCAATGCGCGGCCCAGCACTTCGTGAATGAAGCCGGTCGCGCCGGTCCAGTCATCGCCCGGCTCGGCGTCGGAAAGCGCCGGAATAAAGCGGAAATCAGGCAGCCGGTCCTCCAGTTCCGCGAAATCGTCGAGATAGAACAGATCGCGACGGCTGCGAGCGCCGTAGAAAAAACGAATCGGTCGTTCTTCGCCGCTTTGCACGTGATCGTTGAGGATCGACCACAGCGGCGACATCCCCGACCCTCCGCCTACCAGCACCAGTGGCCCCGGTTGCTCCTCGCGCCGGAAACATGTGCCGTACGGTCCCTTCGCCACCAGCCTGTCGCCCGGCTTCAGACCGCCGTCCAGTTGCGACGAAAACGCGCCGTTGGGATACTTCTTGATGATGAATTCGAGCTTTCTCTGACCGTTTGGCGTGCTCGCCATCGAGAACGATCGCGTAATGCCGAGGCCCGGAATCGTCAGGTCCACATACTGACCCGCCCAGAAGCGCAGCGGCCGGGACAACTCCACTTCCAGCAGCCTGATGTCATGCGTCAGCGCGGTGATCTTCGTTAGCGTTGCGTCGTATTCACTCACGGCTATCGAACGGCGCATGAGGTCTTCGTCGTAGTTCAGCAGTTCGACTGTCAGATCGCTGAAGGCGAGCGCCCGGCACAACAGGATGTGATTGGTCTCGCGCTCGTAGTCAGGCAAAGCGAAGGTCGAGTACTTCTTCATTTCGACATCGCCCTCGATCAGCAAAGACTTGCAACTGCTGCACTGCCCCTCCTTGCACCCATGCATCACCGAAATACCCTGGCGAAAAGCGGCATCGAGCACGGTCTCGCCCTCCTCAACCGTCATCTCCACGCCGACCGGTTCGAATCGCACGGTATGAAGTACCTTGTCCTCTTCTGCGTCCGGCATGTCGGCCCTCTTCTCTTGCGTGTCACTCATGTCCATGTCGCCCACCTCACGCTTCTCGTTCGTCCGGGGCAGCCGCACCGCTGCCGCCGGACGACACGGCCTCGTCAGTTCACCGGATTGATCTTGAAACCAGCGCGATACTCGGCGATGTGTTTCTCGCGCTGTTCCGGTGTCATGTTGCGCAGCAGAACGATCGGGCTCTGGATGGTGTGCCCGCGAACATCGTCGAGCGTCCACATGTTCCTGTCATCGAAACGCAGATGCGGTTGCGGCACCAGCGTCTTGCCGTCACTGCGCACGAAGCCGAGATCCTTGATGCAATCGGCCAGATCCCAGCCGTGGTAGCACTCTTCCCATTCGCGGCGTCCGCTGAAGCGTCCCATTGCCGGAGTCGGCCGCCCCTCGTATTCCGAGGCGAACGCCACCTTGTGAGTCCAGCGGCACAACTCCGAGCAGTACGTGTAGAGCTGACCATCGACCTCGTCGACTACGAAGTCTTCACGGATCAGGCACGGCACCAGGCAGCTCCAGCAGCGGTGCGGATACACATAGCCGTTCTCCTGGTCGAACAGCATGTTGGTCTCGCCGGGCACGCTCTTCTTCGCGTACCACTTCCAGAAGTCGCCGAATTCGGCGTACCAGCCCGGGTACTTGTGCTCGAACCACTCGAAGTCTTTTTCGGTCTGCGCTTCGATGCGCCAGAAGTTGACCGGCCAGCCCACGGCAAAGAACTGCGCGACCTTGTGGACATAGTTCTGTTTGACGATGCGATCCCACGCCGCGGCGACATCGTCGTGATGGATCTTGATACCGTACTTTTCCAGCGGCAGCATGTAGGTACGGTAGTAATCCTCATAGATCCACCGGTGCCACAGCTCGGCATACGATTCCTTGTTCTTGTCGCGATCCGCGGTGCCGTATTCGATGAAGGTGCCGATGGCCGCGTCGACGATCGCGTGGTTTTGCCAGAAGGCGTAGCGCAGGTCGCGCTCGAGCAGCAGGTGGTTGTCCGGGTCGTTGATGATCGACATCACCAGCGAATGGCCATTGCCGATGTGCCGGCTTTCATCGGACTGCACTGAAAGAAACACCGTCGGCAGCGCATAGTCGCCGTTGCGTGCGGCTTCCGACGGCATGGCGACAAACAGCGTATTGGTGAATGCCGTTTCAGCGACCACCTGCAGAAACACGTTGGCCGCGGTCACCGCATCGCCGGTGAGGAAGCCTTCGGCGAACTGACGGCCGATGGTGGTGGCGTAGCATTTGCCGAATGCCGCCTCGGTAATATCGAACCCGGCGGGGTCGATATAGTTCTCCATGTACCACTTCTTCAGATTCATCTGGATCGTCGAGTGCCGGAACTCGTCGACCATCTGCATCGTGAAACCGGTTCGCAACTCTTCGCCGGGCGCGAGCCGTCCAAGCATCGCCATCGAACGTGCCGCCGAGATTTCCGGGAACGGGATGATCGCAAGGAACAGCTTCATCCACTCGACCCAGCGCGGCTCGACATTGCGGAACATGTCGCCGCGCAACGCCGCGTCGAGTGCGCCATAGACGCGGTTATCCTTTTCCTCCTGCATCGGAAAATACGAGCGCAGCACCTGCTTCATCGGGTCGCGCGGCGCCTTGCTGATCTTGTAGTCGGTCGGGAAGGTCATCGCTTCCTGGACGTAACTGGGTGTCCAGCCGAGATCGGCGACGCGACGGGCCGCCTCGCCGATACTGATCCCTCGCTGCGAGGTGATCTTGTTTAGCGTTAATCCATCAGACATTGGGCTCTCCTTGTTCCATTTCACGATAACCGTCGTACGGCGACGCTTCGGGGCAGGGCTGGCTCGTGCCGCGGCCAGAGTCAACAACGCGGGTGTAGTCGCGCACGCTAGCGAAAATTGGCGGGAGCAATGCTGAAGGACGTATGTCCAGATTCGTTCTTCATGAACGTGTCTCCTGCCATTTCTGTTTTGCGCTTCGGGACTGCAACGCTTTCCTTGTGACTTGCCTTAATAGAGCGATAAGCGTGCCAGGCAACGTTGGCTCAGGGTTGACGAGGCTGAGCCGTGCAAACAGGTCTTTGTGAAGCCATCAGCGCAAGTGTTCTGTTGTGTTATGCGACATTCGTGTTTGATGGACCTGTCCGATATTGGGACGCATCCCCTGCCGAATAAATAATCTGGTGTACTGATCTAACTTCGTGAATGACGGCCAGGGGAACCGCAAAAAATTCAGGTGCGAACTGCTACTAAAGGCCGATCCCCCCGTGACTCACGCCCTTATAGATCACGCTGGGAGAGTTATCGCCAGGCGGCTTGCCCTCGGCGACAAAGCGCGCGGCGAGGATCATGGCGCCCATGGCGAAATCTTTGCCATAGGCCGCGATCATCGCGTCTGCGAGCGAGCCTAACCGCTCGAAGAACTGGTCCTTGGACGGGTATTGCTCATTCATAGCTGCCTCCTTCCTCGCATGTGATGAATCTCGTTACACGCTCATCCCGGACTTCTGAAGCGGAACAACAGGTCCGGCAAGAACACGAGCGCAAGCTCGCCGGCCTCCGTGCCCAACGCCAACCGCGCGCCGTCAGGGGACCACGCAACGGTGCTGACCGGACTGCTGCCGGAATGCTTGATGACCAGGACATCGCCGCTGCCCGGCTGGCACAGCAGCACCGCGCCGCTGTGGTAACCCACTGCAATCAGCGGATGCGTGGGATGGCAGGCGACCTGGCTGACCGGCGTCTTGCTGGCCACGCCGCATTCGTGCGGCTGGTCATCGCCGCCGGGCGGATCGAACCGCCAGCAGACGGGCCGCAGACCACCGCTCGTTGCAAGAAACCGGCTGTCCGCGGAAAAAGATAGCGATCGAGGTTGCCCCGGGTACCCCCCCATTTCGATGTCGCCACCGTCGGAGAGTCGCCAGCCGTGCAGCGCGTTTTCTTCCATACCGCTCACCAGATAGCGGCCGTCAGGGCTCCACGCGACGGTGCGGTGATAACCGGGCCACGCCAGATGGTGTTGTTCAAGAGTGTCAGCGGACCATAGCGTGACTCCGCCCTTATGCGAGATCGCCACTTGCGTGCCGGTGGGATCGAAAGCGAGGGCCGTCGCAGAGCCGGCTAGTGTCAGACTGCCGGGCTTCGTCCCCAACAAGTGGACCCGGCGGCCGGTTGCATAGGCGCGGACGCCCGCAGGACTCGCGGCGACCAGGTCGATCCACTCGCCGGCCAGGTTCGCCAGGACTTCGCTGGCGCCATCGACGTTCAGGTGGACGAGGCGACCGTCGTCTCCGCCGCTGAGAAATCCTCCAGCAGGGTCGGCAGCAAGCCCAAGGCAGGTACTCTCGTGGACGCTAAAGCGCGCCAGTGGCGTGGGCGGTGCTTGCGCCTGCACGAACTCGACACCCCCGCTCTCGCGCGGCGTGAGCCGTGGCCCGCCTTCCCATGTGCCGGTTGCGAGCGCCAGCGTGCCGTCACCCAGCGCGAAGCCGGCGTATAGCCCGGTGGCGTCCCAGACGGCCGCGACGACGGGCGCCTCCGCCACCCAACGCGCGCCGAGCAACTCGATCAGAGGCGGGGGCGCATTCATGAGTCGATCTCACAGTGTCGGATGCTCTCGCGCAAGCCTCGCCGATCGAGATTGCGCCCGATGAACACCAGCCGGCTATCGCGATGTTCGTCCACTCGCCAGGGCCGGTCGAAGTCCGTGTCCATCGTCATGTGCACGCCCTGGAAGACGAAGCGGCGCTCCGATCCGGCCAGGTCGACGATGCCTTTCGCCCGCAGCAGATCCTGGCCTTGCTCAACCACCAGTTGCTGCAGCCACGAGAGGAAGCGGGTGCGTTCAAGGGGCCTGTCGACGCGCAGCGACACGCTGTCTATGTCGTGACTGTGCCGTCCGCGATGGATGGAAGCGCGAGAATCGACGCGAGAGTCGACGGGAACATAGCGATAGCTGCGGTCGCCACGCGGCAACGCGCTACTCTCGTCTTGCGACGGGGCGAGATGCATACGCTTGAGATCGAACGCACCGCGATCGAGCAGCGTAGCGAGTGGCACCGCACATCTGACACTGGGCAGCAGTTCCGCGGTCGGGTTGATGCGCCGGATTTCCTCCTGTATCGCCGCGAGCCCAGCCATGTCGACCAGGTCGGTCTTGTTGAGCAGCACGATGTCCGCTTGCGCGAGTTGCTCCGCAGCCTCGCGGCTGTCGGAGAGGCGCGCTTGCAGGTGGCAGGCATCGACGACGCAGATCACGCTGTCGAGACGCGTGTGCTGCCGGATGAGATCGTCGATAAAGAATGTTTGCACCACGGGCGCGGGGTCCGCCAAACCGGACGTTTCGATCAGGATTCCATCGAAACCGCCCTTGCGTCTGACGAGCCCCGACACCACGCGAATCAGGTCGCCCCGGACCTTGCAGCAGATACAGCCGTTATTCAGTTCGACGACTTCGTCTTCAGCGCCCACGACGAGATCGCCGTCGATACCGATCGCGCCGAATTCATTGACGATCACCGCATAGCGCCGGCCATGCTGCTCACGCAGAATGCGATTGAGCAGCGTGGTCTTACCCGCGCCGAGAAAACCGGTGAGAACAGTGACCGGGATTCGATTCATTGCCAGCCCCCCTGGTTTGCGCCCGGAAGCGTCGCATCGAGATTGACCAACTCGTCTTCGAGCCGGGCGCGCTCGGATTCGATCGCCTGCAATGCGCGTTCGGCGTCGCTCAGCCGTTCACGCAATTGCGCGATGTTCCGCGTGCCATCGGGCGAGACGCCGTCGCGCTTCTCGCATGCCAGCGCGCACGCCAACTCGATCTCGGCGCCCGCACGGCGGCTCTCGCCGCGCAAGTGGTGGGAGTTGACCTCAGTCAGTGCGATGACCAGTCGCATGCGCTCAAAGAGCCGCATTGCGTCTTGCTGCGCCACGGTGTTCTCCCTTCAGGCCGAAGCCGATCCGCTACGGAATCAGCACCGCACGGCCCTTGATCTTGCCGTGGTGCAGGTCTTTGAGCGCCTGGTTCGCGTCGCTCAAGCGGTATTCCCGGGTCGCCAGATGAACCAGTCCACGGTCGGCCAGCGCCATCAGTTCGACCAGCTCCGGATAGGTGCCGACCAGATTGCCGACAATCGTTTTCTCGCTGGTGATCATGTCGATGGTCGGCAACTCGATCTTCCCGCCATAGCCGACGATGTAATAGAACCCGGCGTTGCGCGTCATGGCGAGTCCCTTGGCGATCGCGTCGCCTTCGCCGACAAAATCGATGACCGCCTCCGCGCCGTTGCCGCCAGTCAACTCAAGCACGCTCTCGACTTCGTTTCCATCGCCCTTGACGGTATGGTGCGCGCCGCATTCCTTCGCAAGCTGCAGCGCGGTCTCGGACCGGTCGACCACGATGATTTCCGCCGCGCACAGTGCATTCAATACCTGAATGCCGATGTGACCCAGGCCGCCGGCGCCGATCACGACCGCAAACTGGCCGGGAAGCAGATGGCGCGACGCCTTTTTTGCCGCGCGATACGCCGTGAGTCCGGCGTCGGTATAAGGTGCGACGTCTTTAGGCGCGAGCGACTTCGGTAGCTGAATCAGCGAGCGTTCGCCGGTCAGCAGATACTGGGCATAGCCGCCATTCGCATTGATGCCGGGAAACCGGCTGTCGGTCGCATGCATGTCGTCGCCGCGGCGGCATGCAAGACAATGGCCGCTCGTCACCAGCGGATGGCAGATCACCGGATCACCCACCTTCACGCTTTCGACGCCGCGTCCGACCGCTTCGACCCAGCCGGCATTCTCATGGCCCATGATGTAGGGCAAAGCCACGTCGACCTTGCTGCGCCATATGCCTTCAACAACGTGAAGATCGGTGCGGCACACACCGGCGCCGCCGATACGGACGATCACGTCGGTAGGGCGTTCGATCTTCGGATCCGCGAACTCTTCGTAGCGCACGAATTCGTCGCGGGACAATGACTCGTCGTACTGATGCAGCACTGCGGCTTTCACGTTTCGCCTCCTCCAATCGTTGTGTTTCGAGTTCGAGCATGTGGCCGGCCACTGCAAGACTCGCCTCGGACGCTTGCGACTTTTTCTATCTCTTTCTGAGCAAGCCCTGTGCCAATGATCCTGAAATCACCAGGAGTGGGCGCGGTCTACACGATGGACAAGGCGCGACTGATACGCACGGAACTCAACGCCAGTCGTGGCCGGCCCGTACTGTCGCAAAATCGGACATAGGGTTAGAGACAGACCGTTGGGTCTGTTTCAAAATGGGACATATCGCATTTGCTGAAGTGTGCGGCTCTTCAAGGCATCGCGCGGCGGAGCCAAGCGTATGGCGCACCCTGGCAGGGCCGCGCGTGTACGCCCAGCGCCGAACGTTCGCTCGTTCATCGCGAGTCGGTTCGGCGCTGAGCCATCTCACTGCGCCCGAACTTCGATGGAAACCCGCCTGTCCGGCTGAAGGCAAGCGATAACTGCCCTGCTCTCGCCGGCTGGACATTGGGTTGTCGAGTCACGGGAGCCCACTCCCGTCGCGTGAATCACCTCACCGTTCAGCCCATGATTGACCATGTATTCCCGTATCGTCTCTGCACGGGCCAGTGACAATGGCTGGTTGAGCGTTTCCGGCCCGAGGCGGTCGGTGGTATGGCCGACTACCGAAATGGATTGAATACCGCTTCGTTGCTTGATACGCGCGATGACCTGCTCGAGGTTGGCCGCGCCGCCCGGCAAGATCGAAGCCAGACTGGACTGCCCAAAGGCAAACAGGGTATCGGTTTGCAGCACGAACTGGGCGACCGTTTGCTCGGACGCGCCCGGCTGCGCGGCCGCTGCAGGCGCGGTATCAGGCACGCCACCGCACGCGAAAGTGAGCCGTCGCGTTACATCGGCGTCGTCATTATCCGCCTGGAGGCGCCCGATCTTCTGCACCGCTCGAACAGGTTCTCCGCGGCATATCTGCTGGGCCACTTTCATACATGTGGCGGGCCCCTCGAAGAGCCCATGACATTCGACCTGATGAAGCCTCGTACCGTCCGCGGCCGTGACCGTATAAGCATTAAACGTCGGCCCGGAGGCACTCGAACATCCGGCAAGCAAAGCAAGGCTCAGCGATAAGCCCCATCCAGAAAGCTGCTTCATTGTGTTCTCCATACTGTTTTTCGTACGTGCGGTTCGGAGCACGATCACGTTGTCCGTACTTGAGCGAAGGCGTCTGCGCTCTACCATTGCATGGCCGCGCCCATCCCGAAGGTCGTGCCGCCGGGACTCATGCCCACACCGGCTTTCATCTTGATGTTCTCGGTGATGCGCGCGGTTCCGCCCAGCGCGACGGCCTGATAGCCGCGGAAACCCGCCGTGCCGATGCCAAATGACAAGGTTCTGTCCTTGTCGACCTCCGGAATCATCGTCAAAGCCGTCGCTGCGGCGATACCGGAATAAGCGTTGCGCGCGACGGAGTTGATGCCCGATTGCAACTGGTCCACCCGTTGATCGGTATAGGCATTCGCCTGCGCGAGCCCGGCATTGAGCTGGTTCACGTTGACTGCATCCGTCCCCTGCGTTCCCGCCGCCACATTCGCCACCTGCCGCGTATCGTTAAGTGCGCCGACAGATACCACGTTGCTGCGGCCCCCGTCCGTGCTATTGGAACCCAGCGCCACCGAGTTATTCCCGCTCGCGGCTGCGCCGACACCCACAGCGGTCGCGCCATTCGCGCTGGCTTGCGAACTGTTGCCGACCGCCGTGCTATTCGAGCCGGAAGCTACCGAGCCCTGCCCGCCCGCCGAAGAATTCGATCCGGTGGACGCAGGTGAAGAACCAGGAGTGGACGAGAAGGGGGCACCGCCGCCGCCGTTTTGATTATTGATCAGCGTGGTCAACTGCGTGGTGACTGCGGCAAGCTGGCTTACGTTCACCGCGTCGGTTCCAGCCTTGCCGGCTGCCACGCCGGTGATCTGCCGATTGCCGATATTGACCTCGCCCGCGGACGACTGCGGACTGCTCAACCCATACGCGATGTAGTTGCTCAACGCGCCAACCGTCGTCACCGATCCCGCGCCTAGCGCAACGCTGTTTGCCATCGACGCGCTCGCGCCTGAACCCATCGCGACCGCATCGATGGCGCTGCTTTGCGCCCCCGAACCGATAGCAATGCCGCCTGCATTCGCAGCCTTTGCGTTCGCCCCTTGTGCGATCGACTGGGCGCCGCTTGCGATGGAGCCGCTGCCGAGTGCAATTGCGTCGGCCTGTGCCGCATTCGAGCTTTCGCCGATTGCGACGCCACCCGGTGCAGTCGAATCGACGATGGCGCCGTTGCCGATACCCACGCCGTTGTCGCCGTTGACCACCGTTGTCGGTCCGACAGCAATCGACTGCGCGCCGACCGCGAGCGAATCCGCCGCCGTCGAGTTCGCGTGAAAGTACATCTGTCCGCTAACGGCGAACGACGACAGCGCGCCGGCAAGCTGCCTGATGGTCACCGCATCCTGCGCCTGCGTGCCGTCCGCGACGTTGGTCAACTGGCGATACGTATTGCCGGTCGCGCTGCCGAAAGATACTGCGCCGAGCAGTGTTTGATCCGACGTGTTGAAGGGAATCGCATGGGTGCCGTTGGCGATCGAACCGATGCCGGAGAGAACCGCGCGGTTGGACACCGAGCCAGAGCCGATGGCGACCCCGCCGGCCACCGATGCGCTCGACAGAGCACCCAGTGCAAGCGCGTTGTCCGCCTGTGCGGCAGCGCCGTTGCCGCCGGCGAAGCTGCTCACGCCGCTTGCGGTTGCCCCCACGCCCGCCGCCAGTGCGTTGGTGCCGGTGGCGCCATCGTTGTTGTAGTTGCCGCCCTGCGTGCCGCCATCGTTGACGCTGTAGTAGTGCGTCTTGCTGGCCGTCACTACGCTGGCGAGGCTGCCGACCGCCTGATCCGTCGCGTAGAGCTGCGAGCCGTTCACCGCGTCGGTACTGGTCGCGCTCACCCGGCCTGCCGCCACGTTGGTCACCGTACGCTCGTTACCTGCGCTGCCCACGCTCACCGTGCTCGTCGGGGCAGTACCTGCGTACGTGTAGGCCGTGCCGTTGATCGTGTCGCCGGTCGTCACCACTGCCGCAGCCGTGGTCGAACCGCTGCCCAGCGCAACGGCATTGGCGTTATTGGCCACCGCGCCCTGACCCAGGGCCGTGCTGTTGGCGCCGGCCGCGGTGGCGGCCACGCCCGCCGCAAGCGCGTTGGTGCCGGTGGCGCCGTCGTCAGCGTAGTTGGCACTCTGAGTACCGCCGTCGTTGACGCTGTAGTAGTGCGTCTTGTTGGCGGTTATCGTCGTGGACAGACTGCTGACTGCCTGATCGGTCGCATACAGCTGCGAGCCGTTCACTCCGTCGGTGCTGGTCGCGCTCACCCGGCCTGCCGCCACGTTGGTCACCGTGCGCTCGTTACCCGCGCTGCCCACGCTCACCGTGCTCGTCGGGACAGTACCGGCGTACGTGTAGGCCGTGCCGTTGATCGTGACGCCTGTCGTCGGCACCGCCGCGGCTGTTGTCGATGCGCTGCCCAGCGCCACGCTATTGGCAAACGTCGAGCTCGCCCCTGCTCCAAGCGCTACGGCGTCCGTGGCGCTACTCTGCGCGCCTGAGCCCACAGCAACGCCGCCCTGGTTAGCGGCATTCGCGTTGGCACCTTGCGCGATCGACTGCGCACCGCTCGCGACTGCGCCGCTGCCGAGCGCCATGGCGTCGGCCGCGGCCGAATGCGTTTGCTGGCCGATTGCGATCCCACCAGGCGCCGTCGTATCGACCACTGCCCCGTCGCCGACACCGACGCCGTTGTCTCCGTTGACGACGGTCGTCGGTCCGACAGCGATCGACTGCGCACCCACGGCCAGCGAATCGGCCGCCGTCGAATTCGCGTGAAAATAGTTCGTGCCCGTCACCGAGAACGATGACAATGCGCCCGCGAGTTGCCTGACGGTGACTGCGTCTTGCGCCTGCGTGCCGTCGGCGACGTTAGTCAACTGACGGTAGGCGGTGCTACTGCCGACGGACACCGCACCCAGCAAGGTCTCGTCGGAGGTATTGAACGGAATCGCGTGGGAGCCGTTGGCGATAGATCCGACTCCGGGCAGAACCGTGCGATCTGAAACCGATCCCGATCCGATCGCCACACCGCCGACGATCGAAGCAGTCGCTTGCAGTCCGAATGCTGTTGCGTTGTTTGCCAACGCCTGGGCGCCGTTGCCCAGTGCCGTACTGCTTACCCCCGAAGCCAGGGCGCCGACACCCGCAGCGAGGGCGTTAACGCCAGTGGCGCCGTCGTCGGCATAGTTGGCGCCCTGTGTACCGCCGTCGTTGACGCTGTAGTAATGCGTCTTGTTGGCGGTTACCGTCGAGGACAGAGTGTCGACTGCCTGATCGGTCGCATACAACTGCGAGCCGTTCACGGCGTCGGTACTGGTCGCGCTCAACCGGCCCGCAGCAACGTTCGTCACGGTGCGTTCCGCGCCCACCTTGCCGACACTCACCGTACTCGCCGGCGTGGTGCCCGCAAACGTGTAGGCGGTGCCGTTGATGGTTGCCCCTGGCGTCCCCACCGCTGCGGCCGTCGTGCTTCCCGCACCCAGTGCCACCGCGCCGGCATTGGTGACCGTGGCTCCGGATCCGATCGCGACACCTTGCGTCGCCGCGGCCGACACCGTAGCAGCGTCGCCGAACGCAACCGAACCGGCATTGTTCGCTTGCGATGCATTGCCGAGCGCGACAGCGCCCTGCCCAGTCGCTGTATTGGCATTGCCGAGCGCCACCGCGCCCTGGCCGTTGGACGTATTGTTCGCGCCCATGGTTATCGCACCGGTCCCGATCGCCGAGTTCGGATCGCCGATGGCGACCGCGCCATTGCCGCTGGCAGTATTGCCAACGCCAATCGACACGGCCTTACCACCTGTCGCCGTTGCCGTCTGACCAATCGCTATGGCACCGGCCGTGTTCGCGGTTGCCCCGGTACCCTGGGCGATCGAATCGCCGCCCGTGGCTTGAGCCCCGTTGCCCAAGGCAATATCGTTGGCCGTCGTCGGCGCGCCATTCACGCCGGCTACCGCATTCAGGCCCTGGGCGATTGAATCGTTGCCGAAAGCATTGGCAGCCGGCCCCACTGCAATCGCGTTGGTGCCAGTTGGAACGCTGTCCGCCAGCACCGAATTGGTGTGGAAATATTTGATCCCGGCGCCATTGTTGATGTTGGAGATCGCCGTGGTATTGACCGATACCTGCTGGTTGGTTGCAAACAGCTGCGAACCGTTCACCGCGTTCGTGCTCGTAGCGCTCAGTTGCCCTGCCGCCACATTTGCAATCTGCCGGTCAGCGCCTGCCGTGCCCACGCTCACGACACCTGCCGGCGCACCGCCGGCAAATGTATAAGCCGTGCCGCCAATGATCGCACCGGTGGTGGCGACAGCGCCAGTTGTCACAGTGCTGCCCTGGCCCAGCGCAACATTGCTGCCGGTCGTACCAGCGGCAATGCTTGCACCCTGGCCCAATACCGTCGCATTGGCATTCCCGTTGTCAGTAGACTGGTTGCCCAGCACCGTGGAGGATGCACCCGTCGCGCTCGCGCCGAAACCACCGGCACTGGCATTGGCTCCGCTCGATACCGGTTGTACTGCCGTCACACTGTTGTTCGATACAAATGGACCAGACTGGCCGTTGACGATAGACGTCAGATTCTGGTTCGTTGCAAACAATTGCGACCCATTCACAGCGTCCGTGCTTGTTGCGTTCAACGCAGCCGGCGCCATGTTGGTAATCGTCACCGGGGACCCGGCTCCCACTCCGCCAGTCGCACCGAGGGTGATCTTCGTACCACCAGCCGCGTCGTATTTGACCGCGATATTCGCCGTGTTATCGATATTCGTGTTCAGCGCAGTCAAAGCACCCGCAACCGTCGTCTGCGCCGAGGGTCCGGTTACGGCTCCGGTACTGCTGACGCTGTTGATCGGCTGACTAAAGCCAGTGAGATTGCCGGTAGCTGCGCTATAGCTTGCGCCGCCGCCTAATGTGCTCGCCGTCGACGTGCCCAGGTTATTGACGCCGGTGACGACGGTATTCAGCTGCGAGCCGTTGATGGCATCGGTGCTGGCGGCCGAAATCACGCCCGCCGCCACGTTCTGCAGTTGCCGCTCCTGCCCCGCCGAGCCGACCGACACCACGCCGTTGGCCGCGCTCGCGATGCCGGCCGCGGTGCCGCCGTAAAGGGCAGTGGTACCCGCATGCGGCGCTGCAGTTGTACTTCCCGCACCCAGCGCAACGTCATTCGCGTTGCTGGCCGACGCGTTCGGTCCGATCGCGACACTGTTGGCGCCCAGCGCCTGGCTGTCCGGTGCACTCGAGTTAGCGTGGAAGTACTTGATGCCCGGCGTCGTGCCGCCACCGGTCAAGGCGTTGACCAGATTCTGCACCGAGGTATAGGTATTGCCGCCGTAGCTCAGGCTGGTGGTCAACGCACCGGTCGTGGTGTTATAGGTGCTGCCACCGCCCAGGCTGGAGGCCGCACTGTTGCCCAGACCGGTCACCTGGCCGCTCAGCGTATGGCCCACGTTGTACAACTGGCTGCCATTCACCGCATCGGTGCTGGTGGCGCTCACCTCGCCGTCGGCCAGTTGGGTAATCTGGCGCTGACCGACCGCCACCGCACCGTTGGTCGGCGCCTGGCGCACGGTGAAAGTCTGGCCGTTCACCACGGCATTGGCCGTCGTGTAGGTGGTGGTCGCGTCCGCTCCGTTGCTGGTCGTGCCGTTACCGAGCGCGACATCCCCCGCGCCGTTGGCCACCGCCCCCGAACCCACCGCTGTGCTGTTGGTGCCGGTCGCCGTTGGCGCCGTATATGTGGTCGGATTACCGGTGATCCACCTGTTTGCCGCCGAGGTGGTCGAGCTGGTCAACTGACTGACGTTCACCGCATCGGTTGGATTGACCCCCGCGGCGAGGTTGGTGATAGTGACGCCGCCCGCGGGTGCGCCCACGCCGCCGGTCGCACCGAGGGTGATCTTCGTGCCACCCGCCGCGTCGTACTTGACCGCGATATTCGCAGTGTTATCTATATTCGTGTTCAGCGCAGTCAAAGCACCCGCAACCGTCGTCTGCGCAGTAGGTCCGGTCACGGCCCCGGTACCGCTGACGCTGTTGATCGGCTGGCTAAAGCCGGTGAGATTGCCGGTGGCTGCGCTATAGCTGGCGCCGCCGCCTAATGTGCTTGCTGTCGACGTGCCCAGGTTATTGACGCCGGTGACGACAGTATTCAGTTGCGAGCCGTTGATGGCATCGGTGCTGGCGGCCGAAATCACGCCCGCCGCCACGTTCTGCAGTTGCCGCTCCTTCCCAGCCGAGCCGACCGACACCACGCCATTGGCCGCGCTCGCGATCCCGGCCGCCGTGCCGCCGTAAAGCGCAGTGGTGCCCGTATGTGGCGCTGCCGTTGTACTGCCCGCACCCAACGCGACGTCGTTCGCGTTGCTGGCTGACGCGCCGGCACCCAGCGCGATCGCACGGGCCTGGTTGGCCACCGCCGAATCGCCAAGTGCCAGCGCGCTCGCGCCGTTCGCGTTGCTCGCGTTGCCCAGCGCGACGGCGCCTTGACCATTGGCGGTATTGCCGTTGCCCTGCGCTACCGCGCCATCGCCCGTGGCGGTATTGTTCGCACCCACAGCGACAGCACCATTGCCGGTCGCGGGATTGGGATCGCCAATCGCGACCGCGCCGTTGCCGCTGGCGGTCTGCGCCTGACCGAGCGCCACTGCGCCCGCCCCGCCGAGTACCTGTGAGTTGTGCCCGCCGGCGAACGAACCCGCGCCGGCTGCGGCAGCGACGGTGCTGCTGTCGCCGATGGCGACCGTGGAAGCGGCGAGCGCACGTGCGCCATTGCCTATGGCAGAGGCATTGGTAGCGTTAGCCGTCGCTGAGGTACCCATGGCGACGGCATCGGTATTGGCTTCCGTCTGGGCCGAATCGCCTATCGCAATGGACGAGGAGCCAGCCGAGCTCGCGCCAGAGCCAATCGCAATGGCGCGGATGCCCGACGCCGCGGCGCCCGCCACCGTCGCTGGGGCAGACGCGCCGCCTTCCGCGACAGAATCCGCTCCGCCCAACGCTATCGCATTAGCACCACTCGCATTGGAGCCGTTCATCATGCCGAGCGAGTTGAGCCCTGAGGCGGCGGCGCCCGCCCCCAATGCCACCGCATTCTGTGCCGTGGCTTTGGACACTGTGCCGGCGGCCAGCGAAGAGGGACCGGATGCAGTCACGTCCGTGCCAATGCCAATCGCACCCGCCGCCGTTGCGCCCGTGCCTGCGACGGCACGCGGCCCAAGATAAACGGCGTTGAGGCCGCTTGCGATGGATTGAAAACCGACTGCGACAGCATGCGTCCCGGAGGCTGTGGCGATATAACCCATCCCGACGGCTCCAGGCCCGCTCACCACCGCCTGGAAGCCAATCGCGGTGGCATAGTCAGCGTTCGAGGTAACGTCGGTGCCAATGGCAATGGACGATATCCCCGTCGAACCGGTACCCGCGACGGTGCGCGCTCCCAGATAAACGGCGTTGACACCAGTGGCACTGGCTCCCGAGCCAACGGCTACACCGTTGGTTTGCGAACCGGTGGCTCCGCTGCCCAACGCGACGACGCCCGACGCGGCAGCGTTGGCGCTCGCGCCCAGTGCAACGCCGTTATCTCCAGTTGCTTTCGCCAAGGGGCCGACGGCAGTCGACTGGTTGCCGCTCGAGACGACGTCAAGGCCAACACCGATGGCCGACGTTCCGGTAGCGGCGACATCCGTGCCAATGGCAATCGCCGACTGTGCGGTCGCGCCGGTACCCCCGGCGCTGCGCGCACCCAGGTAGATAGCGTTGGTAGCACTGGCAATGGCTTGAAAGCCAACGGACAAGGCATTAAGTCCCGTACTGTTGGCGGCATAACCTACCGCAGTGGCTCCGCCTCCAGAGGCCGTGGACTGAAAGCCCACGCACGTGGTGCTGCCGCTATAGAAGTTGAAGGGTGCCGTAGCGCAGCTCACCTGCGCCTGCGCCTGCGCGGCCCACCCCCCCAAACCCATCAACAACAGTACGGTGACGACACGCGGACTGGAACCGTGCAGCGCCGAAGCACCATGTTCACCATGCTCACCGCTGCGCCCATCGCATAGGGAGGCAGCCGCTCCTGACTTTCCCTTGCCGCGCGACGTGTCCAACTCCGAAGCGGCTACGAAGGCGCCCAGCGCCTTGTTCCAGATGGTCCGATATGCTTTGTTCATGTCGTTGCCTCACCAGATAATTGAAATGAGAAGTTCATAAGCACGAGCGTGTGCATGCACCCTAATTACTAAGGATGCCTATTTATAGTGTTTAAGACGTCTCGCTACGGCGCGAGTTGCTTTAGCGCTGGAGCTTCGGCAAGTTGTTTCCGCCCTCGGTGAATGACGAATTCTGAGCGCGAGCGAATACCCACGCAGACGATGTAATTCGCATGAGTAATTAGGCGATGAGGGTCGGTCCGATGGCCGGCTTTCGGCGGAGCTGGCCGCTGATGCGTTCGACGAATGTCTGGGTTATGAAGGTCCGAAGGGGAGACGTAGAGGAAAGGCGGTCGCGTGGCGGAGCGCCAATTGCCGGCCAGGCTGATGCGCTTTCTTCGCCGAGCCAGTGCCCGGCTCTGTTCCGACTGGGATATTCATCGTTACTGCCCCTCAGTAGCCTGTTGCAACGTTCCCTCGGCTCGTGGCATGACAAATAGTCTTGCGCCAGGCTACACGCACCGCTTTTCTTTCTCGCAACATCTTGAGCACTATGTGAGACGAAGACCGCCAAGCTATTCGCATCGAATGCGACATCTCTCTTTATTAAATCGTGTAATGAAAAGAAAGTTAAGTGCTCGCAGGGAACTTTCTCATAGGTCTTTTAATTTGTCTACAAAAAGCCTTTGCGACATCTGGGCATTGCAAAATTTAACAATTGGTGAGCCATGAACCTATTGCGAATTCGCCTTTGGACTGCGTCACGCTCGACGCGGCATGGTGTTTGCATTGCGGCCATAAATCGCTGCCAGCGGGCTGCCGGGCCTTGCTGCGAAAGTCATCGATGCGCGGAACGTAATTTATTTCATAATCCTTTCAACGCCATACAGATTAAATACGCATCGGGATTTCCTTACGGAAAACTAAGGATTTCCTGTACTTTTCCCGGTATTTTTTAAGTCAGTTTTGTGAAACAATTCTTATTAATTAAATTCATGCAAGACAGATAACGAAGACTCTTCCAGTCTCGCCATTGTTCTCACGCCCTTGTGAAAGCCAGGGAGTGAAAATGAAATGGAAATTCATTCGATACTGCTGTGTTCCCAGCCGCTTCTACTCCTTCAACGTCCGCCCGCGCCGACTGATTCGTTTTTCGCAGAAGCAGGAGCGGGATTGATCGACGCGTTTTCATTTCGTGCCACTTCGCACTTTTATTAACATGCTCTTCCTCTGCAACTTTCCCCGGCGCTTCGCCCGCTGCCGCGACACAAGGGCGGCGGCAGCGGGATACCGACAAATCACTTACCAGCGATAGCCAACGCCCGCGCCTGCACCCACGGAACCGTGACCAGAAACACCCGTAGTAATCGAGCCTTTGACCATCCACTTTTGCGTCGCGACCGACAGACCCAGAGCCATCGCAGACTGCCCGCCGTAGCTGCCGGCTCCGAGTGCTACAACCTTCTCACCCGGCAACACAGCTTGCGGCAAATTCGCCATGGCGATTGCGGACGCTGTACCCGCGCTCGCGTCACGGCGATATTTCTGCATGTCATCGCGAACGCTGTTGATTGCGCCATTCAACTGCCGCACGTTGACTGCATCAGTCGGAGCCGTACCGTCTGCAACGTTGGTAATCTGACGCTCAGCACCCGGCGCACCGACCGAAACCGTGTTGTCCCGGTCTGCAACTGAATTTGCACCCAGGGCAACCGAATTATTCGCGGTGGCCTGGCTGTTGGTGCCGATTGCGGTCGAATCCGTGCCTGTGACTTTGGAATTCGTGCCGATGGCGGTTGCACGCAAAGCCGTGACTGTCGAGTTCGTGCCGATTGCCGTACCATCTTGACCCGAGACATTCGAGCCGTTACCAACAGCCGTTCCGTTGGGAACGGATACGACCGAATTGTTACCAACTGCCGTACCTGTCGGGTCTGCAACCGTGCCATTCGAGCCGGATGTCGAAATCCTGTCGACCGTGGTTGTGATTGACGCCAGATTGGTCGAGAGTGCCGAAACCTGCGAAGCAATTGAGAAAAGCTGCGAGCCGTTCACCGCGTCCGTACTCGTTGCGCTAATCTGCCCTGCGGCGACATTTTGCAACTGGTGTTCCTGACCCACCGCGCCGATACTCACGACACCGGTCGGCGTCGCGCCTGCGAAGCCACCGAAGGTGACACCGTTCAGCGTGACGCTACTCACGTTCGTCGCCGCACGCGTAACCGCTCCGGAACCAAGCGCCGTCGATTCAGCGGTCGAAGCCGCGGCTGCGTTACCGATCGCGATTGAATTTGCGCCTGTCGCTTGCGCGAGAGTGCCCAGCGCAACCGCATTGGCCGATGCGGCGTTCGCATTAAATCCAATCGCGACAGAAGTAATTGCTGATGCGGTTGAAGACTGACCAATTGCAATAGCCGATCCCCCGCTCGCCAAGCTTGAGTTGCCGAGCGCCGTCGCGCTGCCGCCGCTTGCCGTCGCTAAGGGACCAACTGCCGTGGCGCTGTTGGTGGTTGCGTTCGACCCGGCCCCTAACGCTACGGAATTCACATCAACTGCCGAGGCATTCTCACCAATAGCGATTGCGTTCTGGGCAGTTGCCTGTGCGCGGGAAACTGCAACGCTACCGATCCCGGATGCAACGGAATCCACACCTATGGCCGTAGCGTCACCTGCACTCGCGTTCGCCTGAAAACCCACCGCCGTGCCGCCCGCGGCTGAACTATTGGTGCCGACCGCCGTTGAGAACTGAAAAGTAGTGTGTGCCTGAGCACCAATCGCAGTCGAGTTAGGATTCGCCGCGCTCGACCCACCGCCGAAAGCTACTGCTTGGTTGCCGGTTGCGACCGAATTTGCGCCAACTGCCGTGGCATTCTGGCCGCTTGCAGTTACCGTATCACCCAGAGCGGTTGCGGCCCCGCCCTGCGCTGACACATTAACGCCAACAGCAGTATTCTGGCTTGAGCCGTCGGCACCAGCCGCAGCAACGAAACCACCTCCGCCAGTACTGGCGACCGGCGCCGTTGCACCACCAATCGTTACGACGGTAGTTCCGGTTTCACCGCCCACTGCAAGGTTGTCCGCATGCGCATATCCCGCCGACAGCATGAGTGCTGTCAATACAGCCAGCGGCACTTTGGACGTGAGCGGACTACCACCCTGCCCCATTTCCGTTTGTCCCGCTTCGCCCTGCACGCCGCGCTGCGTCTCGGCTGCCGCGACCAGCGCGCCAACTCGACGATTCCAAACCAACTTATATCTGCTTTTGTTCATTACGTTCCGCTCTCGCTTGTCTGATGATCAATAAAGGGATTCATATCCGGTCTCCGTCACGCTCAATTTGATGAGTCTTTGGCTTGCCCGCGCCGTCTGTTTTTCCCGGCGTGCCGTTCGATAGCGCCTGTCGCTACAAGGCGCCGATCGCCGCAGTCAAACCGCTGATGTCCACGGCTACAAATGTTTGAATTAGCAACTTTGTGTAAGGACGCGAGGAATTATGGGCAGCGTTACTGCCGCAATCGTTTTGCTCGAGGGACGAAATGCTTTGCCGGAGGGAAAATTCTTTTGCTATCCGTGTGGAAACCGCTCGATTTAAATTGAATTAACAATCTGGTACGCTTCGCGGCTTTATGCTGGCGACCGATCCCCGCGAGCCTCAAGCTGAGCAATCAGCCGCCGTTATCCAGGAACGTACCCGTCAGCTCCTTTCGCCTACACGATGTCGCCCCGAAACACTGCCCTCACGGATGCCCATCTTCTTGTGGTAGACGACCAGCCGGACCAGCTTCGATTGTTGATTGACGTATTGCGCAATGCTGGATGCCGGATCAGCGTCGGATTCGACGGGTCACAGGCTTATCAACGAGCACTGGCGATTTCACCCGACCTGATCCTGATGGACGTACGGATGCCGCGGATGGACGGATTCGCCGCCTGCCGGCTGCTTGCCGCTGACCCCCGCACCTCTGCGATTCCCGTCATATTTCTGACCGTGGCTGGGGACCTTCACGATCGGATCAACGGTCTGGAAATCGGTGGCGTGGACTACGTACTCAAGCCATTCGAGGCGGACGAGGTACTTGCACGGATTCGCGTACACCTCGCCCGGACGCGCGGCAATCGGCACACCGACGATGAGGTATCCGCTTCGGACTTCACAGGCAACAGCGTCATCGTTCGCGCGGCCATTCGACATTTGTCGCAAAGGCTGAACGATGCGCCAACGGTCGAACAACTCGCCCGCCTCGTGGGGACCAATGAAAAACGACTGTCGCGTGCGTTTCGGGACAACCTTGGCCAAACAGTATTCGAGTATCTCCGCGACGAACGCTTGCGGATTGCACAAAAGCTATTGAGCAGCACGCCGTTGAGTATCGCAAGCATCGCCGAAGAAATTGGCTTTTCCAGTGCCGCGAATTTCGCCACGGCGTTTCGCGAGCGATTTGGTATGCCCCCGTCAACCTATCGGGAGGAATTTCGCAGTCGGGATCTGGCTGATACCGTGGAAACCGCCCTCGAGGCAGAGTAACGACATCATGACTACGACTAGGTGGCTCCGCTTACTGTGCTTATGTCTGAGCTGGTGGGCCACTCACTCGTTGGCCGTCGGTCTCGACGCCACTGGGAAACAGACACAACGGGTCCCCACCCTGGACCAGGTGCAGGTATTCGAAGACGTCTCGGGCAAGATGAGATTGGACGACATACTCACACTGTCCGCCGGAGCCACGCAAGGCTTCCTTCCCATGCAACGGAGTCGACTGAAACCAGGTTTCACCCACTCGGCATGGTGGCTCCACGTGTCGGTGAGCAACCACAGTTCAACAGCCCTCCCGCTCGTTCTCGTGCTCCCGGACGCGCGCCTCGAGAACGTAGACTTTTACACCGAACGCAGCGGCCACTGGACACATGACCGCAGCGATCCCACCAGCCTCGCATCCCAGCCCTTTTCGTCCCGGTATCCGTTGGCGGATTTCACGCTCGCTCCCGGTGAACAGCGCCTGTTTCTCATCCGGGTGGCCAGCGATACCGCAATCACGCTCGAACCGAGGCTGTATTCCGCAGCGGCATATGACGCGCTGGAGAAACGCGCAGCGCTCTGGGACGGAGGATTGATCGGCGGCACACTTGCACTGGCGTGGTGCGCGCTGCTCATCGCCTATTTTTCCCGCAGTGTCTCGTTTCTCGTCCTGACAGCACTGTGTGCCATGACGGCGCTGTTCGAAGCTGCGGATCGCGGCTATACGAAGCTATATCTGTGGCCGTTCGCAACCGAGTGGAGTGCGAGAAGTGTGACGGTGCTCGGATGTACTGCCGTGCTGCTGTTCATTGTCTTTATCCTGCGCATCTCTCACAGCGAAAAAGCAAACCTGCCAGCACGCTACATACTGTTCGGGTTTGCGTTGCTGGAGTGCGTTGCCGCAATAGGCGCCGCATTCGGCAATCTGTTCGTGTTCGCACAAGTCGGCGTGTATGTCAATGCGCTGTTCGGTGTCTTCACGGTGATTATCGCTGCACGCCTCGCGCGTCAGTCGACCCCCACCGCGCGGATCATGCTGCTCGTCATGATCTTCTCGCTGTTCAGCTTTGCGTTGCGCATGCTCGAAACGCTCGGGTCCTTGCCGACAGCTCTCGCCTGGCTGAAGTCCGACATTCATCCGAACCCGGTCGTTGCAATTATTGGCCTAGCCACCAACCTTATTGTGCTTGCAGCGTGGATAAACCACGTCGGAAAGCAGCGAATAGCGGCAAGGACAGAACTTGCGGACTGGCAAAGAAGCGAACACGAGCGCCTACGCGATCAGGTTGCACAGCGCACATTGGAGCTGAACGAAGCATTGCTTTACGCCGAGGAGAAAAACCAGCAACTGATCGAAACCTTGGGTTATGTCAGTCATGACCTCCGTGCGCCGCTCGCTACGATTACGGGTTACGCCAGACAGCTACGGGATCTGGCGGATTCGAAGCAGGTGCGACCGATCCAGGCAATCGAGCGCAGCGTGAACTATCAACTCGGCCTGATCGACGAACTGGTTGGGTACGCGAAAACTGAGTTGCAGCCGTTGGATATCGCCCCGGTCGCAACCAACCTGCCTGCACTTCTCGACGACATTGCCGAATACGCGCTCGCACTCTGCGCGCAGTTGAACAACCAGTTCAACTATCAGGCACTGACGTCGTTGCCCCGTCGACTGACGATCGACGGCCGCCGGTTGCAACAGGTATTGCTCAATCTGCTGTCGAACGCGTCCAAGTTCACCCGCGACGGCTTCGTCACGATGACCGTGAGCGCGCGCCTGCAGGACGATCAATGGCACATGAGTTTTGAGGTCGCCGATACCGGCATCGGTATCGACATTGAAGCGCAATCGAAACTCTTTACGGCTTTTCGCCAGATACAGGCGGTGAACGGTAGCACTGGCCTCGGCCTCATTATTGCGCAGCGCATTGTCAACACAATGGGCGGCGACTTGCGCGTTTCAAGCGCGCCGCAACGTGGCACCTCGTTTTCTTTCGGACTCATCGCTCCCATTACGGAAGATACGGATGCTTCGCCGTCGAACGTCGCACAGTATTCTTCCGGCGGCTCTGCTCATATCCGCCCACAACGCAAACACGGGTTCGCCGTTTCCGCTCCTCCTGAGAGCGACCGCCAGGAACTGGCAGTTCTCGCGAAGGACGGACGCCTGACGGACATAGAGCGATGGATAGAAAACATGATCAGGATTCACCCCTCGTGCGCAGCGTTTCTGACTGAAATGCGGCGCTGCCTCGAAGCGCTGGATTTCGCAGGCATCGAGGCTCTTGCTCTCGCACCGCACGAAACAAACGATGTCTCGCGCCCCTGGTAACGTAACAGGATGCTGTCACCGGTGTTGGCCGCGCAACCTGGAATGGGAGCGACGGCCGGACGGTTGTCGCTCATTGAAAAACGGGCCGGCCGAGCAGGCGGCCAGCTAGATGGAGCAACAGAAGATGGGGTGGGCAACGGGCACGGGGCGACGTGCGATCACGGTTGCTGCGAGGGGGATATTTTGCGCAGCGGCTACCGGCCACGCGCACGCGCAGGTGACGCAACCAGCGAATGATGCGCAAGCGAAGGACACCGCGGTACAGGCGGATGTTGCGCCCGGCGTCACGCTGTCGGAGATAAAAGTGAAAGACGTGGCGAACCTGTCGTCACTCGGGCTCGTCGGCAAACGCACCACAACCGGCACGAAGACCGACACGCCGATCACCGAGGTTCCTCAAACGATCAACGTCGTCACTGCGCAGCAGATCGAAATGACGGGCGCGACCGACCTCAACCAGGCGCTGCACTACGTGCCAGGCTTCGCATCGTTTGGGTCCGACAGCCGCACCGATTTGTATGCAGCACTACGCGGCTTTACTCCGACTTTGTTCGTCGACGGATTGCAAGCGCCGAATACGACACCCATCGCGAATTGGCGCGTCGACCCGTATATGATCGACAGCGTCACTGTGCTACGCGGGCCAGCGTCGGTTCTGTATGGGGCCGGAGATCCGGGCGCGATCGTCGACGTGCAGACGAAGCAGGCCGACGGCGAGCGCGTGCGCGAGGTTGGCGTGCAGATCGGCAACTACGCGCGCAAGCAGACGATGCTCGACATCGGCGACAGGCTCGACGACGACGGCAAGTACGCGTATCGCTTCGTTGGCGTCGCGCGCGACGGCAATGCGCTGAGCGGCCCGAACGCGGACCAGCGCGTCGCGCTGGCACCGTCGCTCCGCTGGCGGCCGGATTCTGACACCTCGTTGACGCTTACTGCGACCTACCTGCAGGACTGGAATGATATTTCACACAACTTCCTGCCCGCGCAGGGCACCGTCCTGCCAAACCCGAATGGTCAACTGTCACATGACGTCTACACGGGAGAACCGACATTTAATGACTACCGAAAGAAACAGTGGTCGCTCGGCTACCAGTTCTCGCACGATCTGAATTCGATCTGGACGTTGCGCCAGAACCTGCGCTGGATGCACTTGTCGCTTGACGACGCGTCGGTCTTCGGCGGCGGTCTTGCCGAGGGCAGCACGACCGACATTACTCGTTACGCAGGGCTGTTTCAACTGAACTACAGCCGCTTCGACATCGACAACAACGCGCAGGCGCGTTTCGGCACGGGGCCGCTCGAGCATTTGCTGCTGCTCGGCTTTCAGTACAACCGGCAGACGACGACCGACAGCATATGGCTCGCGCTGGCGCCGGACCTGAACCTCTACAACCCGGTCTACACGCCGGTCACGACCGAGATCTTCTCGGGCCCGACGTCGTTCGGCCGCCAGGACTTGCACACGGCAATGAACACGTTCGGCGTGTACGCGCAGGACCAGGTCAAATGGAACCGCTGGGCCTTGACGCTCGGCGGCCGCGAGGATTGGGTCAACATGCAGCAGGACGACCACGAGGCCAGCACACAGACGAAACAGGATGTCAGCGCGTTCTCGGGCCGCGTCGGCCTCACGTACCAGGGCGACTACGGGCTGTCACCGTACGTCGGCTATTCGACCTCGTTCAATCCGGTTATCGGCGTGAGGATGTTCGGCCGCGGATTGCCCGAGCCGACGCGCGGCAGGCAGATCGAGGCGGGCCTGCGCTGGCAGCCGCCGCGCAAGAACCTGATGTTGAGCGCAGTCGTCTATCAGATCAACCAGACGAACGTCGTGACACCGACACCGACGAATCTCGACCCGACCGGCACGTCCTCCGTACAGACTGGCGAGGTGCGTTCGCGCGGTATCGAGCTGAACGCGGTCGGAGATGTGTCGCGCGAACTGTCGATTATCGCGTCATACATCTATCAGGATGTGAAGAACGTAAAGGCAAACGACGCGTCGCTGAACAACTGGCCGGTCGACGTCCCTCGCCCTCGCCAGATGGCATCGCTGTGGACCGACTGGACATGGCATACAGGAGCGCTCGCCGGCTTCGGGATCGGTGGTGGGATCCGCTACCAGAGCGCGTCCGCGGGTGCGCCGGACAACTCGCTGACGGTCGCAAGCTATACGCTGTACGACGCGGCACTGCACTATCACAGCCGCAATTGGCGTTTCGCACTGAACGTGGCAAACCTGTTCGACCGTCACTACATCAGCGGCTGCCAATCGTACGCGGTCTGCGCGTTCGGCAACGAGCGAACCGTGCTAGCCAACGCGAAATACACCTGGTGATAAAGCATCCCCGATTTTGGGGCAGCTTCAGATAACGGAATTTAAACCACGCCAAGCCGTCAGCCACGACTGGCGGGCAAGACGGCAAAGGCAAAAAAACCTATCGCGCTTTGCCCGCCCCACCCCAGTTGAAACCAGAACTGAACTGCAGCGCCGGCGCCCACTTCGCGCATGCCTGAAAACTCAACGCAGCGCCGCCGACGGCAAACAAAACTGGAATCAGAAAGTCGTGGTTCACCCGGGTAAATTCAAAAACGAGCACCACAGCCGTAACCGGCATCTGCATCGAAGCAGCCAGAAACGCCGTCGCGCCGACAACGGCAAACGCGCCTGAAGAAGCGCCCGGCCAGAACAGACTCCAGGCCCCGCCGAGCACGATCGCCAACAACGCGCCATTCGCAAGCCCGGGCGTCAACAAGCCGCCTTCAGCACCCGCACGCAAACTACTCGCGGTGATCACCACCTTCAGCACCAGCAGCATGGCCGCGAGCGCCATCGTCAGGTTGCCGTCGAACGCCAGGCCCGCAGGCCCTTTGCCATTGCCGAGCAACTGCGGAAAGTGCATCGCCAGTACGCCGATGATTGCGAAGTTCAACAGCGACAACACGGGCAAACGCCAATCCCTGGGCGCCTCTGCACGCGCGCGTTTCGTCAGCTCCGTAAAGCCCCACGCAGCAGCACCGAAAATCGGACCGCACACCACAGACCAGACGACCAGCGACGTACTCACCGTCAACGACGACACCAGATATTGATGCTCGTTGCCCAGACCGAATTGCGCGACCAGCGCCGCGACGGCCGATGTCACCACGGCAGGCACCAAGGCCTTCGAGCCAAACGTGCCCAACAGAACCTCGAGCACGAACACCGCGCCACCGAGCGGCACGTTGTAGACAGCGGCCAGACCCGCGCCGGCACCGCACGCGACCATGATCCGGCTTTGCTCGACCGATAAGCCCGCGCGGCGCGAGAGCCAGCCGGCCAGCGCCGAACCGATCTCGCGCGGCGCGACTTCGCGTCCGAGCGGCGAGCCGAGCGCCACCGTCACGATCTGCAGCAGCGAATGCACGGTGGTGCTCACCACAGGCATACGCGGATCGTCGGATTTGACGGCCTGGCGAATGCTGACGAGCGGCCGCCCGAAGCGATACAGCAACCACCAGCCGAGCCCGGCCACCAGTCCGCACATCGTCAGGACGAGCACACGCCGCTCAGGCGTCGCATCGGTGACACCTTCCAGGAAACTCTCGCTGCTGATGACGTGCGTCACGCTGTAGCCATATGCGAGGTGCTGAATGCCGTGCAGCAGCAAGGCGAGTAACATGCCGCCGAGACCGGCGCCGATCCCCGTCAGCAACGTGACGACGGCCAATGCTGCAAGTGGATTGCGCGCGCGGCGCCGTGGCTCCGAAGTAATTGATTTGACTGACATGGTGCGTCGACAGAGGCGGAATTAATGGGATAGCGATCATCTTATTCCGCGTCGCAACATGAATCAAATTGCTTTTTCTACTCGACTGATGCGTCATGCGCATAGGTGGCACGCATCCGCTTCCTGCAACAGAAACGTAAGCCCTTGAGCCTGTCCGGATCATGAGAGCGGACGACGCATGCATTTGTCGCCCCCCCACCGCTCGTCTTACCTCAGTTCACCGACACGAAATACATTACGAATAACAAACAATTTATCAAACGCGGTTAATACGATAATTACATTAAGCCGACATCCGCCATGCATTGAGATTCGCACCGGAATTCGCTCCAGGGATTAATACGGATAAACGCGGCATCAACCATGCAAGCGTTTAACGCTCGGCGTACACTCGCTCGAAGCCCGCGCCACGGGTCGCACGGGGCTGCAGAGCCGCCCGTCGTCAAACACGGGTTATTGGAGACTCAGGAGAACAATCAATGAGCTGGACACGGGAACAGAGAAACGTCACGATCGCCGCCTATCTGGGCTGGACTCTCGACGCATTCGATTTCTTTCTAATGGTGTTCGTATTGAAAGATATCGCGGCGGAATTCAATACAAACATCCCGACGGTTGCCTTCGGCATTATGCTGACCCTGATAATGCGTCCAGTCGGCGCATTGATTTTCGGCTGGCTCGCTGACAAGTACGGTCGCCGTCCGACGCTGATGGTCAACATCGCGTGCTTCTCGCTGCTGGAATTGCTGTCCGGCTTTTCGCCTAACCTGACCACCCTGCTCGTGCTGCGCGCCCTGTTCGGTATCGCGATGGGCGGCGAATGGGGCGTGGGCGGCGCACTGACGATGGAAACCGTGCCGCCCAAGTCGCGCGGCATCGTCTCGGGCCTCCTGCAGGCCGGCTATCCGAGCGGCTACCTGCTCGCCTCCGTCGTGTTCGGCGTCTTCTATCAATACATCGGCTGGCGCGGCATGTTCTTCGTCGGCGTGCTGCCGGCGTTGCTCGTGCTGTACGTGCGAGCACACGTGCCGGAGTCGCCGGCCTTCAAGACGCTCGAGAAGAAAGTGCGCCCGGGTCTCGTCGCCACGTTGAAGCAGAACATCGGCCTGTCGCTCTACTCGATCGTGCTGATGACCGCGTTCAACTTCTTCTCGCACGGTTCGCAGGATCTGTATCCGACCTTCCTGCGCGTGCAGCATGGATTCGACGCGCATACGGTGTCGTGGATCACGATCACGCTAAACATCGGCGCGATTTGCGGCGGCCTGTTCTTCGGCTGGTTCTCGGAGAAGATCGGCCGCAAGCGCGCGATCTTCATCGCCGCCTTAATCGCGTTGCCGGTGTTGCCGCTGTGGGCTTTCTCCACCACGCCTGTGCTGCTCGCGGCCGGTGCCTTCCTGATGCAGATCTCCGTACAAGGGGCATGGGGTGTAATTCCGGTGCACCTGAACGAAATCTCGCCCGATGAAATTCGCGCGACGTTCCCGGGCCTCGTGTACCAGCTCGGCAATCTGATCGCGTCGGTGAACGGCCCTCTGCAGGCGAGCGCTGCCGAAGCACACGGCAACAACTACGCACTGGTCATGGCCGTCGTGATCGGTATCGTGGTGGTGGTGATCGCCGCGCTGATTCCGTTCAGCCGCGAACGCCGCGGCATCGACATGACACAATCGGCGAAAGAGGTCGCGGCAAGCACCTAAGGAAGCCGCCTCGCGGCACAGCTTCAAGCGTTCGAACTAAACAGCTATTTCGCCGGCGCGTTATCGGGCACAATAGCTACAAAGGCGGCTCGAACCGCCACAATGCAGCGCAAGCAGCAATGCAGGCGCCGGGCAAACGCAAAGCAGGAACGCTCGAACCCGGCGTCAGAAAACAAACGCAAGGCCAAACACAGGTAGCAAGCAATACGAGGCCGTTCCGATTTCGATCGGAACGGCCTTTTTTATTTCCGCGCGGCTTGACGCGCCCGCGCGCATTGGAAAAACGGACCTTCGTCAGGTCTTCTAGAGGAGTTAGTCCACACCGAGCCCTTGATCGCAGTCCCGATCCTTCTTTATCCTGAAAAAAACGGCTGTTTCAAATAGTCATTTGAATCGCTTGTTTGCGGGCCGGATGCCCGGCAACTGGGAGACGCAAAATGGCAGTTCGCACAACAGGCCGGCATGCCGGCGACACGAAGTCCCGCATCCTCGACGCCGCCGAAACACTGTTCATCGAATGCGGCTATGAGGCCATGTCCCTGCGCCAGATTACTTCGCGGGCCGAAGTGAATCTCGCGGCAGTCAACTACCACTTCGGCAGCAAGGAATCGCTGATTCACTCGATGCTGTCGCGCCGGCTCGACCGGCTCAACCAGGAGCGGCTCAAGCTGCTCGACCGCTTCGACGAAATGCTCGGCGCGCGTCTGACCTGCGAGCACGTGCTCGGCGCCATGTTCATTCCGGCGCTGCGGCTGTCGCGCGATCCGCGCATCGGCGGCAAGGCGTTTTTGCGCCTGCTGGGGCGTGCCTATACCGATCCGTCGTCGTTCATTCGCGACTTTCTCAATGCGCATTACGAGTCCGTTGCGATTCGCTTTTTCGATGCGTTCCAGCGTGCGCTGCCGCATCTGCCGCGTGAAGAACTCGGCTGGCGTCTGCACTTCGCGATCGGCGCGCTATCCGGGGTGCTGGCCGGCACCGATACGGACAGCCTGATCTCGGAGTTCTCGCAGGGCAAGTCGATGAACGACCTGCAACTGATCGCGCGTCTTGCATCGCTGATGGTGGCCGCGCTGAAAGCGCCCTTGCCCGACGGCTCGCAACTGGCCACGTTTGCCGCCGTGCTGGGCGACGCCACCGAAGGCGGCGCCGAAGGCCAGATGGAATGCGCGAACCCGGCAGCGGGTACACAGCAGGCCTCAGGCGGATTTGAATCGTCGGGACCCGCAGTCTCGGACGGCGAACAACGCGGCGGCAGCATGGAGGCGAGTCCGTTTCAGCCCGCGTTGCACGGCACGGCTTGATCGGAACTGAAGCTGATGCGGGCGGTGCTGCGATGGGCCGTCCGCGTGCAAAAACATGAATGAATACCGCATATCCGAGCAGCACGTCTAAGTCCCGCACCTAAACAACATCACGCTGTCGAATTGAAAAAACGACACGAAGAGCGCAGCAGGGGCGCAACGCAAAAGCGCCCCGAGCGCGCGACGCAGCAGTAACACCGCCAGTCAGAAGACCAACAGAACGCGAGCCGTCCGCGATCCGTGGATGCGTTCGCACGCACCATCGAAACAGGAGGAAACGTTATGTCGTGGTTCACCCTGGTACTCGTCATTGCCGCTCTCGCGCTCGTCTACGTTCAGGCGCGCGCCTCATGGTGGCTTGCTTTCATGATCGTCTGGGTGGCGGCCGCGCATATCAGCGGAGCGGCGGGGCCAGTGGCGACAACGTTGCTCGCGATCGTCTTCGTCTTCCCCGCCCTCGTCCTCACGATCAAACCGCTGCGCCGTACGTGGCTCACGAAACAGGTGCTCGACATTTTCCGCAAAATCCTGCCGGAGATGTCGCCGACCGAGCGCGACGCCATCGAAGCCGGCACCGTCTGGTGGGACGCCCAACTGTTCTCCGGACGCCCGCATTGGGACACGCTGCTCGGCTACGGCACGGCTACGCTCACCACCGAGGAGCAAGCGTTTCTCGATGTCGAATGCGAGCATCTGTGCGATCTCGCGAATGACTGGGAAACCACCATGGTGTGGCAGGACCTGTCGCCGAAAACCTGGCAGTACATCAAGGAGCGCGGCTTTCTCGGCATGATCATTCCGAAGCAGTACGGCGGCAAGCAGTTCTCCGCTTACGCGCATTCGCAGGTCATCATGAAGCTCTCCACGCGCTGCTCGGCCGCCGCCGTTTCGGTGATGGTGCCGAACTCGCTCGGCCCGGCCGAGCTGCTGATGCACTACGGCACCGAAGAGCAGAAGAACCACTATCTGCCCCGCCTCGCCCGTGGCGACGATATCCCCTGCTTCGCGTTGACGAGCCCTTACGCCGGTTCCGATGCAGCGGCGATTCCCGATGTCGGTATCGTCTGCAAGGGCACGTTCGAAGGCCGCGAGACACTCGGTTTTCGCGTCACGTGGGACAAGCGCTACATCACGCTGGGACCGATCGCGACCGTACTCGGCCTTGCATTCCGCGCGCTCGATCCGGACCATCTGCTTGGCTCGGACGAAGAGCCCGGCATCACCTGCGCGCTGATTCCGACCGACCATCCGGGCGTCAACATCGGCCGCCGTCACTGGCCGCTAAACGCGGTGTTCCAGAACGGTCCGAACTCGGGCAAGGACGTCTTCATTCCGCTCGACTGGGTGATCGGCGGCCGCGCGCAAGTCGGCAACGGCTGGCGCATGCTGATGGAGTGTCTCGCCGCGGGCCGCGCGATTTCGCTGCCGTCGTCGAATGTGGGGATGGCGAAGATCGCCGTGCGCGGCACCGGTGCCTATGCCGCGATACGCCGCCAGTTCCGCACGCCCGTCGGCAAGTTCGAGGGCGTGCAGGAAGCGCTCGGCCGCATGGGCGGCAATCTCTACGTGATGGACGCCGCGCGCCGCCTGTCCGCGCAGGCGGTGGACCTCGGCGAAAAACCCTCGGTGATTTCGGCGATCGCGAAGTATCACATCACCGAACGCGCCCGCATGGTCATCAACGACGGCATGGACGTCGCCGCCGGCAAGGGCATCTGCATGGGGCCGTCGAACTTCCTCGCGCGCGCCTATCAGCAGGTGCCGATCGCGATCACCGTGGAAGGCGCGAACATTCTCACGCGTTGCCTGATCATCTTCGGCCAGGGAGCGATTCGCTGTCATCCGTATGTGCTGAAGGAAATGGAGGCCACGCGCGAAACGGATCGCAGCAAGGCGCTGCGCGATTTCGATGCGGCCTTCTTCGGTCACGTCAGCTTCACGCTCTCCAATGTGGTGCGCAGTTTCGTTTATGGCGTCACGGGCGGCGCGTTCATCACCAAACCGCGCACGGCGTACGCCCCGCTGCTGTCGTACTACCGCGCGGCCACTCGCATCTCGACGGCTTTCGCGTTGCTCGCCGACGTCTCCATGTTCGTGCTCGGCGGCGATCTGAAACGGCGCGAACGCATCTCCGGGCGCCTCGGCGATGTGCTCTCTCAGCTCTACCTGATCTCCGCGACGCTCAAACGTTTCGAAGACGAAGGCCGTCAGGAAGAAGACCTGCCACTGGTGCGTTGGGGCGTCGAAGATTCGCTGTACAAAGCGCAGCACGCGCTCGACGGTGTGCTCGCGAATTACCCGAACCGCCTCGCCGCGGGTCTCGTGCGCGTGCTGGCATTCCCATTCGGCCTGCCGTATCGCGAGCCGTCCGATCGCCTCGGCACGGAGATCGCGGAGCTGATGCAAACGCCGGGCGCGGCACGCAACCGCCTCGTGTCCGACTCGTACGTGCCGCATCCGGATGTCGACGCGCTCGGCTACGGCGAGCTGGTGTTCGAGTTGAACCCGCGCTTCACGCAGATCGACCAGAAACTGCGCGACGCAGTCAAACAAGGCCTGCTCGAACCGATGCCGCAGAGCCTGCCGCAACTGGCCGCGTGGACCGAGACGGCGCAACAGAAAGGCCTGATCGACGCGGACGATCGCCGCGTGCTCGAGGACTATGCGCGGTATGGCGCGCAAGTCGTGAAGGTCGACGACTTCCCGCCCGACTTCGACATGCTCGCCAATCTGCAAAAGCGCAAGGACGCGCTCGAAAAAGCGCTGGAGTTCGCGGCCTGAGCGCCTTGAAAAAAACATCCAGGCGGGGCTCACCCAGATGCCCCAAACTGGGTGCACACTGACACACGTTTGAAGTCCCCGATGGGACTTCCTTCGGAGCGTGGCCAGCGGAGCAATCAATAATATGAAAGACTCTTACCTGAACTTCGTCAACTCGCCATTCGGCGCGCGCCTCGCGCGCTCGTTAGGCTTACCGAAGCCCGAGGTGCTGCACCGTTATTGCGCGGACCGGCCTGAGTTCGACGGACTGATCGCGATCGGGGCGGGCCGCGAACCGCGTCTGCTCGATGCGCTCGCGAATCTCGTGACGAGCATCGGCATGACCAGCGTGGCCCATGAAAGCGCGGCGCTATGGGTGCCGCTCGCGAATCGCCATGGTTTGATGACGGGCCGTTTCGAACCGGCGGAGTCCGGTTCGCACGGCAAGCTCGCCGCCCTGCTGTTCGATGCGAGCGGTATCGAAGACAGCAGCCAGCTCGAACCGCTGCACAGCTTTTTCCACGATACGCTGCGCTCGCTCGGCAAGTGCGGCCGCATCATCGTACTGGGGCGGCCGCCGGAAGCCTGCGCGAGCCCGCGCCAATGGACCGCGCAGCGCGCGCTCGAGGGCCTCACGCGTTCGCTCGGCAAGGAGGCACGGCGCGGCATTACCGCGAATCTCATCTACGTGGAGCAAGGCGCCGAGCACGGCATCGAGGCGACGTTGCGATTCTTTCTATCGCCGCGCTCCGCGTATGTGTCGGGCCAGGTGGTGCGCATCGGCGTACACACCGGTGCCGATGCCCTCCCGGCATTCGACTGGATTCAACCGCTCGCAGGCCGGCGTGCCGTGGTCACCGGCGCCGCGCGTGGCATCGGTGCATCGATTGCGAGCGTGCTCGCCGCGGAAGGCGCACACGTGATCGGCATCGACATTCCCACGGCGCGCGAGGCGCTCGACTCGACCATGCGCCAGTTGAACGGCACCGCCCTCGCCTTCGACATCGCCGCGCCCGAAGCGCCCGCGCAGATCGCCGCGGCGCTCGACGAACAGGGCGTGAACATCGTCGTGCACAACGCGGGCATCACGAAAGACAAAACCATCGCAAAGATGACCGACGCCGCGTGGCAAAGCGTAATCGACATCAACCTGTCCGCGCAGGAACGGATCGATGACGCCCTGCTCGCGGCGGGCATTCTGCGCGACGGTGGCCGCATCATCGGCGTGTCGTCGATCAGCGGCATTGCCGGCAATCTCGGCCAGACCAATTACGCCACATCGAAAGCCGGCGTGATCGGCCGGGTGCAAAGCATGGCGCCGCATCTGCGCGCGCGCGGCATCACGATCAACGCGGTGGCGCCCGGCTTTATCGAAACGCAGATGACCGCGAAGATTCCGTTGACCATCCGCGAGGCCGGCCGCCGGATGAACTCGATGAGCCAGGGTGGCCAGCCGGTGGATGTCGCGCAGGCCATAGCGTGGCTCGCGCATCCGGGATCGGCGGGCGTGAGCGGCCAGATCGTGCGCGTGTGCGGACAAAGCCTGATTGGAGCGTGAGCATGAGTGAACCGGGTGATCCGTTCCGGGGTGGTCACGCAGCGGGCGCGGCCCGTCCGAAGACCGTCTTCATCGAGCAGTTGCCTGCGCCGGCGAAACTGTATGGGCGCGCGTTGTCCGGCATCGTCAAACGCGGGCGCGACACACACCTGCCGGCGTTGCGCCTCGTGCGCCCGGCAGTCGCCCTCGACCCGGGGCCGATCTGGCGTTATTCGCGGGTCTGCGGCTTCATCCCCGAGCATGGCGTGCCGCTCACGTATCCGCATCTGCTGGCCTTCCCGCTGCATCTGCTGATGCTCACCGACCCGGCGTTTCCCTGGCCCGCGCTCGGCCTCGTGCATCTGGCGAACCACGTGCGGCTGCGCCGGCCGCTCAATTACAAGGACATGTTGCGCGTCGAGGTGGAATTCGGCGCGCTGCTGCGTCACGACAAGGGCCAGGCGTTCGTGCTGCATACCCGCATGTACCGCCGTGGCGAAGCGGTTTGGGATGGCGACAGCGTCTATCTGAAACGCGGTGTGCCGGCGAGCGGCAGTTCGCTCGATCCGCTGGAGCTCGGGCACGTCGCGCTGGAACGCATCTCGCGCTGGCAACTGCCGCCGCAACTGGGCCGCGACTACGCGCGCGTATCCGGCGACTACAACCCGATCCACCTGAGCGCGCTGTCCGCGAAGGCATTCGGCTTTCCGCGTGCGATTGCACATGGCATGTGGACGCTGGCGCGCGCCGCCGCCGCGCTGCAACCGCCGAAACCGCTCGCCGAGGCTACATTGAGTGCCGAATTCAAATTGCCGATGCTGCTGCCGGGCGAGGCGTCGCTGTGGAGCGCATCGCCTTCGCTGATCGAGCGCGACATCGAGGTGCGCGACATTACCGGAGAAAAACCGCATTTGCGTGGCCGTATGCAGTGGAAGCTGCTATGAGGCACCGGCAGACACCCACAGGCACGCGCATGCTTTCGTCACCGCATGGAATTGAAGCCGCCTGCAAATCGTTGCTGAGCTTGCAGACACACCAACGCAAAGCAGCCTTACTCGCCGTTCGTATCATTTGCACCGTTCGCACCGTTCAATAACCAGGGAACGACCCAAAGGAGCCAAGCATGTCCAACCCGCTGCCCGCCGTGCGCCGCGTCGCCATCATCGGCGGCAACCGGATTCCGTTTGCCCGCTCGAACACCGCTTACGCGACCGCGTCGAACCAGGACATGCTGACCTTCACGCTGCAAGGCCTGATCGACCGCTACAACCTGCACGGCGAACGTCTTGGCGAAGTGGCGGCCGGCGCCGTCATCAAGCATTCGCGCGACTTCAACCTGACGCGTGAATCCGTGCTGTCCACCACGCTCGCCAAGGAAACGCCCGCCTACGACGTGCAGCAGGCCTGCGGCACCGGGCTGGAGGCGGCCATTCTCGTCGCCAACAAGATCGCTCTTGGGCAGATCGAAGTGGGCATCGCGGGCGGCGTCGATACGACCTCCGATGCACCGATCGGCGTCAACGAGCGCATGCGCAAGATCCTGCTCGAAGCGAATCGCGGCAAGAGTACCGGCCAACGTGTCGGTGCGCTCGCCAAACTGCGGCCGGGCATGTTTTTCAAGCCGCTTTTGCCGCGCAACGGCGAGCCGCGCACCGGGCTTTCGATGGGCGAGCATTGCGAGCTGATGGCCAAGCGCTGGAACATCTCGCGCGAAGCGCAGGACGTGCTCGCTTACGACAGCCATCGCAAGCTCACCGAAGCCTATGCGCGCGGCTTCGTCAACGATCTGATGACCCCGTATCGTGGCCTTGCGCGCGACAACAATCTGCGTTCCGACCTGACGCTCGAAAAACTCTCCGGTCTGAAGCCGGTATTCGATCGCGACGCGGGTACGCTGACCGCAGGCAATTCGACGCCACTGACTGACGGCGCGTCCGCCGTGCTGCTCGCAAGCGAGGAATGGGCAGCCAAACATGGCCTGCCAGTGCTGGCGTATCTGAGCTGGTCCGAAACCGCCGCCGTCGACTTTTTCGACAAGAAGGAGGGCCTGCTGATGGCGCCCGCCTACGCCGTGCCGCGCATGCTCGCGCGTGCCGGGCTCACCTTGCAGGACTTCGATCTATACGAAATTCACGAAGCCTTCGCGGCGCAAGTGTTGTGCACGCTCGCGGCGTGGCAGGATGACGAGTATTGCCGCACGCAGCTCGGGTTGCCTGGGCCGCTCGGTGCGATCGATCGGGCAAAATTGAACGTGAATGGCAGCTCGCTCGCCACCGGCCATCCGTTTGCCGCCACGGGCGGCCGTATCGTCGCCGGACTCGCGAAGATGCTCGCGCAACTCGACAAGCCGGCCGGCACCGCGCGCGGACTGATCTCGATCTGCGCGGCGGGCGGCCAGGGCGTAGTGGCAATTCTGGAACGCTAGGCGTCGCGCTTGCCTCAGCGCGTGTTTCAATGAATGCCTTGTTTCGAAGGCTGCAGCAATGACCGCTTTGATTGCCGCCTTGATGACTTCAATGACTGGCTGCAAGACCAGCATACAAACCGATGAAGCGACTGCTTCAGGAGACGACCGATGACCCAGCCCACGCAAGTCCCGCTCTCGCCCGCCGCCGGATCCACACCGCTTGCGAATGCAGCGGACCCGGTGCCCAGTCAGGCGGCGAATCGCGCGCCCAACACCGACGGCATCTGGTACGCGTCGTATCCGGCAGACGTTCCGCATGAGATCGACGTCAACCAGTACGAATCGCTCGTGCAGTTCTTCGACGAATGCATCGCGAAGTTCCGCGAGCGCGTCGCGTATGTGAGCGTCGGCGCGAACATGACGTATGGCGAGCTCGGCCGCAAGGCCGCCGCATTCGCCGCGTATCTGCAAAGCATCGGTGTGAAGCCCGGCGAGCGCGTCGCGATCATGCTGCCGAATACGTTCCAGTATCCGGTGTCTCTGTTCGGCGTACTCAAGGCGGGCGGCGTAGTGGTCAACGTGAATCCGCTCTACACGGTGCGCGAGCTCGCGCACCAGTTGAAGGACAGTGGCGCGCAAACCATCATCGTGTTCGAGAACTTTGCGAAGACCGTCGAAGACGCACTGCCCGGCACCAAAATACAGAACGTCATCGTGACGGGTCTCGGCGATCTGCTCGCCGACGGCCTGAATCTGAAGGGACGTCTGCTCAATTTCATGCTGCGCCATGTGAAGAAGATGGTGCCGGAATACAAGCTGCCGAAAGCGGTGCCGCTGCTCGACGCGCTCTCGATCGGTTACACGCGGCCGCTGACGCCCGTACGTCCCACGCACAACGACATCGCGTTCCTGCAATACACCGGCGGCACCACGGGCGTGGCCAAAGGCGCGATGCTCACGCACAGGAACATTATCGCCAACCTGCTGCAGGCGAAGGTCTGGTCCGAGGGGCAGTTGAGCGGCGACATCGAAACGGTGCTCACGCCGCTGCCGCTCTATCACATCTATTCGCTGACGGTGAACGCGCTGATCTTCATGGGCCTCGGCGGACGCAACATCCTGATTGCCAATCCGCGCGACATGAAGCGCGTGATGATGATCATCCGTCACGAGAAATTTACCGGCATCACCGCGGTGAATACGCTCTACAACGCGTTCCTCGACAACGAAGAGTTCTGCAAGCGCGACTTCTCGAACCTGAAACTCGCGATGGCCGGTGGCATGGCCACGCAGAAGTCGGTCGCCGATCGCTTCAAGGCGGTCACCGGCAAGCCGATCATCGAAGGCTATGGGCTGACCGAGTGCTCGCCGATCGTGTCGATGAATCCGGTGGACCTGACCAATCTGCGCGACTTCGAAGGCTCGATCGGTCTGCCCGCACCGTCCACGCAAGTACGCTTCAGGAAAGACGATGGGTCGTGGGCAAACATCGGTGAGGCCGGCGAACTGTGCGTGAAGGGTCCGCAGGTGATGAAAGGCTACTGGAATCGTCCGGAAGAAACCGCCAAGACGATCGACGACGCCGGCTGGCTCGCCACCGGCGACATCGGCGTGATGGATTCGCGCGGCTTCATCCGCCTGATCGACCGGAAGAAAGACATGATCCTGGTGTCGGGCTTCAACGTCTATCCGAACGAAATCGAAGACGTGATCGCGATGCTTCCGGACGTGCGCGAAGTCGCCGCAATCGGCGTGCCCGATGCGGCGCAGGGCGAGCGCGTGAAGGTGTTCATCGTCAAGCGCAATCCGTCGCTGACCGCGGAACAGGTGATCGCCCACTGCCGCAAGAACCTCACGGGGTACAAGGTGCCGAAGCTCGTCGAGTTCCGCGACGAGCTGCCGCAAACCAACGTCGGCAAGATTCTGCGCCGCGCGCTGCGCGACGAGGAACTCGCGAAGCAAAAACCTGCCTGACAGGCAAGGCGCCTGGCACCACGCCTTGCGCCGTCCTTTCGGAGAGATTCATGGAGCACAGCATGTCCGCACGCTCACGCCGCTCGAGTAGCTTGAGCCGCTCGCGTAGTTCGAGCCGCTCGCCGGCCTTCATGCGCCTCGCCCGTCTTTCGTCGGAGACCGCCACGTTGGGCGCGTCCCTAGCCGCTTCATTGCGTGCGGTTTCGTCACGGGGACTTCTGATCGGCGCGCTAGTGGCCAGCGTCGCCGCGCTGGCAACGCCGCCGGCATTCGCACAGAACGACGACACGCCGCCCGCGCTCGACACCAACAGCGCCGTCAAGGCGCCCACCACGCCGTCCTCGCAGGTCGGCAAGCTCACGCTCGACCAGCAGGTCAAGTGGCTGCGCGCCGCGCAACAGAGCGGCGCCATGGAGAAGCTCGACGACGCGCAACTGGTCGCGCTGTTCCAGTCGCTCGATCCGCTTGCGTTACCGCGCTACATCAAGGAAGGGCCGAACGGTTTTCCGTCATACGAGTTCACCATGTCGCGCTCGGAACGCATTCATGGCCAGTGGCCCGACAAGCCCGATCACATGCTGGTGCGCATCGCCCACGATCCGCTGCGAATCTACGCAAAGTGGCTGCCCGACGGCGCGCACGCCGGCCAGGAAATCATCTACGACGAGTCCAAGCGCACCGACGAAATGTACGGCCACCTTGGCGGCATCATGAATGTGATGCCGCTGTGGACCGCGTTGAACGGCGCCCTCGCTCGTGCGCAATCGAACCACCAGGTGCGCGATCTCGGCACCGAGTACATTGCCGGTCAGTACCTCTCTGAATGCAAAAAATACATTGAGGCCGGCATACCGCGCTCGAATCAGGTGGAAGTGAAAACGATCGACGGCGTGCGCGTGGTCGCCTTCACCTTCGAAACACCGAACGGCCCGCCGCAGTTCTATGCGAAGAAAGAAACGCTCGGGCTGGATCTGCGGCATCCGTATTTCCGCACTGTCGAGTCTTATGACAACGACGGCAAGATCTTCGAGAAGATCGTCTTCGAAAGCATCACGCCGAAAACGCTCGACGATTCCACCTTCGATCCAAAGAACAAAGCTTATAAGTTCTAGGGTTCTAGCGGATAAGACGCGGCGTCAACGCGAAAGCGACATGCGCGACGAGCCCCGCACCCTGCTCGTGGCTGTGCTCGACCAGTTGGCCTACGCGGGTGGCAAGTTCCCTGAGCACGAAGTAATCGGATGCGCGTGTGAGGCCGATCAGCGACGCCGGTGTTTGCGTGGGTGTCTGCCTGAAACGCGGCGCAAGTGTCGTGTACCAGAGGGCGCCGATGTCGTCACCGGCTTCGAATACGGGCAGCTTCATGCGTGCGACGTAGTCGGCGAATGCGGGGCCGCCCGCGAGGGTGGAATCGATCACGGCGAGCGTGTCGCGGCGAGCGGCGGCATCGGCGAGCCACGGCCATGCGCCCCCTGCCGCGGTCGAGAGCCATGCGCCGGTCATCATGAAAGCGCGTCGGTCCATTGCCTGTTCACCTCGCTCACTGACTCACTAACTCACTCACGCGCCTCACGTATAACCCCGCCGGTCGCGCCACGCTGCCGGCCAGATCCCCTGCTTGCCCGGCGCGAGAATGCCGTTCGGGTCGAGGGCGTCCTTGATCGTTTCCGAAAGCCGCAGCAACGCGCCGTCGTTGAAACTGTACTGCGCCGCCGCGAAATCCATATACGCGAGATGCGCGCGATATTCGCCGTAACCCGCCGCGCGCGCATCGCTCATCAGCGAACGCAATAAAGCGCCCGCCTGCTCGACCTGATTCGCGTCGTCGCGGTCGAAGATTGCCGCGAAGATGTGATGCAGATGACGCACACCCGCAGTAAAGCCACCGTAGTAATCGAAGCCGTATTCCGCCGCGCGCGCCTTGACCATCGTATATTGACGCAGCGCGTCGCGGCCGGTCGCTGGGCACACCGGCGCGAAGTCCACATGCGCGCCCGCGCCGCCGCGCCAGTCGAGCATGCGAAACGCGCTCATCGCGGGGATGCCGGCCAGGTTGCGATCGCCGCCCGCGGTGGGTTGCGCATCGCCCGTATAACGAACCGCCGAAAGTTTCGCCTGTGGCACGCGGGAGAACGCGCGCTGCACGATCGCATAACGCGCGTCGATCAATTCAGGCGTCCCGTACAGCGCGAAATGAAGATTCCAGCGGCCCACGTTCAGCTTGTCGAGCATGGCCGCCACCGCGCTTTCAGGCATCGCGCCTTTGCCTTCGTACCACTGCTGACGGGCCGACAGTCCCGCGGCCCGGCGCAAACCGCCTTCGATCACCGCATTGTTGCGGATCGTTTCATCGAGCCGCAATGGCCGCAAAATATCGACGATCGTTTCGAGATCCTCTTCGTGCCGGAACTGGATTTCGCCGAGCAGATACGCGGGCGGCGCGGGCATCAGCCAGACACCGAGCTTGGTGACGATGCCATAGTTCGACTGCATGAACATCGCATCGAACGAAGGCCCATAGCCCGGTTGATACAGTTGCCACGCGGTGCCGATTTCGATTCCGCCCATCCCGGTTCGCAACACGTCGCCGTTGGCGAGCACCACTTCCATGCCGCACTGCGTCGCGGCGTGATCGCCGTACGCGGTATAGCCGAAGCCGCGCTCGAGCGTATTGCCGACCACGCTGCCCCAACCCGCCGCGGGCGGATCGACCCAGAGCTTGTAGCCTTTTTCGCGAAGATGCGCGTAGAGATCGAAGTAGCTGACGCCCGGCTCGACCAACGCGTAAGCGAGCGTCTCGTTCACTTCAATGATGCGATTCATCCGCTGCAGATCGAGCACGACTGAACCCGCCAGCCGCGGTGCGGCGCCACCGTACGCGAAGTTGCGGCCGGTCGAGACCGTCCATAACGGAATGCGAAATTGATTGGCAATCCGCAACACCGCGCGAATCTCGTCGACCGACGCGGGCAGCAACGCGGCCGACGCGGAGAACGCTTCGCGCTCGCCGGGCGCGAACGGATCAAGGTACGCGGCGAGCCCGGCGGCCGAGGTCACCACGTGCGACTCGCCGACGATCGCGCGCCAGCCGGCGAGCGCGCGATCGAACCCGGCGGCGGAAACTTTCGGCGGCAAGCTACGCGTCAAGGCATCTCCTTTGCGGCGATACGTGTGTGCGGCGGCAAGCTAGCGGAGCATCCCACCGCCGTGCGACATGCCGTGCGACATGCCGCCCCACATGTGCGTCGACCCGCCGCCGTGCCAGCCGCCGCGCCCACCCATTCCATACGATCCGTGCCCATAACGCACATGATCCATGTGATGAAAATGATGAAAGCGGTCGACGAAAATGACCGACACGCCAGCGAATGCCACCGGCGGCCCCCAGTACCATGGATCGTAGTAATACACCGGCGCCGGCGCCATGGCCTGCGCGGCGGCATCGTCTTCGACGATCTGCCAACTGCCGTCGGGCTGCAGGCACGCGCGACCGCTGACCTGCTGCATGACGCCGTCGATTTCCGCCTGACCCACCACGAAGCGGCAGGTCGACGCGTCCGTCGGCGGCGCATTCGCATCCGATTGCGCTTCGACCGGCGCCGCGTAAACGGCGCACAGGCACAGACACGCTACGCCGAAACGCAGCCCCGTGCCGAACTGATGAAAAGTAAGCATGATTTCGCTGCCTCGACGTGCCGGCGTTGCGACTCGCAAAAAGCGTGTCGACACCGTAAAGACCCCGTCGGTTTGCCTCGCACGAGACCATGCCGTCCCAACGCGCTTGCAAGGCGGGACAGCATGATCCTGCAGCGAGTAAACGTGGCGCCGCGCGACGCTATTCCGACGGCACACGCGCGCGCACGGCGGTTTCTGTTACCACGTGTTGCAACGGAATCCGACGATCAGCGTTTTGCCTGGTCCGGGTGCTCGCCGCGCTTGCAGCGCTACTGCCAGGCCTCCGGCTTGCCGCCTAGCGCGCTGCACACTTCGATAGCAATCGAGCGCAGCTTGTCTTCCGAAATCGGCCCGGATAACGCGTAGCCCATGCGGTCGCTGACCCAGTAGAAGGTTCGGCGGTTACCGTCGCGGAACAGGCGGAATGCGGTTTCGTCGCGAGCAATTCCGGTGATGTACAGCGTGAGGCGCGCGCCGCTGGTATTTTCGTACATGAACTGCGCGGCCGGTCCTGCTTCGCCCGGCAACAGACGCCCTCCCACCAGCGAGTAACCGTACTCCTGCAACGACGGCACCGACAGCGGCCGGTTCAGGCGTTTGGACAGCCAGTTGATCAGATGCTCTTCCTCGTTCGCGGCGACTTCGACGGGATGACGCCGCTCGGGCGTGTACACCGCATAGGCGATATCGGCGCGCTCGGCAAAGCTCGGCGGCTGGCCGCCCAGCCCGTTCCACGCGCCGCCCGTCAGACGCGGGGCGAGCGGCCCCAAGGCGAGCGCGAGACCCGCGCCGGCCGCGAGCCAGCACGCCGCGAGGCCGACGCGTTGCCACCACGGCGTCGGCCGCCGCACCACGATGAAGGCCGGTTCGTCGTCCGCGTCGCTCTGTCCGACGCTCTCGCTGCGTTCGCTGCCCTGCGGCGCGCCGCACAGCGCCTGCAGCGCCGCTTTCTGCGCGCGCCATGCCGCCACTCTCGCGGCAGCCTGCGGCTGCTGCGCCAGTTGCGCCTCGATCGCGGCGCGCTCCTCAGGCGGCAATTCGCCGTCGACAAACGCCGACAGCGCCCGCGGATCGGGCCCCTCAGGCAAGCTGGAATCGTGCTCGTTATTCATCACGGATTTCTCACTACTTTCAGCGGCGGGACTTTGCGCGCCAACCCCACAGCGCCCCCTTCAAGCGGCCCCTCCGTCATCAGCACGCGCATGTGTTCCCGCGCGCGCGACAGCCGCGACATCACCGTGCCGATCGGCACGCCGAGCGCTTTCGACGCTTCCTGATAAGACAGTTCCTCCACGCAAACGAGCAGCAGCACTTCCCGCTGCTCGACCGGCAGGCAATATAGCGCCCGCTGCAAATCACGTAACACCAGACCGTCGACCTCGCCATGCGGCGCTTCGAGATTGCGCCACGGCGCGCTTTCATCGTCGACGGCAATCTCGCGGCGGCCGCGCAACTGATCGATGTAAAGATGCCGCAGGATCGTCAGGAGCCACGCACGCAGGTTGCTGTTCGGACGGAACGCCGACCAGCGCGCGAGCGCGCGCTCCGCCGTATCCTGCACGAGGTCGTCGGCCCAGGCGCGGTCGCCCGTCAGTGCGCGCGCGTAGCGGCGCAACTGCGGGAGCCACGAAATCACTTCAGCTTCGAAACTCACCCGGCGTGGCAACGATCAGTAGCCGCCGCCGCTGCTACTGTTACCGCTGGCGCCCGAAGCGCCGCTGTCGGTGGTGCAGCCGCTCGTTGCGAGCGAGCCCAGCGCGAGCGCCAGCAGCACGAAGGTGGCGGAAAGAATGCGGGATACTTTCATGGTGAGTCTCCTGATGAGCGCCCGGCCGGCGCCTGCGAGCCGGGGATCCGATCGGCCACGTGCGAAATGCAACGCTGCCATGTCTGAATTAACGTGAGCGGGCTGTGATTTATTCCACGTACGGCAGCGACACGCACCATCTTTTTCCGCCACCCCGATCTGGCGTGCTCGAACGTGGCCGAAGAAAGCGCTATTCGTCGGCAGATTCGTAACTCAACGTTACAGCTAATAGTTATCAGATGCTTATGTCCGCGCAAGCCGTTATAGTGGACGCAGTTCGCCCGCCGACGCGTTCTGCCCCCACACAGGGTAGAATCGCGGCGAACAACCGTCTTCCTAACCTGAATTGTCCATGGCTTCCGCAGAATCGCATCCGCAAAACGACTTCATGAACGCTGCGCGCAAAGAACGAAAGCGCGTCGAGATCTATCTTGTCAACGGCATTCGCCTGACAGGGTGCATCGAGTCGTTCGATCAGTATCTGGTGATGCTGCGCACGCCTGTCGGCCTGCAAGGCATTTACAAGCGCGCGATCTCGACGATCCAGCTCGACACCGGCACGCGTCCGGCGCCGCGCGCCGGGGGGCGGCCTTCGCACGGCGAGCACACCACGCGTGGCCCGCACGGCTCGCGTGAACCGCGCGATCACCGTGAACCGCGTGAACCGCGCGAGTCGTATGGCGCGCCGTCTTCGGATCGCCCTGCGCCCGATCGTAGCAACAGCACGTCCGACGGTCCGGTGGTCGTGACACGCCGCCGGCGTCTGTTCGGCACGGGCGGCGGCGACGGTGGCAACCATGGCGGCGGCAATCATGGTGGTAATGGTGGCACCGGCGGTGGCACCAGCGGTGGCAACGAATAAAACGCCGCCTTGGCGGCCGGCTACTCCGACGGATAGCCGAGCCGCTGCAAGATTTTCTCCAGCCGCATCACCTGCAAGTCCGTCAGCTCGAATCCGCATTTGACCGCCAGCACGCGGCGGCGCCAGTACACGGCGTCCAGCATGCGCAGCGCCGGTTGCCGTGTCGCCCAATCCAGATGCTCCAGTTCGGCTTCCACCACGTGTGATGCGTTGAAGCGCTGCGCGCGCGCCGGGTTTTTTCGGTCCATGTCGTTCGCTGCCTTGTTGTTCGCTGCTTCTGGTTGCTCCCCTCCCGAGCTTGGACGTTGCCCGTTCACGGTATGCCGTGTTTTTTTGCCGGGCTGTGTGGCCGGCGGATGCTTTTTGTTGTCAGGCGACACTCGGAGAACGACTTGATGCGGGTTGGTTTTAAGTTTTGTTTTTTTGCTTGTTGTTTTCTGATTTCAGTTTTTTTGGGGTTTGAAGGAAATGCTTACGGTGCGGGGGATTGGGTTGTTCGGCTGATGCTCTGCCCGGGGTTGCTTTGCGCTATGCTGAGTTGTCGAGTCTCTTCCAGTGGAGCACGTCATGACCAAGCAGAAGCAACACGCAACTCATCACAAGGAAGCGGTGCAGCCGCCCGCTGAGTCAGCCGATAGCCGTCTCGATGAGGCTCTTGAAGAAAGCTTTCCTGCTAGTGATCCGATTGCAGTCGATATGAGTGAGCCGCGGCACTCGGCTGTGGATGAAGTGCCTTCGGCGGGGAAGAAACGGCATTAGATTGGGGGCTTTTTTCCTCGCAGGGCGCGCGTTTTGGTGGGGCGCCTTGGGGTGGTGCCTTTCCTTGATTTGCTAGTGGTCTATTAGCGTTGCCCCTGTGCGGGGCGGCACTTACTTTCTTTGCCGCCGCAAAGAAAGTAAGCAAAGAAAGCGGCTCAAACCGCTAATGCTAAGCGGGAACCGTGGCCTGCAAGTGGTAGTGGCTCCGTGGAATCCGGGCTCGTGCACCTTCCAGCGCTTGTGACAAAGGTGTCATCAGCTCCCACTCCGCACTACGTGCGTCGCGGACGGGTCTGCATGGGAAACCAGGGGGCGTGCGAGTGCCTGTTCGTGCGGCAGGGATGCTTCAGAAAAGAGCTTTCTACTGCGGGGATGGGTGACTTGCGTTACTAAACGGCTTGTATGCTGGGCTTGTGTGTCCGGCTCGTACGTCTGATGGGGGTGGGCGGCACTTTCAAAGCCGCCTTGCCCGCCCATCTTCCGGTATTCCGGCCATCGCGTTCAATGCGACGGCAGGCCGGTTTCCAGTTGGCGCTGCAGTTCGCGGACCTGGCGTTGTGCGGCGCGCAGTTGGTCTTGCGCGGCAGCCTTCTGCTGTGCCAGCGCCGTTGCTTCGGCGCGGGTCTGCTGCTGCTGGTTCGCAACAATCGTCTGCTGCTGATGCGCAACGTCGAGGTCGGCCTGCAAGCGGTTGGCGCGGTCCTGCGACAACGCGATCATCCGCTCCGTGAACGCCTTCTGCGCTTCAAGCTGCGTGCGGCGAATCTCGACGTCCGACAGTTGCAGCGTCTGACGCACAAAATCCTTGTAGATCATGTCGGCACGCGTGGCGTCCTGCGTCTTGATGACGCGCCAGAAGTTCTTCTGCTGGAACAACGCCACGTAGTACGTCATCTCCTTGCCATAAAACAGCAAGCTCGCTCCATAGCTGCCGTTGTATGTCGTGCGCAATTCGCTCAGATCCGAACCCCGGATCATCTGTTGCAATTCCGCTACATTGCCCGCTGCAGACTGCTTGGCTTCGTCCGGCGTCAAGGCGCTCGTCTGCGCCTGAGTGGACGGCAACGCCATCGTCGTGCCCGGCTGGGAAACGACGCCAGCGCTCGATCCGCTATCCGGCAGAGCCTGCGCATTCACGCTCTGCACGGCCCCCATCGCGATGATTGCAGCCAGGGCAATCTGCCGTAGTTTCGACTTTCGGTCCATGTAAATCCTGCTTGAACAGTTTTTGTTTTAGTACAACCGTCTCATTATTACTCACTTTCGCGTGTTTCGGGCTCTTCGTCAAAAATTTGGTATTTGCGCATCTTTTCCCACAAAACCTTGCGGCTGATCCCCAGATATAGGGCCGTGTCCTGCCGGCGCCAACCGTTTGCGTCGAGCGCGGCCAGCACGCGGTTGCGCTCGGCCATGTCCCATTTGCTGCGGTCCACCAGCACCTCGGCGGCGCTCTCGGCCGGCACCGGCTGGCTGGTGCGCGCCAGCGCGAGCAGCCGTTGCAGGCGCGCCGCGTCCCACGCGCCGATCTGACGTACCGTCACGCCAATCCGCTCGGCCAGGTTGCGCAGTTCACGCACATTGCCAGGGAAGTAGGTGTCGGCCACCGCGTCGGCGAGCCAGTATGGCAGGTCCGGCAAGGCGGAGAGACGCTCGCTGCCGACGATCTGCGCAATGAACGCCTTGAAGATCGCAATCTTGTCGACCGCGCCCCGCTCTTCGAGGGACGGAATCTTCAACTCGATCACTGCAAGCCGATAGTAAAGATCGGCGCGGAAGGTGCCGTCCTTGACCAGTTGCGGCAGATGCTTGTTGGTCGCCGCCACCAGCCGGAAATCGAGCTTCACCGGCGTGGCCGAACCGATTCGCGTAACCGCGCTGTCTTCGAGCACGCGCAGCAGCTTGACCTGCTGGTAGAGCGGCAGATCGCCGATTTCGTCGAGGAACAGCGTGCCGCCGTCGGACTGCTCGAAGTAGCCCTTGTGCGCGACCACCGCGCCCGTGAACGAGCCTTTCGAGTGGCCGAAGAACAGCGATTCGAACAGACCATCCGGAATCGCGCCGCAGTTCACCGCGACGAACGGCCCCTGGCCGTAGCGGGTATGTTTTTCGTGCAGCAGTTGCGCGATGCGCTCCTTGCCGACGCCGGTTTCGCCGTGCACCAGCACGCTCGTGTCGCAGTCGGCAAACGTGTCGACTTCGTGCAGCAGCGCCTGCATGCACTCCGAGTTGGCGATCATCGCATCCGACTCGTGCGTCTTGGCGCTGTGCGCGCGCAATTGCAGCACCAGCTTCATGACCATGCCGCGCAATTCGGCGCAGGTGAAGTCGAGCGGCAGGATGTGCGAATAGTCGGACGGGTAAGTTGCCGGATCATGGTCGCGCGGCGCGGCGCCGACCCACACGACGGGAATGCCGTGCGCGGCCTGCCAGTCGCGCATGAGCAGCGCGCCGCTGTCGATCACCGACACGCTGATGATCGCGAGCGACGGCCGCAGCGCTGTCCGTTCAGGCGAGATCGCGATATCGTCCGCGCGGATCACTTCGACGTCGAAGCTCGCCATGCAGCGCGCGACCCGGTCGACGATGTCGGCCTTGCCTTCCCAGACGTAGATATCGAGTTCCTCGATTTTGGGGTTGGTTCTCATCTTGTCTTGGTTACGCTAGTTGACCAGTTGCGAGACGCCGCATGTCAGCGACATATTGTGGACCGTGGCGGTGCCGACCTGAATGCCCAGCAGCGAAAGCGTTGGGACAATGACGGTGTCGAGCAGGCCGAAGACCGGTTGCAGCAGAGGTGTCAGGGCGTTCGTCACGGCTGTAGTAATCCCCGTGAGGAGCGAAGAGATATCGATCAGATTGTTTAAAAGCGACACCTTCAGTATGTTGCCCAGATTCCCGAGCAATTGCGTGGTCAATACCGAAGCATCGCTGCCGAGCGCGTTGGAGTTCGCGCTCTGGCTGTAGTCAAAGTTACCGGACGACCCATTGAATACCAGCGGCGTAGTCGTACCGGGAGCAAGCTTCAAGGGCACATTGTTCAATACGACATTTGCGACGTGCGCGGTGAAACCGAGGAGCGTCGCCGTGACCGTTGCCACATTGACCGGTGCACTACACGATGCATCTCCAGCAATACAGGCTGTAAGAATGCCTGGAGTAACCTGAATCGTCGCGGTAGTGGCCGCCTTGGTGCTTTCGCAGTCGACCGGACTCAACGTCGCCTTGCCAGGCGCGACGGCCAACGTCACCACGAGCGGCGTACTCAGCGCTGAGATCGAAGCTGATACCAGTGGTGGCAAACCCACCGTTAATGTCGGCAACAGCGCCGGTACCAGACTGATGGTCGCATTGACCACCGCCGTGCGCGCCTGCGTGCGGAACACAGCATTCGCGCCGGTGCCTACCGTACCGCCCTCACCCACGGCCAGCACTGGCGGATTGATGACCTGCAACGAAATACCCGCCACACCGGCCAAGCCTGTCGTCACATTGATCACCGGCGCAACGCCGGTCGTTGGGTCCGGACGCTGCGCGATCTGCGCGGCAACCATTAACGCGTCGAAGGCATTGATCGTCGCGGTCGTCGCGGCATTCGGGTTGGCCAGTCCAAGTGAGAGAAGCCCAGGCGCAGATGTACCGCCGTCACCCACAGTGATGTTCTGACCGCCAGGAATCGCGACGGCCAGCGTCTGCAAAATCGCGGCGTTAACGGTATCGCCACCCGCCTGTAACGCCTTGACCATTGCGACCATCAGGGTCTGGTAACTCACCGTGGTGGTGAGCAGGCCCTGCATCGTCGATGCGCCCAGCGCCACCATCAGATCTTCCAGCTTGATATGCGCGGTCGCCAGACTCTGCGTGTCGCCCACGCTGAGCGACACGCTGGTATTCAGTAACCCACCAAGGATCGCGTTCAACAGCGCCGATTGCTGCGTGTTGATCGTCGCGATGCCGGTACTGAGCGAGAACGCATCGATGTTCGACGCGAACGCGGTGGACGTCGCCGTCACGGTGCGCGTCGGTCCGAGGAAGAAATAAGGTACCACCTGGCTCGTCTGCACCTGCACCGCATTGAGCGGGTTGCCGGTGGTGCCGAAGTAGGTATTGGAACTCGTGTCCCAGCGCCCGCAGGTCGTGTTGAGGATGGTCTTGGTGCCGTCGGCGGTGAAACCATTGGACGACGCATTCTGCTGCGCGGCCGTGGTCGCCGTCGTGCAGGCGCCCGACGTGCTGATGACCTGGACCGCAGCCATCGCCGCCAGATCCGCCGTGCGCTGCAACTGCCTGCGCACGAAAAACAGATTGCCGATATCGATCGCGCCGAGCGCCGCGATCGCGATGACCAGCCAGATCACCGCCAGAACCGCGATCGCGCCATGCTGGCGGCGCGCGCCAGACATCGGCGCGCGGCCGAGCCGCGCGCGCAGCGAGCGCGGATAGCGAGCGGCCACGGTAAAGGTCGAGGGGCTGCGCATGTCAGTACGAACCGCCCCCAGGGCCAGTCCCGCCGGTTGCGCCCATCGCGCCACCGCCGCTGCCTCCACCCCCGCTGCCGGAATTCAGCGCCGACCCGTACAGGTCGGGAATTTTGCTCTTGAACGATTCCATGTAACGACGGTAGGCAAGCCCGGCTTCGGCGCCGAGCATCGGCAGCGCGGGCGCGGCTTCCGTGTTGCTGCTTTGCAGGTCGAGCCATGCGCGGGTCGAGTGACCCACTTCGCTTGCTCGAACCATAGGCTCGGTGGCCTTTACCGGCTGAGCAGCGTCGTTTGTCTGCGCAACCGCTGAAGCCGCTACCCCCATCGCCACACCGAAGCACAGCCCCCACAGCACCGATGCCTTGCAGCCCCGCTTCGTTGTTCTGTCATTCATCTCGATTCCCCTGATTGCCTGATCGGTCACTGCGCGCTCATTGCGCGAAACGCTGCAATAAACGCGGCGCCGGTTCGATACCCTGCGCGCTCGCAACCGTGCCGGTGCCTGCGCCCGCCTGCCCGAACTGTTGTTGTGGTTGCGCCTGCGACCCGCGTGTTTGCGCGCGCCCCGCCGCGGCCACCTTCGCCGCATCGCTGCGAATCGCCGCACGCACGTCCGGCGTGAACTTCTGCTGGTTCATCACCGCCAGCGCCTGTGCCTGGTCACCGTTGGCGAGCAGATAAAGCACCATGTTGCTGACGATCTTCGGATTGTTCTGATCGAGCTCGGCCGCCTTCATAAGCGGTACGCGCGCGCCGTTCACATCGCCATCGCGCAGCTTCGCGTAGCCGAGATCCGACAGGGTCACCGCATTGGTCGGCGCGAGTTGCGCGGCCTGCTGCAGTTCCTGAGCCGCACGCGCAAAGTCGCCAGCCGCGCCGGCGATCAGACCAAGCCCTCGATAGCCGCGCGTAGCGAGCGGCGTCTTCAGCAGTTGGCCGTACGCGGTCGCGGCGGCGTCGGGCTGATCGGTCATCCGCAACGCGTCGGCGCGCAGCAAAATCGTGTCGGGGCTCGCACCGTACTGCTTCTCGTACGCGTCGATATGCGCGAGCGAGGCGAAGTAAAGCCCCTGCGACTGCATCTGATCGATCAGTCCGAGATACATGCCTGGCGTGTCCGGCGCGGGATCGCGATTGGCTTGCTGAGCCATCGCCGCTCGTTCGGCCTGCGGCCCGACGCCGTAACCCACGACGTCTTTGGACGCGCACGCGCCGAGCAGGCACAACGCGGCCAGCGCCACGCTGCAGCGTGTGGCACGGCGCACGCTATCAGCCGGGCGCGTCAAAAATTCGAACGATAGACAGTGAGCCATTGCTAAATCCTTACCGATGCATCGTGCGCAACGAATGCTGGACAGCCAGCACGCCCGGGCCGGCTGTGACGATCATCAGCGCGGGCAATAATGTGATGATCATCACGCCGGTCATCTTCACGGCGAGACGGCCAATGCGTTCGCGCAACATCGCCCGGCGCGATTCGCGCAGGCGGTCGCCGAACTGCTTGAGCGGTTCCTGAACAGCGCCGCCGTGCCGGTCGACCTGTACCAGCAGGCGCACGACTGCGCGCAAATCTTCGTTGTCGTAACTCGAAGCCAACCGGTTCAGCGACTGCTCGCGGGTGCGGCCCGTCGCAAACTGGCGCTGCGCGATTTCCAGCTCGCTCGAGAGCACGGGCAGCATCGTGCGGAAATCGTTGACCATCACTTGCAAGCTCTGATCGAGCGACAAGCCCACGCCCTGCAGCAGGCGCAGCAGATCGACCAGCAGCGGCAATTCGTCAACCACCCCGAGCCGGCGCTTGCTAGCTCGCCGCCTCAGGACGATCTTCGGCACCATGAAGCCCACCACGATCGAGATAACCACCAGCACGACGTAGCGCGGACCGTCCAGAGAGCCGCGGGCCAAGGTACCGACCAGCACCGGCAGCACCAGCGCGCCCGCCAGCCGCGCCACCAGAAACAGGCCGCGCGTGCGCGTATCCACGAAGCCGCACTGCTCAAGCAGGCGGCGGTCTTCTTCCGCCACGACCTGGCGACCGAACGGCGTGTCGAGCCAACGAATCCCGGTATGCGCAAAGCGCTCGAGCAGTCCTTTGAAACCCTTGGGCCGCACGTTTCGCAAAGCCGCGTTCGAGGCGCCCTGAGCGCCGTCCGCGCCACGTGCGGCCGCAGCGGCCGCGAGCGCCGCGGTCTGCAATGCGCGTTCGTCGAGCGCGTGTCTGAGCGTGCGTTCGCTGCGCCACACGGCGGCCACGCGCGCCAACACCAGCCCGGCAATCAACAGCAGCGCGAGCGCGGCCAGTGCCAGTGCGAGAGCGACGAGTTGATGGACTTGCATCGTCATGTCCTCAGACTCGTGAGGCGATACAGCAGATAGACGCCGGCGACCTGCAGGCCGAACGCCAGGTAGACGAGTTGCCGCCCGGTCGGATCGAACCACATTGAAGCGAAATATTTAGGATTGGAGAGGATCAGAAAACCGCCAATGCCGATCGGCAGCATCGCCAGAACCCATGAAGAAAGTCGCGTCTCCGCCGACATCGCCACGAGTTCGCGCTCGGCCTGTTCGAGATCGCGCATGAACGAGGACATGCGGTCGAGCATCACGTCGGCACGGCCGCCGTACTTGACCGACAGACGCAGCACGGCGCCAACCAGTTCGAGCTCGCGCACACCATAGATCAGCGCGACCTGAGACAGCGCGCGATCGATTTCGACACCGGTGCGCAGCATCCGCGAGACATAGTCCAGACATTCGCGCAGCGGCACCTCGGTGGTTTGCAACGCTGCCTGAAACGCCGCGGGCACGCTGTTGCCGAGCGTAATCAGACGCACGATACCGTCAAGGAACAGCGGCAATTGACGCACGATCTGTTGACGACGCTTGTTCGCGCGCATCGCCAGCAGAAAATAGATGAACATCGCGCACGCAATCAGCGTCGCGCCGGCGGCGAGGACGCCGCCTACCAACGCGGCCCAGGCGCACAGCAGCAGCACGATTGCGCCGGCAATCGCGGCAGGACCCTTGGCGCTGGCAATGCCCGCGCGAGCCGTCGCGTGTTGGACCATGAAGCGCACGCGCGCGCGCAGGTAGCGCCCTCGCGCGAGCCAGCCCGCATCGGCCGGCGGCGCTTGCGGTGCGATAATCGCAGACGCCGCGGCCGATGCGGGCTGGCT
>NZ_VOSW01000063.1 GCF_009690905.1 Paraburkholderia madseniana
GGTGTAACGGCTTTTACGAACCGCATTTGCATAACGGGCGTCGCGGGTGCTGGCGTAGGCGTCGGCACCCGCATCGACATCACGGCCGCTACTAGCGCGCCTTCGATCGCAAGTGCAGCGACGATCGCGATCGACATTGCGTTGCGGGCTCGTGGCCGTGACGTCTCGGTCGGCCACAGCGCGCCACGGGGTTTTCCGGGGATACTCATGTTCATTCTGATTGACTCCGGAGGCTAGTCCACATCGGTCGCGAGCGCGACTGAACTGATCCCCGCAGAGCGCACCAGATCCATGGTTTTGATGATCGTTTCATATTCGACCCCCTTGTCCCCTGCGATCGTGACATTGACCTGCTTCGTGGCCTCCATGTCCTTGAGGCGTGCTGTCAGTTGCGGCGCAGAGATGTCATTACGGTCGAGGTGCAATTCTCCGTCCTTTTCCACGCCCACGGTCACGGCGACCGTGTCGAGCCGCGCAGCCGTGGACGATTGCGGCAATTCCAGTTTGAGGCCAGTGCCCTGGATCATCTTGAGCATGACCAGCATGAAGAAGACCAGCAGGAACATCATGATGTCGATCATCGGAATGATCTCGATCCGCGGTTTTTCGTCATTGCCAAAGTAGTGAGCCCGATGGTTTCTCACGGTGTTCTCCGGTATGTGGGGTGGTCGCGGTTCACGCGGCGAGCCGCGAGACGAGCATGGACTTGATGAGATCCATTTGCAGAAGAACCATCCGTACCCGCTTGTTCAGGTAGTTCAGCGCCACGACGCCCACGAGAGCAATCGTCAGGCCGCAGGCAGTGGCGATCAGTGCGTGGGCAATGCCGCCGGACACAGCCATCGGGTCGCTGGTTCCCGACGCGCCCAGAATGTTGAACGAACCGATCATGCCGATGATGGTGCCCAGCAGGCCCAGCAACGGCCCAAGCGTCACAGCGGTATCCAGCACCCACAGATTGCGGTCGAGCTTTCTCATCTGGAACATGATGCTTTCTTCGACTTCGCGCTCGAAGTGTTCGGCCGGTTGGCCCTGCAATTCGATTGCGGACTTCATCAGTTCGCTTTGTACCGATCCCTGGTAATGGTGAATCAGTTTCTGGACGTCGTCGGCCCTTGCCCGGCCGACCTGCTTGAGGTCGTATTCCAGGCTGCTGCCTTTGCGCACAGAGGTGCTAAAGAAGATAAGCCGTTCGATGATGATGGCGAGCGCGGCCAGAAAGATCAGTGCCATCAAAGGCAACAAGCCGAATGACTGAGCCGATGAATCGATAATGCTGCGAAGCATGGTGCTACCCTCTACGTTGTGTCTTGAATGTGTCACCTTCCGACGTTACCGGCGGTATCGCCGTTGCGATGCCGCCGGTGGCGCGGTTGAGGCAGTGGCTATACGTTAGTTGCCGACGCTCTGCGGCTTGCGTTGTGCGACCAGTACGTTGAACGTGTCGGGTACGACGCTCGCATGCGGATGCGGATTGTCGGCCGTCACAGCGGGGGCCGAACCGAATTTCGAAGACACCAGGAATACGCGGTGAGTGTCGTTGTCGAGCGCCATCGACTTCGCGCCCACTTGTGTCGGCACGTTCTGCAGCACGGTGTAGTGATCCGCGTCGTCTTCATGCACCACGGTCAGCGTTCCATCCGCGCCGTTCGAACTGAACGCGGTTTTGAGCACCGGGTCGAAGGCGGCGGCATCTGGATGGCCGCCGATCGGCAACTGGGCCACCTGATGCCCCGAGCGAGCGTCGATCACCATCATCCGGTTGTTGGCGCAGACGGTGAATAGCCGTTCGGCCTTCGTATCGATTGCGAGTCCGGACGGCCCTTCGCAAGGCGCGATCGACCAATGAGCGAGCACCTTGTTCGCTTTGCCGTCCATTGCCACGATCTCGCCCTTATCTTCGACGTTGACGAAGATTCGACCGTCGTTGTCGGCCGCGAGCGATTCAGGCTTACCGCCGACAGGCATCGTCGCGACGACCTTGCGAGTGGCGGGGTCGATGGCGCTGACACTGTTGTCATGGCCATTGCTGACATAGAGGCGCTTCAGGTTGAGCGCATACATGATGCCGTCAGGGTCAGGGCCACCCGCTTTGATCGTGTCGACGGTTCGCAACGTGTCGAGATCGACCACCGTAATGGTGTCGGCACGGCCGTTGGTGATGAAGCCGAGCTTCTGGTTCTGGACAAACGCGAAGCCATGCACGCCATCGGTGTTTTCGATCTCGCCGACCAGCCTGCCCGTATCGGTATCAACGACCTGGACATGGCTGGCGCGGCTGATAAACAGGTGATGGCGAACCGGGTCATACCCAACGTAGTCCCAGCCGTCTGTGCCACCCAGCGTATAGTGCTTCGCGACTTCGAACTGCGCGTGCTCGGCGACCGGTGCAGCCTGCAGCGCGCCGCACAACAACGTCGACGAAAGACCGACTGCCATTGCAGATTGCACAAATGTTTTGAGTTTCATTATTTTCAACCGTGTTAAGAAAGTTATTCGTTGATCGTCACGCCGACCATCACGGTCGGGCCGTAGAACTCGCGCTGGATTGGACGGTCCGGCGACCCCTCGTAGAACTTCAACGGCGTGTTCAGGATGTTGCGCACGTCGAGATAGATGCCCACATCCTTTCTGATCTGGTAGCTGCCGCCGAAGTCGAGCGAGAAGCGCGATGCGGTGTAGACGTCGGTTGCAGCAGAACTGCCCACTGCCCACAGGCTCTTGCCCACATAGGAGGCCGACAGGCGCATGTCCAACGGACCACGCTCGTAGAACACGCTGGCGTTATACGAATTGCGCGGACCAGATGGCAGCGTGTGGTCTTCACCCGGGCGAATGTCCAGGTGTGAATTGGTCCATGTCCAGTTCGCGTCCGCGCCCAGGCCGCTCAGGAATCCCGGCAACTGCGTGAAGTGCTGCTCATAGTTGGCGGTGATACCTCGTACACGTGCCGACGAGACATTGGCAAAGCTTACGAGCTTGATGGGGCCCGAATACCCCTGGAGATAAGGCGAGCTGAAGACGGTGGATGTCTCGCCCACGACGTAGTCGGACATTGACTTGTCGAACGCGCCCAGCGAAATGATTCCGCCATGCGGCAAATACTTCTCGAACTGAATATCGAAGTTCTGTGAAGTGGTCGGCTTCAGGTTCGGGTTGCCGGTGGTCACAGTTCCCGTCCCCGGATCGGCCATGACCGACGCACTGCTCTGGGCAAAGCCCGGACGCGCGATCGTGCTCGAATAGATCGCGCGACCCACCAGCGTCGGCGTGAAATCGTAGCGCAACTGCAGGGACGGAAACAGGTTGAAGTAGTTGTTCGACGTCTGGTTTGGCGTGACGGAGCTGCCGTTGATCAGATTGCCGCTGAACGCATCCTGCGTCCATTCGCCGCGCAGACCCGCCAGCACCCCCAGACGGCCCCAGCCGAACTGATACTGGCCATACATGCTATAGATGTTCTCGTTGATGGCCGAGAACGCGGCGGCGTCCTTCAACGGGTTACCCGTTACGTTGCCGTTGGCCGCAGCGGCGCCATAAATGCCGCTCATGACGCCATCGCTGATGGACGGCCCAATGTTGTACATGCCGTTGTAGAAAACGTTCGGCGCGCCGAACACCGCCTGCGACAGCGGGATTCCCGCGGCCGGCGAGTACGTGTAGTTGCTCTGCGCGCTGGCGAAGGTCATTCGGCGCAGGCCAGCGCCGAACTTGAACTGTTCGTCATCGGCACTCGTGAAGTGAGTCGGCAGCGTGTAGTTGACGTTGGCCGACCACTCATTGGTCTTGACGTACTGCGACGAGTTGACGATCTGGCCCAGCGTGTAGCCGGCGGGATTAGCCGGGTTCGGACTTGACACGATCGATTGCGTCGCGAAGTCAGAGCCGGGGTAATACGTCACTGTGGCCGGGGCGCCGTTGTTGAACGTCGAATTCAGGTCGTACGGTTTGTCGTAGGTTCCACTGGTGAAGCCGGCGCGATAGTCGATCTTGCCGGGCCCGATCCTGTTTTCACCGCCCAGCGCAAAAAGTTGCGTTCGCAGCGTCTCCTTCTCGTCGCGCAATCCCTTCGCATAGGTCGCCGTATCCGTGAGCGTGCCGTCCGCATTCTGGACCGGATTGCCAGTGAAGTTGGTCTGGAGATCTTGCCGGTTCACGTTCTCCGTATAGCCGAAGTTGTAATAGCGGAAATACCACTTGTTGTCGGCGTTAGGCTGAAAGTCCAGTTCGCCGCCGTAGCCAAGGCGCTTGCGATGATAGTTGTAGTAACGCGGGTCGGTTTGCGCGTAGGCCTTGTTCGGTACGCCGGGCGCATCGACATAGGCGTTTTCTTCGTCGTCGACGCCGCGGTGGTCCTGGTTGTAGGCAAAGGTACCGATGAAGGTGAACGGCGCGTCGGAATATGACGTGATGCCCGAGCCGAGACCGGCAATACCGTGCGCGCCGAAGCGCGCACCCGCTGTCATCTCGACATCCGAAACTGTGCTCCCGCGCAGCGTTTCGACACCTGAACCGAGCTTGGCATCCAGGAACGGCTTGCCCGAAGCGGGCAACGTGCGAGGCGAAATGTCGATCGTGCCGCCGAGCGCATCGGCATCCTGTTCGGGCTTGTTGGTGTTGGTCACGAGGATCTGCCCGATCATGCCGGCCGGAATCGTATCGAGCGCGACAGCACGCCCCCCGTTCTGGGCCGAAGCCGGGTTGGTCGGCGGCAGGTGGATGCCGCCGAACGTGGTGCTGTTCAGGTTGGTGTCGAGGCCGCGGATATTGACATAGCGGCCTTCTCCGGAGTCCGTCTCGAGCGACACGCCCGGAATGCGCGCAGCGGCTTCAGCGGCGCTCACGTCGGGGGCTTTGCGGATGTCGTCGGCGGTCCGGATGGTCACCATGTTCGGAGCGCTCTGCTGAGTCGCACGTGCGACGACGTTCGCGGTGCGCTGCGACGCGACGGTCACGTGGTCGAGCGAGGCAACCGGTGCGTCCACGATAACGTCGTCGTTTGTGGTGTTGTCCGCGCGCGCCACCACAGTCCGTTCGACCGCGGATGAGCGACTGGGCGTGACGACCAGTGTGTATCTGCCCACCGGAAGCCCGGTGAAACGAAAGGCGCCGTCAGCCGAGGTGGTGGTACTTGTCCCCGTCTCGCGAATCTGAACTCGAGCGCCGGCAAGCGGACGCTTGTTCGCGCTTGTCAACACGTGACCCTGCAAAGTCGCCATGTCCGCTGCATGTGCGACGGTCATAATTGTGCTACTCATCAATCCGACCAACAACCCTGCCATATGCCTGTGCGGCATGTTGATTCTCCATCAATCGTTGCAAACATCCCGACTGGTTGCCCACGTCTGTAGTGTCAGGACTGTGAAAAGTTCGGCACCTTCTCGAAAATTGCGCCGTGTAAACAGCTAAATAGGATGACTAAAATGATTCAAGCCGCCTAACTAGCGCAGGTATTCATCGACGTTGATCGGATCGACATCATGAATCGCATGTCCGACGCGCTCACCTTCGCCGAGGGAGACGTTTTACGGAACTACTGTGACGCTAGCGTGTCATCGTTGGTAATGAATGCGGAAGTGTAGTCGTCATGTGACGACATTGTTTTTAGTCGGTGTACGCTCTGTTTTTGAGCGTGACAGACCTATAAAATGGTGGGTAGATGTTGTGTCGATGTTGCTTCAACATGATATGAGTGGAATGATGTACGATAAATATCTTCACTTGACGATCATTGATTGAGCCGGCGGATGGTGGCCGGGGAGGCGGCAAAAGCTTAGACACCACCGTGTTCTCATCGCGCATATGCTTGCGAGAGGAGGGTGCGGATATGCATTTGTAGTGTGGGTCACATGTCATCTCAGTCACGCGGAGATGACGGCTCCGATGGAAGATGACGAACTCGTAATCGTCGCTTAACAGTTACGACACCGGCGCAGGCGAGAATGGGCGTGTTCCGTTCGCAAAGCGATGCATTGGGAAACACTTCAATAGGTAGACATAGACATGATGTTGGTTCGTCGGCAATTTCCCTTGGCAACTGCACTAGCGCTTTGCCTGTCTGTCTCACTCGGAGCGTATGGTGATGAAGCCGACGTCACGTCGAGCGTCGCAACTGCCTCGGTACCACGGCCCCAGGATGGAGTGCAGACGGCTACCCCGATCAAACATCTTGTCGTGATATTTGGCGAGAACGTTTCGTTCGATCACTACTTTGGAACATACCCGAATGCGCTGAACCCGGCAGGTGAGCCGACCTTCAGCACATTGCCCAATACGCGACGGATCAACGGGCTACTGGACGGGCTACTCAGGTCCAATCCGAATTCGACGAACGCCGCCAACGGCTCCGGCGCTGCAGATCCATTCCGTCTCGATCGCTCGCAGGCGCTTACGGCGTCACAAGATCACGCCTACAAGCCGGAGCAATTGGCATTCGATAGTGGCGCGATGGACCTGTTTCCGAAATACACCGGCCGCACCTCGGCAACAGGCGGCTCGAGTGCCTTGTACACAAAGGGGCTCGTGATGGGGTATTACGACGGCAACACCGTTACCGCGCTGTGGAACTATGCGCAACACTTCGCGCTAAACGACAACTCGTTCGACACGACGTTTGGCCCATCCACGCCTGGTGCGCTGAACCTGATCTCCGGGCAGACGAATGGGGCGACGGTGGCACCCGCGAATACGAACAATCGGAACATCGTTAGCGACGGCGCCGACGGCCTGACAGTCGTCGGTGACCTCGATCCGACGGGCGACGTCTGTTCCAAGGGCACGACAATCAGTATGCAGGGGAAGAATGTCGGCGACCTGCTGAACGCGAAGAATATCTCGTGGGGCTGGTTTGAAGGTGGCTTCGACCTCGGCGCGAGGAATGCGAACGGAACGACCGGCTGCGCGCGCAGCTCATATTCGCCGGTGGTGCAGGGCTATAAGGTCGACTACGTGTCGCATCATCAACCGTTCCAGTATTACGCGTCCACCGCTAATCCGAAGCACGAGCGTCCCGCGTCTGTTGCGGCAATCGGCACCAGCAGTGACGGTGGCGCAAACCATCAATATGACATCGACGACTTCTACGCGGCGGTGAGCGCGGGGAATTTCCCTGCCGTCAATTTTCTTAAGGCGCCGGCGTACCAGGATGCGCACGCGGGCAATTCGGACCCCCTCGATGAGCAGGCGTTCGTGACGAAGGTAATCAACTTTCTCCAGCAACAGGACGACTGGAAGAGCACGGCGGTCGTGCTCGCCTACGACGATTCGGACGGCTGGTATGACCACGTATCTCACGTCGTCAACGGATCGACAAGCACGCAGGATGCGCTCAACGGTCCGAATACTTGCGGCCGAGGCACACCGCTCGATGGGCTAACAGGTGTACCGGTGCAGGGCCGCTGCGGGTATGGTCCGCGTCTCCCGCTGCTTGTGGTCTCGCCGTACGCGAAGGCAAACTACGTCGATCATACGCTGACCGACCAAACTTCTGTTCTTCGCTTCATCGAAGACAACTGGCTGAGCGGGGTGCGCGTTGGGCAAGGTTCATTCGATGTCATGGCCGGCACAATCAATAACATGTTCGACTTCGGCTCGGCTGAGAACTCCAAGTTGTTTCTTGATGCAGTGACCGGCCAGCCACTGCGCTAGTCGACTGTGTGTGAAATTGAAAGAATCCCGGTTATCGGCCGGATTCGCGGACCGCTTCGTTCACCGGATTGCCGGAGCGAAAGCGCTGCCGGTATTCGACGGGACTGATCTGAAGCCGGCGGCTAAACGTGCGCCGAAGTGTATCCGCGCTCTCAAAACCGCAACGCTTCGCGATTTCGCCGATCGGGTGGCGGGTGCTTTCGAGGTAGCGGCGCGCGGCGTCGATGCGCGCGTCGTTCAGGAATGCGATGAGACTGACGCCGCATTCCTTGGTGAAGATACGGGACAAATTGCGCGGACTCATTTTGAGCCGACGCGCAAGCGACGTGGTCGTATGATTCAGATGAAGATTGTCGAGCAGGTACTGCTGAATCGACTGGATCTGGGAATCGCTGGCGGCCTGGGTTTCCAGCAACGGGCTGAACTGCGACTGGCCGCCTGCGCGGCGCACGTACACGATCAGATACTTCGCGACGTCGAGCGCCATTTTCCTGCCGAAGTCCTCTTCGATCATGACCAGCGCGAGATCGATGCCAGCGGTCACGCCTGCGGTCGTGTAGAGGCGGTCGTCTTTTACATAGATCTGGTCGGGTTCGATCTTCGCCTTCGGAAACATCGACGAAAGACGCGTGGCGTCCATCCAGTGTGTCGTGACCGTCCGGTTATCGATCATGCCGGCGGCGCCGAAAGCAAAAACGCCGTTGCAGATAGCGGCGATCCGCCTGGTACTCTTGTGCTGCTTCGCGAGCCATTCGCTGAGCGTCGAGTCTTCGAGTACTTCGAATACGCCGAGGCCGCCGGGCACGATCACCGTGTCGAAATGCGGACACGGATCGAAGATGGTCCGGTCCGGCATGACCGTCAGCCCGCTGGAAGACAGCACGCTGCCTCGCGTCGTTCCGATCGTCAGCATTTCGTATTCGCACGCCCCCTGACTGAGGATGCGGACCTCCGCAAAGGCGTCTTTGGGGCCCGCGATATCGAGCAACTGGAATCCGGGGAACAGGACCATTCCGACGGTGATCTTGCGCATAGGTGTCAGTCAAAATGGAGCCGAGGCTGGCGCGACGCATGCCGCATGCGCTCGCTTAGCGGCTCGTTTCGAGTTCGTCGAAGCGCCGGGTTCGGTAAAGCACCATCGACACGAGCCAGCTCGCGGCGAAGATACCAATGATGACGTAGCCCAGCGTGCCGAAGTTGTCGTTCAACGTACCGATAGCATCCCACAGCTTGCCTTCGAGCTTCAAGTGGTCAGAAATCAGGCCCAAGGCCTCGATCGTGCCGACCAGCAGCGCGACCGCGACCGACACCAGCGTGATCGTCATGTTGTAGTAGATCTTACGAATCGGCTTAAGATACGCCCAACCGTAGGCGCCGAGCATCAGGTGACCGTCGAGCGTATCGACCAGCGACATCCCTGCGCTGAAAAGCGCCGGGAACACCATTACCGCCCATGGCGAAATGCCGCGCGAAGCCTGCGACGCGGACATGCCGAGCAGGCTCACCTCGGTCGCGGTATCGAAACCCAGTCCGAACAGAAAGCCCAGCGGGAACATGTGCCAGCTGCGCGCGACGAACCGAAACATCGGACGAAAGATCCGCGCGAGGAAGCCGCGATCGGCCAGCAGCATGTCGAAGTCGTCGTCGACGTAGGCGCCCCCTGCGCGTACGTGGCGCCATGCCTGGAAGATCGATTTCAGAATCAGTAGGTTCAGGAACGCGATCACGAACAGGAAGACGGTCGATACCGACGTGCTGATCAGTCCGCCCAATTCCTTGTATTGGGCAAAGCGCGTGTTCAGCACGCTTGCGACTGCTGCGACCGCGAGCGAGGCGATGACGATGATGGTCGAGTGACCGAGCGAGAAAAATAAACCCACGGCGACAGGGCGTTTCTTTTCCTGCATGAGCTTACGGGTCACGTTGTCGATCGCGGCAATGTGATCGGCATCGACCGCATGGCGCAAGCCCAGTCCGTAGGCGATGAACGCGGTGCCGAGCAGGACCGGGTGGTCCCAGAACGAAGCGAACGCCCAGATCCACGCGGCGGCATTAGTCGCCAACAGCAGGCCGTAGATGCCGAAGAGCTTGCGCTGGACCTGCGGATCGGATCCGGTGAGTACATTGGACAGTTGCTTGAGCATGGTAGATATCCTGATGAAACTTCGTTATGCGATATCGCGGGCGTTCTGATCCGAACGCCGGAAGCAAGGGCGCGGCTCAGTTGCTGGACGGACGCAACGCGCGCAGCTTCAGCGACGCCATATCTGTGGCCGACAGCACGCCAGCCTGCGCCACGGTCTTTTCGAGGGCGAGCAGAAAGCGCTCGTAGTAATCCCACGGCGGTTGCCCCGCGCAGTATCCGTCTTCCCATTCGGCGATCGACTCGATGAGATTCTGACGGAAGTCTTCCCACTCGAAGTGCCCCGCCTTCGACAGCGAAAGCGCGATCCCGAATACCTGCCGTTCCCATGGCTTGTCGAACAGCAGTTTGCCTTGCATGCGCGGTGGGGAGTCCGGATGTCCAAGCATGCAGGAGGCGGCATATTCCTCGAACCGGGTAAACATGATCAGACCGCCGGCCGCGGCGATGCAGAAGGCGAGGGCACCAGCGCCACACCCATCATCGCTTCGGGTGTGACGAGCGCGGCAAGTTCTGCTTCGCTCATGCCTTCGGTGCCGGCGGGTCGCTCCGGGATGACGAACCAGCGGATTTGCGCGCTGCTGTCCCATACCTTGACTTCTGTATCGTCCGAAACTGGTACGCCGAACTCCTTCAGCACGGCGCGCGGTTCGCGCACGCCGCGCGCGCGAAACACCGGGTCCTTGTACCAGTAGGGCGGCAGACCGAGCACGGGCCAGGGATAGCAGGAGCAGAGCGTGCAGATGATGAGGTTGTGAACGCCGTCGCCGTTGGCGACGGCGGCCATGTGTTCGCCTTCCGCGCCTTCCATGCCGGCCGGCAAGTCCATTTCCGCAATCGCCTTCGGTGTGTCTTCGACAAGGCGTTCCCTGAACGCCGGATCGATCCACGCGCGCGCCACAATTTTTGCGCCATTGAACGGGCCAGCCATCGTTTCGAAATGACTGAGCACGGTATCGACGGAGTCGCTACCCAGCACGCCTTTCTCGATCAGAAGCGCTTCGAGCGCCCGTACCTTGGCCGCGCTGGCGGCCTCGCGCTCGTCGTCGTATTTGAAAAGTTCGCTCATGTTAGTTCCGTACCAGATAATGGGTGTAGAGATTCAGTTCGATGCATCGAGATACGCTTCGTATAGATCGGCGTAGATCGTCGTGTTAGGCTCGCTCTTGTCCTTGCCCCAGATGTCCTCGGCCTTGAATGCAACGCGATAGACGGGCATTGGCTCGCCGATGCCGTCGGGCCCGGTTGAAACGAAGTAGGAGTAGGCACCTGGATAGACGAGGTCGATCACACCGCGCTTGTTGCGCAGGTAGCCCGGCAAACGCGTGTGATCGACGGCGGCCGGATCGGCTATGCATACCCCGGCACCGGGTTCGAAACGCGGTGTCTGCTTCAGTGCGTTCAGCCCCGAATCGCCTTTTGCGAGGTAGTCGTTGATCTGCGAGGCAATTGCCGGATTCGGCTGTGCAGGCAGCGGTGCATCTGGATGGGCGCGGTAATGCGCGGTCTTCTGCGCGAGTTCGTCGGCCGATACATAACCCTGATCGACGAAGAATTGCGAGATCCCCATCAGCCACTTTTCGTAGTACCGGTATTTGAAGTATTCGAACGGCTGCATGCCTTCGGCGCCGGTGCGCAGCGACGCCCAGGTCCACGTATTCCTGAACGTGCTAGGCAGCGTCGCCACCGGGTACTTTGGCAGCGCGTCCGACAGATGCGTGCTTTCCGCCATCATCACCGTATGAATGCCGAAAATGCGCTTCTCCCATGGTTCGACGAAAACCCGTGTCTCGACATTGACGGGTCCGAGGTTTTCGAGCCCGCCAAGGCTGTGCTGTAGTTTCATGGTGTGCGGTTCCTGAAGTGTGAGGTCAGTTGAGTTGAGGCTGAGGCTTGTGGCTCAGTGCTTCGCCGAACGCTTCGGAGACGATGCCGAAGACGGCGCCGGTGACGAGTGCGGCGGCGGCCACCAACGCGGGGTTCTGGATGCCGACCGTGGTGATTGCCTTACCGGTGGTGACCGTGGTGCCGACTGTCGAAGCGAAGCCCCACACGACGGCGGGCAGCACATTGAGTAGCTTCAGTTTCGACACCTGTACCATCGTCGCACTCCCGACACCGACGCAAATCGCTACGGCGAGCGGCGCCGGGCCGGTATTGGCGATCGCCAACAGCGAGAGCGACGCGATGGCCAGCCCGGCGAGGTTCGATGCGACGCTCTGCATGAAGCCGCGCGGGCCGCCGCCGACCACGAAGAACGACGCCCACGCGATAAACGTGACCCACACCGGGACCGGAAACACCGTTGCCGTGATGTAGGTGTCGACGACGGCGAGCACGCCGATACTGACGGTAAGCGCATCAGTCTTCTTCATTGCAGACTCCTTGAGGTAAGTGCGGCTAGTGGATACAGCTGAGAAACGATTCGCGTAGTTGCGGAAAATCCAGATAGCGGCCGATGAACACGAGCTTGTTCTCGCGCGGCTCGTCCTTCAGCCATGCGCGTCCGGGTTCGGCTTCCAGCAACATATGCACGCTATGGAAATGGAACTGCCGCGCTTCGGCGTGGAAGTTGAGGACCCCTTTCATCCGCATCAGTTGCTGGCCTTGCTGCTGCACGAGTTCATTGATCCAACGGTTAAAGCGTGTCGCATGGAGGTCGCCCTTTTCGACCAGCGCGCACGATTGAATCGACGTGTCGTGTTCGTGGTCGTGAGCGCCCTCGTCGAGCAGATCGGGCTCGATCGCGAGCAGCGTGGGGAGCGAGAAGCGACGCATACCCAGCAGAGCGTCCGCGCGGATTTGCGAACGGGTCGACGTGATGATGGCGGCGGTTGGATTCAATGAACGGATTGTTTGTTCGATAGCGGTTAGCGCGTCTTTCGTGATCAGGTCGAGCTTGTTGATCAGAATGACGTCGGCGAAGGCAACCTGCTCGCGCGCAATGTCGTCTTGGAGTTGTCGGCGCAGATGCAGTGCGTCGACCACAGTGACGACCGATTCGAGATCCACGGATTCGCGCAGGTCGGGATCGGCGAGGAACGTTTGCAGGACCGGTGCCGGATCGGCCAGTCCGGATGTCTCGACGATCAGGCGCTGCATGGGTGCCGCGCCGGTCTGCGGGCGCGCCAGCAGCGCTTTCACACTGCCGACGAGGTCCGCGCGCACCGTGCAGCACACGCAGCCGTTATTGATTTCGACCAGCGTCCGTTCTTCGGCGACGATTAGTTGCCCGTCGATGCCGACTTCGCCGAATTCGTTGACGACCACGCCGATTGATCCCGGCGCGCGTTGCTGCAGCAACTGATTGACGAGGGTGGTTTTACCCGCGCCGAGAAACCCGGAGATGATGGTGACGGGAAGCTTGCGCGGTGTGGGTGTGCGATTCATGAGAGAGTCCGTTGCTGATCGAGGCTGACTCAATAGAGCGAGTACCAGGCCTGTCGCCGTCATCCGTCTGTGCCGGAAATCAGCTTGTCCCGAATGAACTGAAAATGTGGCGGTTTTTGTCCGATAGGGAAAATGAGGACAAAATGGCACGAAGATGCAGCATGAATTCGATGCCAAGCGCTGGTGCAGATGTGGGATTCGATGCGCCGCGACGGTGCGGAATGCTCCGTGAATATGCAGTGCAGTGCGGTGGAGTGGGGGGGGAGGTAAGGAGAGGGCGGCGTTGCGAGGATGGCTCGCGGATTACGAGTGAAGTTATCCCTTTCAGCAATGCCGAATTAAATAGTAATGCAAATCGTGTATCGCAGCGACACGACCATGAAGCCGATTTTCCAGCTGGCGCGTGGCGCCGATGAGCTGGTTGCGCGGGCGCCAGGCATTCGTCTGACGCGTGATATTACCCAAACTAATGCCATACCTCGTCGCGGGCGGAAACGCCATCGACGACTAAAGCCAGGGAAAGCGCGATTTCTTTCTGCGCGTTGCGGTGGTGCTCGACTCCGCACGAGTGAAGGCGTGCCCGGTGGCGAGTTTGGAGATGAAGGCAGCGAGGAAGTACATGAATGGAGGGTTCCGGTTTAAATATCTGGTCTATGTGAGAAGCGGCCTGTCGGTAGGTCACTTCATCGTGCTGTAAGCAGTGCCTCTCAAATGGCGGGCACCACGGTTTCCGTGAAGCCCAGTTCCACAAAGTCGAATGGTCCTTTGCGGATGCGGTGCGCCGGCTCGGCGCAGGCAATGACCACTGCCGCGTTGCTGAACCGTTTGAAGCCGACCATGCCTGACGGGCGGGTTGACAAAGACATGGGCAAAGAACCGGAAGCGGATTGCTCGGCCGGCTCGCAGCCCCGCCGGTTGACGTACATGCAGCCGTCAGCAGACAAAGATAAGGCTCGCTTCGCGACAGCATGGGACGAACGTGGCTATGCCCAGGTTGCAGGCGGGGCTGCTTTTTACGCCCTGACGATATACTTTATCAAACAATAAGTCGTCATGTGAAGATGTATTTGTTAAATGGTAGGCGCGGGCAAGCCATGAAGGCCAAGCTCGCGGACGTTGCGGAACCCGCTTGGAAAGGTATGATGAAACGACCGGCTGTGCTCAGCAGGTCTGCGCCATCGACAGGTAAAAAAATTTTCGGAAAACGTATGTCGTCAGTTGACGATTTATTTTCTCGAAGATATCTTCGCGTCTCAAGAGGTAGCCGAACCAGCGGCTACGCCACGTGAGAACAGCGCCGCGCAGGCGGTCGGAGCGAACCATGAGTAAGGTCAATAGATTCGGGAACGGTCGTCGTCGATTTCTACAGTTGTCGGCGGGCGCTGGGCTCGCTGCTTCCGGTTTGATGGGCGGGATGTCACGGGCCTTCGCTGCCGACAGCGTGAATCTCCATACCTGGTCGGCGGGCGTCGATACGGTGAAGCGCATGCTCGTGCCGTTTCAAAAGGAATCTGGACTAAACGTCAACTACAACAACCTCCCATTCGCACAGTATCGCGAGGCGATGGTGACGAAGTTCGTCGGCCAGGCGCCGATCGACGTGCTGTGGGTGTCCGACGGCTGGCTGCCCGAGTGGGCCGACGCGGGCTGGCTTGCGCCGCTCGACGGCTATCCGCAACTGCTCAAGTACAACGGCGAGGTGCAGGACTTCTGCACCCAATCGATGCGCTACAAGGGTCGTCAGTACGGTCTTACGTACTACACCGACTACATGGCGTTTCTATACGACGCGGACAAGCTCGCAAAGGCGGGCATCGCGGCGCCTCCTGCAACGTGGGACGAACTGGTCGCGCAATCGCTGAAGATCAAGAATGCGGATCTCTCGCAATACCCGCTGATGCTGTCGATGGCACGCGAAAGCTGGCTGATCGAGTTCATGTCGTCGCTGGTGTTTTCCAACGGCGGCCGCTTTGTCGACGACAGCGGCAAGGCAGTGATGGACGATCCGAAGCACGGCGCAGTCACGTCGCTGCAATGGGTCGCCGACGCGGTCAACAAGCACCACATCGTTTCGCCCGCCTGTGTCGAACTGGGAGAATTGAACGGCTTCAAGGCCGTGGCGTCGGGCAATCACGCGTTCGCGTTGTTGCCTCGCTACCGGGTTCAGGCGCTCAACGATCCGCGCCAGTCGCGTGTCGCGGGCCATATCAAACAGGCACTGATGCCGGCCGGCCCGAATGGTTCGCACGCCACGGTGGCGTGGATGCGCATGCACGCGATGAGCGCTGCCGCCGGCGCCAACAAGACGCGGGCCGCCGAGGCGACGCGCCTGATCGAAGCGTTCGGCGGACGATTCGACGGCCAGTATGCGTTCCAGAAAGCGATGTTCCTGGATACCGGCACGGCATTCGGCGTGAAGCCGCTCTTTAACGACCCGGAAGTCCGCACCGCGTATGAAAAGTACGGCGATTTCTCGATGTTTCAGAAGCAGCAGGATCTGGCCCGCAAGAAGGATGTGATCACGCGCTGGTTCGGCGAATGGGACGAGACCAACGGTACGGCATGGCAAGCGGCGATCCTCGGTCAATCGAGCGTAGCCGACGCACTGAAACAGTCCGCGCAGAAGTGGACCGCGTTGAGCAAAGCCTGAGGTCGATATGAGTGTTCAAGCCCTGGGCCGCCGCTGGCTTGCCAGACATTCCGTGGCGCCTTCCGATCAGCGTAGCGCAATGCTGCTGCTGACGCCGATGATGCTGGTGCTGCTCGCAGTCGCCGTGTTTCCGGTGCTTTACTCGTTCTGGACGAGCCTGTTCGACATTCATTTGACGCGTATGAACAGCGTGTCGTTCGTCGGGCTGGGCAACTACATCCAGACCTTCCGCGATCCGATGTTCTGGGCCGCGGTCGAGCGCACCGCATGGTTCACCGTCGTGTCGGTCCTCGCGATCATGGCTATCGCGACGCTGATGGCGCTATTGTTGAATCAGGAGTTTCGCGGCCGGCGCATCCTGTCGACCGCCTTGCTGATTCCATGGGCTATTCCGTATGTGGTCGACGGTCTGATGTGGAAGTGGATCTACGACTCAGGGTACGGCGCGCTCAACGGACTGCTGTTGCAGCTTGGCGTGATCGGCCAGTACATGGTGTGGCTGGGCGACACGCACAAGACGCTGGCGCTGATCTGCAACGCATTCGTATGGAAGGAAGTACCGCTCGCGACCATCCTGCTGCTGGTGACGATGAAGTCTATTCCGTCGGACCTGTACGCGGCGGCGCGGGTAGACGGCGCCAACCTGTGGAGCCGGTTCGTGCACGTGACGCTGCCGGCAATGCGTCCCGGCTTCATGCTCGTGATGATCTACGAAGCGATGATGGCCGTGCGCCACTTCGACCTCTTCTTCATTCTGACCGAGGGCGGTCCGGCCGACGCGTCTCACGTGCTCTCCTGGCATATCTACGTCGAGACTTTCCGCAACCTGTCGTTCGGTACCGGTGCAGCGGTCGCGTATGTGCTCGCGCTTGCGACGTTTGCGATGTCGTACGCCATCATTCGCCTACTCGGCAAGAGGCTCTAAGCGATGTCATCTTCTCTCTTTGTCAAACGCATGGCGCTGCTGGCCGGTTCAATCGTGATGTTGCTGTATGTGCTGGCGCCGGTTGCGTGGCTGCTGTCGTCTTCTCTGCAGCGCGAAGCGGATATCACGTCCATTCCGCCACACTGGATTCCCCATCCGCCGACGCTGTCCAGCTTCAAGGCGATCGTCGCGGCGAGCACCGGCACAGCGTCGGAGGACGGCAACGCCGCGTTCATTCCGTCCACCGCGCAGTACCTGTTGCCGGCGCTGCGCAATAGCCTCGTGGTTGCCGCTGCGGTGGTGTTGCTGAACCTTCTCGTCAGCGTTCCCGCCGCTTATGCGATGGCGAAGATCCGTTATATCGGCCGCGATCTGTCGGTGTATTTCATGCTGGCTACCCGCGTGATTCCCGATATCGCACTCGTCGTGCCGTTCTTTCTGTTTGTGCGCAAGCTCGGCCTGCTCGACAGCGTCGGGTCGCTAATCATCACCTATCTGGCGATTACGGTGCCGTTCAGCGTCTTCATGTTGCTTAGCTATTTCGAATCGCTACCGGACGAGCTCGACAAGGCGGCTCGAGTCGACGGCTGCTCGCGGATTCAGGCTTTGCTGAAGGTGTTTTTGCCGCTCGCGGTGCCGTCGCTCGTCGCCGTCATCATGTTCACGTTCCTGACTAGCTGGAACGAGTTCCTGTTCGCTTTGATGTTTACGCAAACCGCCGCGTCGCAGACCGTCCCGATCATCGTCGCGTCGTTCACATCGGATTTCACAACGAGCTTTTCGTTCATCAACGCAGCCGGCGTGGTCGCGATCGTGCCGCCAGTGATCATCGCTGTGGTGTTCGAGCGTTACATCGTGTCTGGTCTGACTGCCGGCGCGGTAAAGGGATAAAGGGATAAAGGGAAAGGTCATGGCTCAAATCGAATTTCGGCAGGTGGGAAAGAAGTATGCAAACGGGCATGTCGCATTGGACAACCTGAATCTGCAGATCAGGGACAAGGAGTTTCTCGTTCTGCTGGGACCGTCCGGCTGCGGCAAGTCGACGACGCTCAACATGATCGCCGGACTGGAAGAGGTCACTCAGGGCAGCTTGCGGTTCGACGACGTCGAAGTCAACGGCTTGCCGGCGCACCGGCGCGATGTGGCGATGGTGTTTCAAAGCTACGCGCTGTATCCGCACAAGAACGTGTACGACAACATCGCATTCGGCCTGCGGATGCGCAGATATCCGCAACAGGAGATCGATGCGCGGGTGCGCGCGGCCGCGCAGTCGCTTGAAATCGAGCATCTGCTGGAGCGGCGGCCCGGGCAACTGTCGGGTGGGCAGCGCCAGCGCGTCGCACTCGGCCGCGCAATGGTGCGCCAGCCCGCGGTCTTTCTGATGGACGAACCGTTGTCGAACCTCGACGCGGCGCTGCGCGTGTCGATGCGCGCGAGCATCAAGGCACTGCATCAGTCGATGCAGACGACCTTCGTGTACGTGACGCACGATCAGGCCGAAGCACTGACGCTCGCCGACCGCATCGTCGTGATGCGCCAGGGCATCGTGCAACAGATCGGCTCGCCCGACGACATCTACGAACGGCCAGCCAATAAATTCGTCGCCAATTTCCTCGGCAGCCCGCCGATCAACTTTATCGACGGCGTGCTGATGCAAGGCGACCACGGTTTGCATTTTCGCAGCGGCGATCTTGCGCTCGCCCTCGATGAAGAGACGCAACGCCTGCTCGCAGGATGCAGTGGCCGGGCAGTGTCGGCCGGCATTCGTGCCGAGGACATCGACGAGCATGGCGACTCGACCGATTGTTCGCTGACAGGCGACATCGGCTCGTTGCTGCCGGTTGGGTCCGATCAGTTTATCGGCCTGCAATGTTTGGGGCAGTCGATGTTTTTTCGTGTTGGCAAGGAGCGTTCCTGCAAGGTCGGCGAACGTGTGTCCCTGTCGATCAACCGCCGCCGTCTGCACCTTTTCGATCAGGCGAGCGGCGTGAACCTGAAGGCGCAGAACGCATGAAACCCGCGGTATTTTCGTATCACCGGCCTCACACGCTTGAAGATGCGCTGTCGCTGCTCGCGCTGCACGGCTTCGACGCCAAAGTCATCGCGGGAGGGCAAAGCCTCGCGCCGATGATGAACATGCGCTTTGCGCAGCCGGCGCATCTGATCGACCTCAACGCGTTGCCGCAACTCAGCGGCGTGACGCTTACGGGTGATTCGCTATCCATTGGCGCGATGACGCGTCATCACGAGGTGGCCACCAGCAGCACGGTGCGCGCCGCTTGCCCGCTGCTCGCGGATGCGGCCGCGACCGTTGGGCACTACGCGATCCGTCAGCGCGGCACGCTTGGGGGCAGCCTTGCGCATGCGGATCCCGCCGCGCAAATGCCGCTCATCGCGAGCACGCTGGGTGCGCGCATCGAGATTGCCGGACCGGACGGCAGCCGTGAGGTGCCGGCCACAGCGTTCCTGATTGCGGTGATGACGACCGATCTCGCCGCTGAAGAAATCATTCGAGCCGTGCATTTCCCGGTTGCACGCCCGGGCGAGCGGCACGCATTTGAAGTCTTTAGCAGGCGGCACGGCGACTTCGCGATTGCGGCTTGCGCACTCACCGCCGTGCTCGACGGCAACAGATTCTCCAGCCTGCGCATTGGACTCGGCGGCGTGGCGGAGGCTCCACTCGTGCTGAACGAACTTGCTGCGGACTTCGTCGGTGCACCAGTCGATGCACCGACGCTGGCTGCAATCGCCGACGCGGTGGCCGGCGCTATCGATCCGTACGATCAACCGGACATCAGCGCCGCTTACCGGCGCGATCTCGTCAAGGCGCTCACGGCGCGCGCGTTGCAACGCGCGACGCAGTCGGCCAACGCGACCTCGAAGTGAGTCATGGAAAAGAAAACGATTTATCTCAATGTGAACGGCACCCGTCACGAAGTGCATTGCGAGCCTCGCAAGCTCCTTTCCGATACGCTTCGTGAAGACTGCCGTCTGACCGGCACGCACGTCGGCTGCGAGCACGGCGTATGCGGCGCATGCACGGTGCTGATCGACGGCCGTCCGGCGCGCTCGTGCCTCGCGTACGCTGTTCAGATGGACGAAGTGCAGATCACCACGATCGAAGCTGTCGCGCGGGACGGCCGCCTCTCTCCGCTGCAGCAGGCGATGCACGAATGTCATGGCCTGCAGTGCGGTTTTTGCACACCCGGCATCGTGATGACCTTCGAGGCTTATCTGCGCGAGCACCCAAGCCCATCCGAGGCCGAGGTGCGCGAGACGCTTTCTGGCAACCTGTGCCGCTGCACCGGGTATCAGAATATCGTGCGGGCGATCCTGCGCGCGGCCGCGCGGATGCGAGGGGAGAGCGCCGATGTCTGAGCAGACGTTTCGCTATCTCAACAAGGCGGTGCCGCGCACCGAAGACTATCGCCTGCTGACGGGCTATGGCCGCTATCTCGACGACATCGAAATCGCGGGCGCCCTGCACGTGAGCTTCGTGCGCTCGCCGCATGCACATGCGCGGATCGTTTCAGTGGATACCACGGCGGCTGCCGGCATGCCTGGTGTCGTGACCGTCGTCACCGGACGGGAGCTGGCGCAGTGGACCACGCCGATGCGTGTCGCCGCGCCGGTTGAAGGCTTGTTGCCGGTCGAGTTCCCGACGATGCCGACCGACATCGTGCGCTTTCAGGGCGATCTTGTGGCGTGTGTGGTCGCCACGGACCGGTACCTCGCGGAAGATGCGGCGGAGCAGGTCATGGTCGAGTTCGAGCCGTTGCCTGTGGTGACCGATATGTGGCAGGCGCTCGAAGCCGATGCTGCGCAAGTCGACCCCGGGGTGCCCGGCAACCTGGTGTCGCACCAGACGTACTCGAACGGCGACCCGCATAGCGTGAGCAAGCACGCTTACCGCGTGGTCGAGGCGACCTTTCAGCAGCAGCGGCAGACCCATGTGCCCATTGAAACGCGCGGTTGCGCAGCAGTCTGGGACGCCGGGCGCGACCACCTGACGTTCCACATCGGAACCCAGGTGCCGCATCCTTTGCGCACTCAGCTCGCGCAACGGCTCAGACTCAGCGAGTCGCAGGTGACGGTGATTTCGCCCGACGTCGGCGGTTCGTTCGGTCAGAAAATCGCCTTGTACCGCGAAGAGCTGACCGTCGCTGCACTCGCGCGTCATCTGAAGCGGCCGGTGCGCTGGCGTGAAGACCGTCTCGAGAATCTGACCGCAGCGGCCAATTCGCGCGAAGACTTCTGCCGCACGCGCGCCGCGGTGGATGAGCACGGCACGCTGCTCGCGCTCGATCTGGAGATCCGCGAAGACTTCGGCGCGTATTGCTTCTTTCCGGCGAACTATCTCGCGCGCGTCGTCGCGATGGTGTTGAGCGGACCGTACCGGCTGCAGCACTACGCATTCGACGTGAAGGTCGTGCTGAGTCACAAATGCGGCAATGCACCCATGCGCGCGCCGATGTCCATCACCAGTTGGGTCATGGAAGGCACGATGGAAGCGATCGCGCGCGAACTGAAGCTGGATCCGGTCGACGTGCGCCGCCGCAATCTGTTGACGCCGGAAGAACTGCCGTACCGCACGGCCACCGGCGAATTGCTGGCCGACATCACGCCGTCGCAGACCTTTGAGGCGGTGTTGACAGCCTTCGACTACGACGCGTTTCGCGCGCGCCAGCAGGCGGCGCGGGCGGCCGGGCGCTATCTTGGGCTTGGCCTGTGCAATGTGGTCGAGCCGACGACGTACGGTTCGCGCTTTTATAAATCGGCCGGCATTCCGGGTTCGGGACACGAGGCAAGCTGGATCCGTATCGAGCCGAGTGGTGTCGTGAACGCATCGGTGGGTCTCGGCCCCAGCGGACAGGGCTATGAAAGTGCGATGGCCAATGCGGTGGCCGAAGGCCTGGGTGTGCATCCGTCGAGCGTGCGTATTCATCTGGGCCACACCGATATTGCGCCATACGGGATGGGCAGCCGCGGCGCTCGCAGCGGCACGGCGGGCGGCGGCGCGCTTTATTTGTGCGCGCTCGATGCACGCCGCAAGGTGCTCGCAATTGCCGCCGGCCGTCTCGACCTGGCCGATAGCGACTCGCTGCGCCTTGTCGATGCGCGCGTCGAGCGCCGTAGCGGCGACACGTGGGTCGACGCGGGTCTGACGCTCGCCGACGTGGCGCGGAGTGCCTATATGGATCCTACTTCGCTGCCGCAGGGCCTCACGCCTGGACTCGAGTTTCACCTGACCTACGATCCGCCGCCGATGACCTACTCGAATTCGACGCACGGATGCGAGATCGAGCTGGACGTGGCCACCGGTGCGATCCATTTTGCGCGTTACGTGATCGCCGAAGACTGCGGCACGCTGCTCAATCCCACCGTTGTGACAGGGCAGCAACATGGCGCGGTGGCGATGGGATTGTCCGGTGCGCTGTTCGAGCATACGCGCTACGACGAAACGGGACAGAACGTGACGGGTTCGCTTGCCGACTACCTGATCGCCACGTCGACCGAATTACCCAATTTCGAAATCATCCCATTGCATACGCCTAGCCGCGCGACCGCGGCGGGTATCAAAGGGATGGCCGAAGGCGGCGTGATGGGCGCGCTCGGCGCCCTGACCAACGCCGTGAACGACGCGCTAGCGCCATTCGGCGTGGTCGCCGACCGTCATCCTTTGACTCCCATGCTGTTGCGCGACCTGTTGCGCGACAAACTCTGACCGGATCAAACAATTATGAATCAATCTGCAAGCAAACCCGCTGTCGGCTTTATCGGCCTCGGCATCATGGGCGCCTCGATGGCGGCGCGACTCGCCGCAGCCGGCTATCCGCTGCACGTCTATAACCGTACGCGTGCGAAGGCCGAGCCGCTCATCGAGGCAGGCGCATCCTGGCACGCCACCCCGAAGGCGCTCGCTGAAGCATCGGACGTGGTCATCACGATCGTCGGCATGCCTGACGACGTGCGCGCGCTGTACCTCGGCGACGACGGTCTGATCATGAACGCGCGGCGCGATGCCGTGCTGATCGACATGACGACCTCGAGCCCGCAACTGGCCGAAGAGCTAGCCGCACACGCTGCAACCAGCGGCGTGCACATGCTGGACGCACCGGTTTCAGGCGGCGATGTCGGCGCGCGCGAGGGACGGCTGTCCATCATGGTGGGCGGCGCGGCCGACGTGCTCGCGCGCGTCGAGCCGATGCTGCGCTGCCTCGGCACCAACATCGTGCTGCAAGGCGGACCGGGCGCGGGTCAGCACACCAAGCTGTGCAACCAGATCGTGATCGCATCGACGATGCTAGGCGTGTGCGAAGGCCTGGCCTATGCGCACAGTGCCGGACTGAATGCGCAGACCGTACTGAGCGCGATCGGCGGCGGCGCGGCTGGCGGCTTCCAGTTGAATAACATGGGGCCGCGCATCGCGAAGGGCGATTTCGCGCCCGGCTTCTTTATCGAGCATTTCATCAAGGACATGCGGATTGCGCATGAGGAAGCCGCTCACATGCGACGTGAATTGCCGGGTCTGGATCTGGTGCGCAGCCTTTATCAGAAGCTCGCCGAGCAAGGCTTTACGCGCAACGGTACCCAGGCGCTTTTCAAACTCTACGAGCGCTGAGGTGTGGCGATGAAGCTAGCTGATCAATGCATTCTCCCTGCACGACCCGAGACCGTGTGGCGTGCGCTGAACGACCCTGCCGTGCTCGAGGCGTGTCTACCCGGGTGTAAATCGCTCGCCATGCTGGACGAGCGGCATTTCGAGTCGACCGTGCAGATTCGCGTGGGTCCGGTGGCGGCGACCTTCAAGAGCAATGTGGAGCTGTCGGATCTCGATCCGCCCAGGGCTTACACGATTGTCGGCACGGGCAACGCGGGCGCGGTTGGCTTTGCCAAGGTCACTGCGCGCGTGCAACTCGAACCGCAAGCCGAGGTGACCGTGCTCGTGTACGACGCGGATGTCGAAATCGGCGGAAAGCTAATGAGCGTGGGGTCCCGCCTGATTCAGTCCGCGACGGGCAAGAATCTCGACGCCTTCTTCGGCGCGCTGAAGGCGCACATCGAAAAGGAGGCGGCCCCCGTGGACGCTATGCAACTCATCGAGCCGGCACCGCAGACGCAGCCGGACGACGCGCCGCTGACCGGCGGCGTGCAAGGTCAGCCGCACGGCGAGACGAAGCCGTCCACCGTCACGCCCAAACCCGGGCCGACATCGGGTCTGCGGGTCTGGCTGGTCGGTGCGGGTTCGGGGCTGTTCGGTTTGCTGGTTGGATTTTTGATTGGGCACGCGGGCTGACGGTCCGCGTCGCGATGGCAAGCTTGTTCGTTCTGTAGTTCAGCGTTTGATCAGATTAATCTCTCATTCGACAGGAATTCTAGTGAGCAAAAAAATAGTTATCCTAATAGCATTGACGTGCCTTGCAGAGGCAGCTCAGGCGCAAAGCAGCGTGACCCTCTACGGCGTCGCGGACGATGGCATTACCTACACCAACAATCAGGGCGGACATGCCAATTACCAGACCTTCAGCGGTGGTATGGGCGGAAGCAAGTTCGGCCTGCTGGGCAGCGAGGATCTAGGCGGCGGCACGAGCGCAATCTTCCAGCTCGAGAGCGGCTATGACGTAAACAGCGGCAAGCTCGGCTATAACGGCCGGCTGTTCGGCCGTCAGTCATATGTGGGCCTATCCGGCAACTACGGCAGCGTGCGCCTTGGGCGGCAGTATGACTTCATGGTGACCAATCTGCAGCCGCTGACTTCTTCGCTGGCGTTCGGCGGCTCGCTGTCGTCGCATGCGGGCGACGTGGACGGGATCTGGGGCACGTATCCCGTCAGCAACACGCTGAAGTACGTGAGCCCGACGTATCACGGCATCACGGCGGGCGCACTCTATAGCTTTGGTGGCGTGGCGGGTTCGGTCGGCGACTCGCGGCAGTACGGCTTCGGCCTGAGCTATGCGAACGGTCCGCTGAAGCTGGCGGCCGCCTATCTCTATGTGAATAACCCGGCAGTGACGCGATTCGACGGCACCACGGCGGCGACAGCCGGCCAGGCGTTTACGAATCCTGTAACGAACCCGATTTATAGCGGCTACGCGACCGCGCACAGCATGCAGACGCTCGGAGTAGGCGGCAACTATCAGTTCGGCGCCACGAAGCTGGGCGCGCTTTACACCAACACGCGCTTCAGCAACGCAGTAGCGACCACCAGTACCTCGTTCCAGGGTTCCGCGACACTCGACTCGTACGAAGCATTCGTCAGTCATAGCTTTACACCTGCTGTCATGGCGGGTCTGACCTACGACTACACGTCGTCACCGCATGCGCACTACAACCAGCTGGCGGCGGGTTCCGAGTATTCATTTTCCAAACGTACTTTCACTTACCTGATCGTTGCGTGGCAACGCGCCAGCGGCGTCGATTCGACGGGACACGCTGCGGTAGCCGATCTGACTTATCTGTCACCCTCGTCGACGCCGAATCAGGTCGCGGTGCGCGTGGGTATCCGACACAGCTTCTAACTTGCAGTGGAGTGCAGGTCTGCCGGCGGCGTGACAGTGTGCTCGGTGGTCGTTGTTTTGTGAGCGTTTGAATTGCAACAGGAGGCAATCATGTTGGTGGAAATGCGTACGTACCAGATTACGGCAGGAAAGGTGGGTGAGTTTCTGCAAATCTACGAGCGCGAGGGGCTCGAGATCATCAGTCAGTACGCACGACTCAAGGGCTGCTGGACTAAAGACTCGGGCACGTTGAATTCGGTCGTGTTCTGCTGGCGCTATGACGACTACGCACATCGCGCCGCGCAGCGCGCGAAGCTCGCAGCGGATCCGCGTTGGCAAGCTTTCACGCCTCGCATCCTGCCATACCTGGTGCATCAGGAATCGGTGTTCCTTGCGCCAGTGCCGTTTTGCCCGGCTGACTGAAGCAGCGGAAGTAGTGAAGTTCTCTGATCACCGGGCGTGCAATGGTACTCGCTGCGCCGCGGTCTGTTTGTGAGGTAATCAATGATTGAAGCTGATTTGGTCGACAAGATGGTGACGTGGCGTCGTGCACTGCATGCGCATCCCGAGACCGCGTTCGAAGAAGTCTCGACGGCACGGCTGGTGGCATCGGCGCTGCGCGACTACGGTTTTGAAGTGACCGAGGGCGTCGGCAAAACCGGTGTGGTCGGCACGCTGCGAAGGGGGAGCGGTCCTGCGCTCGGATTGCGTGCGGACATGGATGCGTTGCCGATGGTGGAGTACAACGAATTCGAGCACCGTTCGCAACACCGCGGGAAAATGCACGCGTGTGGTCACGACGGTCACACCGCGATGCTGCTGGGCGCCGCCGCTTCGTTAAGCCGCGACACTGGTTGGCACGGTACGGTGCACGTGATCTTCCAGCCCGCCGAAGAGGTGGCGGGCGGCGGACGCGTCATGGTCGAAGATGGACTCTTCGAGCGGTTCCCCTGTGACGCGGTATTCGGTCTGCACAACTGGCCTGGCTTGCCGCTCGGCCATTTCGCGATCAACCGCGGCCCGATGATGGCCTCGTTCGATACCTTCGAGATTCTGGTGGACGGCAAAGGCTCGCACGCCGCAATGCCGGAAGAGGGGATTGATGCGCTGGTTTGCGCGAGCCATGTCGTAATCGCGCTGCAGACTATCGTGAGCCGGCGCGTCTCGCCGAAAGAAGCATGCGTGGTGAGCGTCACGCAGATTCATGGCGGCGAGGCCTGGAATGTGTTGCCCGATCGCGCCGTGATTCGCGGCACCGTACGCTGCTTCGATGCCAACGTGCAGGAGCGCGTACGGAGCCTGCTGGATGAAATCGGCACGCTGACAGCGCAGGCGCATGGCGCGAAAGCGACGCTGTCTTACCGCTACGGCTATCCGGCAACGATCAATGCAACGGCCGAAGCCGACGTCGCGCTCGATGCGGCGCGCGCAACGGTCGGCGCGGCGAAGGTGACGTTGGGCTGCAGGCCGTCGATGGCCTCGGAAGACTTCGCGTTCATGGCGCAGGCGAGGCCGGGTGCGTATGTCTGGATGGGCGTCGACGGGCCCAAGCCTGGCGCTCCGCTTCACAACCCGCACTACGACTTCAACGACGACGCATTGGCTACCGGTGCGTCGTATTGGGTGAACGTCGTGAAGGCGTTTGGCGTTGCGCGTGTTTGAAGCCTCGCGGCTGTCCTGTGCGACTGCGTGGTCTGTAAGGACCGCGCGGCGCCGCCCCCCTTAAGACACTATGCCTTCCCGTGAGGCAGAGGCTGGCGCGCCTGCTGCGACGCGGTTTCGATCGTTACTTCGCCGTGCAGCAGGAACGTTGCCAATTCCGGCGCGCCCGGTTGAGCATCGGTCACCAGGGTCCAGTCTCGCTCGAGTGGTGTCCAGTGCTGCTGGCTCGCGCGATCCAGTTTGTGCGACGTCACCAGCACGAAGATGTTGGCCGCCTGCCTGATGATGCATTCCTTCAGATAGGCCTGCTCGGCGGTCGCCTCACAGAGCCCACGGCCGGCGACTACGCCGTCCGCGCCCAGAAAGGCTTTGTCGACGGACAGGCGGTTCAACGCGATCTGCGCGAGCGGCCCGAGTGTGCTCATGCTCGAGGGCCGTAGGTCGCCGCCGATCAGTGTGACCGGCACGTCACTCGATGCAAGCAGGCCGATTGCCAGCAGGTTGTTGGTGACCACGCGAATGTCGCGGCGGCCGGCCAGCAGCCGGGCCAGTGCGGCGGTGGTGGTGCCGCCGTCGAGAAAGATGGTGTCGCCGTCCTGAACGTGGCTCACCGCCGCCAGCGCGATCGCATCCTTTTGCTCGCGGAAGCTTTCGCGCCGCAGATCGAGCGACTCCTCGGGTTCGTGAATCCCGACCGAGGCGGCCGCGCCCCCGTACGTGCGCACGATGAGCCGTTCGTCGGCGAGCGCACGCAGGTCGCGACGCACGGTTGCTTCGGACATGCCGAAATGCTCGCACAGGGCGCCTACGTCGTTCATGCCGGACAGGACGGCCTTCAGCATCGCCTCGCGGCGGTTTGTAACTTTCATGGTGATAGAGGGTAAGGGGTCGTCCGAATGGTGCGCGCAATAGAAAGGAAAGGCGTCAACGGGCGTAAGTGTAATCAAACCAGTTGCCGGGGCAACGCCGCGGACGGGGCGCGCTGCAACCGCGGCGTCGTCACGGTATGCAAGTGTTTTAGCCTATTTTGATCGATTCGATCAATTTCGGCGCGTGTCCCGCCTGGAACGGTTTGTTGTAGCAAATTTATTAACCCCACGACTTGCCGGTGATCGGATTGCGCACAGTCGGTTCGTCACGTACACTCTGAATGACCGAATCAGTCAACTAATATGATTGTATCGATCATTTTCAAACAGGAGACAATGATGGCCCAACTTCCTATCAAGCGCGCGATCGAACGCGTTCCGGGCGGGATGATGATCGTCCCGCTGCTGTTCGGCGCAATGATCGCCACCTTCTTGCCGGACATGCCGAAGTTCTTCGGCTCGTTCACGAACGCGCTGTTTACCGGCGCGTTGCCGATTCTCGCCGTGTTCTATGTGTGCATGGGCTCGTCGATCGATGTAAAGGCGACGCCCTATCTGCTGAAAAAGGGCGGGGCGCTGTTCGCGGCGAAGGTTGGGTCGGCGATTCTGGTGGGTGTCGTGTTGGGCCACTTTTTGGGCGAGCAGCCGGTTTCGTCCGGACTGTTCGCGGGAATGTCGACGCTGGCGGTGGTCGCCGCGATGAACGACACGAACGGTGGCCTGTACATGGCGTTGATGGGTCAATATGGCAAGTCTGAAGACGTCGGCGCTTACACGATCATGTCGCTCGAATCCGGCCCGTTCCTTACGATGGTCACGCTCGGCGTGGCCGGGCTGTCGGCGTTTCCGTGGCAGACGCTGGTCGGCAGCATCCTGCCGCTCGCGGCCGGCATGCTGCTCGGCAATCTGGACCGTGAGATGCGCAGCTTTCTCGGCCGCGCTGTGCCTGTGATGATTCCGTTTTTCGCCTTGGCGCTGGGCGCGAGCCTCGACCTGCACAAAGTATGGCAGGCCGGCTTGCTCGGCATGGGCCTCGGCGTCGCGGTGGTGATCGTGACGGGCATTCCCCTCTATCTGACCGATCGCCTGACCGGCGGCACGGGTGTCGCAGGCGTGGCGGCAGCCAACACGGCAGGCAACGGAGCGGCTGTGCCGGCGCTGATCGCGGCGGCCAACCCGGTCTATGCAGAGGCCGCGAAAAGCGCGACCTTGCTGGTCGCCTCATGCGTCGTCGTGACTGCGATCGTGTCGCCGATCCTCACTGCGGCCGTCGCAAAGCGGGCCGGCAAGCGTGCCGACGCCAGCCGCGCTGCTGCATTGGGGGCGACCCGGTGAGCAACACCAGCATTCTGATCATCGCCGACGACCTGTCCGGGGCCGCCGACTGCGCGATTGCGTTTGCGGGCGCGGGGCGCAGTACGGCGGTCACGCTGAATGCGTCGCGCGCGATGGGCGCGGCGGAGGTGATCGCGGTGGACACCGACTCGCGCCGCATGTCCCCGGCCGAAGCAGCTCACTGCACCCGCGCCGCGTGGCTGGTGCAGCGCGCGCCAGGGCGACGTCTGTACAAGAAAATCGATTCGACCTTGCGCGGCAACTGGGCCACGGAAGTGGCCGCGTTGCAGCCGCTCGCGGGCCTTGCCATTGTCGCCACGGCCTTTCCTGCAACCGGGCGCACGGTGCGTGAGGGCCGCGTATTCGTGCGCGGCGTGCCGCTCGAAAACACGGAAACGTGGAAGCTCGAACACGCCGCGCGTTCCGCAGACCTCAACGCCATGGTCGAGGCGGTCGGCTTGCGCACCGCACCGTTGGGTGTCGACGCGCTGCGTGGCGATCCCGCAGCGTTGCGCGATGCCATTTCCGTGGTGGCGAGCAGCGGTGCACAGGCGCTCATCGTCGATGCGGAAACGGATGCGGATTTGAGGGCCCTCGCGCAGGCGACGGCGTCGATGGGCAAAGCTCTGTTCTGGGTGGGCTCAGGCGGTTTGGCTCGCGAACTGGCGTCGCTGAGCGATCTGTTCGATGTTGCCACGGAAGCAGCACAAGACGCGCCGCCGAAGTCGGAGCAGCAGAGAGGCGCGATCCTGATTCTGGTGGGCAGCCTGTCGGCCGTCTCGGAACAGCAATGCGCGATGCTGCGCGAGCGTGCGTGCGTTGGCGAGCTGATCGTGCCGCCGGTCGTGCTGCGTGCGGGCGAGCTTCATCTGGAGTGGGCGGCCTGGCAAGCGCGCGTCGGCGCACATCTGAGCGAGCACACCGACTTGCTGGTGCGAATTGGTCGCGACGATCTGTTCGATCCCGCCGAGGGCGCCCAATTGTCGGCAGCGCTCGCTTCGCTCGTCGCACCGTTTTTCACGCATCTGAGCGGCTTGATCGCGACTGGCGGCGAAACCGCGCGCGCGATGCTCGGTACAGCCGGTATCGACAGCCTGCAATTGCTTTCGGAAATCGAGCCGGGCGTGGCGGTGGGACGCCCGCACGGCAACCCGCGCCTCACCGTCGTCACCAAAGCCGGCGCCTTTGGCAGCGAGCACGCGCTGTATGGCGCCTACCTTCATCTGCGGGGCACACCGGAGTTCGCCGATAGCGAGTCCGGATCGGCGCACCCGGGCGGCACAACGACATCTTCACCGGCTCGCGAAACGAACCAACGTCATTCAGGCAAAACATCATGAGCAACTATCTTCCAGTCATCGGCATCACGATGGGCGACGCAACGGGCGTGGGTCCGGAAATCGTCGTCAAGAGCTTGACGCACGAGTCCGTTTACCGGCAGTGCCGCCCGCTTGTCATCGGCGATGCGGCGCGCCTTGAACAGGCCAACCGGATTGTCGGCGGCAGCACGAAAGTGCGCCGCATCGCGAAGCCGTCGGATGCGCAATATGAACGCGGCACCATCGACTGCATCGACCTCGCGCTGATTCCCGCCGACTTGCCTTTCGGCGCGTTGTCGGCGCTCGCAGGCGACGCCGCGTATCAGTACGTCGCGCGCGCCGTCGAACTCGCGAAAGCCGACGAGATCGATGCGATCTGCACGGCGCCGCTGAACAAGGAAGCGTTGCACGCTGGCGGTCACAAGTACCCCGGCCACACCGAAATGCTCGCGCACCTCACGGGCATCGAGGAAGTGTCGATGATGCTGGTCGCACCGAAACTGCGCGTGATTCACGTGACGACCCACATCGGCATTATCGATGCGATCCGCAAGATCGAACCGGGCCTCGTGCAGCGCACGATCGAGCGAGGTCATGCGACGCTGGTGAAGGCGGGCATCGCCAATCCTCGCATCGCCGTGTGCGGCATCAACCCGCATGCCGGCGAAAACGGCCTGTTCGGTTATGGCGAGGAAGAGGAAAAGATCGTTCCAGCCGTGCAGGTCTTGCGTGAACGCGGCTGGGACATCGAGGGCCCGCTCCCTGCCGACACGCTGTTCTTCCGTGCGGGACGTGGCGACTTCGATCTGGTGGTGGCGATGTACCACGATCAGGGCCACGGTCCGGTCAAGGTGCTCGGCCTCGAAGCCGGCGTCAACGTGACGGTCGGCCTCGATGTGATCCGTACCTCGGTCGATCACGGCACGGCGTTCGATATTGCAGGCAAAGGCATCGCTGACGAACGCAGCCTGCTCGAAGCACTGCGTCAAGGCGCCGAACTCGCGACACGCCGCGCCTGACGCGGCTTGAAATCGATGTATGCGCACGATGGCGCCCGCTCGCGCGGAGCGGCATTGTGCCGTTAGGGTTGAAGTTGTAATGCTTATGTACACACGACGCACTGAAGACTTTCGCGAAAGACTACTCGAAGCGGGTGTCGCGCTGTTCGCCGAATTGGGTTATCACGGCACCGGCGTAAAAGACATCGTCGAGCGTGCCGGCGTGCCGAAGGGCTCGTTCTACAACTACTTCGAGAGCAAAGAGGCATTCGGTGCAGCGATCCTGCACCACTACGCGCAGGAGCAGGCCGCTGAATGGAAGCAGTATTCGCTCGAAGCGGCGTCACCTGATCCGCTGCTCGCGCTTCGCGGCATCTACACGCGCATCGTTGGCGACTACGAAGACTGTGACGACCGCTACGGTTGTCTGGTCGGCAACTTTGCGGGCGAGATCGCGCAGTCGAGCGATCTGTGCCGGGTCGCTGCGCGCAGGACGGTCAACGAATGGCGTGTCGGCTGTGCCGATTATCTGCGGCACGGCCAGGAATACGGCTCCGTGCGGCGCGATCTTTCGGCTGATGCAATGGCCGACCTTTTCTGGAACGCGTGGGAAGGCAGCCTGTTGCGCATGAAGCTGGATGACTCGGTCGAGCCGCTGAAGGCTTGCGTGCATTCAATGTTCGATCTGTTTTTCAAATCCCCGCAGTAACGGTCGTAGCTGGCTTGAGCGGCGACGGGTTTCGATTCGGGCAGCCGTTTATACCGTTTTGAGACGACCGGTCATTTCAATGTAAGGAAGAGAGATTCAATGCAGAACTTTACGTTTCACAACCCCACTCGAATCATTTTCGGCGAAGGCCAGATTGCCACACTCGATGTGCAGATCCCCGCTAACGCGCGGGTGCTGATTACGTGCGGCGGCGGCAGCATCAAGAGCAACGGTGTACTGGCGCAAGTGCAGGCGGCGCTCGGTGACCGCGCGTGGCACGTGTTCGGTGGCATCGAACCGAACCCCACTTACGAAACGCTGATGGAAGCGGTTGCGCTCGCCCGCGAGAAGAACATCGATTTTCTTCTGGCGGTGGGCGGCGGCTCGGTGATCGACGGCACCAAGTTCATTGCTGCCGCTGTGAAGTTCCACGGCGAGCCGTGGGACATTCTGGCGAAGCAGGCCGAGATACGCGACGCGATGCCCTTCGGCAGCGTGCTGACGCTGCCCGCCACCGGTTCGGAGATGAACAACGGCGGCGTTATCAGCCACCGCGCGAAAGGCGACAAGCTGCCGTTCCGTAGCGAGGCGACCTATCCGGTCTTCTCGGTGCTAGACCCGACCACGACCTACTCGTTGCCGCCGCGGCAGATTGCCAACGGTGTCGTCGACGCGTTCGTTCATATCGTCGAGCAGTACCTGACCTATCCGGTGGACGCCAGGGTACAGGACCGCTTCGCCGAAGGCCTGCTGATCACGCTGACTGAAGTCGGCCCGCAGGCGCTTGCCGAGCCGCACAACTATGCGGTGCGAGCCAACCTGATGTGGACGGCAACGCTTGCGCTGAACGGCCTGATCGGCGCCGGCGTGCCGCAGGACTGGGCGACCCACATGCTCGGTCACGAGATCACGGCGCTGCACGGACTCGATCACGCACAGACACTCGCCATCGTGCTGCCGGCCATGCTGAGCGTGCGCCGCGAGTCGAAGCGCGCGAAGTTGCTCCAGTACGCCGAACGCGTCTGGAACATCACCGAGGGCAGCGAGGACGAGCGTATCAGTGCGGCGATCACGGCGACCCGCGTGTTCTTCGAGCGCATGACGGTGGGAACCCGCTTGCGCGATTACCAGATTGGCGGCCGGTCAATCGGCACGCTGATCGCGAAGCTCGAAGAGCACGGGATGACGGCATTGGGCGAACACGGCGACGTGACGCTCGAGGTGAGCCGTCAGGTCTATCAATTTGCAGTCTGAACAGGCCCGCATCCGCGCGGCTGATCATTTGGAATGTCATTATGAAAATTGGATTTGTAGGGCTTGGCTCGATGGGCGCCGCGATTGCGAAAAACCTGATCGAGTCCGGGCATGACGTGCAGGTTTTCAATCGTAGTCCGGCCCGCGCCGAACCGCTGCGCGAAGCAGGGGCGAGCATCGCGTCGAGTCCCGCGCAGGCGGCGCAGGGGGCCGACGTGGTGTTCACGATGGTGGCCGACGATGCCGCGCACGCAGCGGTCACGTTCGGCGAGGCGGGCATCGCCACCACGCTGAGGCCGGGTGCGCTGCACATCTCGATGAGCACGATCAGTGTCGCCACCGCGCAGGACCACGCAGCGAAGTACCGTGAAGCGGGTCTTGCCTTCGTGTCCGCACCGGTATTCGGCCGGCCCGATGCCGCGGCGGCGCGCAAGCTGTTCATCATGGCGGCAGGCGCGGACGAGCACCTCAAGGTTGCCGTGCCGCTTCTCGAAACGCTTGGGCAGTCGGTGGGCATTGTCGGCGAAGATCCTTCGCAGGCCAACCTGGTGAAGCTGATCGGCAATTTCATGCTGTCCGTGATCATCGAAACGCTGGGCGAAGCCTGTGCCGTAGCGGGCAAGGCCGGCATCGATCCGATGCGTCTGGTCGAGCTGTTGACGAGCGCAAACTTCAATGCGCCGCCATACAAGATCTACGGTTCGCTGATTGCATCGCAGCAATTCCAGCCGCCTGGCTTCTCGTTGCCGCTTGGCCAGAAGGACAACCGCCTGATGCTGGCAGCCGCTGAGGCACTTGGCGTTCCGCTGCCGCTGGCAAGTCTCGTCCACGACCGGTTCCTGACGTTGCGCTCGCAAGGGCTCGGCGCCGAGCATGACTGGTCGGCGGTGGCGCTTTGCGCGTTGTCCGATGCCGGCTTGAGCAAGGCGCTTCACGGCTGCTGAGCGCAATGGGGGCGATGCCGCTCGCGGTGAGCGGCATTCGACGTTTCGAACAGCGCGCGACTGGTTACCGACTCGACTCGTTATTTGCGCCAGAACCCACGCTTCTCCCGTGCCGTGCAGCGGTGTTCAATTAGCGCGGCGCTCCATTGCTGTCGCGACGAGTGCGGGCGCTGCAGCCGCTTGAGCGAGTTCATCGCTCGACCATCCACCGCCGAGCGCATGCAGGAGTTGGACATTCGCGCTTAGCTGGCGTGTCTGGATATCGAGCACGCTGCGTTGCGCCTCGAGTGCGACGGTCTGCGCCTGCACGACATCGAGGTAGCCCACTGTGCCTTGGCGATATTGGCGTAACGCGAGGTCGACCGAGTACTGGGCGGCGTTTGCTGCATCCCGTTGCTCGCCAAGCGCAGTGCCGAGATACGACAGCAGGGCAAGGTTGTCTTCAACCTGCTGGAATGCAGACAGCACCACGCCGCGGTAACGTTCTCCCGCTTCTTCGGTTGCGGCCTTGGCGGAATCGAGTTGCGCACGACGGTAGCCGCCGTCGAACACGTACTGCACAAGCTGCGGGCCGACCGCCCAGAACAGATTGGGCGCGCTCACCAGGCCGGCGTAGGCTGCGCTTTGCACACCACCCTGCAAGCTGAGCATGATGTCCGGGAAGTAAGCCGCCCGCGCGACGCCAATTTTCGCGTTGGCCTCGGCCACCCGGCGTTCTGCTGCAGCGACGTCGGGACGTCGCTGCAACAGCGTCGAGGGCAGGCCGGTCGGAATCGCCGGCAACGCGATGGCGGCGGTCTGGGGCGGCAGGCTGAATTCGGACGCGGAGGCTCCAACCAGGACCGCGATCGCGTGTTCAATCAGAGCCCGTTGCGCCAGGTTCTGCGACAGCTGCGACTTCGCCGATGAAAGTTGCGTTTGCGCTCGGGAAACGTCGAGGCCCGACACGATCCCACTGTTATGCAACGTTTGCGTGAGTTGCAGGGCCTTCGCATACGCCACGACAGTCTCGTTCAACAGCTCGGTTTGCTGGTCGAGGCCGCGCAAGCGGAGGTAACTGTCCGCCAGCTCGACCTGCAGGCTTAGCCTGACCGAGGCCAGATTGGCCTTGGTCGCCTGCGCCTCGTCCTTGCCGGCCACCACAGAGTCGCGCACGCGACCCCAGAGGTCGAGGTCGTAGTTGATTTCGCCGCCAAGCGTGACGGAGTTGTAGTCGTTCGGGCCGCCCACGCGCAACGGCCGGCTGTCGGACTGGCGATCGCGCTGCGGCACGGCGCTCGCACTGATCGACGGGTACAGTCCCGACTCGACCTGCGCCACGAAAGCCTGCGCTTGCGCATAGTGTGCGTATGCCGCGCGCAAATCGGTGTTGCTTGCCAGCAGGCGCGTTTCGAGATCGTCGAGCTGTGCGTCGCCATACATCTTCCACCAGCCGTTGCGGTCTATCCGGTCGGCGGGCTGTGCCGTGGTCCACGGGCCAACCGTCTTGTATTGCGCAGCGATCGGCGTCGGCGGGACCTGATATTGCGGCGCGAGCGAGCAGGCGCAGAGCGCGACGACGCTCGCGAGAAGCGCCGGAAGTCCATACTTAACCATGTGCCGCTGCCTTCTTGTCGGTCGCCGTCGCAACTTGCACGTTGTCGCCATCAGCGAGTCCGTCGGGCGGTGTATCGATCACGCGATCGGTTGCGGCGAGCCCTGAGCCGATCTCCACTGAGTCACCCAGGTCGCGGTTGATCTTCACCTGCTTGAACAGCACGTGACCGTTCGCGCCAAGCGTGGCGACCACGACGCCGCGGCTATCGAAGACGAGGGCGCTGGCCGGTACACGGAGCGAATCGGCGGAGGCGGGCAACGTGAATTTCAGGCTGGCGAACCCACCCGGCAGCAGCTTGCCGTTTGAGTTGTCAACCAGCAGTTGAACCAGCGTCGTTCCCGAACTCGAATTGACCGAGTCTGCCGCTGCAACCACGCGCGCAGTGAACTGCTGGTCGGGATACTCGGGGACGGTCAGGATGGCGGTCGTGCCGTCGTGTATCGTCGGTGCGTAATTCTGCGGCACCTGGACATACACGCGTAACTGCTTGACGTCGGAGACCGCGAACAGCTCCTGTCCTACCCCGCCGCTGCCGGCGTTGACCAACGCGCCGACGTCGGTATCGCGGGCGGTCACCACGCCGTCGAATGGCGCGACGATGCGCGCGAAGGCCTTGGTGGCGACGAGGCGGTCGACGTTGGCCTTCGCGGCCGCTACGATCGCCTCCTTGGCGGTGTAGTCAGCGGTGCGTTGGTCGACATCCTGCTGGGCGACGGAATCCGTGCCTCTTAGCGCTTCCCAGCGCTTGGCCGTGGTACCTGCAACTAAAGCGTTCGCCTGCGCACTCTGGAGATCCGCGCGCGCTTGCAATAGCTGCTGGTCAAGCTCGGGCGTTTCGATTTCGGCGAGTACCTGGCCCGCTTTGACCGGCGCACCGATATCGACACTCCATGATTTCAGATAGCCGCTGACCTGCGCGAAAATCGGCGCGCGCGTAAACGCTTCGAGACGGCCGGGCAGTTGCAGCGAGGGACCGTTGGCGTCGCGCAAGGGCTGGATCAGGTTGACGGTCGGCACGGCCTGGGCGTCGGTCCAGGTTTTCAGCTTGCGGGCATCGGCGGCTCGCAGTGTGAGCCCGGCAGCGACGATGCCTAAGGCGACCAGCAGGCCGACCACGCCTGCTACCAGAAGCGGGCGGCGCGACGGTGTATTAGTGGGAAAAACAGATTCAGACGACATGAGCAGGACCTCCCGAGACGGATGCCGGGGTAGCCGCGCGCCCGGGGCGCGCGTGCACGATACAAAAAATGACGGGGACGAGGAACAGCGAAGCGGTGGTCGCAAACAGCAGACCGCCGATCACGGCGCGGCCAAGCGGCGCGTTTTGCTCACCACCTTCGCCGAGGGCGAGCGCCATCGGCGCCATGCCGATGATCATGGAGAGCGCGGTCATGAGCACAGGGCGAAAACGCGTAAAGCCTGCTTCGAGGGCGGCCTTGAACGGGTCGCCGTGTACGGCAAAACGTTCGCGGCAGAAACTGACGACCAGAATCGAGTTGGCCGTCGCCACCCCCATGCACATGATCGCACCGGTCAATGCGGGTACAGAGAGCGTCGTGTGGGTCGCGAACAGCATCCAGGCGATCCCTGCCAACGCGGCAGGCAACGCGCTTACGATCACGAAGGGGTCGGCCCACGACTGGAAATTGATCACGATCAGCAGATAGATCAGCACCACCGCACCAAGCAGGCCGAACAACATACCGGCAAAGGCGCTGTTCATTGTCTGCACCTGACCCAGCAGCGCGACGGCCGAGCCCTTGGGCAAGGTGCCGGCGTTGTCGTGCACGATACGCTGGATATCGGATGCCACCGCGCCGAGGTCGCGGCCCTGGGTGGTCGCGAAGATCTCGACCATGGGCTGGATGTTGTACTGGCTGACAACCTCGTTGCTGCTGGTGCGTTCGACTGTCGCCAGGCCGCCGAGGATCTGGGCGGTGCTTCCGCCGCTGGCCGTGATCGGAAGATTTTGCAGTGCGGCGAGCGAATCGAGGCTGTATTGCGGCGTTTGCATCACGATCGGATAAGACACGCCGTTCGCGTTGTTCAGCCAGAACGTGGGCGCGACCTGGCTGGAACCCGCGAGGTTCACCACCATGCTGTTCGTCACGTCGCGCTCGGTGATGCCGAGCAATTGCGCTTGTGTGCGGTCGACATCGACGTTGAAAGTCGGGTTGCCTTGCGACTGCGCAATCCGCGCGTCGACCACGCCCGGAACATCGCGAACCTGGCGCAGCAGACGGTCCGCGTACGCGTAGTCGGCTTTCAGATTATTGCCGCGAATCTGCAGGTCGATCGGCGCCGGCGAGCCGAAGTTCAGGATCTGACTGATGATGTCCGCCGGCGGGAACGAAAACGTGACGCCCGGGAATTCCCGCGGCAATCTCTCGCGCATCAGGCGAACATACTCTTCGGTTGGACGATGGCCTTCGTTTAGCGCGATCTGGATGTCACCGTCCTGCGAGCCGACCGTACCGGTGTTGTTGTACGCGGTATTGATGCCGCTGACCGGCAGACCCATGTTGTCGACCACGGTGCCGAGATCCGCCGGCGGGACGGTCTGGCGGATCGCGCCTTCGACATCCGCAAAAATCTGCGCGGTCTTTTCAACGCGAACGCCGACTGGTGCGCGCACATGCATCAGGATTTGTCCGGAATCGACCGAAGGGAAGAAGTTGCGGCCGAGGAACGGCACCAGCGCGAACGAGAGGGCGACGAAGCCGAGGAAGCCACTGACGAACGGACGCCGGTGGGTCAGCGCGAGTTCGAGCAACCCACGGTAGGCGCTACGCACCTTTTCAAAGCGCGCTTCGAAGCCGCGCTGGAAACGCCCAAGCGGACCGGGGTTTTTGGTTTCCTGGGCGTGCTCGCCCTTTACATGCTGTTTCAGCAGGTATTTCGCCATCGTCGGCACAAGGGTTCGCGACAGGATGAACGACGAGATCATCGCGAAGATCACTGCTTCAGCCATCGGCACGAACAGGAAGCGTGCAACCCCGCTCAGGAAGAACATCGGCACGAACACGATGCAGATACACAGCAGCGAGACGAATGCCGGCGTGACGATCTGCGCGGCGCCGTCGAGAATGGCCGTCTCCACTTCCTTGCCGTGCTCGAGGTGCCAGTTGATGTTTTCGATCGTCACCGTGGCATCGTCGACCAGAATCCCCACCGCCAATGCAAGACCGCCGAGCGTCATGATGTTCAACGTCTCGCCGAGCGCGGATAGCGTCGCGATGGAGCCGAGGATGGCGAGTGGGATTGAGGTTGCGATGATGATCGTCGAGCGCCAGCTACCCAGGAACAGCAGGATCATGAGGCTCGTCAGCACGGCCGCGATCACACCCTCGCGCGCCACGCCGGTGATGGCCGCCCGTACGAACAGCGACTGGTCGCCGATGGGTTCGATCTGCAGGTTATCGGGCCACGACGCTTTCCCTGCAGCAAGCCGCTGCTTGATGCCGGAGATGATGCCGAGCGTCGAAACCGAACCGTTCTTGAGTACGGACATCAGTACCGAGCGCCGGCCGTCGACATGCACGATATTGGTCTGCGGCGGGCTGCCGTCGCGCACATTCGCAATGTCACGAATGTAGACGGTGGTGCCATTGGCTGCCTTGACCGGCAGATCGCCCAAGGCTTTGATTTCCGACGGCGCATTGTTCAGTTGCAGCGTGTACTCGTAGTCACCGATCTTTTCAGTGCCGACCGGTGTAATCAGGTTCTGGCCGGCAAGCGCATTGGCGACGTCCTGCGCGGATAAGCCGCGCGCCTGGAGCGCCGCCGGATCGACGTCGATCTGTACCTGACGTGTCTTGCCGCCGAACGGGTAGGGAATTGCCGCGCCTGCGACCGTTGTGAGAACCGGGCGCACCGCATTCAGCCCCAGGTCACCGAGGTTCTGTTCAGAGAGTCCTTTGCCAGACAGCGCCAACTGGATGATCGGTACGGTCGACGCGTTGTAGTTCAGGATCAGAGGAGGCGTCGTACCGGCAGGCAACTGCCGCAATTGAGTTTGCGCGACCGAAGTTACCTGCGCGTTCGCCGTGCTGATATTCACCCCCGGCTGGAAGAAGATCTTGATGATCCCGAAGCCGGCGACCGATTCTGCCTCGATATGCTCGACGTCGTTCACAGTAGTCGTCAGCGTGCGTTCGAATGGCGAGGTGATGCGGCCGACCATCTGGTCCGGCGGCAGACCCGTGTACTGCCACACGACGCTGATCACGGGAATCCTGATATCCGGAAAGATGTCGGTTGGCGTCCTCATCGCGGACAAAGGACCGATGATGAGGATGAAGATCGCCAGGACTACGAAGGTGTAGGGTCGCCGAAGGGCGATACGGACTAGGCCGAGCATGAGAATTCCAGAGCTTGGGGTAAAACGTAAGAGTCTTTGGTGGAGGCTAGCGCGGCGTGCGATGACCCGTAGCCGTGTGCCTGTATGCGAAACGAGGAGCTCTGCCTTGGGACAGGTGCCGATGCGCCGCAACGCAACCCAAGCGCGAATGTACACAAAGCTCGGAAGTTCTGCTGAAGGACAAATGAAACGTCAGGCACGTATGGATGCCGGGTAAGCTCATTTCGCTTTGCCCGCACATATCGGGAATACCTTGTCGTTGCTGGACAGAGTGATGCCTGGCAAGAACCGGACAGAGGCGCACGAGCGTCACTTTCGATGAACGTCAAATCGTCAGCGTTTTTTATTACCAATTGTTCAGGAGGACTAGTGTGCCGAGTCGGACAACAACGGGCGATTGAGCGTTGCAAAAGTGACTTTTTCGCAAAACAGTTGTGTGCAAAACAGGTGGACTAGAAAATGGCATTCACGCTGCCGACGGCGTCTGGCAATCGTCATAGGAGACTGCCCCGAACACATGATCCATGCGTCAGGCTTCGACCTTGCGGGTATCGAACTGCCGTCTTCATTCGCTACGTCTTCTGCTCGTTTCTGTGCACTGTGTCGTCGGCGCAAGGCCGGTCGTAGCAATTAGTTTCTATGGCGAAAGTATGAAACCGGCAGGTGCCTACTTGTGATCGCCAGATTTCGCTGAAATAATCGTTTCGCATGCTTGCTTGACCGGCATGCATCGATTCTTCGGACCATAAAATGCTGAACCTGAGAGAGACCGTTGCGGCGCGCGGCCAGTGAGTGTCGCGCGCCCGTGTATCAAACTTCATTCGCGCAATACCAGAAGCCTACAAAAAAAAGCCACGCAGTTCGATCAATGCCGGAGCCATCATTCTCTGCAATCTGGGAGGAGGCGACGCATGGTTGCAATCCAATGGCGGGTTGTGCGGGACGGCCGTTGGGTATTCTTGATCCTCGCAGATACTACGATCACGGGTGGAAAGGATGACGAAGCGAATCGCTGTAGTAACGGGTGGCATGGGCGGACTTGGAGAAGTGATCAGCACGAAACTGCATGACGCCGGCTATGCCGTCGTAGTAACGCACTCGACGATCAATACTGGTTCAGCCGACTGGCTGGCCGGCATGGAATCTCAGGGTCGCAATTTTCGCGCATATTCCGTCGATGTGGCCGACTATGACTCATGCCAGCGCTGTGTAGCAAGAATTCAGGCTGAAGTCGGTTCCGTCGACATTTTGGTGAACAATGCCGGGATCACGCAGGACATGACACTCAGGAAGATGGACAAGGTCAACTGGGACGCAGTGATTCGCACCAATCTGGACTCGGTGTTCTATGACCAAGCCGTTGTGCGAAGACATGGTCGCGCGCGGCTGGGGGCGAATCATCAACATCTCGTCCGTCAACGGTTCGAAAGGCTCTGTCGGCCAGACCAATTACGCCGCGGCGAAGGCTGGCATGCACGGCTTCACCAAATCACCGGCGCTGGAGGTCGCGCGCAAAGGCGTGACCGTCAACACGGTTTCGCCAGGCTATCTTGCCACGAAGATGGTCACTGCGATTTCGCAGGAGATTCTGGACACAAAGATCCTGCCGCAGATTCCAGCCGGTCGTCTGGGCAAGCCCGATGAAGTCGCGGCCCTTGTCAGGTATTTGTGCTCGGACGATGCAGGTTTTGTGACCGGGTCCAATATTGCTATCAACGGCGGCCAGCATATGCATTGATGCGGCGGCCTGTGACACCGTAGCGTCATCGCCACAATCAGTCGTTCGGTTGTGGCGATGAGCGAGCCTCCGGCCTCGGATTGATAATCGAGTGGGAATGAGGGTTAAATTTCCTCGATATAAAATTCTACAGAAAAGCTAGCCTCTGCAAGGCTTTGCAGGCATCTCTAGGTCTTGTGGTTGGCGACGGAAAAAAGCTGTCCCACCGGTCCACCGGGTCCTACTTCTCCACCTTGTCGTGCATCACCATGATCGTTTGTTGCATCAGTGCACAAAGCGTTTCATGGCCGTCTTTGACTGCGAATACCTCTGCCTGAGTGACGATTAGCGTACGGCCGGGGCGGACAACCTGGCCACGGGCGATCAGGATTTCGCCGTCGGCCGGAGCGACCAGATTCATCTTGTATTCGACAGTCAATACAGACGCACTGGCCGGCACCAAGGTCATCGCAGCGTAGCCGCCTGCGGAGTCGGCAATCATGCCCACCACGCCGCCATGTACGAAGCCGTGCTGCTGCTCGACACCACTCCAGACTGGTAGGTGAATTTCGGTGTGGCCGTGTTCAATCACGGGCAGAGTTGCCTGGATCAATGTCATCGCATTCTGGCGCATGAAGCTGGCGCGAATGCGTTCGGCGAAGAGGGAGTCGGGTGCATGTGCCATAGAGGGGATTGTATTGGTAAATTCCACAATCATATCCGCAGCACTGTCGGCGATAAATACGCGTAGTTTGCCGACTAGTCGTTTACTCGGTCATGTCTCTGGTCGAACCGCTGAATTGTGCGTTTTGCCGCGTACACAGCGCGGTATTCCGCATCTTTAGGCTGCACCTAATCCCCGCTTTCGAACAATCAAATTCCAAGCTGTTTTTGGCGTCGGCAACCTGGGTTCTACCTCGTGAACGAACACGAGGCGACACTCAGGAACGATAGCCGAGACCTGTTCGTTCCTGCATCGAAGCCTGCTCTTGGAGATGGTTATGAACGGCCGGAAAGGATTGGTTAAATTAGGTGCGGCACTCAGCATGGGCGGAATGGCTCTGGCCTGCTCGGCCACGGCGGACGCAAGCGTTGTGGTGGGAGTGGCGGGTCCGATGACGGGGGAGCACGCGTCGGGGGGAGACCAGTTTCGCAAAGGCGCGGAACAGGCTGTCAAAGATATCAACGCGGCAGGTGGTTTGCTCGGGCAGCAGCTCGACCTGGTCGTCGGTGATGACGTCTGCGATCCCAAGCAGGCGGTTTCCGTTGCCAACAGTTTCGTCAACAAGAAGGTGGCGTTCGTCGATGGCCACTGGTGCTCCTGTTCCACGTTGCCGGCATCCGACGTCTACAACGACGCGCAGATCCCACAAGTCACTGTGTCGACCAACCCCAAAATCACGGAACGCGGTATCAAGGGAATCTTCCGTATCACGGGCAGGGACGACCAGCAGGGACAGGTTGCGGCCGACTATATCGCTGCAAACTTCAAGGGCAAGAAAATCGCCGTCATTGATGACAAGACGGCGTATGGCGGCGGTCTGGCGGACGAAATTGCAAAAGATCTGGCGGCGAAGCAGGCACCCGTGGCGCTGCGCCAGTCGATCACGGCCGGTGAAAAGGACTACTCCGGTTTGATCAGCAAACTGAAGGCGAACGGCATTCAGATTCTTGCTTACGGCGGTTACTACCAGGAAGTTGCGTTGATTCTGCGGCAGGCGGCGCAGGCAGGGCTCAACCTGACGGTGCTCGGCGGCGACACGCCGACGAATAATGAACTGGTGACTGCAGCAGGGCCGGAAATCAACAAGGTTCTGTTCACCTTTCCGCCCGACCCGCGTAGGAGCGCCGCAGCTGCAAAGGTGGTGGCGGCCTTTCGCGCGCAGAAGATCGAGCCGGAAGGCTACATGCTGTACTCGTATGCCGCGATGCAGGTTTTCGCAGAGGCCGCGAAGAAGGCCAACTCCACGGACTATGCGGCGATCGTGAAACAGCTTCACAACGCATCGTTCAGTACGGTAGTCGGCCAGGTGGACTTCGACGCGAAAGGCGATCTGAAGAGTCCCGGCTATGTGGTCTACCGGTGGAAAGGCAACAACTACGACTATGTGAAGTGACGCGTCCTGTCCAGTCTTTGTAGCGAGGAAAGAGGCGGTGCGTCGCTCTATTGCGCTGCCTCTGCAGCAGATTCACCGGAGAGGACATGAGCCAGGCACTGCAACAACTAATTAATGGGCTGACCTTGGGCGCCGTCTACGGCCTGATCGCGATCGGCTACACGATGGTCTACGGCATTATCGGCATGATCAACTTCGCTCACGGCGATATATACATGGTGAGCGCGTTCATCGCTGTGACCTGCTTCACGCTGCTTGCAGGCAGCGGAATCTCCTTGGTCGTGGCGAGCATTGCAATTACGCTGATCGTATCGATCGCACTGGGATCCCTGCCATGGATTGAAGATGCGATACGTCAACCCAAACAATGGGAAGTATGCGATGGCGACAATGGCTACTTTCATGCAGTTGTTGCCAAGGGGGTTTTCGACGGAAGCATATCGCTCAACCGACGCGACCGTCTTTGTGCCGATCGAAGGGAGGGGCCGTAGCCGGATTGGAGGCGACGTTGTCGTGGAGTGGAGCAAGCGGGATATCTTCGTCGTCCCGTCGTGGCATCACGTCCAGCACGAGGCAGACGAGGACAGCGTCTTGTTCTCTTTCTCCGACCGGCCCATACAGGAGGCGCTTTACCTGTTCAGGGAGGAGAGGGGCGCAGCTTGAATCGGCTTAGCCGGTGTCACCGCCGGCTACTGGCAACACCGTGCCCGTGATATAGCTTGCCTCGTCTGAAGCGAGGAACAGAATCGGCGCGGCCTGTTCGTCGATGCTGCCGTAGCGCTTGAGAAAGGTTGATTCAGTGACCTGCCTCACCGCGTCGCCCATCCAGATCTTTTCCTGCTCGCTGTCGCCGGCGGTATTGCGAGGGACGCGTCGCGGCGGTGCGTCGGTCCCGCCCGGCGCGGTGGCGACCACACGGATGTTGTGCTCCGCGTACTCCATCGCCAGTGACTGCGTGATCGCGTTGACACCGCCCTTGGCCGCCGAATACGGTACGCGGCGGATACCGCGCGTGGCATTCGATGAGACGTTGACGATGGTCCCACCGCCACGCGTGAGCAGGTGCGGCAACACAGCATGGCAGGCATACAGCGTGGGCATGAGTGAACGGCGAATTTCCGCGTCAATTTGCTCAGGTTCGAACTCGGCGAATGGACGCATGCGAATCGCGCCACCGACGCCATTGATCAGTATGTCGATGCCGCCAAACTTGCGCACTGCAAAAGCCATCGCCGATGCCGCGCCTTCGTACGTCTCGAGGTCGGCGACGAAGCCTGCCGTCTCCGCGCCACCTGCTTCAGCAGCAACTTCAGAGACGAACTCCGCGCGGTCGACGAACAGCACCTTGCCGCCCTCCGCGGCCGCACGAAGCGCTACGGCGCGACCAATACCCTGTGCCGCGCCAGTGACGACCATGACCTTGCCGGCAAATCGTTGCGTGCTCATGCGGTCCTCGGTGCTGCGTTAGGAGTGAACTTCTCGTAGTGGAAGCTGTTGGGCTTCACGCCGTTGTCGTCGAAATGCTTACGCACTGCATCGACCATCGGTGGCGGCCCGCACAAATAAACGTCGACATCACCATCATTCAAGGCCTCGGCCGGCATGTGCTGCGTCACCCAACCTTTGCGGGGATGAGTCGAATCCGTGTCGGCCACGACGGTGGCGTAGGTGAAATTCGGCAACTTCGCCAGGTACGCTTCGATTGCATCGACCTGCACTAGATCGAGGCCCCGGGTCACGCCATAAATCAGGTGGACCTTCTGCTGCGAATCGGCACGCACCAGTACTTCCAGCATCGACAGGAACGGCGCCAGGCCCGTGCCGCCAGCGAGGAACAGCAACGGCCGTTCTGCTGCGCGCAGATAGAAACTACCGAGCGGCCCGGTCAGCTCCAGCTTGTTGCCAGGCTGCGCGGAATCGAGCCAGGTGCTCATCACGCCACCGGGAATCCGCTTGATCAGAAAACTGACTTTCGATTGCCCCGGCGCCGATGAGAAAGAATACGAACGATGCTGGCCGCTGCCGGGAACATCGATGTTGACGTACTGACCCGGCAGGAATGCCGGCGCGGTCGCATCCACGTCCAGTTCGAGCACGACGGCCGCATCGTTGTGCGGCTCCACCTTCGATACCGTCGCGGCGAACCGGCTCTGTTCAGTCTTGCACGCAGTGGAAGAGGCCGGCACGGCAATCACACAATCGCTTTGCGGCACCATCTGGCAGGTGAGTACAAGGCCACTGTCTTTCTCGTCGTCGCTCAGCGCGTCTTCGATGTAATCGTCGCCAAGATCATAGTTGCCGCTCTCGGCGCGGCACTTGCAGGTACCGCACACGCCATCGGAGCAATCCATTGGCAGGTTGATTTTCGCGCGAAAGGCGGCATCAAGCACCTTCTCGCCCGGCTTGCATGCGACGAAGCGGGTCACGCCGTCTTCGAAGTTCAGTGCAATGTTGTAGCTGGACATGTTGTCTCCTCTACTTCCAGTTTCCTCCCGGGGCTCGACATCAAACGTGGTAAATGTCGAGTACCTGGCGGATGTAATCGTTCTTCAGCACAATTTTCTTGCTGGCAATCAACAGGGCATCGTCGACCTTTCGCAAAGTAACGAACATCGTGCCGAAAAAATGATCGTTGATTCTGTAGCGGTGGCTGAGCGTGTCGAAGTTGTAGCGCACGTCCACTTCATTGCCGCGTTCGGCCAGCACTTCTACATTGGTGACGTTGTGACTGGTTCTCGGTTCGGGCATCGACGCACTACTGCGTTCGGTCTTGATGCGGAACACCCGGTCTTCCAGGCCGCCACGGTCCGGGTAATACATCAGCGAAATCTGACTCTCGTGATCATCGGTGAGCTGGTCGTCGTCGTCCCACGCCGGCATCCAGTAGGTGACGTCCTCGGCATAGCAGGCGAGCCATTCGTCCCACTGGCGGTCGTCGAGCAGGCGCGCTTCGCGGTACAGCGTGGCGCAGATTTTTGGGTAGTCGAAGCTCATGCCACGGCCTCCTCGCGTTCTTGTTTCAGTGCGTCGCGCATCACCTGAACCCAGTATTCGTGCTGGCACACAAACAGGCCTTCGTCTTCGCTGCGCTCGCCCGAGATGAGCGGCTTCATGCCCATGCTTTTCGCGTTCGCGTCGGGACCTTCGACCCACAACGGCGCGCCGCGCGAAAGGTCGTTCCACATCGCCGTGGTGCCGGCATAGCCAGCTTGGCACGCGCGGAACTCTTCAAGGTCATCTGCGGTGCCCATTCCCGTGACGTTGAAGAAATCCTCGTATTGGCGAATGCGGGTAGCGCGGTCGGCTGCGCTCTCGCCCTTGGGGGCAAAGCAGAAGATGGTGACTTCGGTCTTGTCTACGCTCAACGGGCGGACCACGCGAATCTGGGTGCTGAACTGGTCCATCAGGAACACGTTCGGATACAGGCACAGGTTTCGAGTCTGGTTGACGATGAAATCCGCCTTCACTTCGCCGACGCGTGCCTTGATTTCCTCGCGGTATTGATAAACCGGTCGCACTTCAGGGTTCATCGTCTTGGTCCACAACAGAATGTGGCCGTGGTCGAAGCCGTACACGCCGGCTACCGACTTGCTCCAGCTGTTCGCATCCACAGCCTTCGTGCCATCGACCTTGCGGCGGTCCATCGTCGCGGCATAGTTCCAGTGCACGGTGCTGACGTGGTAGCCATCGCAGCCGTTCTCCATCTGCATCTTCCAGTTGCCGTCGTAGATGTACGAGGAGTTGCCTCGCAACACTTCCAACCCGTTCGCGGCCTGGTCGACGATCTGGTCGATGATGACCTTGGTCTCGCCGAGGTAGTCCTCCAGCGGCATCGCGTCCGCGTTGAGGCTGCCGAACAGGAAGCCGCGGTAGCTCTGGAAGCGCGCGATTTTTTTCAGGTCGTGCGAGCCGTTGGTATTGAACTGCACCGGGTATTCAGTGGTCTTCACGTCCTTCACTTTCAGGAGCTTGCCGGTGTTGGCGAAACTCCAGCCGTGGAACGGACAGGTGAAAGTGCCTTTGTTGCCGTGCTTTTTCCGGCAAAGCATGGCGCCTTTGTGCGCGCAGGCGTTAATGACCGCGTGCAGTTCTCCGCTTTTGTCGCGAGTGATCACGATGGGCTGGCGGCCAATCCAGGTGGTGTAGTAGTCGTTGTTGTCGGGAATCTGGCTTTCGTGAGCCAGGTACACCCAATTGCTCTCGAAGATGTGTTTCATCTCGAGCTCAAACAGATCAGCGTTGGTGAAAATATCGCGGCGGCAACGGAATACACCGTTTTGCTTGTCGTCCTGAACGGCGGTATGCAGCAGTTCATCCAGTTGCGAGGCTTTGTCGATAATTGCAGACATGAGTGCTCTCCCTACGCGTGCGCCAGGTGATGGAGCACGCGCATCGGTGTCGAAAGATTCTTGCGAAGGATTGAGCGGCAGCAGTGGTACGACGTAGCTGCCGCGTTCAGCGGTCAGGCGATAGCAGACGCACGCAGACGATGGACGACCTGGTTATCCTTGCCTTGAACCAGCGGAGTCAACTCGATGTTGAACTCGATTTCCTTGTACGCGTCAGCCGTCATACCCAACGCAGTGCCGCCGGTCTTTTCGACGACATGCGGAATCAGATCCTCGCGGGTCGCGTAGGCGAAGTCATCCCAGATCAGCGGGTCGCCCTCGATATTGATTTGCGTCGTCAGCTTGCGGTACTTGTCGCTGGTGACGAAGAAGTGCACATGCGCCGGACGGTTGCCATGGCGGGCGAGCACGTTCAACAATTGCTGGGTCGCGCCCTGCGGCGGGCACCCGTAGCCTACCGGCATGAGCGTACGGAATTCGTACTTACCGTCGGCACCCGTGCTGACCGCTCCGCGCAGGTTGAACTCGCTCTGCGCGCCGGTCGGGTCGAAGTGCGAATAGAAGCCCTTTGAATTAGCGTGCCAGCATTCGACCACTGCGCCTGCGACGGGTTTGCCGTCCGGGCCGGTCACGGTGCCGCGGATGACGAGTGGGCCTGCATCCGGATCGGGATTGACGTCGATCCTGGACACGCCATCGCGCACCGGCGCGCCGGCGACATACAGCGGACCTTCGATAGTGCGCGGCGTGCCGCCGGTGATTTCAGCAGCCTTGTCCTCTGCATCCATGCGAATGTCGAGATACTTCTCCAGACCGAGACCAGCGGCAAGCAACGCCGCTTCGCCGTCCTGGCCGAGCTTGTTGAAATAGTGAACGCCGGCCCAGATTTCGTCGGGCGTCATGTCAAGGTCGTCGATGGCCTTGAACAAATCGCCCAGCAGGCGATGGACAATCTGCCTGGCGCGAGCACTGCCGTCCTGGCTACCGACGTTGGCAGCAGCCTTTAACAGGTCCTGCGCTTCCTTCGTATCAAACACTTTGACGCTCATGTCTGCTCCTGAATCTCTATTTTATTTGGGGGTAAACCCTTGGTTTAGCACCCTCTTGGATATGCTTGAAAGGTATAATTGGTGCTGAAACAGAGTGTGAATGCAGAATAGTGGACGCCGGAAGGCCTCGTCCAACACTGATTTAGTATTGGTCTATATCTACAAGGTATTGAAATGGAGCTGCGCCATCTTCGCTATTTCGTCGCCGTAGCCGAGGAACGTAATTTCACGCGCGCGGCGCAGCGGCTGAACATGGCCCAACCGCCTTTGAGCCGTCAGATACAGCAACTTGAAGAGATTCTCGAGGTGCAGTTATTCCAGCGCGACTCGCGCCCGTTGAAGCTAACGGAGACGGGCAAGTTTTTCTATGCTCATGCCGTCCAGTTGCTGGCTCAGACGTCCGAACTCGAATCAATGACGCGGCGTGTGGGCAACATCGAGCGCAGCCTCTCTGTCGGTTTCGTGGGTTCGACGTTGTACGGCATGCTGCCAAAAATCATCCGGCGCTTTCGCGACGAGAACACGACCGTCGAACTCAGCCTCCATGAGATGTCGACGATGGACCAGATTCGCGCGCTGAAAGACGGCCAGATCGATGTCGGGTTCGGCCGTATCCGCCATGAGGACGCAAACATCCGCCGGGTGATTCTTCGCGAGGAGAAGATGATTGTTGCGTTCCCGGAGGGCCATGCACTCTCATTGGGCAAGCCCGTCCTCGCGCTCAGCGACCTGATCAACGAGACGCTGATTATTTTCCCCAAGGCGCCGCGGCCCAGTTATGCAGACCAGGTGCTGTCGGCATTCGCAGACCGTGGTCTCAAGCCTCGCCGGATATATGAAGTACGGGAGTTGCAGATTGCGCTAGGCCTGGTCGCAGCGGGGGAAGGAATTGCTGTCGTTCCGAGTAGCGTGTATGGCCTGAAGCGAGACGACGTGAGTTACAAGGAACTGGACGACCCCACTCTGGTTTCCCCAATCATCATGAGCACGCGAATGCTCGACGAGTCGCGGGACCTTCGGGAACTGCTTGAACTCATCTATCGGTTGTACGAGGAGGAAAGGGTGCCTTACGCGCCCCGTAACGATGCCGGGCGGTGATACTCGCTTACTGTCCGAGGCCATCAGTAGGAAACCTCCCAGGTAGCCTGAAACGATTGACCGGCGTGTACTAGAGTGTACTTACGACGCCTTCAACGGGGATTCTTCCATGGACACTCATTCGATTCTGGGCATGATTCACGCCGAAGAGGCTTTACTGGTCTCCATCGTACGGTCGTTACCACCGGACATCAGACGCGCGGTCGCCAACGATTTTCATGAGCAGGTCGAACTCGCGGGGACTTCGCACCTGAATCCGACAACCGATCGGGAAGCGAGCGACGCGTTCAGGGCTCACATCAAAAGATTGTCGATCATGCTTGCCTCGCTGTCGTGAAGAGAGGTCGATCAGTCCGAGGCGCCACGTCTGGCGCGCACGGCTCATGCTGATCCTTTTCATTGCGCCCGCAGGTTTGTTTCGCGATGGCGTCGCACGTCTGCTCGGCGAGGTGGCCGACGGCGCCGAAGTGAAATGCGCCGACTACACGTTGAGCCCTATCGATAGCGGGCAAACGGTCGACGTACTCGTGCTCGACGGTGACTATCTGCCGGAGGCGCTCACTACCGCAAGCGCTTCTCATCGCGGTGCACCGAACGTGCCGGTGCTTGCGCTGCTGACCTCGGTCGATCCTCAGGCCGTCGAGCAATTCATCTCGGCAGGCGTTGCAGGTCACCTGGGTAAATCGGAGTCGAGCAATGCACTGGTCGATGCACTGCGCCTCCTCGTTGCCGGCGGGCGGTATCTGCCGTCGGCCATTCGCTGGTCGGCGGCCACCGCCGCTACCGCTTCCACCGACGCGCTGCAAAGGTCCGCCGTCGCGGCCGATCCCAATCCCCACTTTCTGACGCCTCGCCAACTGCAGGTGCTGGCGCTCGCGGCGCGCGGCGATTCGAACAAGTCAATCGCGCGACAGTTGAACATTACGGAAGGCACCGTAAAAGTGCACTTATATACGGTGTACAAAGCACTCAAGGTCGGAAGTCGGGGGCAGGCGAGCGTTGCCGCGGCGCGGTTGCAGAAGGTCGGCGATGTGCAACTTCACCAGGCGCTGGACGGCCAGCTTTCGATCAGTCGGCTGCTGACTTATACGACGCCCACCCGTTTTCAATCCGGCCACGTCCTCTTTCACAAAGATGACCGAAGCGATGCGCTTTACTACGTGGTGCACGGAACGGTCATGCTCGAGGAGATCGGCATCGAGGTGGGGCAGGGCACGATACTGGGCGAAATCGGGCTCTTCTCTCCCGACCATCGGCGCACGTGCACGGCGCGTTGCAAGAGCGAATGCGAGTTGCTGGTGGTCTCGTCGACCGACGCGATGCGACTTTATTACCAGGACCCGGAATTCGCCACCTATCTGATCCACTTGATTACCCGCCGATTGGAGGCAGATAAGCTGCGCACGAGGCATTAATTGCGACTGTCGAACGTTTATTGCAGACACGGTATTTCAGTGTGCTTCGGCTTTGTCCGATATCGACTGACATAAAGCGGATGGCGGGTGAAAAAAGCCGTTTTTCCAATGTTTTTTTGACCTATAACACATACAAATCGCCAGTCTCCTGAAGACATCGGCCGCGCGTTCGCGTCGCTCCGTCAGGCGGCGAGATTCACCATTTCGAGCATTTCGGCTCAACGCTGAAAGGTTGCGCTTGCGTGGGCGCAGCTCTTCCGACGTGACATTTGAAAGAATGCGCAGGGACAGTTAAGTCCGTTGCGTATAAGACCCGTGCACGCAAAAAATGGCTTGATTAAAAGTGATGGCAGATTTCCCCCGTTCGCCGGATGGACTGGTTTGTGTCGTTCGCGCCGTACTGTTTATGGATCTCGTTGAGTCCTGCAGGCTGATGCAGGATAACGAGGTCGAAGCAGCGCGGCGCTGGCGCGCGTTCAAGGCGCAGATCGAGAATGAGTTTGTGCCTGCGCATGGCGGCCGCCTGATCAGAACTGAGGGCGACGGACTCATGGTCACGTTCGTGCGCCTGCAGGATGGACTCTCCGCGACCTTCGCGATCCAGCGCGCGTCGCGCGAGGTCAACGCAGGCGAGCCGGCGAGCAAGCACATGCTCTTGCGGATGGGCTTGCACATCACGGAGTTGTACGAAGACGAGCGTGACGTGTACGGTCGCGGCGTCAACCTGGCGGCGCGCCTCTACACGCTGGCGGGACCGGGAGAGATCGTGGTGTCCGCGCAGGTACGGGATCAGCTTACTTCCGAACTGGACGCGGAAATCGACGACCTCGGCGAATGCCATCTGAAGCATTTCGAGCATCCGGTGCACGCCTATCGGATCGGTCCGCCCGGTCCACGTCCGCTGATCGAGCGTGGTGCCGCTTTTTTGCCGGAGCTGCGGCCCACCATTGCGGTGATTCCGTTCGTCTTGCGTGGCGGCGACGTCGAACAGCAGATGCTCGGCGAAGTGCTCGCCGACGAGATCATTTCCTCCTTGTCTCGCACGGCCGAGCTTCTGGTGATCTCGCGTTTGTCCACGACCGCGTTTCGCGAGCGCGGCGCATCACTCGACGAAATCAGCAGGTTTCTCGGCGCGCGTTACGTACTGTCGGGCGCATATCGCATGTCGGGCGATCAGTTCGTGCTCGTCGCCGAGCTCGCCGAAGCCAAATCGCGTCACATTTTGTGGACGGAGAGCATCAGAGGCCGCACGTCCGAGATCATGCTCGGTGAAGACGAACTGATCGGCCGGGTGGTCGGCGGGGTCAGCAATGCGATCATCAATCGCGAACTGCATCGGGCACGATCGCAGGCGTTGCCCACGCTCGAAATCTCGACACTGCTGATGAGCGCCATCGTGCTGATGCACCGCGGCGTGGCGGACGACTTCAACCGTGCGCGGGACATGCTGGACGTGGTGATCGAACGCGCGGGCAGACAGGCATTGCCGCATGCATGGCTCGCCAAGTGGCATGTCTTGCGCTTCAATCGCGGCTGGACCGATGACCGCAGCGGCGAAGCAAATGTGGCGCTCGAATGCACGCGGCGCGCGCTCGACGCCGATCCTGAGTGTTCGCTCGCGTTGACCATCGACGGATTCGTGCACACCAATCTGCTCAAGCAGCTCGACGTCGCGCAGCAGCGCTACGCGCTCGCGCTCTCGGTCAATCCCAACGATTCGCTTGCATGGCTGCTCAAAGGCACGCTGCACGCATTCGAAGGCGAGGGCGAGGAGGCTGTCGACGCAACTGAGCACGCCCTCAGGCTTTCGCCGCTCGATCCCTTGCGCTATTTCTACGAGTCGCTAGGCGCAACGGCCGCGCTATCCGCGGGCCGATACGAACGCGCGGTGGAACTGGCGCAACGGTCCCTGCGGGTGAACCGTACCAACACGTCCACGTTACGTGCGCTGGCGATTGCGCAGTCGCTGCTCGGCAACGTCGAGGCGGCGCGTTTGACGGTCGGCGAAGTGCTGGCCATCGAGCCGGCGCTGACGGTGCGACGTTATCTTGAACGCTCGCCTAGCGGCGCATACAAGACCGGCAAGATCTGGTCGGAGGCACTCCGTCAGGCGGGATTGCCTGGCTAGATAGAAGAAGCGCTGTCTCTTATACACATCTAAAAAAAAAAAAATAATCAATTATCGATCTAAGTATAAAGATATCACTATATA
>NZ_VOSW01000064.1 GCF_009690905.1 Paraburkholderia madseniana
CCGCCTCGCGCGTGATTATGAAAGGCTACCCGAAACACTTGCCGGGTTGCATTTCGTGGTCTTCGCGATGCTCATGCTCGTTCACGCAGTGCCGGTACTTCAAAGTGCCTAACACGCTCTAGTCGCACGCATCACGCCAGCCATCGCCCGGCGTGGCGTCATTTCGCCCGGCAGGCGTAAATCAGACTGAGCGTGCCGTTGTCGCTGGACTGGCGCACGACGTCAAAAGCGCCGCCACACGCTGCGTTAGCCTGCTGCGAGCAGGAGTCCGAGCCGGCCGGACATTGGACCAGCGTAGTTTGGCGGCCATCCGACAGAAACAGCGGCGCGCTGCTGCTGCAACCGCTCAGCATGGCGATTGCGGGAAGCGCCAGCGCGGCACCGGCGCGGCGCGCGAAAGAGGAGAGACTGCGTTTCATTTGAAACCCCGATCACGTCTTGTTTTTCGATCACGCGATTGTGCCACGCGGCAATTGCACTGCGCCACGCGATGTCGCGGGACTTCGTCACACCTCGATGCCGTATGCCGCGATCTTCTTGTAGAGCGTCGCGCGGCCCATGCCGATCTGCATGGCCGTCTCGATCACGCGACCGCCGTTGGCGCGCAAGGCGTCGCCGAGGAAGCGCTTCTCGAACGTGGCCATAGCATTGCTCCACGACGTCACTTCAGGCGCCTCCGAGGTGGCATCTGAAGCGTGCGCTTCAGAGCCCGTGGATACAAGAAGACGATGTCCGCCTTGCGCCGGGCCGATGAACGGCGCCAGCGCACGCGCATCGATTCGCTCGCTGTCCGAAAGCATCACCGCCCGCTCCAGCGTGTTGCGCAGCTCGCGCACATTGCCGGGCCACCCATACGAACACAGCAGCCGCAAAGCATCGTCCTGCAATTCGAAGTGACTGGCGCCGCGCGCTTGCGTCGACAGGTCCTCGAGCATGGCGTAGGCAAGCGCTTCGATATCGGACGAACGCTCGCGCAGCGCCGGCGCCTGGATCGTCAACACGTTCAGTCGATAGAACAGGTCCGCGCGGAAACGTCCCGCCGCGACCAGCGCCGGCAAATCGGCCGAGGTCGCGGCGATGATCCGCACGTCCGCGCGCACGATCCGGTTCGAGCCAAGCGGCTCGAACTCCCTGTCCTGCAGCACGCGCAACAGCTTGCCCTGCAAGGGCAGCGGCATATCGCCGATTTCGTCGAGAAACAGCGTGCCGCCGTTCGCAAGTTCGAACTTGCCGACCCGTCCTTTCCGGTCGGCGCCGGTATAGGCGCCGGGCGCGGCGCCGAAGAATTCGACTTCGAGCAAGGTGTCAGGAATCGCCGCCACGTTGACGGTCACGAGCGGCCAATTCGCCCGCGCCGATCCGCCGTGAATGGCATGCGCCAGCAGTTCCTTGCCCGTGCCGGTTTCGCCGAGTAACAGCACGGGCGACTCGAGTTGCGCGGCGCGGCGCGCCTGGCGCTTCACTTCGAGACTGGCCGCGCTCGTGCCGACAAAACTACCGAACGTGTACTTCGCCCGTCTTGCCTGCGCGAGCGACTGACGCGTCGCGATCAACTCTTCCTGCACGCGCGAGTAATGGGAAAAAAGCGGCGTGAGCGCCTTCAGTTCGTCGAACAACGCGAAACCTACCGCGCCGACCGTTTCACCCGCATCGTCTTTCAACGGAAGTCGCGTCACGACAAGCGGCTCGCGGCCCGTTTCGAGGATGTCGAGCAGAATCGGTTTGCCGGTTTTCACGACCTCGCGCATCAGGCTGTTGGGAATCACCTCCTCGCAATCCCGGCCAATCGCCTGCTCCGGGTCCGAAAACCCGAAGCGCGCCGCGTAGCGCTTGTTGATCCAGACAATGCGCGCCTCGGCGTCGACGATGAAGGTGCCTTCGCTGAAGTTTTCGAACGTGCGGAAGAGCGAATCCATCGCCCGGCGGAGGACGTCGCCGTAGGTGGCAGGAAGGCCCGCCCAGTCGTTCATCATGGTGTCGCTGTCTCCGGCTATCGTTCTATTTATGCATATCTCATTTCGTAGACAAGCTTATCTCATTGATGAGATCGCCAGCAAGCGTACTACATAAAGGTATTGCCTCAATTCAGCCTATGTTCAGCTGATCTGCGTCCCGATTTTGAGACATTTGGGTACAATCGGCCGCATCACGTTTCGAACTTCGGCCTGTGAAATCAACGGACAGGCCGCTGCGGCGTGCGTGGCATGGAATCTGCATTTGCGGGCGCCGGGCCGTCGCAGTCATCGGGACGGCGTACACGTAGAACAACCAAGCTTTGGAGACTCAATGTCCTTTGTTATCGTCCTCGCCGCGCTGGCGTTTCTGATGTTTGCCGCGTATCGCGGCTACAGCGTCATTCTGTTTGCGCCGATCGCCGCCCTCGGCGCGGTGCTGCTGACCGATCCGGGCGCCGTCGCGCCAGTCTTCTCCGGCATCTTCATGGAGAAGATGGTCGGCTTCGTGAAGCTTTACTTCCCCGTGTTTCTGCTGGGTGCGGTGTTCGGTAAAGTCATCGAACTGTCCGGCTTTTCTGAGTCGATCGTGGCCGCGGCCATCCGCTATATCGGCCGCTCACGCGCCAATGCGGTGATCGTCGCGGTGTGCGCGCTGCTCACCTATGGCGGTGTATCGCTGTTCGTGGTGGTGTTCGCGGTGTATCCGTTCGCCGCCGAGCTGTACCGCCAGAGCAATATTCCGAAACGCCTGATGCCTGGCGCGATCGCGCTCGGCGCGTTCTCGTTCACCATGGATTCGCTGCCGGGCACGCCGCAGATCCAGAACATCATCCCGACCACCTTCTTCAAGACGACGTCCTGGGCCGCGCCCGCGCTCGGTGTAACCGGCTCGCTGTTCATCATCGTGGTTGGCCTCACGTATCTGGAATGGCGCCGCCGCGCGGCGATGGCGACCGGCGAAGGCTACGGCACGGAACTCGTCAACGAACCGGAGCGCGTCGAATCGAAGCAACTGCCGCATCCGCTGCTGGCGGTCGCGCCGCTGGTGCTGGTCGGCGTGGCGAACTTCCTGCTGACCCGCTCGATTCCGAACTGGTACGGCGCGTCGTACACCATCGCGCCGGACATCCTGCCGGGCATCCATGCGCCGGTCACGACGGCGATCAAAAGCGTCGTCGCGATCTGGTCCGTTGAAGGCGCGCTGCTGCTCGGCATCATGATGGTCGTGTTGACGGCGTTCGGCCGCGTGCGCGAACGCTTCGCGGTCGGCACCAAGGCGGCGGTGGCGGGCGCACTGCTGGCCTCGTTGAATACCGCGTCGGAGTATGGCTTCGGCGGTGTGATCGCGGCTTTGCCGGGCTTCCTGGTGGTCGGCGATGCGCTGAAGAGCATTCCGAACCCGCTCGTCAATGCCGCGGTTTCGGTGAGTTCGCTGGCGGGTATCACGGGTTCGGCATCGGGTGGGATGAGCATCGCGCTCGCGGCCATGTCCGACACGTTCATCAAGGGTGCGGAAGCCGCGCATATCCCGATGGAAGTGCTGCACCGGGTCGTCGCGATGGCGAGCGGCGGCATGGACACGCTGCCGCATAACGGCGCGGTGATCACGCTGCTGGCGGTGACGGGTTTGACGCACCGCCAGTCGTACCGCGATATCTTTGCGGTGACGGTGATCAAGACGTTGGCGGTTTTCTTTGTGATCGCGGTGTATTACATGACTGGGTTGGTTTAACGGCGCGGCAGATGGCGCGGGGATCACGCCGCACGGTGCGGCGTGATTCCGAACGGCGCACGGCATTCCGCACGCTCGGACAATTGAGTACTTGAGTACTGGCTAGCGGGTAACACAAGCGGCAATACGGACAAACTGCCGACGTCAAAAATTTTGTTCGGTTAACTTAGCCCGACAACTTAGCCCGGCTGACACTCGACGCCGACTGCCCTCATGAGCCCAACCCCTGCCTTCTGGATGATCCCGTCCGCTCCGACGCCCGTCGGACCCTTCTCCCATGCCACTGAAGCCGACGGCTGGGTGTTCCTGACCGGTCAGATGCCGACCTCGCCCATCGACGACAGCGCGTCGCTTCCGGACGGCGTCGTCGCGCAGACTCAACGCGTGATGGACAACCTGATACTCGTGCTGCAAGGCGTCGGTCTGACGCTGCAACACGTGATCGCAGTGCGCATTTTTCTGACTGAATTCAAGCGCGACTATGCGCCGATGAACGAGACCTACCGCGCCTACTTTCCCGCGGACAAACTGCCGGCGAGAACCTGCATTGGCGTCACTGCGCTCGCACGCGACGCGCTGGTCGAGATCGACTTCATCGCGAAACGCCCGGATTGATCGGCCAGGACTGAATCGCCGATGGCGACGGCAATGACGATCCCGCCGGCAGAAACGCCAATCAATGCGTCGACTCTTCATCCAGCCCGAAGTGATCGCATATCGCCTCGTGCAGTGAGATCGCGCGTTCGTCCAGCTCGGTCGTCCACGGTTCGCCGTTCTCGCAGAGCCGTTGCAGTTCGCGACATTGCTGCGCGAATCGCTGCTCCTGCACAACCAGGAACCCGCCGGCCGCGCTATGCGCCCAACCGCCCAATGCTTCCCGGTCTTCCTGTTCGACAATCGCCAGCAGCCTCGGCAGATCGTTTTGAAGATGCTCCTTGAGCATGGCCGTGTAACGCGACTTGTCGTCCGCGCTGAGCGTGTTCACCGGGTCGGCGGTTGCGCCGGCTGCCGCCGGGGTCGCTGCAGCCGTCTGCGCGGCCGTTGTTGATGGTCGGTTCCAGTGTCGCTGCTGTCGCCGATACCGGCGCACGCTGCAGCTCCGCGGACGTCACCGCGAGCAGTGCCGCTTCCAACTCACCCAGCGACGCCGGTTTCGCGACATACCCGGTGAAGCCCTGCTCGCGCCAGCCTTCCTGCTGCTGGTTGTCTGTGACTGCGCTAAAAGCCAGCACCGGTAAGTCCGCATGCGCTTTACGCAATGCCGCCAGCAACGCATAGCCATCCATGACGGGCATGTGGATATCAGTCAGCACCACTTCGAAATGCCCCTGTTCGAATGCCGCCAGCGCTTGCCGCCCGTCGCCGGCAATCGTCGGCAGGCAGCCCAGCGCGTCGAGTTGCTCGACGATCAAGGTTTGGATCAGCGGATTGTCTTCGGCGACCAGCACCGTCAAGCCTTGCAAGGCCGGATTGGCTTCGGGAGGCGGCAATGCGGCGGAGGTCGGCGGCAGCGCCTCTGCGGCATCGGCGGTACCGGTGGCCGCGAGATCGACCGCGGCCAGAATCGCCTTGCGGCTGAACTCCGTCACTTCGAGCACGCCGTCGCCACACGGAGCGGGACGATGTGGTCCGGTGCGCGTGATCCACACTACGCCGGCCGGGTGCACCGCACGCAACGCTGCAATCGCGTCGAGATCGTACTCGCCGGTGACCACCATCGCCTCCGGCCGGTTCACGCGCAACCACGCTTCTGCGCTGCGCATCGATACGACGGTATGAACAGACCACCCCACCAGATGCAAGCCGCTGTCGATGATCTGCCCCGACTCGCGTTCCTGCGACACCACCAGCACACTGCCGCGGCGAGCCGGTTCGACAACCGGCTCGCGCAACTCGTCCGAGGGTGGAGCGAGCGGGATCGAAACGCTGAACGTGCTGCCGACACCCAGCACGCTCTCAACCGAAATATCGCCGCCCATCAACTCGCACAGCCGCGCGCAGATCGACAAACCGAGGCCGGTGCCGCCATAGCGGCTCGACGTGCTCGCTTCGCCCTGCACGAACGGACTGAAGATGCGCGCAACCAGCGCCTGATCCATGCCGATCCCCGAATCGCAGACCCGGCAGATCAGAATCGGACGTCCTTGCAGATCGTCCTTCACTTCGGCACTCAGCGTGATCTTGCCGCATGAGGTGAATTTGAACGCGTTGCTCAGCAGGTTGTTGACGATCTGCGCGATGCGCGTGCGGTCACCACGCAGCACCTGATCGAGCGTCGGCGACAGATGCGCATAGAAGCGAATAGCGCGATCCGCCGTCATGGGCGCGTAGGAGAGCGCAATGTTCTCGAAATCGTCGAGCGGGCGGAACGACTCGCTCACGAGCTTCATCTCGCCGGCATCGATCTTCGAAAAATCGAGAATGTCATTAACGATGTGGCGCAGCGCATCGGCCGCGACGTTCAATGCGGTAAGCCGTTGCGCGTGCGCTTCGAGCCCCGGTGTACGGGCGAACAATTCGAGGTTGCCAAGCAGCGCGTTCAGCGGCGTACGAATTTCATGGCTCATCGACGCGAAGAAATTCGAGCGAGCCCGCATCGTGATTTCGGCGGTCTGCTGCGCGAGCCGCAACTGCTGTTCGAGTGCGTGTTGCGCGGTGACATCGAGGATCGCGCAGAACAGCACGTCCTCGTCGGCGTATCGTGCCGGCGCGTAGGTAAATTGCAGAAACTGCGCTTGCGGCGAGGCGCTTTCTTCGGGCGCCGGTTGTGACGGAGGCTGTGACTGCGGATGCGCTTCCGGCTGCGCAGGCGCGACAAAGGCGGCGATCCTCGCGAATGCAGTGATCGAAGGACCATCCGGCGCTTGTGCACGAATTTCGTCGACGATATGCAGCGGCAAGCGACTGCGGCCGGCTTCCATATGCAGCAACTCGTCGGCCAATGCGTTGGCGATGATGATCGAATAGTCGCTCTGCCGGACGATGCACAAACCGACCGGCGTCGCGCTGACCAGAACGTGATTGATGGTTTCGCTTTCCAGCGCACGCGACGTTTCCGCGAAGGTGCTGCGCATCAGGCGCAGCCCCCAGAACCGCGCCGCCAGCGCGATCCCCGCCAGCACCAGCAGCGCGAGGCCGGCAAGCGCGGCCAGTTGCCAACCAAGCGCGGCAATCAGCTCGCGCCACGACAGGTAGCTAACCAGCGAGCCAAAACCTGGCATCAAAGGCTCGCTCAGAATCACGCCATCGCGGGTGTAACGGTATGCATCGGATGGCATATGAGCGACGGCGTCTTGCAGCATGGCTGCAGTCTGCGCGTCGACGGGCGGTGACGACACGATCACATGGCGATCCGCCGTCATCAGCAACTGCGTCCCCTCGCGGTCGGGCCGCGCGACATGCGCCAATAGCCCGTCAAGCGGAATGCTCATCGCGATCAGTGTGGTCGGTGTATCGCCGGCATAGTAGGCGCTCACCGTGGAGATTACCGGCACGCCTTGCAGCGGATCGCGATAGGGACCGAGCCAGATCCGCTCGCCCTTGCCGGGCATACGCGTGCCGGTTTGCGCCTGCAGGTCCTGTTCGAGAGTCTCACGCAACGTGCTCACGATCGCCGGCTGCAAAGACGGCGCAGCCGTCACGCCGCGATCGGCGCCCGAGTTGGCAACCGGTTGAGCGAGCGAAGGCAGAATCGCGGCATAGTCTTCGGTCAGCCCAAGCAGGATCGCCCGTTGCGGTAGCTCGAACGCCTGCTGGGTCACTAGCGTCGACTGTGCCGCTTCGTAGATGCGCCATAGGTTCGCGCCGAATTGCGGCCCCCATGCCGCGCGCGCGGCGTCGCCGACCAGCAGGTCGAATCGCGCATCGACCCTTGGCACCGTACCGCGTGCGACGCCGCTCACGCGCACCGCATCCTCGACGCTTGCCGGCACGCGCAGTACGTTGTCGGTGTCGCGATAGTAGTCGAGCGTAAACTCAGCACGCCGCATGAACGATTCCTGCCGATGCAGGAGCCGCGAGAGGTCGGCGGCGCTCTGGGACGCGAACGTTCGCCGGTATTCGAGTTGCTTGTCCGCGGCAAGGACGGCCAGCAGCAGCGCAAAGCCCACCACGATCAGCATCAGCGAAGCGATCGTCGCGAGGTACAACCGTTGTTGGCGCTTCGCGCTATGGGCCAGCGACGCGAATGCGTGCGCCAGTGATTCCTGCGTGCGGTCGAGGATCTTTTGCATCGGCTGGCAAAGTTAGCGTGGTTCGCGCGCGCAGACCGCTGCGGCTCGGAGGAGCACGAAACACGTCTGCAGCCCTTTACGGGCGCAGTGTAGCGCTTTTGATAACAGCACGCGAAGCATCCGGCACTGATTTCCATGGCTACTCGGAACGCACGCGCATGATTTCGCGCACGAAGTCGAGCCGGAAGAATTGACATTAATCTGATAGATCGGCGTTACTCCCACCTCGACAGCCCGGAATTGACGCATCAGGATGCAACCGTCAGCGCCCAATTAGTTGCAAGGGCAGGCTGACCCGAGTAACAACGGCGTTTAGCAGCCCGCCCTCCCAAAGGACGGGCTATTTTTTCGCCGCCTGTTTCTCTCGTCGCGCCCCGCCCTAACCGACGCGCGCGTCAGCACCGTGACAGCCGGGGAGAGAAGGGCTGCACCGTCACGGGGCACGAAAAATGCAGCCGTCGGGGCGGAGAGTCGCGTTAAACTGGTTGTCACAGTCGGGCGTCACGGCTCGCATTGCCCGGCGGGCCTCGCCAGCCATTGGTCAATGCGGCGCAGCGCGAGGTCCCGGCAAGCAGATAGGTGGCGGGCGGATTCCCTACGTGTGAGCGCCGTGCGACAGACGGCGCGCCAACCTGCCCGTACAATGGTTCGATCAACAACGGAACAAGGACAACCTCGATGCGCACTACCGGGTCCTCCGGGTCAATGGCCCTGCTCACCGAATACGACGACGCAACGGCGCGCGAACTCCGCTCGCTGCGCCTCGAATCGACAGAAGACGGCAAAGGCATTCTTCTGATCGAGGTCGATGAGCGCAAGCCAGGCATTCACCGCGAAGTGCGCTACGAAATCACGCCGGCCGAACTGATTGCGGCCATTCGCGCGCATGGCGCTGAATTGCCGGGCGAACAGCACAATCATCGTCAATAAAGCTGCCACGCACGGTATTGCGCTTACGCGCGAATGCCGTGCGCCGTTTCTGCACCGCCGCCTTTGGTTTGCGTACCGAATAACGGCCTACGGGCATCCGTAGGCCGTTATTCATCATTCGCTTGCCGCGAAAGCTTCAATCCGTTCGCTTTGCTCCATTCGCGCTTCTATTCCGCGCCTTTAACCCGCGGGCAAGCCACAGTCGCGCTTTTAACACGCTAATAACTGGCCGCATTTCCGACATTTGCACGTCTTGAAAATGCGTCCATAATCCTTACATACCCCGTTGCTTTCCCTACCTGCGCCGCGCCCGAAAGGGCTGCGGATGTAAGCCGATGCTACATGATCTCGTCGAGCAATATGGACCAGCGCTCGTCTTCGTCAACGTGCTGGCCGCCTCACTCGGGCTGCCGGTGCCGGCGATGCCGTCGCTCGTGCTGTTCGGGGCGATGGCGGCCATGCATCCCGGGTCGGTGGGCACGCAACTGATGCCGGTCCTCGTGTTGTCGATCTTCGCCACGCTGATTGGCGACAGCGCCTGGTATCTCGCTGGCCGTATGTACGGCGGCAATACGCTGAAAACGATCTGCCGTCTTTCGCTGTCGCGCGACACCTGCGTAAAAAAGACCGAACGTTTCTTCGGCCGCTGGGGCGTGCGTGTGCTGGCGATCGCGAAGTTCGTGCCGGGCCTGTCGATCGTGTCGATTCCGATGGCCGGCGCAATGGGGACGCGCTACCGCACGTTTCTCACTTACGACAGCATCGGCGCCGCCTTGTGGTCTGGTACCGGTTTGATCATCGGTGCGCTGTTCGCCCGGCAGATCGATATGCTGTTCGCCATGGCCGGGCGCCTCGGGCGCACGGCCGCGCTGGTGGCCGTCGCGTTGCTGCTGCTGTATGCGGCCTATCGCTGGATTCGCCGGCGCCAGCTGATTTCCACACTCGCGACGCAGCGGATCGAAGTCGACGAGCTGGCGGCGCTGGTCGCGGCCGGCAAAACACCGGTCGTGTTCGATATCCGCTCGCAGGAAAAGCGCGCGCTCGATCCGTTCGTGATTCCGGGCTCGCAATTCGCCGACGAGCGCCAGCTCGAGGAGATCGTCGCAACGTACCCGCACGATCAGAAGGTGGTGATCTACTGTTCGTGCCCGAATGAAATATCCGCAGCATGGATGGCCAAACAGATGAACGAAGCCGGCTTCGCCGACGTGTTGCCGTTACGCGGCGGCATGGAAGCCTGGCGCGACTCGGGCAAGGCGGTGGACGCGCTGCCCGGCATGCCACCGCCCGACGTGGCGGTCGACGATATCGCGCCGAAGGCCGTGTAGCGCAGCAGCGCATTCATATCGGCGCCCTCGCGCGCCCGCGCCGCTTCGCCCCCCGTGTCGATCAATCAGGAAGAACACAGAAGGAGCGGTTCAATGCTGTCGACTCAAGAAGTTGAAGGGCAACAAGCCGTCGTCGCCGACGCGCCGTTTTCGTCGCTTGCGACGCGCATGCATCAGATGTTCCCCGAACTCACGTGCGCAGAAATCGATCGTCTGCGCCGGTTCGGCGAAGTGGGCCACTGGGAAGCCGGTGAGCTGCTGTTCGAGACCGGCTACACCGGCCCAGGCATGTTCGTGCTGCTGGACGGGCGCGTGAAGGTTTATCAGCGCGATGGCATCGGACGCGAGGTTGTGATCGCGGAACATGGCGCCAAGCATTTTCTCGCGGAAGTCGGTCAACTGTCCGGGCGGCCCGCGCTGGTCAACGGCATGGCCGTCACCCCGGTCGACGCTTTGCTGATTCCGCCGGACAAGCTGCGCGCGTTGATCGTCGCCGAGGCCGAACTGGGCGAGCGCATCATGCGGGCGCTGATCCTGCGGCGCGTGTCGCTGATCGAAAAGGGCGCGGGTGGCCCAATTCTGATCGGCAACAGCAGCGACGCACGGCTCGTCATGCTGCAAGGCTTCCTGTCGCGTAACGGCCATCCTCACTCGGTGATCGACGAGCGCGACGAAGACGCGTTGCGTCTGATCGAGCAATTCGCCGCGCAGAAAGAAGACATGCCGCTGGTGATTTGCCCGGACGGCTCGGTGCTGCGTCATCCGAGCATGCCGGAACTCGCCACCTGCCTCGGCTTGCTGCCCGATCTCGACGATTCGCATGTGTACGACGTCGCGATCGTCGGCGCCGGCCCGGCCGGCCTCGCTACCGCAGTGTACGCGGCGTCCGAAGGCCTCTCGGTCATCGTGCTCGACAGTCGTGCGCCAGGCGGCCAGGCAGGCGCCAGTGCGCGGATCGAAAACTATCTCGGCTTTCCGACCGGTATCTCCGGCCAGGCGCTGGCGGGCCGCGCGTTCGTGCAGGCGCAGAAATTCGGCGCGCACGTGGCGATTCCGGTCCACGTCAAGGCGCTGCATTGCGCGGAGTCGCCGTACCGGCTGGAACTCAAGTGCGGCGGCAAGATCACGGCCCGCACCATCGTGATCGCGAGCGGCGCGGTCTATCGGCGCCCCGCGCTCGAAGGGCTCGATCGTTTCGATGGGCGCGGCGTATATTACTGGGCGTCGCCGGTCGAGGCCAAACTGTGCAAACGCCAGGAGATCGTACTGGTGGGCGGCGGCAATTCGGCGGGCCAGGCGATCGTCTATCTGGCGACACACGCGGCCAAGGTCCACGTGCTGATCCGCCGGGGCGGCTTTGAAGCCACCATGTCGCGCTATCTGATCGACCGCATCCGCTCGCTGCCGAATGTGTTCGTGCATCCGCATTCGGAGGTCGGCCGCCTCGAGGCGGACGACATCGGGTTGGCGTCGGTCGTGTTGAAGAAGCCGCTACCGGACGGCACCGCAAGCCTCGATACGCGCCATCTGTTCCTTTTCACCGGTGCCGATCCGAATACCGACTGGCTGCGCACCTGCGGCGTGCAACTGGACGACAAGGGCTTCGTGCTGACCGGCGCCGGCGTGGACGGCGCCTCCGTCTGCGACCTCGCTACAACTGTCGAAGGCGTGTATGCGATCGGCGACGCGCGCGCCGGGTCGACGAAACGCGTCGCGGCGGCGGTCGGAGAAGGTGCGGCGGTAGTCGCGCAGATCCATCAACTGCTGGCCGTTTCGGCGGGAGAAGCGGTCGCTTTGGGGGCTTGAGCGCCCCCCCGGGTAACCTGCTGTTACACACGTCTTCAACTGGTTGCACCTGCTTTTCTTTCTGTATCGTAAGATTGTTGTCAGCCATTCGACAGCGAATGGCTGACTCTTTCGACTGCAATCTTGCATGGGACACAGGAGACAAGCATGATCCAACGCGCGATCGTTTTCGCCGCATTCGGCTTTGCCGCCGCCTGCGCAGCGACCTCTGCCTCGGCCCGGGTGGACGTCGGCGTGTTCGTCAACACACCCGGCCTCATGTACGCCCCGCCGCCTGTGGTTTATGCACCCCCACCGGTCGTTTATGTGCCTGTGCAACCCGCGTATGGCTATGGGTATCGCGGCGATTACTACCGCGAGTACCGCGAGCGCCATGACCATGGCCGCCACCGTGGCTGGGACAAGCACAACAGGCGCGACTGGTAAGGTCCGTTCGGGAGCGTTGCGCAATTGCGGAGTTGCAGCGCCGTTGCCATTGTGCCCACCGGGCCTCCCGCGCTGCCATGCTCCGGTTGCATTCCACGCCGATTCGTCTGCGGTATTCGCGCTAAAGTAGCGGCTGCTGATCCTGGCCGGACCTCGTGCCCGCTCCTAATCCCGTGACCGACACCCGCGTGAAGACTCTTCCGCTATCCGCCGCGCGCACCCTGCATCTGGCCGCGCAAGGTTTGTTGACGCCGCCGCGCCGCAAGGCCGTCAAAGCCGACGTGCTCGACGCGATTCGCCGCATGGCGCAACTGCAGATCGACACGATTCACGTCGTCGCGCGCAGTCCCTATCTCGTGCTGTTCAGCCGGCTCGGCGCGTATCCGCAGCAATGGCTCGACGAGCATCTCGCCGAAGGCAAGCTGTTCGAATACTGGTCGCATGAAGCTTGTTTCGTCCCGACCGAAGACTACGGCCTGCTGCGCCATCGCATGCTCGACCCGAGCGGCATGGGCTGGAAATACGCGGCGGAGTGGCACAAGAAGCACCGCAAGGACATCGACAAGCTGCTCGCGCATATCCGTGCAACAGGTCCCGTGCGTTCAGCGGACTTCGCCCGCGAGGCGGGCACGGGCAACGGCTGGTGGGACTGGAAGCCGGAGAAGCGTCATCTCGAAGTGCTGTTCGCGATCGGGCAATTGATGGTGGCCGAGCGGCGCAATTTTCATCGCGTCTACGACCTGACCGAACGCGTGTTACCGGATTGGGACGACGCGCGCGACCTGCCGCCGCGGGAAACCGTCACCGAGGAAGCGTTGCGGCGAACCTGCCGCGCGCTCGGCGTCGTGCGCGCCGATTGGGTCGCCGACTACTACCGGCTGCCGCGCCGCCCCTATCGCGACGAACTGCAAGCGCTCGCCGATCGCGGTGAGCTGATCCCGGTTCAAGTGGAAGGCTGGAAGCAGGACACCTTCGTCCATCATGAATTCGCGCCGATGATCGACGACGCAGCGAACGGCAAGCTCGCTTCAACCGTCACCACGGTGTTGTCGCCGTTCGATCCGGTGGTGTGGGACCGCAAGCGCGCCGCCGCGCTCTTCGACTTCGACTATGCGATCGAATGCTATACGCCGGCCGCGAAGCGCAAATACGGCTATTTTGTGTTGCCGCTGTTGAGCCGGGGACGTCTGGTCGGTCGCGTGGATGCGAAGGCGCATCGGACCAACGGCGTGTTCGAACTGAAATCGCTGCACATAGAACCCGGCGTGCGCCTGAGTGCGAGGCTTGCGGGCGATTTGCGCCGCGCTCTGCAACGCTGTGCGGACTGGCATGGCACGCCGCAACTGGAAATCGCATCGGCGCCGCCGGAATGGCTTGAGGCGTTAAGCGCGGACAGCAGGATGGAAGCTTAAGCGCGCGGCACAAGAGGCGGAATTAATGCAGCGCCGCCCATGCAAGCGACAAGGAAAACACGCCCAGCACGATCGACGCGCCGCGCTGCATCTTCACCGGATTCAGCCAGGTGAGTTTGCCGCTGCCGAGCGCCGCGCCGAACGCGATCCACGCAAGCGCGATCGGCACCAGCAGGCAGGCGAACATCAGCATCGCCGCGGCATACGCGGGCACATGCACGAACGCGACGGCGGGAAAGATCGTACCGGCGAACAACAAGCCTTTCGGGTTGAGCAGCGTCGCCACGAATAGCGTGCGCATGCCGCTCGCCCGCTGCGTCGAATCGGGCAAAGCCACCGCCGCGCGCCACATATCGACGGCGAGATATGCGATGTACACGCCGGCCGCCACGCGTAGCAGCGACGGCAACCACGGCAGCGCGTGCGCTGCCTGCGCGAGAAAATGCCCCCACACTGAAATCGACAGAAGATAGCCGGCGAGTTCGGCGGCGATCAGCGGCAAAGAACGGCGCACGCCCTGACGCAAACCGGCAGCCGCAAGCAGCGTATTGGTCGGACCCGGCGTAATCAACACGACGATAATGCCGATGGCCAGCAACGCGATAGCGGACGGAGAAAGCATAAAAAAGGCGCAATGTTGGAAACAATGCGCCTTTTTATCACAGAGAACCGGGCCGCCGAAATACAACGGCGACTCACAAGGGCAAAGCAAAGACAAATCGCAACGGGCGGCATGCTGTCGTCAATCGCGACAACAAACCAACAAATGCCCGCGCCACATGGGACCCTCGAGCCGAGTTGAACCACGCCGCCCGCAGACGGCGCGTCTTTGCCTTCAGCGGTCCAGTTTCGCCCGCAATTCGCGAGCGGCTTCCAGCAGTCCGTTGTAACCCGAACGCGCATGCTCCGGCAGATCCGGATCGCCGACGAACGCGCCAAGCGTTTCGATCAGGCTATACAGAATGCCCTTTGCGGCACCGGAAGCAATGCTGCCGGACGACACCTGCTGGTCCACGTGACTCAGCGCTGCATCGAGGTGTTCCAGGTCGGGCCGCTCGCCCGTGGGCGGCTGAGGCGTTACGTCTTGCGTCATGATGAAACTTCTCTCCTGTGTCGATCCGGAGTTAGCGCTTTAGCGCTTACTCCGGTCCCATGCGTCAGTGAACAAAGCCATCCTTTCACGTTGTTATATACCGATCGTGCGCTGGCGTCTATTCGTGCTCGGACTCAGCGCGATCCACGCGATTCACGTCAAGGCGTCCACCGATACATCAGGATTTTCGCGCGCGCGTCGTCTTCCAGCAGAACGACGTATTCGCCATTGCCGCGCTGCACCGCGCTGATGCCGAGATAGACATCCACCCAGCCGCTGGTGTTGCCGACGCTCGCGCCCGGCGTCATATAACCGACCGCTTGGCCCGTGCGTGCGTCATACACGTCCACCTTCGCGGTGTACAACTCGGCGATGAAGACGTAATTGCCCGCCACCGCGACGCCGACCGTTGTCGTCTGCGGATTGGTTTGCGTGTTCCATGGCAAGGAGACCGTGTATTGCTGCGCCGGTGTGCCGGAACTCCAGTTGTCATAGCGCGCGAGCACCGGGCCAGCCTCTTTCCAGTGGGTCGAATCCCATGGGATCGCACTGGTAAAGCCCGATATGTACATCGTGTCGGTCTCGGCGATGTAGACGATCCGCGCGATGCGCGTGAACGGTTGCGGCATCGCGAACATCTTCGAGCTCGCGTACGTGTAGATCGGATTGCCGGCCGAGTCGAGACCTTGCAGCGGCATCTCGCGAATGCCGCTCGTCGGCGTGGCGAGCCACACGTTGCCGGGCGTATCGACCCACCAGAAGCCGTTGCCGACCGTGCTGCCCGTCGACGGATTGCTGCTGATCTCGCTGGCGTCGACGGCGCCGTTGCCATTGCTGTCGCGCCATAACCATTCGCCGTAGGTGGGCTGCGCTGCGGGCCACGTGCCCGGCAATGGATTTTGCGCCAGCAAGCCGGACGGAATCGCCATTTCTGCGTGCGCCGCGTCGAAGCGATAGACGTTCAGATAATGCGCGCCCGGATCGAGCGTATAGAGAAACGGCTGGCCGTTGATTCGCCGCACCATCGGCTCACCGCGTACACCGCGAGGCTCGTGAAAGGCGGGGTCGTCGGGATAGTCGAAGCGGTCGAGCGTGAAGCCCGCATACGACCATTCGTGGCCGACCGGTTGACTGTAATCGAGCGTGAAACGCTTCGAGCCCGTGTAGACGGAATTCGGCGTTGCCGGATCGAACGCGGCGCTATCGACGAAAGTCAGCCCGTACAGGCGCCAGTTGAGTGCATGCGTGCTGTACACGTAGCTCTCGAGCACCGCACCTTGACCGACCGATGCCGAGCCGAGCGGCCGCGGCCCTTCGCCGTTCTGCGCGACATACAAATTGCCCGCCGGATCAAGACCGATACCCGTGATGCCGTTGAAGCGCCAGTTGCCCGGTACGCCCTTGACCGGATGGAAGATGCCGTTACGCGTGCCGATCGGCGCGGCAGCTTGCGGCTGGCCGCTGGCGTCCTTGTTGTAGACGCGGATCTGCTGCGACGGTCCGTTGTCGGCGACAAGGATTTGTCCGGAAGGTGTAATCGCGATGTCGGTTGGCACTGCGCCGGCGGGCAACGTCAAGGTGCCGGAGAGCGCGGTGCCGTTGGCGGCGTAGTGAAGAATGCTTAGGTTTCCGGATGAAACACCGCTCATCACCCACAGCGTTGAATCCGTGTCGATTGCAATGCGCCCCGGCGAAGGCACGCTCCACGAGCGTAAACGCTGCATCGAGGCCGCGTCGAACACGAGGATCCGGCTGTTGATGGTATCCGCGACATACAGTTCGGTATCGGTGGCAGCCATGCCGCGAATGCCAGCATCGGTACCGGTCGTCACTGTGTCGAGCAGCAGGAAACTGTTCTTCGTCGCGTTGGCACTATTGCCGATGCCGCCCGCGAAAGGCGCACCGGCCGCCAGATTGGCAAGCGTGCGACGCGTCACGCCGAACCATGTCTGATTGGCCGGCGGATAGTCCGCGCCGACCAGTCCATTGTTCTCGTTGCCGATCGACATTGCCGCGTACAGGTAGGTATGGTTCGTCGCGACCGCGTCGCCGCCAGCGGCGCCCCAGCCATGCGTCGAACCGGCCACGGCGATCTTGTCGCCCGCACGGTACGCGGCGATTTCGCTACCGCTTTCATCCCAGGGGGCATTGGTATAAACGGTGCCGTCAGCGCCGACGCTGATCGCCTGAATGTCCTGCTGCATCCACTTGCCATCGCCGAAACCAAAGCTATTGCCGATCCACGACGTGGTGTAGGTGAGTTGCGATTGCGCGGATGCGTTGAGAGGAAGCAGACTGTGGACGACAAGAACTGCCACGCCAAGGCGAGACGAGAATTTCACGACGGGTTTTCCTTGCGAGATGCGAAGCGCACACGGCCGGCGTGTCCGGCGCGCTATCGCGAGTATGCGGATCGGCTAGCTATCGCGCATACGTGAACATTGTTGGCGTTTTATCCTCGCATGGAAAAAGCGGAAATTTATTCGCAAAAAATTCGCGGTAAGCAATTGATCGTCTAAACAATTCGAAGCGCATAAACATGCGCTGTAATGCAGCGCTATTTGCTCTTGGGCTTCACGCGATAGGCACACCGTCGCGCGCCGGCAAGTACGTGCTCCTCGCGCTCGATCGATCCTTCCTCGCCAACGATCTCCGCAAACAACTGCAACTCCGCACGGCAAAACCCCTGGCAGGTGCGCGCCGCCGCGCAGATCGGACAGTGGTTCTCCAGCAGCAGCCAGTCGCGCCCGTCTTTCTGCAACTCGGCCATATAGCCTTCGGCGCTGCGAATCTCCGCGAGCCTGGTGAGGCGCGCCTTGAGGCCCTTGATCGGTTTGAGTGCCGCGAGATAGTTCGCGCGCGTTTCGACTGCACGCTGGTCGATCAATTTGTCGAGTCCCTCTTCGCCGAATAGCTGACGGATCGAGCCGAGCAACTGCACGGTCAATTGCGGATGCGTATCCGGAAAGCGCGCGTTGCCCGCTTCCGTCAAACCCCAGCTTTGACTCGGCCGCCCAGGCCCCACTTGCGACACCTGGCGCCCTTCGATCAAGCCACTTGTCAGCAGTTTCTGGATCTGTTGCCGCGCGGCCTCGACCGTGATGCCGAGTTCGCCCGCGATCGATGCCGTCGACAAAGACCCCTGCGTCTTCAACAGATTCAGGATGCGATCCACCGGCGCAGCCGCTGACGCGGCTTGCGTAACGGCCGGTGAATTTTCCAAGCTTTCATTTGCATATCTCATCGGAGCGCATTATTATCCAAGCCAATACTTGCATAATAAGCCAGCCTCGCACGGCTGTCCATGACATGAAAAATCTGCAATCGGATGTGCCGGCATGGAGTGATCTGCTCAGCGGCAGTAACGGCTGGCGGGCGTTGGGTCTCGCGGGCGGTGTCGCGCTGCACGCCACCAATGTGTATGTGGCGACGACGATCCTGCCGTCGGTCGTGCACGACATCGGCGGACTCGAACTGTATGCGTGGAATACGACGCTGTTCGTGGTCGCGTCGATTCTCGGCTCGGTGTTGTCGGTGCGCCTGCTCGCAGTGCTCGGCGCGCGCTCCGCGTACTTCAGCGCGCTGGCGGTGTTCGCGCTCGGCACCGTCGTGTGCGCGACTGCGCCGTCGATGCTATGGATGCTCGGCGGCCGCACGCTGCAAGGTTTCGGCGGCGGCATTCTGCTCGCGCTCAGTTACGCGCTGATTCGCGTGGTGTTCGAAGAGCGCCTGTGGCCACGCGCGATGGGGCTGGTGTCGGGCATGTGGGGCGTTGCGACGTTATGCGGCCCGGCGGTCGGTGGCATCTTCGCGCAGCTCGGCGATTGGCGGCTGGCGTTCTGGGTATTGCTGCCGGTCGTGCTGCTGCTCGCCATGATCGTGCATCGCGAGGTCGATGACAAACGCGCCCACGGTGAAGCGGCTCAACCGATCCCGTTGCTCAAGGTCAGCTTGCTTGGCGCCTCCGTCCTCGTGATTTCGCTCGCCGCATTAACCGACGATATGCGCTGGAACGCGCTCGGCGTTATCGCCGGCCTTGGCTTCGTATGGCTGCTTGCGAGACTCGAACGCAGCGACGCCCACACGCGCTTGTTGCCGAGCGGTTCGTTTTCGATTCGCACGCGGCTCGGCCGCATCTACGCCTGCATGAGTCTGCTCGGTATCGGCGTGACCAGTGAGATCTTCGTGCCGTATTTCTTGCAGACGATCCACGGACGTTCGCCGTTCGCCGCCGGTTATCTGACCGCGTTGATGGCAGCCGGCTGGTCGGTCGGCTCGATGTTTAGCGCCGGCCGCTCCGCCACTGCCGCGCAACGCTTGAGCCGCGCGGGTCCGGTGGTCGCGGCACTCGGACTCGCCGCGCTCGCATGGCTGATGCCGATAGCAGGTTTGTTCGACGGTTTGCCCGGCACGGCCGCATTGTGCGCGGCGCTCGCGAGCGTGGGGCTGGGTGTCGGGATCGGCTGGCCGCATCTGCTTACTCGTGTGTTCACCGCCGCGCAACCGGGCGAAGAGAATCTCGCGTCCCTTTCGATCACCACCATTCAACTGTTCGCGATGGCGTTCGGCTCGGCGCTCGCGGGTCTCGTCGCGAACGGCGCCGGTCTCACGACCCTCGCCCCGCTACCCGGGGCGCAACAGACCGCGCTCTGGCTGTTCGCGACGTTCGCGTTCGCGCCCCTGCTCGCAGCCGGGCTGACCCGCCACAACCCGCGCCTTACCGGAGAAGCATCGTGATAGATCGAGTCCAAGCCATGCGGATCTTCGTGCGAATCGTCGATGCCAGCAGCTTCACGCGCGCCGCCGAGTCGCTCGAGATTCCGCGCGCCACCGCGACGACCACCGTGCAGGCGCTTGAATCCCTGCTCGGCGTGCAGTTGCTGGTGCGCACGACGCGCAAGGTCACGCTGACCGCGGAAGGCGCCGCGTATTACGAACGCTGCGCGCAGATTCTCGCCGCCATCGAAGAAGTCGAATCGGGCCTGTTCAACCGCCCGGAGAATCTGCGCGGCCGCTTACGCGTCGCAATGCCGGGCATGATCGCCGCATCGATCGTGGTGCCTGCTCTGGCCTCGTTTCGTGCGCTGCATCCGCATGTCGAGTTGGCGCTCGGCGTGGGTCAGCGCACGCTCGATCTGGTTGGCGAGAGCGTCGATTGCAGTATCGAGCTAGGCGAGTTGCCCGATTCCCGGCTGCTCGCGCGCCGCCTCGGGCTGCTCGAACGCGTCACCTGCGCAAGCCCGGCATATCTCGCGCGGCACGGCGAGCCGCGTCATCTAGACGATCTCTCGGACCACGTCTCAGTGAACTGGCTGTCGACGCAGACCGGCCGGCGCGTGGACTTCGACTTCAGCGTGGCGGCGCGGACAAGCAAGGTCAAAGTGGACGGCTTCATTCAGGTGAACGACGAACACACGTATCTCGCGTGCGGGCTCGAAGGCCTGGGACTGATTCAGCCTGGACGCGCCACCGCTGCGCCGTACCTTGCATCCGGACAGTTGATCGAGGTCCTGCCGAAATGCAAGCCGACGCCGGTCGCGGTCTCAGTGACGTATGTGAAAAGCCGGCAGATTTCGCCGCGCGTGCGAGCCTTTGTCGACTGGCTCGCCGAGGTGTTCGACAACGCGCCGGGAATGGTCAAGGCAGCGCCGCCGCTGGCCGATCCGCCGTTGTGGCCGGTGCTGGATACGCAGCGTCTAAACGAACTCAATACGGCGTCGCACTAAACGCATCGACGTGCGAATACGAAATGAAGTGCACTCGTGCGACTCAACGCGCCTGCGCGAATTCTTCTGCCACCGCGGCAATCAGCACCTGCATTCGTGCGGTCTTGTAGAGATCAGCGTGCGCAACCACCCAGACATCGAATGGCTCCGCGCGATGCGGCATTACGCGCACCAGTTCCGGTTCATAGTCGGCGCGAAAACACGGCAGCTCGGCAATACCGAAGCCGGCAAGGGCTGCCTCGAACAGCATCGCAGTGGATTGCGTCTGGAACACGAGACGCCCCCGCGCAGTCGGCTCACCGCACAACGCCGCCCACATCGACGGCGAGGCCGGTTGTTGATACATCACCAGATCGTGCCCATCGAACGCCTCGCCTTCGCGCGGCTCGCCACGCGCGGCAATGTATTCGCGTGACGCGTAAATACCAACCTCCAGTTGCGCGAGCTTGCGCGCGATCAGGTCGGGTGCATCGGGCCGCAGCGTGCGGATCGCCACGTCGGCTTCGCGCCGCGTCAGGTTGGCGATCTGCGCGGATGTCACGCAGACGATCTCGATGCCCGGATGCGCCCGTCGTAGCCTGGCGATGGCCGGCACCACGAATTGTTTGCCGAGCGAATCCGTCGTGGCGACGCGGATCGTGCCGGCCAGTTGATCGTCGAGTCCGGCAATTCGCCGTTCGATCGACAAGGCGGCCTGCTCCATCGTCTCGGCTGCCCCGAGCAACGCTTCGCCGGCAGGCGTCAGCACGAACAAGGCGGGGGTGCGCAGAAACAGCGTTGTCGAAAGCGTTTCTTCGAGCGCGGCGATCCGTCGGCCGACTGTCGCCTGATCGACATCGAGTTGCGCCGCCGCGCCGCGCAGCGTGCCCGTACGCGCCACGGCGAGAAAAAATCGTGCGTTGTCCCAGTTGATCATTGGCTGCGCTGTCCGTCATGCATATTTGCATCATACACATGCGCAATCACTGCTTTATTGCATTCGCGTATGTGACTAGACTTCGTCGATCGATTCAATTGCAGTTTTAGCCCGAGGATGTGTAATGACCGAATGCGCCGCTGAACAACCGCTGCCCACCAAGCTAGCCGACACGGAGCGGGACGCCAGGCGTCCGCGCCTGACGCTGGCGCTGGTGGCGAGCGGCATGTTCATGGCCGTGCTCGACACCACCATCGTCAACGTCGCCCTGCCCGCGATGCACGTTAGCCTGGGTGCGTCCGTGGGCGGGCTCGCGTGGATTGTCGATGCCTACACGCTGAGCTTTGCCGCGCTGATCCTCGCAGGCGGCGTCGCGTCCGACCGTTTCGGCGCGAAGGCGGTGTATCTGTGGGGCCTCGCGTTGTTCGTCGCGGCCTCGGCGGCTTGCGGGCTGGCGCCGAACGTCGGCGCGCTGGTGGTCGCGCGCTTCGTACAGGGCAGCGGCGCGGCGTTATTCCTGCCGGCGTCGCTCGCCATCGTGCGCAGCACCTTTGAGGACCCCGTTGAACGCGGGCGCGCCATTGCGGCGTGGGCTGGGATTGCCTCGGTCGCGGCGGCGATTGGACCGGTGCTGGGGGGGCTCCTCGTGCAAGGGTTCGGCTGGCGCAGTGCGTTTCTGATCAATGTGCCGACTGGTCTCGTTGCCTTCGCGGGCGCATGGGTGGTGGTGCGTCATTCGACGCGCAGCGTTGGGCGTCATTTCGATTGGGGTGGGCAGTTGGCGAGCATCGTCGCATTGGGCGCGCTTTGCTACGCGGCGATTGAGTTGCCGTCGCGTGGGATCGCTGCGCGAGAGGTGTGGGGGGCGGCGGTGCTCGCCGTGCTGGCCGCGCTGACGCTTGTTGTTGTCGAGCGGCGTGTGCAGCATCCGATGGTGCCGGTTGAGTGGTTCAGCAATCGGATGTTCGTGACGATGAATGCTATGGGGACGCTCGTTTATGTTGGCTACTTTGGATTGTTGTTTGAGTTGAGTCTTTATCTGCATGGCGAGTTTGGGTTTAATGCGAGGCAGATTGGGCTTACGTTGTTGCCGCTTGCGGGGAGTCTTTCGATCGGGAATGTGGTTGTGGGCAGGTTGCATGGGCGGTTTACTGCGACGCAGTTCATGACTACGGGGCTCGTGCTAGCCGCCGTTGCGGTGCCGGCCATGGCTCTTAGTCTGGAATGGCATGCGCCTTGGGTCTTCACTTATGCGGCGATGGTGATGTTTGGTGGTGGGACGGCGTTGTCGGTGCCGCCGATGATTTCTACTGTGCTGGAACAGGTGCCTGGTGAGTTGGCTGGTGTGGCATCGGGGTTGTTGAACGCGTTGCGGCAGGCGGGGGGGCTTGTTGGGGTCGCGATGGCTGGGGCGGCGACGATTTTGGCGCCGCATGTGGCGGAGGCGTTGTGGTGGGTTGCTGGTATGGGGCTGGTGACTTATGCGGCGGCGGCGGGGTTGGCAGCGAGTGCGGCGTAAGTTTTTTGCTCAACTGGCTCGCTCCCGGAAAAGCTCACCGGTCACATCTTCAGTCCACTTTTGGCCCCCGGAAAGACTCACGTTTAACGCTGCCAGTGAACGTGCGATCGCTCAGGGCATCACCGCTCCTTGAGACGCCATGCCGTCAGCCCGCCGGCCCTCAGGATGCCCTCACCCGCCGCACAAAGAGTCGCCGCGTGAGATCGAACGCCACCAGATTCCCCGCCACCACCAGCAGGAGCCCGAGCACTGCCAACGCGGACCACCGGTACCCTTCGAATACCGTCGACACCGCCAGCGCCACAATCGGAAACAGCACGGTGCAGTAGGCGGCCCGCTCCGCCCCGATGCGCCCGACCAGCATCAGGTACGCGGTAAAGCCAATCACCGAGCCAAAGATCGCCAGATAGGCGAGCGCGCCGAGATAACGCGCGTCGGATTCGATGGAGAAAGAAAAGCCGGCCAGCGCGCTTCCCACCGTCAAGACGCTCGCGCCGATCAGCATTGCCCAGCTATTGGTGGCGAACGGGTGCAAACCCATCGATTGCATCCGGCTCGACAACAGATTGCCCGCCGAAAAGCACAGGGTGCCAAGGAACGCGATCGCGAGCCACGCGAACTGACACTGGCCGATCGCACCTATTTCGAAGACGCCCGCATCGCGCACTTGTGTCAATCGCTCGCGAATGAAGACTGGCAGGATCCTGATGGCCTGCTGCGGACCAATGAAACCGCGCACGAGGTGTTGAGTCTGCTGCTGCGCGCACAAGGCGTGAGTCGCACGGATACGTCGCTCAAAGGCGGGCTGTCGGTCGCTACTCGGCGGCGCTTGCGCGACTACATCGAGAACCATCTCGCGCAGACGCTCACGCTCGGTGAACTTGCCGGTGTAGCGGCGCTCTCGGAATTTCATCTGGCGCGCATGTTCCGCACGTCGTTCGGACTACCGCCTGCTGCCTGGATCGCGCAACAACGGCTCGAACGTGCACGCACGTTGCTGCGCACTACGAGACTGCCGCTCGCACAAGTTGCCGAACAATGCGGCTATGCGAACGCCAGCCATTTCAGCCATCGTTTCCGTGAAAGTGTCGGCGTGGCGCCGGCGGCGTATCGGCAGGTGGTGGGCGCGGCATAAAGGCCAACCGCGGCCAACCACCTTCACCGCAAAGCCATCGCCAATACTCGCGCTACATGGATTGCGTCGACGCCTGCGCCATCATGAATCTGATGCCGACAGCTCGTGCCGTCCGCCACCATCACCGTATTGCCGTCGATCTTGCGCACCGCGGGCAGCAGTGAGAGTTCCGCCATTGCCTGCGATGTCGCGTAGTGCTCGGCTTCGTAGCCGAAGCTGCCCGCCATCCCGCAGCATGACGACTCGACAGTCGACACCTTCAATTCAGGAATCCAGTTCAGTACGGTTTGCACGGGCGTGAACGCGTCGAAGGCCTTTTGATGGCAGTGGCCATGTACAAGCGCCTGCTCCTTCGCCAACGGCTTCAACGCAAGCTGCAAGCGCCCGGCCTTTTCTTCGCGCACCAGAAACTCTTCGAATAGAAACGCCTGTTTCGAAAGGCGTCGCGCTTCGTCACCGAAACCGTAGTGCAGAAACTCGTCGCGCAACGACAGCAAACACGACGGCTCCAACCCGACGATCGGCACGCCGCGTTCCACAAACGGTTTGAACAGATCGAGCATGCGCCGCGCTTCCTGCTTCGCTTCATCGACCAAACCGGCCGCGAGGAAAGTGCGGCCGCAACACACCGGCCGCTCGCCCTGGCGCGTATTGAAGTGCACCGTGTAACCGGCAGCTTCCAACACCTGCTGCGCGGCGCGCGCGTTTTCCGGCTCCATGTTGTTGTTGAACGTATCGACGAACAACAGCACTTCTTTCAGCGCGCCGCCTTGAGGTGGTTTGGTCGCCGACGCACTCGCCAAGAACGATTTCTTGAAACGCGGCAACGTACGTTCAGGCGCAAAACCCACCGAACGTTTGAACCACGCCGACAACACCGGCACGTTGTCGGCCAATGCCATCAAGCCCGGCACGCGACTCGCCGTTGCCGCATAGCGCGGCATGAAGGCCACCAACCTGTCACGCAGACGCAGTCCATGCCGTTTGACACGCGCCGCCCGCGCTTCGATCTTGAACTTCGCCATGTCGACGCCCGTCGGGCAATCGCGCTTGCAGCCCTTGCACGAGACGCACAGGTCGAGTGTGTCCTTGACGTCGTCGCTGGCGAGTCCTGCTTCGCCCAGTTGCCCGGAGATCGCGAGACGCAGCGTGTTCGCCCGTCCCCGCGTCACATGTTGCTCATCCTTCGTCACGCGATAACTCGGGCACATGGTGCCCGCGTCGAACTTGCGGCAATGGCCGTTGTTGTTGCACATCTCGACGGCCTTCGCGAGACCGCCTGACAGATCGTTACCGCTGCCCGGCAGCGTCTCCCGCCCCGTCAGCGGATCGCGTTCAACGTTCCATACGGACCAGTCGAGCGCGGTCTCGATCCGCTGCGCCTCATAGCCCGGCGCGAAGCGGAAATTGCGCGCGTCGTCCATCTTCGGCGGACGCACGATCTTGTCGGGATTGAAGCGGTTATCCGGATCGAACAACGCCTTGATTTCGGTAAACGCCTGGTTCAGCCGCGGCCCGTATTGCCACGCGACCCATTCGCCGCGGCACAAGCCGTCACCGTGCTCGCCGGAATACGCGCCCTTGTATTCGCGCACCAACGCCGCCGCCTCTTCGGCGATCGCGCGCATCTTCACTGCGCCGTCGCGCCGCATATCGAGAATCGGCCGCACGTGCAGCGTGCCGACACTCGCATGCGCATACCAGGTGCCTTCGGTGCCATTGCGGTGAAAGACTTCGGTCAGACGGCTCGTGTATTCCGCCAGATGTTCGAGCGGCACCGCGCAATCTTCGATGAAGGAGACCGGCTTGCCGTCGCCCTTCATGCTCATCATGATGTTCAGCCCAGCTTTGCGGACTTCCCACAGCGCTTTCTGTTCGTTCGCGGCAGGCATCTCGACGACCGAATCGGGCAAACCGAGATCGGCCATCAGTTCGGTGAGTTGTTTGAGCGACGCGAGTTGCTGGTCGCGGTCCTCGCCTGCGAATTCCACTAGCAGGATGGCTTGCGGCTCGCCGACCAAAGCCTTCTCGATCACCGGACGGAAGGCAGGATTGCTCATCGCCAGATCGATCATGGTGCGATCGACCAGTTCCACGGCCACCGGCTTCAGCTTGACGATGTGCTGCGTGAGATCCATCGACTGCCAGAAGGTCGGGAAATTGACCACGCCAAGCGTCTTATGCGTCGGCAGCGGCGCGAGCTTCAGCGTCAGTTGCCGGCTGAACGCAAGCGTGCCTTCCGAACCGACCAGCAGATGCGCGAGATTCGCGCTGCCGTCGTCGGTATAAGCGCGCGGGTTCTGGCAATCGAACACGTCGATGTTGTAGCCCGCGACGCGACGCAAAACCTTCGGCACGCGTTCGACGATTTCAGCATGCTCTCGCTCAGCAATCCGCTTCACGCCTTCGACGATCTGCTGCAAGCGCACGCCTTGCGGCGCCTCGCGCAATGAGGCGAAACGTGCTTCGCTGCCGTCGGCGAGAATGGCGTCGATCGCTTCGACGTTGTGCACCATGTTGCCGTATTCGATCGAGCGCGAACCGCACGAGTTGTTGCCGGCCATTCCCCCAATCGTGCATTGCGCCGCCGTCGAGACATCGACCGGAAACCACAGGCCATGCGGCTTCAACCATGCATTCAGATGGTCCAGCACGACGCCCGGCTCGACTGTCACCGTACGCGCGTCGGCATCGAAGTCGACGATGTTGTTCAGCCACTTGCTGGTGTCGATCACCAGCGCCTCGCCGACAGTCTGGCCGCATTGGCTTGTGCCTGCGCCACGCGCGAGCAACGGTACTTTCTCGCTGCGTGCAATTTCCAGCGCAATGCGCAGATCGTCCTGATCGCGCGGCACCACCACGCCGATCGGCGTGATCTGATAGATCGACGCATCGGTGGAATAACGGCCGCGGCTGGCCGCATCGAACAACACGTCGCCACGCAAAGCCTTGCGCAGATGTTGCGCGAGCGGCGACGTCAGCCGTGCAGCGGACGGCACCAGATGGATCGGCTTGACGAGTAAAGCGGAAGTGGGGTTCGTCATATCGTCGGCCTATAGGAAAGCGGGCTAGTACAGCGTCAGGCTGATCGGCGCGAGCCCTTCAATACGCCCGCTTGCTGTGCCCGCGCTCTGCGGAAAAAACATACCGGTGTACGAACCGGTGGTGACGACCATCTCCGGTGTGACCGCGATACCGCGCGAGGTGGCGTGATTGACGAGCCATGTCAGCAGGCGTCGCGGATCGCCGGCCGGATTGGCGGGCGTCGTTTCGACCACGTCACGCCCTTCAAAGCTGAACTGCAACGAAGGCGTCACAAACGGAAAGTCCTCGCGATACGGCGTAAATTCGCCGACGACCAACGCGCCGTGATTCTGCAAATCCGCGAGTTGGGCGAGCTTGTCTACCTTAGGCCAGTCAGCGTAACGGCTCGCCACGATTTCGATGGTCGCGCCGATCGAGCCGATACCTGCGTGCACGTCGGCTTCGCTATAGGGTGTTGTCGATGGCTCGAAGCGGCGGTCGAAGCGGAATGCGATCTCCAGTTCGAGTCCCAGCGGAGCGAAGGCTTCACGCGGCAACCGTGCGCCGTCGGCGTGCAGATCGTTCGCCGGCAGCGGTGCGCCCTGGATCGGGCCGCTGTCGGACTTCGCGCCGATCTTCCAGCCGCCGATCGGCGCGTCCAGTACGCGCAGGATCTCGTGCTGGATCGCGTAGGCGGCGGCGCTGTCGGCGGGCGTTTGCTCAGGCGGCAACGCATCGAGCGTCAAATGATTGCGGCGCGCGTCGGCGAGACGTTGACTCAGTGATGTTGTCATTGCTTTAAAGGCGAAGAGAGGGAACGGTGCGTTTCGAAACGGTGTGTTCCGAAACAGCGCATTCCGAACGTTGAATTCCGTTTACGCGCCCACGCCGGTCGTAGCGTGCGCTTTGTCGGCCGCGTTGAGTTCGAACTTGCTTTCCGGCTGCATGCGGAACGCGAGTACCACGCCGATCGCCATCAACAGCATGCTGCCGACAAACGGCAACTCCCAACTGCCGAAGTAGTCGATCAGAAATCCGCCGACCACCGGCGAGATAATCGCGGCCAATGCCGAGCCGGTGTTCATCATGCCGCTCGCAGTCCCCGAGTATTCCGGCGCGATGTCCATCGGAATCGCCCACATCGGGCCGATCGTCATTTCGGCGAAGAAGAAGCCTGACGCGAGGCACGCCATCGACAGATACAGGCTGTGCGTGAACATCAGCGGAATGAGCGAGAGCAGACAGAACAGCATGCACACCGATACCATCCAGCTTCGCGCACGCTTCAGGCTGCGGGTCCGCGTGAAGATCCAGTCGGTCACAATGCCGCCGAGCGTGTCGCCGAGTACACCGGCAAAGAACACGACCGATGCGAAGATCGCCGACTTTTGCAGTTGCAGGTGATAGCTGTGCAGGAAGTACTGCGGAATCCAGCTAAGGAACAGCCACAAGGTCCAGCCGTAGCAGAAGTACACGATCGTGACCGGCCACATGCGGCGAAACAGTTTTCCCCACGGCACACCGGCCGCTTTCGGCTTCGGCGCGGGCAGGACTTCGAGTTCCTCAGTCGTGATACGCGGATGATCTTTCGGATGTTCCGTGAACGTGAACGCCCACACCGCCACCCACAGCAGGCTGAACACGCCGCAAATGTAGAACGATTCGCGCCAGCCCCAGGTCGCCATCACCAGCACGATCAATCCGGGTGCCACCGCGTTACCGATACGCGATGCCGCGTGGGTGATGCCCTGCGCGAAGCCGCGTTTTTCTTTCGCGACCCAACGCGCCATCGCGGACGTCGCAGCAGGAAACGTGGCACCTTCGCCGAAACCGAGCAACACGCGCGCGGCCAGCAACGAGACGAGACCACCGGCGAAACCGGTCAGCAAAGTCGCCACGCCCCAGATAGCGCCGCAGAAAATCAGCGTGCGTTTTGCACCGAAGCGGTCACTGACCCAGCCACCGATGATTTGAAAAATCAGATACGGGTAAGCGAAGGCGGAGAACACCAGGCCCACTTCCGTATGGGAGAGGCCGAACTCCTTGCCGAAACCTGCGGCCGCGGTGCTGACGTTGACGCGGTCCAGGTAAGTGATGAAGTACATGACGCTTAGCATCACTAGAACGATACTGGTCGCACTGCTCACACGAAACCGCCTCATCGTCTCTCTCCATTGCAGTCTATCGACGGCGCGCCTGGAATGGCGCGCTGCGTCGTCGCCCGTCAGCGACCTGCGCTGCGGGAACATCGCATGTTGTTCAGGGGCCGCGTTCTATGCGCGGCTTCGTGTGGGAAGTGCTCTCCGCCTTCCCTTGCTGCGAGATGCCTGTTACTTGCTGCCTGCTACTTGCTGCCTGGTAGGCAGATGCGCTGACGCACCGATGCGGCGAGCACCGATGCGCGTGGCGCCCCGTCGCTTAAGCCGCCGCTTTCAGCCCCGAGGCTTTGGTCGGCTGGCTTAACCACTCCATAGCGGCAGGCAAGCCACTTTCCTTGAGCGGCACACCCGCGAGCCGCAGGCCCATTTCGCAACCGGCCAGCGTCGCCAGCAGCATCAGGTCGTTGCAGTCGCCGAGGTGGCCGATGCGGAACATGCGGCCTTTCATCTTGCCGAGACCCGTGCCGAGCGACATGTCGAAGCGTTCGTAGATGAGCTTGCGCACGGCGTCGGCATCGATGCCTTCGGGCATCATCACGCCGGTAAGCACCGGGCTATACACAGCGGGATCCGCGCACTGAATCTCCAGACCCCACGCGCGGACCGCACGGCGGGTGGCTTCGGCGAGACGCTCGTGACGGGCGAACACGTTGTCGAGCCCTTCGCCGAGAATCATCTCCAGCGCCTCATGAAGCCCATACAGCAGGTTCGTGTTCGGCGTGTACGGCCAGTAACCGGTCTTGTTCATCTCGACGATGTCGGTCCAGTCCCAGAAGCTGCGCGGCAATTTGGCCTGCTTGCTGGCGGCCAATGCCTTCGGCGAGATCGCGTTGAAGCTGATGCCCGGCGGCAGCATCAAACCCTTTTGCGAACCCGACACGGTGACGTCGACGCCCCATTCGTCATGGCGATAATCGGCGCAGGCGAGGCCCGAGATCGTGTCGACCAGCAGCAGCGCCGGGTGGCCGGCGGCGTCGATCGCACGGCGCACCGCCGCGATGTCCGAGGTAACGCCCGTCGAGGTTTCGTTATGCACGACGCACACCGCCTTGATCGCGTGTTGCGTGTCGGCACGCAGACGCTCTTCGATCATGTCCGGCTGAACCCCGCGCCGCCAACCTTCGATGCCAGGCAGGCCGAGGAACTCCGGCTTCAGCCCGAGGCTTTCCGCCATCTTTTTCCACAGCGTCGCGAAGTGACCGGTTTCGAACATCAACACGTTGTCACCGGGGCTCAGCGTGTTCGACAGCGCCGCTTCCCACGCACCGGTACCGGAGGCCGGATAGATCACCACCGGTTGCTGCGTCTTGAAGATTTTCTTGATGCCTTCGAGCACCTTCAGACCGAGTTCGCCGAACTCGGGGCCGCGGTGATCGATGGTCGGGTAGCTCATCGCACGGAGAATGCGATCGGGCACCGGGCTCGGACCCGGGATCTGCAGGAAGTGACGGCCGGCGGGATGAAAGTCTAGCTTGAGCATTGGGCTCCTCCGATTGAATTTTGCATGCAAAAAACTATATCAGACGATCTGTGACGATCCCAAGCCGAAAATTGCTTGCTGACACCAGTGTTTACCCGCGCTATTAACTAATCTTTTGGCTTCCGATAAAATCCCATGTGACACGATGTTGAGAGCTTTTGTATGCAAAATTCGGATTTCGATGCGGGTGTGACCGCTTCTCCGCTGATGCCGAAGGTTGAGCGTCAGCGTTTGCACGACACGGTGGTGGAGCACATTCGCCGCTTTATCGTCGAAGGGGTGCTCGAGCCGGGCAAGAAACTGAACGAGCGCGAGTTGTGCGAGACGCTTGGGATTTCACGCACGCCGTTGCGGGAGGCGCTGAAGGTTCTGGCTGCGGAAGGGCTGATCGAGATTTCGCCGAATCGCGGTGCGTCGGTGTCGAAGATGTCGGAGGCGGAGTTGCGCGAGACCTTCGAGTTGATGAGCGGTCTTGAAGCTTTTTCCGGCGAACTGGCGGCGGAGCGGATGACGGCTGCGGAGCTTGCCGAGATCAAGGCGTTGCATTACGCGATGCTGGCTTGCCGGACGCAGAACGATCTGGCCGGGTACTACAGCCGCAACCAGGCGATCCACGACAAGATCAATGAAGCGGCGAGGAATTCAGCACTGCGGCAGACTTATGTCGCCGTTAATCGACGCTTGCAAGCGTTGCGGTTCCGGTCGAATTTTCAGATCCCCAAGTGGGATAGCGCGATTCATGATCACGATGAGATGTTGAAGGCGCTCGAGGCACGGGATGGGAAGAAGTTGAGCGCGATTCTTCGCCAGCACTTGCTCGATAAGCGGGATGCGGTTTTGCAGGTGCAATCGCGGGAAGACGTGGCGGCTTCGATGTTGAAGGCTTAAGGCGTTTCTTTCGCGTTTTCTCGTTTGCCTTTGGCGAAGGCGTGCGTTGATCGCAGGCGCCAAAGGCGAAAAACTTGTCCACGTAAAATGTTGGCAAGCCTGTGGACAAGCTTCTGACATTCCAGCCAAGTCGTTGAAGCGGCAGACATATCGCCTTGCGGTTCATGCGTAAGCATCACTCGGTGCTCGACCGTCAGCATGACCCAAAAACTAGAGCGGCCGGTGCGAAGCCTTAAGCACGGCAGCCCAACTCCTAGTTGTCCACATAATTTGTTCACAAGGCTGTGGACAACTTGCGCACAGGCCAGCCAAGTGCTTGATGCCGCACCCGTATCTCCCGTCGGCTCAGCCGCAGGCAATGACCTTGCTCTGTGATAAAAAGTAATCCCCAGCCACCCGCCGAGGCTCCCGCATGTCCTCCGTCATGGGCTTCAAACTCGTCCTGCTGTCGCTCGGCGCGATGATCGGTCTCCAACTGCTCGCCAAGCGGCTACGACTCCCACCGGCCGCGGCGCTCCTGGTCGGCGGCGCCGCGATGGCCTTCGTGCCTGGACTCCCTCGCATCAACCTCGATCCCGAACTGGTTCTGGTCGTGTTCCTGCCGCCGCTCCTCATGGACGGCGCCTACTTCTCCGTATGGGACGAATTCAAGCGCAATTTTGGCGGCATCCTGCTGCTCGCGATCGGCGCCGTCGCCTTCACGACCCTCGCGGTCGGTATGGTCGTGCATTGGGTCGTGCCGTCCCTACCGTGGAGCGCGTGCTTCGCGCTGGGCGCGATCGTCTCGCCGCCTGACGCCATCGCCGCGAAGGCCGTACTGGAACGCGTCGCGCTGCCGCGCCGGTTGATGGTGCTCCTCGAAGGCGAAAGCCTGCTTAACGACGCCGCCGGCATCGTGCTGTTCCGCTTCGCCGTCGCGGCCGCGCTGACCGGCACGTTCAACGCTCAACACGCGGTCGAGCGGTTTGCGGTGCTCGGCCTGGGTGGCGTGGCGGTCGGCATCGCAATCGGCTTCGTGGTCGTCAGGCTTCTGCGCTACCTCGACGACGTCTACCTCATCATCACCGCATCCGCACTCTCCCCGTGGCTCAGCTACATCGCCGGCGACATGCTGGACGTCTCGGGCGTCATCGCGACCGTCAGTTGCGGGATGGTGCTCGGATGGCATCAGCATGAAGTTTTCTCTGCCTCGGTGCGCATGCGCGGCACAGCCTTCTGGCAAGTCCTGATCTTCCTGATGGAAGCGCTCGTGTTCCTTCTGATCGGGCTGTCGCTGCGCGGCGTGATCGTGCGGCTGGGTGGCGTCGGCGACGCGTTGACCGCGTTTGCACCCGCAGTCGGCGCAGTGATCGCGGCCGTCGTGCTGTCGCGCTTCGTGTGGGTGTTTGCCGTCGAATGGTTGAAGGGACTCGTGTGCAAGTTGACGCGGCGCGCAAACATTGCACTCGACTGGCGTTCGTCGACGGTGACGAGTTGGGCCGGTATGCGTGGCGTGGTGACGCTGGCGATCGCGCTCTCGTTACCCGAGGCGATGCCGGGGCGCGATCTGATTCTGGTCGCGTCGTTCGCGGTGATTCTCGTGACCGTGCTTGGACAGGGGACCACGATCGGCGCGTTGATTCGCTGGGTCAATCTGGATAGCGTGAAGGAACGCAACGAGCAGCATTTGACCGAGCCTCAGGCGTGGGCGAGGCTCGAAGCGGCACAATTCGCCGCGATCCAACCGCTCGTGCACGACGCCGAGGGACAAGTGATTCATCCGCGCCTGCTGGAGCAATATAGCTATCGAGCGCAGATGACGGACACCTACCAGGACGTGACCGAATATCCCACCGATGTTCGCGCCGCGCATTACGACGTTGTGCTCGCCGCCGTGGCGGCCGGTCGCAGCGAGTTGTTGCGGATGCATCGGTCGGGCTTGATTCACGATGAACTGCTAACCGAACTGGAGCGGGATCTCGATTTGCAGGAGATCGCCGCGTTGCATGGGAGGGGGTGACCGGGCCGCGTCAGACGTGAGCCCACACGCGAACCGGTCGAACCGCTGTGAGCGTCAATGGCCTTTGAAAATATCCAGCAGTTGATTTTGCATCTGCATCATCTCGTGCGCGTGCTTCATCTCCATTTGCGCCATCGTGTCGTGATACTCCATGTCCATCTGCATCATTTTTTGCTGGATGCCGATGGCCTGAGCGCGCTGTTCAGGGGTCAGCTTGTCCATCATCATGCTGTACTCAGGCGGCATCAGATAGGTGCCGGCGCGTCCTATTCCCTGTGCTTGCACAGAACCCGCTACAAGCGCGAGCGGCAGCACTCCGCACATCAGGATGGCTTGGATCGATTTCATTTCATCTCCAGTCTTACGTGAGCAGCCCGGCTTCAACAAGGGCTGCATAAGCGACGTTCAGGTGCTCAGACTGGCTTGCCGCGGTGGAGCAGTTGCACATGCCTGGTCTGAGGATGCAACACCCGGGGCTGACCGCTGCACACGATCGACCGGGTGTTTCATGGGTTTAGTCGCGAACGCTGACTGGAAATGACATGCTGGATGAAAATTGTGCCGATGATATTTCTTCTGCGCGGCTGTCATTTTCGCCGCGGCACGCCGACTAATTAATCCTTCCAGGACGACCCCAGAATCATCGTGCAGAAATTCTCGCGATGATAATGCGGGTCCTTCAGCGCCAGCACATCCGCCTTCACGTTACCGAAGGTCGTCTCCGGCTTGTGGATCGTGCCGTGCGCGAATGCGTCGATGATGCCTTCCTTGAAATGCGCGCCGCGCGGGTGGGCGTGGATCACTTCATGGCGTTGGTGTTCGGTGAATTCGTCATAGGCGAGGCCCAGCACGTCCATCTCCACACCTGCGGTAACCAGCGCGACGACCGGCTTCATGTATTGCGGAATCCCAGGCGTGGTGTGCAGCGCAATCGAGTTCCACACCTGCTCGATATCGTCTTCGCCGATGCCGTGACGCTTCAGAAAATCACGCGCCGCGTTCGCGCCGTCCACCTCGAAGCGATCATGCTCGCTGCTATACGGCGCGACGAGCCCCATGTCATGAAACATCGCGCCGATGTACAGCAGCTCGGGGTCGTACTTGAGTTGCTTGCGCGCGCCGGCCAGCGAGCCGAACAGGAACACGCGCCGCGAATGGTGGAAGAGCAATTCGGTTTCGGTATCGCGCACGAGCTGCGTGGCTTCGCGCGCCATCATGCTGTCGGGAATCTGGATGCCTGCGATCGTGGTCATGTGAAGTACTCCATGAAAGACTTGAGTGAACCCGACGCGCGATCTTTGTGAGTCGACAGCGCGTTTGGTATGCTGGTCCGCGACGCTTTTTCTGGCTGCTTATTTGACCCGTCGAGCAGCGCGTCCGATGAAGCTCAGTATTGGTCAGCGCGCTGTCGCGGGCAATCGTCGCGGACCGTTGAACACTGCCAAACGCACCGCGTTGACTGCCGCGGGCAGCGGATTCCCGTCCATCGTCAAAGGAGGTCATTCGATGCCTACCGTCGCGATCGCGATCTTTCCCGGCGTGCAGGCGCTCGACGTCGCCGGTCCGGTCGATGTGTTCTCCGAAGCCAATCGCTTCATCGCGCCGCAGGATCGCTATGAGATCACGCTGCTCAGCGCGGAGCCGGGTCCACTTCGTGCGTCCAACGGCATGACGCTCGTCGCCGATGCCACGTTCGACCAGTCACGCGGACCATTTGACCTTGCGTTGGTTGCCGGCGGTCCTGCGCTGCCCGGCGATACCGCGCCCGACACGCGTTTGCTGGAATGGTTGTCGCAAGCCGCCACGCAGTGCGAGCGTTTCGGCTCGATCTGCACTGGCGCGTTCGCACTCGGCCACGCGGGGTTGCTCGACGCACGCAACGTCACGACGCACTGGCAGCACGCGGCGCAACTCGCCGAGCAGTTTCCGCGAGCCCATGTCGATTTCGACCGGATCTATCTGCGCGACGGCAAGCTGGTCACGTCAGCGGGCGTCACAGCGGGCATCGATCTATCGCTTGCGCTGGTCGCCGAACATCATGGGCCGCATACGGCGCTCGCCGTCGCCAAACGGCTGGTGGTGTTTGCACAGCGGCAAGGCGGTCAATCGCAGTTCAGCCCGTACCTGACCGCACCCGCGGACGACACCTCGCCGGTCGCCAAAGTGCAGGCGCACGTCATGGAACGGATTCGCGAGAGCTTTACGGTCAAACAACTCGCGGACGTCGCCGGAATGAGCGCGCGGAATTTCGCCCGTGTGTTCGTGCAGGAAACCAGGGTGACGCCGCATGAATTCGTCGAACGTGCTCGCGTGGATGCGGCGCGCCAGTTGCTCGAAAGCAGCGATGCCGCGCTCAAGGCGATTGCCTATGACTGCGGCTTCGGCACCGCAGACCGGATGCGCATCGTCTTCACGAAGCGAATCGGCGTCACGCCGATGCAATATCGCGAGCGCTTTCGCTCTGCCTGAGGGAAACAGGATGGTGACACGAGCATGAGCCAGGAGAGCAGCTAGCGCAACGCCAGAACGCAGCGTGAACACCGGCGCCGCTGCAAGCATCAGACATAGCGTGAGAAAATGACGGCCTTCCCAAGCGAACGATCACAAGGAACGACATGTCTCCCTCTTCTCCGATCCGTGCGATCGTTACCGGTCACAATCGCGGCCTCGGCGCATCCCTGGCTGAACAACTGCTGACGCGCGGCGTCGCGGTACTGGGTTTGTCCCGCTCGCGTCACGCCACGCTCAAAGAGCGTTTCCCTGCACTGCTCGACGAAATCGAGCTTGAACTTGCGGATCCCACGCGCGTCGCGCAGTGGGTCGCGACCGATGCACTACGCAGCTTCGTCAGCGGCGCCCAGAGCGTACTGTTGATCAACAACGCAGGCATGGTCCAGCCGATCGGTCCGATCGAAGGCCAGAACGCCGCCGACATCGCGACCGCCGTGAGCCTGAACGTGGCCACGCCACTGATGCTGGCGAGCGCGCTCGCCGCGGCCAGCGTCGACGCGACCGACCGGCGCATCATGCATATTTCCAGCGGCGCGGCGCGCAATGCGTATCCCGGCTGGAGCATCTACTGCGCGACCAAGGCCGCGCTCGATCATCACGCACGCGCCGTTGCACTCGACGCGAATCGTGCGCTGCGTATCTGCAGCCTGGCGCCGGGCGTTATCGATACGAATATGCAGGCGGAGATTCGCAGCAGCGGCGAGGAACAGTTCCCGATGCGCGAAAAATTCGAAGACCTCAAGCGCAACGGTCAGCTTTCGACGCCCGAACAATGCGCCACCCAGTTGCTCGACTACGCCTTCAGCGATGCATTCGGGCAAACGCCGGTGGCCGACATTCGCGAGGTCGCGAAGCAGGCCTGATACACGAGCTTCGTGCTCCCGTAAAACCTCACCTTTCGGCTGATCTTTCGGCCAAGAGGCCGAACCTCACACGCCGGGCGCAACCATCGCGCCGCGCTCGGCCGCTCCAATCTCGCCGTGCGGCACGAACACATAGCCGCGTCCCCACACCGTCTGCACATAGCGCGGCTCGGAAGGATCGATCTCGATCAGACGCCGCAGCCGCCAGATCGATACATCGAGACTCCGCCCTTGATGCAGCACGCTATTGCCGCGCAATTTCTCGTTGAGTTGCACGCGCGTGAGCACAGTCATCGCGTGATTGACGAAGATTTTCAGCAACGCGAACTCGGAGCTGCGTAGCGCGAAATGCTCGTTGTCGCGACGCAATTCGCGTGCGGAGAAGTTCAGCTCGCAACGCCCGAAGCGGTACGGCGGTCGCGTTTCCGGCGCGCCTGGCGCGAGCGCGCCACGCCGGCGCAGCAGCACGCGGATACGGGCGAGCAATTCGGCAGGGTCGGCGGGCTTGCTCATGAAATCGTCGGCGCCGAGTTCGAGACCGATCACGCGATCGATCGCCTTGCTGCTCGCCGACAGCAAAATCACCGGCACGTCGTTGCCGCTCATGCGCAAGTCGCGCAATACGGCAAGGCCGTCGCCGTGCGGCGCTGAAACGTCGAGCACCAGCAACGCCGGCCGTTCCGTCTCGACCACGTGCTTCAACCCGGCGCAATGCGGACGTGCGGACACACCGCAGCCCTGCCCGCGTAAAGATTCGCCCACTACGGCCGTTAAGCCGGCATCGGCGCCAACAAAGAGAATGTGCTGACTCATCCAACTGATTCCAGGAGACGATCGGTTTTCAGAGACAGGCGATGGCTTGCAGGAATAGCAAATCCGCTGACCGCTTGTCGTCCGCGTCGCCATCTTCCCTGTATGCCGCTGTTCTCAAAACGCGGAACAGCCCCCAAGGTTGGCAATTTCTTCCCAACTCTTTCAACGCTGAACGTGATACGGGAAGGCTCGCAAAGTCACCCTGCGATGCGCGCATCAACTCCCGAAAAATCTCACCTTTGGTGCGTAGCGAGCGGGGCGGGGCGCGAAGTGCACATCGGAGCGCTCCCGAAAACGCTCACCTTTCGAGCTTGGGGGCAGGCCGCAAAGGCATGCTGGGCGGGCCACCGATGGTTCCTAACCGGCTACTCCCGCAAACCCTCACCTTTGGAAGGGGTCGAGTAATCTGCATACCCAGGTAAGAGGCAGTGTGTGTCAGGCGCTCGCGTTCCGCACCGGTGGCGGATCTGCTCAGCAAATGCTTGCGCGTGTCTCGGCAGAATTGTCGGAAGGTGAGGAGGAGTGATACGGTGCGGCTCACGTGTGCGCTGAGGCATCACGCTCCCGAATATGCTCACCTTTGAGCTTTGTGAAGACATTCGGAACGCCGGCCGCCATCAAGGCAACCGGCTCATTCAATCAGGCAATCAGTACTTTTGACGAATCCCCACCACCGCCACTTCCTGGCTGTTGGTCCCTGAATTCACGCCATAATCGCCGATCGACGCCGGGGCGCTCACCACCTTGCCGTTAGCAAATTCTTCGATGAATATGAAAGTGCCGGTAGCGTGGGCGCTTCTAAGGCCACGCGTTGGCGCGATGTCACGCCGGGATGGCGGACAGTTCGGAAGGTGCGTATTTCGCGGTCGCGAGAACTTCGGCGGGAACGGGTACATGTGCGCGCCGCAACAGTGCGCCGCTGCAGAACATCAGCAGATCGCCCGGCTGGCAGGTGCTCCAGACTTCATCGGTGAGCGGCGTGGTGGCGATCACCGCCGTGCGATCGGCCGGCGTGCCACGCTCGGCGAAATCAACTGAGAGGTCGCCGTCGACGAGACGCGCGCTCGAAAACGGCCAGTGACGTATCACGTACGACAGACGTGTCGAGCAATACGCGAATTGTGCCGTGCCGTTCGAAAGCACAAAGTTGAAAATGCCATACGTGTTCAGTGCGTGAGTCGCCTGCTCGATGACGTCGAACACGGCGTCGATATCATCCGTGTCCGCATGATTGGCGAAATGCGCGTAAAGGCGATTCATGATGAAGCAGAACGCCGCTTCGCTGTCGGTCGTGCCGACCGGTGCATACGGACCTTGCTCCGGCTCACCGAGCCGTTGCAGGTCGCCGTTATGCGCGAACACCCATTGCTGGCCGTGCAACTCGCGCATGAACGGGTGGCAGTTCTCCACGCGCGCGCCGCCTTGGGTCGCCTTGCGAATATGCGCGACGACATTGCGCGACTTGATCGGATGGTTCTTCAGAAATTCGGCCACCGGCGACTGATACGCGGGCTTTTCATCGACGAACACGCGGCACGCGCGATCTTCGTAGAACGCCACGCCCCAGCCGTCCACATGATGGTCGGTGAGGCCGCCGCGTGCGGCAAAGCCCGTCAGCGAGAAACTGACGTCGGTGGGTTCGGCGCAGCTGAGGGCGAGCAGTTGGCACATGCTCGGAGACTAGCGTGTTTCAACCGCCGCCGTTATAGCGAATCATGCTTTGCAAATCACCGGCGCACGGGCTCCCGAAAACCCTCACCTTTGACCGGGCCACCGCGCTTGAGGCGTCTAGCTCGCCAGCTTGCGGAACGTTTCCAGCACCGCGTCGCCCTTGAACGGTTTGACGATCCAGCCTTTCACGCCCGCCGCCTTGCCGCGCTCTTTCATCGCCGGGCTGCTCTCGGTTGTCAGCATGATGACGTTGACGGTGGTGTTCGCGAGTTCGCCGCGAATCTTTTCGACCATCGTCAGGCCGTCCATATTCGGCATGTTGACGTCGCTGATCACCAGCTTTATGCCGGGGCTGGCCTTCAATTTCGCAAGGCCGTCCTTACCGTCCACCGCCGTGTCGACGTCCAGGCCGTTCTTCTTCAGAAAGCCGGCCACTTCGTCGCGCACCGTGCTCGAATCATCTACCACCAGAATTTTCGACATGTTTGTTTCCTATGACAACATTCAGAACAGATCCAGTTCGCCCGCTTCGACCATCGCGCCGACATCGTCCGTGACTTCCTTGAAGTCCTCCGGCGACCAGCTCAGGCTGAACACAAAACGTTGATGCAACTTGACCGAGCGGCTCGTCTGCGGGTCCGTCAGCGAGTACATGAAACACAGCTGCGGATTGCCGCTGCCGAACGAGATGTACTTGTGCTTGTGATTCACCAGCAGCGGCACCTGCACCTGGCTGCGCAGCCAGGCGTCCGCATCGCCGACATAGCGGTTCTTGAACGAACCCCAGATCAGATTGGTCACTTCGCCGAGCACGCCATTCAGATCGCGGAAGTTTGCTTCGCCGTCTTCCGCGTTCTCGCTCATCCGATAGCGATCGAGCAGTTCGAGAATCGGCGCCTCTTCCGCCTGCATCATCATGTAACCGCGGCACCACGCGCTTTCCAGCGGAATCAGGCTGAACACCTCGCCGAAGATGATCCGGTCGCGCACGATATAAGGCGTGTCGCACGTGATGGTCAGGTCCTTGAATACGTCGCCGAGAATCGCCTGCGTCATGTCGGCGATGCCACGCACGAGCGCGTTCGGATAATCCAGACTGAAAATGTATTCGTCGATCACCTTGCGCAAAGGCGCCATGTCGTGCGCGACGTAGGCCGCGCATACCACGCGGCGCAAGCTCTCCGGCAGACTGTCGACGCTCGGATCGTCATCGCGCCGCATGATGATCGGCAACTCGGGGCGCACAGCATTGATCCTGATTGCGATCTCGGCGCTCGCTTCGGCTGAGCCGCCGTAGCCTTCAGCAAACAGAACCGCACCCAGATCGATGTTCGAGCGCAGCACCGACTGCAAGCGGTTCTTGCCGACCTTCACGCCGACCAGGTTGTGCTCGTCGCAAAAGCGCTTCAGCGCCTCTTTGTGCACGGGGCAATCGTCGAGTACCAGCACCTTGCTGACTGGCTTGTTCATATTCATTGCGCGTTCCTGCTCGCTGCGGATATTGACGTCATGGTCAACACCCAACACTCAAAACAACTCCAGCTCACCGCTGGATTCTTCGATTGCGCTCGTGTCGGCCACGAAGTCGATCGGCGCATGGGCGCACACGCATACCGTCGCGGCAAGCTGCACGGAACCGTTCAGCGTGACCGAATACGACGACAGCAAACCTGGCTTCAATGCCGGCAGATGCCCCAAACAACGTGCGCTCAATACATACGGTGTCGACATGCCGAGGTCCGGGAAATAGCGCAGCAGTTCCTGATTCATCGCGCCGCAGCACAGATTGCAGATTTCCAGAAAAGCTTCCTGAAACGGCCGCTCGTCGGCCTCTTTCAGGTAGTAGTCGCGGGTGCTGTCGTTTTCGTCGAAGTGCAGGATCAGCAGCAGTCTGAACACGATCGACGAGATGGTCAGCACGACCACCTGGGTGTCCTTCGTTGCGCCCACACCGGCCTCGGCAAGCGGCACGATCTCACACGTATCGCCGGAATCCCGCGGCAGGCGCGCCTGTGCCGCCTTGCGGAAAATGCGTTCGAAGCTGTCCTTCGCCTGGCTCGTGATCACGCCGGCACCTGGTGCAGCTTCGAGTGGAACTGATTGGCGAGCGATTCGACGCTGGAAAGCGACGCCGCGATCATCTTGCCGCCCGCCTGGATGTCCTGAAACGTGGAGGTGGTGGTCAGATCGTTGCGGTGCAGGCTGTCGCGATAGCTCTTCGACAATTCCTCAGAACGCGCGGCGAGCGCCCGAACTTCGCTCGCCACCACCGCGAAGCCGCGTCCGGCCGGACCCGCGCGCGCGGCCTCGATCGACGCATTCAGCGACACGATCACCACGTGCCGGACGATCGACGACAGCTCCTGATTCTTCGCGTGCATGTCGTGGTTCTGCGTCATCAGCGAGATCATCTGCTCGTGCCAACGCTCGAATGTCGCGCCGAGGCTCTTCAGACGCGCGGCTTCGCCGGCGATCTGTTGCGCCTGATGCGCCCACTGGTCTTTGTCGTCAGTCGCTGCTTTCAACGTTGCGCGCAGCTCGTCGACGCTGGCCGATTGCTGCCTCAGTTCCTCACGCAACTGTGCGGCCAATGCTTCCATCTCCTGCGCGGCCTGCTCGCGTTCGCGGATCGCTTCACCGTGGTCCGCCTGTTCCGCCGTCAGCGCTTTGATCCGGGCATCGGCTTCGGCGGAGAGCCGTGCCGTCAGCTTCGTGCTTTGCAACTTGTGCGCGACAAAGGCCAGCAGCGCGGTTACCGCGCTGCCTGCCACCGCCGCCAATACGTACTGTTGAATCACAACCTATCCTTCCGAAGTCCGTCGCGAAGCGCGTCAATCAGCGTTCGACCAACGTTCAATCCGCCATCGCGTCGAGTTGCAGTTCACCGGCATCGCCGCGCGCCGCCACACCCAGCGTGTCGACGGCGAAGCTATCCGGCAGGCAGACGATCGTCTGGAACTGACGGAACGAAGCGCCCTTGTGGTCGTCGGTGAAGCGCAGTTCGATGCGGCCGTTCTCGCGCTTGAGGAAGTCGCGCACCGCGTCCATGCCGACGCCACGGCCCGATACTTCCGTCACCGTTGCGGCGGTCGAGAAGCCCGGCCGGAAAATGAACTCGGCGATGGCTTCGTCGCTCAGGTGTTCGTCGCTGCCGATCCAGCCGCGCTCGACGGCAATGCCGCGAATCCGTTCGAGTGCGAGGCCGCGGCCGTCGTCGCTGAGCGTGATCTGCAGCGCGCCGCTGTCCACGCCCACTTCGATATCGATGGTGCCGGCCGGCTTCTTGCCGTGTGCGCTGCGCGCTTCGGCAGTCTCGATACCGTGGTCCATCGAATTGCGCAGCAGATGCATGAACACGTTGTTCAAGGTGCCACCCGCCTGGCCGCGCAGACGGTAGCCGTTGTCGTCGATGCGTACGGCCGGCGCCGGCTTCCCCAGTTCCTGCGCCAACGAAGGCAGCGAGTCCAGCACGCCGGAGAGCGCATCGCGCACGCTTTCGCTGCCCAAGGCGCGCAAGGTCCGGCGCAGCGCATCGCGCATCGACTGCAATTCGTGGAGTTCGCCGGCGTTCGTCTTGTCCAGCATGCTCAGGGTCTGCTGAATCTGATCCTTCTCGACCATCACGTAGCGGCCAGCGTTGCCGGCGCTATTCGCTCCGGCCTTGCTCTTGCGGCCGAGGCTATGTTCGTTGATCTTCGCGTAGCTCTCGATCGCCTCGCGCACGCGCGTCAGCTCCTGCATCAGGTGTTCCTGATCCCACGAACGGTCCGCGTCCGGTTGGCGCAGTTCGTGATAGCTCTGCTCGGTTTCATGAACGACGTCAGTCAGGTGCGCCAGGTTGTAGGTCCGCGCATTGCCCTTGATGGTGTGCATGTTGCGGAACAGCTCGGCGATCGCCGCATGGTCCGCTTCCGAGTGCTTGCGAATGATGCGCTCGTTCTCGCTGACAAAACCCGCGGAGCTTTCAATGAAATGATGGAACTTCTCTTCGCTCACCGCGAGAATCTCGCCGATCATGTCGAGACGGCGGCGCTGTTCGCTGGCTTCCGCAGCGAGCTTGCGCAGTTCGGTGACGTCGCGCACGCACAGCATCAAGCGCCCGATAACGTCGTTTTCGTCGGTGATCGCCGACCAGCTTAGGTCGAGAATCTTCACGCGGCCATCGGGCATGCGCTTCGAAATTTCGCCGACCAGCAGATGCTGATTGAACGCGAAGTTGATGCAGTCTTCGCCAAGGCACGCATGCGCGGCAGCATCGACTTGCGAGAGCACGTCCGAGCCGAGATCGGTATCCGAGAACACCAGATCCATCAGGCCGCGCCCGGCGATGTCTTTCGTTTCGAAGATGTCTTCCAGATACGCCGAGTACTCCGAGTGGATCACGGCGCCGTCGATCACCGTCAAGATACCTTGCTGCATGTTCTGCAACATGGCCTGGATGTCGGCGGTCTTCTGCTTGAGTTGCGCCGAGCTTTCCTGGATCTTTTCGATCATGCCGTTGAAGGCAACGATCGAATGGCCGATCTCATCCAGCCGGCCCACCGGCACGCGGCGCGTGAAATCCTGGCTCGACGCGATCTCGCTCATCATGGCTTGCATGCGGCTGAGCGGGCGAGTGATCTGACGGTAGAGCAGCGTGCCGATGAAGGTCAGCAGAATGATCGCAATACCGGTCACGATGGCGATGGCCGTCGTGGTTGTAGAAAGCGTGGCGTTCAGTGCGGTGATTGCATCGTCTTTCTGACGGTTCTTCTCGACACGCAGGGTCTCGACGATGCCTTCGAGTTCGTCGCGATACTGGGCGACGTTGGCGAACAGATACGCTTGCGCGAGTTCGTTCTTGCCGTCGGCCTTCATTTTCGCCGTCTCGGTGATCGCGGTGAAGTAGTTCTCGAGGCTGTCATTAGCCTGGGAAACGAGGCCTTGCTGGGCATGGCTCGCGGCATCTTTGCCTTGCAGCGCGAGAGCCTGTTGCAACGAGGCTTTTTTCTTCTTCAGTTCGTCTTGTGCCTGGGCGACCATGTTGGCGTCCGGCGCGTAGACCAAGGTCATGGTCGCGAGCTGTACGTCTTTGACTTGCGAGACGAGGTCAGCGGAAGCCAGCGCACTGGGGACGACGCCCTCGGTCACCTTGCGCACTTCGCCTGCGCTGCCACGCGTTTGATACACGGCGTAGCCACCGATTGCCGACAAGGCGACGAACATCAAGACAACCAATAGCGTGATGCGATGACGGATAGTCATGTGAAACCCCCGGGGGTATGGCCTTCGCGTCAGCCCTCGATCGGGGCAGCGCGTTATTTGCGAAATCTGGTCGTGTGTACAGCACAGGCCATTATTCTGGCCGCATGTTACTAAGCGATGACTACGGGGTTTTTGGCCACGTCCGGAGGGTTAAATATTCTTCTAAAGTTCTTGGTTTTAAGGCCGTTAACACAGGCCTTTTTGATTTGCGCGTTGTAGTGCGCAGTGCTTTTGCAAAAGCGTACATTGCGTTGACATACGCCGTCAGGTGAACGGGTAACTGAACAGCAAATCGAGCGGCAAATGTTCTGCGCCAGGTCCGTCAGCGAATCGGCGGCAGATGCTTCGACGCCTCGCGCACGGTAAGCGGCGACATGATGTCCCGCGAAGCGGAAAGAAAGGTGCTCACCGCGTCGGGAGCATGCCACGCGTAGTCCCGCAACGCCCAACCGATGGCCTTACGGATGAAGAAGTCGCTTTCCGCGGCCAGCGAACGCGCGTACCCGAACAGGCGCTCTTCGTCGGTATGCTCGCGCCAGCCGAGTTGATGAATCATGGCAATGCGCCGAACCCACAGCGATTCGTGCTGGAGTGCCGCGTCCATTGCGGCCTGCACATCCGGTGTGTGTGCTCGCGCCGCTTTCAGAATGTCGCCGACGACACCCGCCAGCGGATCGATCGAATCCCACCAGGCGCTCCGCTGTGCGAGCTTTAATAAGTGTGCGATGTCTGCTGCCGCAAGCGTCTTCCATTTGCGCGCCAACAGATCGGTCGCGACGTACTGGAATTCGCGTTCCGGCATCCACCATAGGACATTCGCACACGCCAGCAGATGATCGGTATTCTCTACCGTCAGCCGCTTGAACACCGGCAATACCGCTTGCCTCCGTAGCGGTGTCGGCACACCGATGAACTCGAAGTGGTCACGCATGTAAGCGCCCATCGCAAGCGCGCGTTGAGCGTCGGCGTGCGGCACGAGTGCCGCCTTGATTTCTTCACCGAAAGCGTCGGGCGTCATTGGGGAAATGCTCCGTGTGAATGGAAAGTAACGCGCAGGTGGCTGCGTTCGGGCGGCCTCCCGAATCTTCTCACCTTCGAATCGAAAGTGCGTCGACAGGTAGCAACATTATCACCGCACACGCTCCCGAATGTTCTCACCTGTCGGCTTTTAGCTTCCCTCCCAACCGCCGCCTAATACCTTGTACAAGGTCACTAGATTGGCCTGTCGCGACAGACTATCCGACGCGAGTTGCTGCTGCGCGGTGTAGAGCGTGCGTTGCGCGTCGAGGAACGTGAGGAAGCTGTCCGTGCCCGCCTTGTAGCGCGCCTGAGCAAGCGTGTAGTACCGGTGCGACGACGCCACATAGTCGCGATCCGCCTCCACCTGATCGACGTAAGTTGCACGCGCTGTCAGCGCGTTCGCGACTTCTTTGAATGCTGTCTGAATCGTGCTCTCGTAATCGGCGACCTCGATTTGCTTCTCGATCGTGGCGACGTCGAGCGATGCCTTGTTACTGCCGTAATCGAAGATCGGCACCGACACGCTCGGCGCGAATGCCCAGGCACCTGTACCCGCTTTGAACAAACTTGAAAGCGTCGAACTCGACGTACCGGCCGAAGCCGTCAGCTCGATCTTCGGAAAGAACGCAGCGCGCGCGGCGCCGATGTTCGCATTCGCCGCCTTCAGCGCATGCTCCGCCTGCACGATGTCGGGACGACGGGTGAGCAGCAGTGACGGCACGCCCGCACCGATGTCGGCGAACATCGACTCGTCGTCGAATTCGCGAGCGGGCGGAAGGTCGTCGGGAATCGGCGCGCCGAGCACGGCGATCAGGTTGTTGCGGTCCTGCGCGACGGCACGCCGGTAAGACGCAAGGCTCGCCTTCGAGCTCGCCAATGAGTTTTGCGCCTGCTGCACGTCGAGCATCGACGAATTGCCCAACTCCTGAATGCGCTTGGTCACGTCGTATGTCGACTGGTCCGCTTTGACCGTGTCTTCGGTGATTTGCAGGAGACGTTCGTCGGACAGCAGGGTCAGGTAGTCGGTCGCTACTGTCGCGATCAGGCTGATCTGTGTGCTCTGCCGCGACGCATCCGTCGCGAGATAGTTTTCCATGGCCTGACGCTTGAGGCTGCGCAAGCGTCCGAAGAAGTCGATCTCCCATGACGTGGTGCCGACGCTCGCGTCGCTGGAACTGGTCGTCACGCCTGAGGCGCGCTCGCGGGTCAGGCTGCCGCTCGCGCTGATCGACGGTGCGAGCACGGCACGCGTGATGCGGTATTGCGCCTCGTATTCGGCCACGTTCAACGCGGCCACGCGCAGGTCGCGGTTGTTGTCGAGCGCGATCTGGATCAGCCGTTGCAGACGTTCGTCGCGAAAGAAGCTGCGCCAGGCCATGTCGGCGCCGAGCGGCGGTGGGGTAGTGGTCGTGCTCGGCGTCGCGGTGGACGCTGCCGCGGCGCTCGTGCTCTCGTACGCCTCGCCTTTTGGATAAGCCACCGCGACGGGTGCCGCAGGTCGTTCATAGTGCGGGTCTAGCGTACACCCCGTCAGCATGGCAACGGCAAACGCCACCACGCATGCGCTCAATTTGAGTCTCATCATTCAACACCTTCCTGTTGCTTGGCATCGCCGTGTTCGCCGAACAGGCGGCGCACGACGACAAAGAACACCGGCACGAAAAAGATGGCGAGCAACGTCGCGGCGATCATGCCGCCCATCACGCCGGTGCCAATCGCATGCCGGCTCGCCGAACCGGCGCCTGTGCTGATGACCAGCGGCAGTACGCCGAACACGAAAGCGAGCGATGTCATCAGAATCGGCCGCAGACGCAGTCGCGCGGCTTCCAGCGTGGCGTCGATCAGGCTATGGCCCTGCGCTTGCAGGTCCTTGGCGAATTCGACGATCAGGATCGCGTTCTTGGTGGAGAGCCCGATGGTCGCGAGCAAGCCGACCTTGAAGTAGATATCGTCGGACAGCCCGCGAATATGCGCACCCAGTACCGCGCCGAGCACGCCGAGCGGTACGACCAGAATCACCGCGATCGGAATGGACCAGCTCTCGTACAGACCGGCCAGACAGAGGAACACCACGACCAGCGAAATCGCGTACAGGTAGATCGCCTGCGATCCGGCAAGGCGCTCCTGGTACGACTGCCCGGTCCAGTCGATGCCGAAGCCGGCGGGCAGCTTCTTCACGAGCGCGTCGACGGCGGCCATTGCCTGGCCCGTGCTGGTGTTCGCACCGGTTTGCGCGGTGATTTCCATCGCCAGCGTGCGGTTGAAGCGTTCGATCTGCGGCGGCCCGAAGGTCCATTTGCCGGTAGAGAACGCGGAGAACGGGACCATCTGGCCGTCGTAGCCTGCGGTGGTCGTACTGCTAGTGCTGCTCGTGCTTGTAGTCGAGGTGCTGCTTGAAGTACTCGAACTGCTGGTCGTGCTGGACTTCACATACCATCGTCCAATATCGGACGGCATCATCCGGTAAGGCGCGTCGGCCTGCACATAGACCTTCTGGATGCGTCCCGTATCGACGTAGTTGTTCACGTAAGTCGAGCCGAACGCCGTCTGCAACGTGTCGTTCACGTCAGCGATTGAAAGTCCGAGCGCACTCGCCTTCTCGCGATCGATATCGACATGGAACTGCGGCGTATCGTCGAGGCCACCGGGACGCATGCTGGCTAGCGCGCTGTCCTGCGCGGCGAGCGCGATCAATTGCTGGCGCGCGGCCATCAGCTTGTCATGACCCTGCCCGGCGCGATCTTCCAGTTCGAAGTCGAGACCGCTCTGCGTGCCGAGTTCCTGAATGGCCGGCGGATTGAGCGCGACAATCTGCGCGTCGTGCGAGGCGGCGAAGTGCATGTTGGCGCGCTGGATGATCGCCGCCGCCGAACCGTCGCTGGCGCGCCGCGTGCTCCAGTCCTTGAGCCTGACAAACGCCAGGCCGTTGTTCTGCCCCGAGCCGTTGAAGCTGAAGCCGGTCAGCGCGATGATCTTGTCCACCTGCGGAAGACCGAGGTAATACGCCTCGACCTGTTTCACGACTTCCAGCGTCTGCGCGGCAGGTGTGCCGGCGGGCGCGGAAATCGACGTGATGATGAACCCCTGATCCTCGTCCGGCAGATAGGACGACGGCAGCTTCATGAAGAGCAGCGCAACCACGCCTCCAATCAGCAGGTAGATCACCATATAGCGCATCGGCTTGCCGATCACACGCGCAACCGTCGAGTCGTAACGATCGGTTCCACGAGTCAGCACACGGTTGAACCAGCCGAGCACGCCGCGCTTCGTGTGGTACTCGACGTCCGCGCGCCGCAGCATGGTCGCGCACAGCGCCGGTGTCAGCGTCAATGCGAGGAACACGGAGAGCAGCATCGCCGCGACGATCGTGATCGAGAACTGCCGGTAGATCGCGCCCGTGGACCCCGAGAAAAACGCCATTGGAATGAACACGGCGATCAGCACGGTCGTAATGCCGACCAGTGCGCTGGTGATCTGCTTCATCGCCTTGCGCGTGGCTTCGATCGGCGATAGACCCTCTTCCGCGATCAGCCGCTCGACGTTTTCCACGACCACGATCGCGTCGTCCACCAGCAGGCCGATAGCGAGCACGAGCCCGAACATCGACAACACGTTGATCGAAAATCCCACCGCCGACATCACCGCAAACGTGCCGAGCAACGCAACGGGCACGACAATGGTCGGAATCAACGTCGCGCGCAGGTTTTGCAGGAACACGTACATCACGACGAAGACCAGCATCACCGCTTCGATCAGCGTCTTCACCACTTCTTCGATCGAGATGCGCACGAACGGCGTAGTGTCGTACGGATAGTCGACCACCACGTTATGCGGCAATTGCCCGCTCAGTTCGTTGAGCTTGGCACGCACCGCTTTGGCTACGCTCATCGCGTTCGCGCCGCTCGCCAGTTTGACCGCGAGCGAGGCCGCCGGCTTGCCGTTCAGACGCGATTCCGTGCTGTAGTCGTCGCCGCCGACCTCGACCCGCGCGACGTCCTTCAGCATGACCTTTGAGCCGTCGCTGTTCACGCGCAGCAGGATCGAGCCGAACTGCGCGGGCGTGGTGAGCAGGCTCGATGCCGAAATGGTCGCGTTGAGCGCCTGCGTCTTCGTGGACGGCGAGCCGCCGATCTGGCCGACCGAGAGTTGCACGTTCTGATTCGTGATCGCGGTGGTGACGTCGCCGGCAGTCAGACCGACTGCCTGCAGCTTCACCGGATCGAGCCAGATGCGCATGGCGTGCTGCGCGCCGAACAGCGTCACGTCGCCGACGCCGTCGATCTGCGTGAGCGGATCTTCGATCTGCGTTGCGATGATGTTGCCGAGATCGATGGAATTCATGCTGCCGTCAGAGGACGACAGCGACACGATCATCAGAAACGCATTGGCTGCCTTCGCCACTTGCACACCCTGGTCCTGCACTGTCTGCGGCAGCGACGAACTGGCCTGTTCGACCTTGTTTTGCACCTGCACCTGGGCGATGTCGGCATTGGTGCCTTGCTGGAACGTGAGCGTGATGGTGGCCTGTCCGGCCGAACTGCTGGTAGACGACATGTAGAGCAGATGATCGATGCCGCTCAGTTTCTGCTCGATCACCTGTGTGACGGTGGTCGCCACGGTTTCAGCCGAGGCGCCCGGATAAGTCGCCGTGATCTGCACGGAGACCGGCGCGACGCTTGGATACTGTTCGACCGGAAGCGTCCCGATGGAGGCGCCGCCGATCATCATGATGACGATGGCGATGACCCACGCGAGGATCGGTCGGTTGATAAAGAAACCTGCCATGAGTGTCTCGCTTTAGCTGTGTGCGGCCGACGTGGTGTCCGCGGTGGCGGCCGCACCCGATATAGCGGGCGATTCGACCGGTTTCACAACACCGCCCGCGCGCGCTTTCTGCGATCCGGCGACGATCACGCGATCGCCCGCCTTGAGGCCGCGCGTAACGAGCCAGTCGGCGCCTGACGCGGTGTCGGCCGTGACGGGTGTCTGCGTGACCTTGTTGTCGGCGCCGACCGTCAGCACGCTCGCCGAACCGTCGGATGCACGCGAGACCGCGAGTTGCGGCACCGTGATCGCCTGCTGGTTCACGCCCTCTTCAAGCCGTGCGCGCACGAACATGCCGGGCAGCAGCACGCCGTCCGGATTCGGGAACACGCAACGCAAGGTGACCGAACCGGTGGTGGCGTCGACGGTGATATCGGAGAACAGCAGCTTGCCTGGCTGCGTGTACGTGCTGCCGTCTTCCATCACGAGATGAACGACCGCGCCGTCCGAGCCCGCCTGTTGCAACTGGCCACTGGCGAATTCTTTCTGCAGCCGCAACCAGTCGGCGGAAGAGCGCGTGACGTCGAGATACATCTCGGTCGTCGCCTGGACCGTCGCGAGCGCGGTGGTCTGCTCCGCAGTGACGAGCGCGCCTTCAGTCACGCTCGATTTGCCGATCCGTCCCGCGATGGGCGCAACGACTTTCGTGTAGCCGAGATTGATCGCGGCAGTCTTCAATGCGGCACGGTCGGAGACCACGTCGGCCTTCGCTTCCTCCAGGGAGGCGACGGCGTCGTCGTAGTCCTGCTTGCTCACGCCTTCGATCTTCGACAGTTCGGCGTAGCGGGTGGCCTTCGTCTGCGCGGCGCTCGCTGTCGCCTCGGCTTTGGCGAGCGTGCCGACGGCCTGGTCGTAGGTTGCCTGGTAGCTGGACGGGTCAATCTGGTAGAGCACGGCGCCGGCCGCGACCTGTGAGCCTTCCGTGAAGAGGCGCTTTCTGACGATGCCTTCGACCTGCGGCCTGACTTCGGCGACGCGGATTGCCGACAGTCGCCCGGACAATTCGGTACTCGACACCACAGGGTGCGGCGCGATCGTTTGGACGCCTACTTCAGGAACGGACTGTGGTGGTCCATGGGGCGCCTGCTGGCCGCAAGCCGCCAACAAAAAAGCGGCGACGACTGCAGCAGCAAGATGTGTGAATCTCGGTACGCGCGAGGAGGGTCCGGACGCGATAGGGTTATTCGGCATGCTGTGGGCATCCTTCGACTCAATTCGACAAAGGGCCGTCTGGCATGCGTTGTTCGCTAAAGCGGGGCGAGTGAAAACGTATCGGTCGACCACGCGCTTGACACTGCACGCAAACCAACACACTGAGCCCGAAGGAAACCGCGTAACGCCACCAGCGGCGAGAGGTGGCCCAGCATAGTGAGCGGCGTCTTACGGTGGCTTAGGCGAGGATTACGAGTTGTAACGAAGCGCGTGGTGTTGCGAAGAGTCGGGCGGTGTGACGTTGACTGGTCTTGGTTGCTTCACGCAGCCAGATAGAACCGAAAGCAGCCACCGTAATAAACTGTAAGCGCAGATAAGAACCCGAAACCGCTGTCTCCGCGCGATTCGCTATATTGCGACGTGCGATAGGCGCGCGGCCGCGCCGTCCGTCAATTGTCCTCATCGATCAGGGCCCAGCCATGTCAGACACGCCCATCCAGGTTTTACTGGTCGACGACGACGCCGACCTTCGTGACCTGCTCAGAACCTTCTTTCAACAACGCGGCATCGAGATGTCCGTGTTGCACGACGCGAACCATCTGGCACGCCGGCTGGAACGCGAACGGCCCTCGATCATCGTGCTCGATCTGATGATGCCGGGTGTCGACGGACTCAGCGCGCTCAGGCAATTGCGTGCGAATGGCGACACGATTCCCGTGATCATGTTGACGGCGCGCGCGGACGGCGTGGATCGCATAATCGGTCTGGAACTCGGCGCCGACGACTATCTCGGCAAGCCGTTCATGCCGCAGGAACTGCTCGCGCGTATTCATGCGGTGTTGCGCCGCCACGCGCAGCCATCGGGGTCCACGGCTACGGCGCTCGAAAAGCGTGAAGCGCTGCGCTTCGGCCGCTTCCGGCTCGACTTCGCGAGGCGCACCCTGTTTCGCGATGACGAAGCGCTCAAGCTGACCGGCGGCGAATATGCGCTGTTGGAAGTGCTCGCCGCGCATCCAATGGAAACGCTGTCGCGCTCGAAGCTCGTCGATCTGCTGCATGGGCCGCACTCGGAAGTGACCGAACGCGGCATCGACGTGCCGGTGTGGCGCCTGCGCCGTCTGCTTGAAGATGACCCGGCCAATCCGCGCCGGATCCAGACCATACGCGGCATCGGCTATATGTTCGTGCCCGGCAGCAATGACGATGAAGAATCCCTTTAACACACTGTTTGGCCGGCTCGCATTGATGACGGTGAGCCTGATCGTGCTGGTGCATATCACCGCAATCGTTCTCGTGGACCGTGACCGTGGCCAGATCGACGCGGGTCACGCGCAACGCGCTTTGCTGCTCGCGGTTGAGGCGGGACGCGACGGCCCGCTCGCCGCTTCCCACGTCGCGGCAACGCTCGGTGTGTCCTATGTGAGCGCGCAAGACGCGATCCGGTATGGCTGTCCCGCGCCGTGTGAGAACACCTCGGGTCCGTTCGAACGCGACTTGCGCCGGAAGTTGCCGGCAGGCAGCCAGGTCGTAGCCGACGGCGAGAACGGCACGGTCTGGGTCCATTACGCGGGCAATCCAGGCTGGCTCAAAATGCAAAACGCGACGCTGCCGGCGCGTCTCTTCCTGGGCGCGTCCGCGACGATGCTGGTGCTGGCGGTGATCATCGCGCTGCTCGGCGCGTGGCAATTGCAACGGCCATTGCACCGGCTCGCACTCGCAGCGCGCGAGTTCCGCATCGGCCATCGGGCGCCGGTCGTGGAGGCGAGCGGCCCGCGCGAATTGAAAGAGCTGATCGGCGACTTCAATCAGATGGTGCACGAACTTGCGCAGGCCGAGCAGGAGCGCGCGGTGATGCTGGCCGGCGTGGCGCACGATCTGCGTGCGCCGATCACGCGCATGCAGGTGCGCGCGGATCTGCTGCCTGATGAAGCGAATCGCCGCGGCTTTTTGCGGGACGCGGAGTCGTTGTCACGCATCGTCACGCAGTTTCTCGACTTCGCACGTGAGACGGCGGATACCTCGCCAAGCACCAGCGTCGATGCCCACTGTCGCCGGCATTACGGCGACAGCCTCGCGGACGATTCGCTCGTGCGCCTCGATCTACAAGCCGGCGATGGTTTTGGTCTGCCGCTTGTCGACCTCGACCGGATTCTGACCAATCTGATCGAGAACGCACTCACTTACGGCGAGCCGACGGTGGAAATTTCGACGGCCCGCCGCGACGGCCAATACACGCTCGAGGTACGCGATCACGGCGGCGGCATTCCAAGCGGTCAACTGAATCGTGCGCTGCAACCGCTGTCTCTTATACACATCTAAAAAAAAAAAAAAGCACGATAGCGAAACGAAAGAAGACACAACAGTGGACACAATATAACAAG
>NZ_VOSW01000065.1 GCF_009690905.1 Paraburkholderia madseniana
CTGTTGCTGGAAGGCATTGCCTTCAAGGACGGAGAACCGGTGCAAGACGATCAACCCGGTCAGCAGAAACTCGCCGCCTGACGTCGCCGGTCATCAACCGCTCATACACCAGACTTGACCGTATCTCGAGTTGTCTCCCTGGCACCAACTCTGCGGCACCGGATGGCCCAACTCTATTCGCAGAACAACGCTTACGTCTTGCCTGAAAGTGCAGTGTTGGCCCGGCAGCAAATCTCCCTGGCGAAATTGCACTGTCAGGCAAGAGATCTCGCTGCCGTTCCCGTACATTCGGCGCCACAGTGTATTTCCAATGGAGACATTTAACTTGAGATCTGTCCAGTTGCTCATTGGGGGACGTGCGCAGCCGGCCGCGTCCGGCGCCACATTCGCGCGCATCAACCCGCAATCGAATCAGGCCGTCACGGAAGCATCCGCAGCCTGCGCAGAAGGCGCCCGGCTTGCCGCGGATGCGGCAGAAGCCGCCTTTGCCCAATGGTCCCAGACCGGCCCGTCCGAGCGTCGCGCCAGGCTCTTGCGTGCCGCAGACCTGATGGAACAGCAGGAAGGCCAATTCGTCGAGATCATGCAGGCGGAAACCGGCGCGACGCGCGTCTGGGCCGAGCACAACGTGTTCGCCGCGGCCGCGATCCTGCGTGAAGCCGCGAGCATGACTACCCAGATCAGCGGCGAAGTCATTCCCTCCGATGAAGGCCGCCTGTCGTTCGCGGTGAGCCAGCCCGCCGGCGTGGTGCTCGGCATCGCGCCGTGGAACGCACCGATCGTGCTCGGCACGCGAGCCATCGCGATGCCGCTCGCCTGCAGCAACACGGTGGTACTGAAGGCCTCAGAACTGTGCCCGGCAACCCACGCGAAAATCGCCGAGGTGCTGGTCGAGGCCGGCCTCGGCAATGGCGTGGTCAACCTGATCACCCATGCACCCGCCGCAGCACGTGAAGTGGTCGGCGCGCTGATCGAGCATCCGGCCGTGCGGCGCATCAACTTCACGGGTTCCACCCGCGTCGGCCAGTTGATCGCCGAGCAGGCCGCGCGTGTGCTCAAGCCGGTCCTGCTCGAACTGGGCGGGAAGTCCCCGCTGATCGTGCTCGACGATGCCGACCTGGAACGCGCCGTTCAAGCCGCGGCATTCGGTGCGTTCTTCAATCAAGGGCAGATCTGCATGTCGACCGAGCGGATTGTCGTTACGCCCGGCATCGCCGCCGCGTTTGTGCGACGCCTTGGCGACAAGGCCAATAGCATCGCCGTCGGTGATCCGCGCGTGAGCGACGCGCCGCTCGGCGCACTGGCCAGCGCCGCGGCCGGCGCGCGCATCAACGAACTGATCGACGATGCACTGAGCAAGGGTGCCGCCCTGGTGGCGGGCGGCAAGGCCGAAGGCGTGTTTATGCCGGCAACGGTGCTCGACGGCGTCACCGCGGACATGCATATCTACCGTGAAGAGACCTTCGGCCCGATCGTCTGCGTGCTGCACGCCGACCACGACGACCACGCGGTGACGCTAGCCAACGACACGGAATTCGGCCTGTCCGCCGCCGTCTTCAGCCAGAACATCGAGCGCGCGTTCTCAGTCACGAAGCGCATCCGCTCGGGTATCTGCCACATCAACGGCGCGACCGTCAGCGACGAACCGCAGATGCCGTTTGGCGGCACCGGCCGCAGTGGTTACGGCCGCTTTGGCGGCAAGGCCGGGATCGCGGAGTTCACCGAGCTGCGCTGGATAACGGTGGCATCCGATGCACCGCACTTCCCGATCTGATCAGCGAATCGCCAGCGGGCGAGCGCCATCAAGCGTTCGCCCGATACAAAAATCAAGCAAGGAGATAAACATGAGTATTCACGCAACCGACGCACGGGCGCACGCGCTGCAGGCGGGATGGACCCGCTTCGATCACGGCGCCTTCGAATGCACGGTCGTCACCGATGGTCTCCTGCATCTCGGGCCGCCACGCACCACGTTTCCGGAGGCCGACGTCGAGGAACTCGACGATCTGCTGATCCGTGCCTTCCTGCCCACCGAATCGATTGCGCTCGATCAGAACGTCCTGCTCGTCAACACCGGCGAACAACTGATCCTGTTCGACACCGGCGTCGGCATCAATGCCGATCTCGGCGTCAAGACCTTCGGACCGCTGACCGGCCAGGTGATCGCCAACATGCGCGCCGCCGGCATCGAACCCGAGGCAATCGACATAGTGGCGCTCACCCATACGCACCCGGACCATTGCTGGGGACTCGTCGATGACGACGACCGCAAGCTGTTTCCGAACGCGCGCATCGTGGTGAGCCGTGCCGACGTCGACTACTGGACCAATCTCGACAATATCCGACCGTCGATGTCCGACCACATGAAGGATCACTTCTACGGCGCGCACAAGAACCTCGCGCCCTACCGCGATGTAATCAGCTTCATTGAGGATGGCCAGGAAATCGTGCCGGGCATCCGCGCGCATGCCACGCCGGGCCACAGCCCCGGCCATACGATCTATGAAATTTCCAGCGAAGGCCAGACGCTCGTTTGCTGGGGCGATCTGTGCCATCACCAGGTGCTGCTGCTGCAACGCCCCGACTGGGCATTCCTGTTCGACTACGACAGTTCAGCCGCCGCGGCGACCCGCGTGAAGGTCCTCGACTGGATCGAGAAGAGTGAATACCAGGTGCTGTCGTATCACTTTCCTTTCCCGGGACGCGGCCATCTGCGGCGCAACGGCGGTGGCTACGACTGGTTGCCCTCGCCAATCCAGCTCGAACGCGCCTGAGCGCACCCTCATCCACATTACGGTCATCGCATCATGAACACACCCTACCGTTGCACCTGCGGCCTGATCGACGTACACGCCCACTGCCTGCCGCCCGCCTACCGCAAGGCGCTCGACGCAGCCGGCCTCGCCACGCTCGACGGCGGTTATCCGGTTCCCGAATGGACGCCGGAAAAAGCCACCGCAGTGATGGCGGAAAACGGCATCGATACCATGATGCTGTCGGTGTCCTCGCCGAGCGTCAGTTTCCTGCCCACGCGGGAAGCGCGCGTGCGTCTCGCGCGCACCATCAACGAAGATATCGCGCAGTTGCGGCGCGATCATCCCGGCAGCTTTGGCGGCTTCATGACCTTGCCGCTGCCGTACGTCGCCGAATCGCTGGCCGAGATCGACTACGCCTTCGACGAGCTCGATCTCGACGGCATCGTCATCGAAACCAATAGCGACGGCAAATATCTCGGCGACCCGTCGCTCGCGCCGATCTTCGACCGGCTCAACGAACGAAAGGCCACCATCTTCCTGCATCCGACCGCGCCGGCCTGCTTCTCGGCGGTCGGCCTGGGACGACCTGCGCCGCTCTTCGAATTCCCGTGCGACACGGCACGTACGGTGATCGACCTGGTGTTCTCGAACACCTTCAAGCGCTGCCCCGACATCAAGCTGATCCTGCCGCACGCGGGCGGCGTCCTGCCTGCGATCGCACACCGGATCGCACTGCTGTCACCCATGCCCGTGATGAAACCGCAGCCCAAGGCATCGGAAGAAGTGATTGCCGAATTCAAGGGTCTGTATTACGACCTCGCGATGTCCGCGAATCAGCCGGGTTTCGACGTGCTGCGCACGCTCGCGCCGATCTCGCAGATCCTCGTCGGCACGGATTTCCCGTTCCAGCCGGCCGCCAACGTGGCACGGAATATTGACAGCTTCCGCCGCCTCGAAGGCATCGATGCAGACGAGCACGAGGCGATCGCGCGCAATAACGCACTGCGCCTGTTTCCGCATTTCGCCGCGCGCCCGGCGAGCTGACGCGTTGCGTTCTTAAGCCATATCCGTCGTTCCTTGAAGTTGACGTATCCGCGGCGCCTGGATCGCTCCTGGCGTAGCGGAGGGTTTGTCGCGCCCGCGGCAGCCCGACACCGTACGAATGACGTCCCTCGGCGCGCCATTCGCACAGCAGAAAAAAGCGGCACCGATAGCCGACCCAGACACATAGGAGACAAACATGAATACCGTACTGGTAGACGATCTCATTGACGAGCGGCCCTTCGGCCTGTTCCAGGCCAGCATCTTCGCCATCTGCTTCCTGATCGCCCTGATGGACGGCGCCAACGTCCAGGTCATGGGTCTGAGCGCGCCCCTCATGGCCGTCGATCTGAAACTCACGCCGGCCCAGCTCGGCCCGCTCTTCGCCGGCTCCGAATTCGGCTTCATGATGGGCGCGCTGCTGCTCGGTCCGCTCGCAGATCGGATCGGCCGCAAGACCGTACTGGTTGCGTGTGCCTGGCTGTTCGGGCTGGCCTCGCTCGGCACCGTTGCCGCACCCGGCTTCGCGGCGCTGCTCACATTGCGCGTCGTGACCGGCATCGGACTCGGTGGCGCGGCGCCATGCCTCGTGAGCCTCGCAACCGAATACGTGTCGCAGCGCTACCGCGGACGGGTAGCTTCGCTGCTCTGGGCCGCGATGCCGGCCGGCGGCGTCATTGCCGGCTTCGCGGCAAGCGTCGTGATTCCTCAGTACGGCTGGAAGTCGATGTTCTACCTGAGCGGCATCGTGCCCATCGTCGCCGCGATCCTGGTGCTGCTCTTCGTTCCCGAATCGGTGCGGCTGCTGATCCTGTCCAACGCGCCGCAGCAGCGCATCGAGCGCATCATCAGGCGGCTCGCTCCGTCGCGTTCGTTCGGAGACGCGGTGCGTTACGCCACGCACGAGCATCAGGAAAAGGGGCTGCCGGTCAAACATCTCTTCATGGACGGCCGCGCGCCGTTCACCGCATTGCTCTGGCTCGCCTTCTTCCTCAACTTCCTCGCCTTGATCGCGACCCTGGCCTGGACCAGCACGCTGCTGCGCAGCGCTGCCATGCCGGTGGCAGACGCAGCGACGGTGATTGGCTGGAACAACGTGGGCGGAACCATAGGCGTTGCGATAGCCGGCGCTGTGATGGAACGGCTCGGCACCTATCGCTTCCTTGCACTGATCTACACCGTCGGCGCGATCGCGCTGGCCTTGACCGGCATCTGCGCGCCGCACACTGCTTCGGTCGCGCTGTGCTCGGGTCTGACCGGCCTGTTCGTGGGCGGCGCCACCTCGGGTCTGATCGCGATCGCGACGATCGCCTATCCGACCGCGATCCGCTCGACCGGTGTGGGCTGGGGACTCGCGGCCGGACGTTTCGGTGGCGCATCCGGTCCGGTCGTGGTCGGAGCTCTCGTCGCCGCCGGGTTCCCGGTCGCCCAGACCTTCATCGTGATCGCGGCTCCTGTGCTCGGTGCAGCACTGGTGATGCTGATGATGGGACGCCTCAACACCGTGCATGCAACGGATCGCGCCGAATTTGCCGCGCATTGAATCAAGGCCAGGGGACGAAGCCCCTGGCCAGCACCGATCAAACAAAAACAAGCGATATCCAGGAGACAAACATGTTCAAGCGAACGCTACTCATCTGCACCGCGCTGCTCGCATGCGACCAGGCATCGGCACAGGGCAGCATGACCATCTTCGGCATGATGGATGCCGGCATCACGTACGTGAACAATTCAGGCGGAAAGAACAAGTTCTTCTTCGACGACGGCAACTATTATCCCAACATGCTGGGCTTCCTCGGGCAGGAAGATCTTGGTGGTGGAACCAAAGCCGTGTTCGAACTCGTGAACCAGTTTTCACTCGCCAACGGCTCGACCATTCCTGACGCAGACGGGCTCTTCAACAGGACAGCCTACGTTGGCCTCGACAGCGGCACGCTCGGACGATTGACGTTCGGTACCCAGTATGACTTCATGAAGGACCAATTGCTCGAGTACGACGCGTCGCTCTATACAGGCGGTTTCTACAATTTTCGCGACGGCCCGTTTCAGGCGCTGAAGATCCCCAGCAACGCGACCGGATCATGGGATTTCGATCGCGTCGGCGGATCGTCGCGCGTGTCCAACTCCGTCAGGTACCGGTCTATCGACTATGGCGGATTTTCATTTGGCCTGATGTACGGCTTCGGCAACGTAGCCGGCGCCGTATCGACCGATAACACGGTCAGTGCAGCGCTGGAGTATAAGCGTGGCGGGTTCGGCATCGCCGCGGCCTACACCGACGTCAAATACCCGCAAATGGATAACGGCCATGAGGGGATTCGCAACTGGGGAGTCGGCACCAAGTACGACATCGGCAAAGTCCTCGCCAATGTCCTCTACACCAATACCCGAAACACCCTCACGGGTGCGGAGATCAATGCGATACAGCTCGGGGCAAACTGGCGTATCACCCCGGAATGGTCACTCGGTGGGAATTACCAATACATGAAGGGAAACGCCAAACTCTCCAGCAACAAGGCCCATGAAGTCACAGCATCGGTGATGTACTGGCTGTCGAAGCGGACAACCCTTTACGCGGAGGGCATCTACCAGCGCGCGATCGGCGGCAACGGTCCGGCAACGGCGTGGATCAACGGATTGCTCGCACCCTCCAGCACCGGTTCACAGATCCTGGCGCGAATCGGAATGGCGACCACTTTCTAGCCACCCGGGGCCATGCGCCCCGCCAGGCGCTAGAGCCAGCCCGCAGTCCGTGGGCCGCTGCGCACCGACACACGACCATCACGCATGACCCCATGAACAGAACGACCGTCGCCGATCCAGACCTTACCCAGGCGTGCCTGAACGGGCAGCACACCCTCACGGGCAGCGGGGGGCGAGGTCTGCGCACCCTCCTCGCCGCCTCGGGGCCTGCCGTCATCGCCTCCGTGGCCTACCTGGACCCAGGCAACATCATCACCAACCTGCAGGCAGGCGCACGATACGGCGACACCCTCCTGTGGGTCGTCCTCCTTGCCAGTATCGTTGCAATGCTGTTCCAGTCCATGTCAGCCAGGCTCGGAATCGCCACAGGACGCAATCTTGCCGAGATCTGTCGCGATGCGCTGCCGCGCCGCTACGCCATTGCCCTGTGGTTGTTCTGCGAAGCGGCCGCCATGGCCACGGATCTCGCCGAGGTACTCGGTGGCGCCATCGGCATATCTCTGCTTCTGCACATAACGCTGTTCGACGGGATGGTGATCACGATCATCGCGACCTATGCCCTCCTGCAACTCGAAAAGCGCGGATTCCGCCCGCTAGAACTCGTGATCGCCGGTTTCGTTGGCGTCATAGGGATGGCATACCTGGCCGAACTGACGATCATGCCGGTGAACTGGTCGTCCGTCTGGCGGCACTCCTTGCCTTCGCGCTTCGCCGATCACGGCGCGCTCAACCCTGCGGTCGGCATCGTCGGGGCCAGACAACGGCCCGTGCCACAGGGCTCACTTGAATACAGGATCCAGGTTAAGTGCAATGCTGTCGCCGAACGATTCAACCTGCCACCGGCCAAGATAGTCGTTATAGCTCACATGTACCAGTTGCACCGGCGAATTGGCCACCTTGACCCAGTAAGGACCGGCAAGGCCCGGTAGTGTGTCACGCCAGGCTTGTGCTCCCGCACCTCGTTGGGGTGCGGCCGCAAAGACTGTGTTCATATCCGTCATTTCCACCTCATTTCATTCATCGGGGCGATTGCGCCCTATCTCACCCAGCAAGACATCCCGGCACGCCAGCAACCTCTCCACGATTCGTGGTCGTCCGGCTGCCGCGACACGGACTGCCGGAGCCGGAACGGATACCGCAAAGCGCCCGAGGATGGTATCAACGCCGACAGCAAGGGACACAACACCGGGCGTCGTTTCGTTGTCGTCGACCGCATAGCCGATGCGCCTCACACGCTTCAGTTCCTTCAGTAGTTCGCCGCTGTCCGTCCCCTTGGCGTCTGGCAGTTGAAGCAGCATCAACGCCTCCTCGTCCGCACCGAGCGCCAGTAACGCCCTCCCGCCCGCCGTGGTCGCGAGCGGCAGGTTCGCCCCGACACGCGGCACCACACGCAGTTCCTGCTCGGCTACCACCACGTGAATGAACGCCAGCTCGCGGCCGCTGATCCGGCCGAGCGCCACCGTTTCACCAATATCGTCGCTCAGCGACTGCAGGTGCGGGGCCGCCACGGCTACCACGTCGGTATGCGGTTTGCCGACAAGCCGCAGGAACGCCGGCCCGAGCCGCACGCCATCAGCGCGCCCGGTGCGCACGAGCTCCTCGTCAGCCAGCGCCTTCACGATGCGCTGGATCGTGGAACGGGTAGATCACCCGCCTTCGCGATCGGCCCGACGCTCAGCCTGCCGGTCTTCGAAGGCGGACGACTGCGTGCCCAACTGAAGCTGCGTGAGGCACAGCAGCAGGAGGCCGCGCTCGCGTATCAGCGTACGGTGCTTGGCGCCTGGAACGAGATCGACAACACGCTCTCCGCGCTCTCGACGGAGCAGCAGCGGCGCACGAGTCTCGCGGCGAACGTTGCGCAAAGCGACCATGCCTTGCAGCTCTCGACGTCGCGCTACCAGGCCGGCGCCGACACCCGGCTCGATGCGCTCGCAGCGCAGCGAACCCTGCTCGCGGCAAAGCTCGAATGGATACGCAGCGATGCGGACGTATCGCTGAACGCAATACGTCTGTACAAGGCGCTTGGCGGTGGTTGGGAAGGTGCGGGCGACACCCCGCTCGCCGCGCGCTGACGAATCACGCTGTTGCGTCACATCACCGATGCAACAGCTCGCCTTTCCTTGATCGACCGAGGGGTATCGCACGATTGCTGCTCTAATTTTCCCGACCAGAACAGGGATGGGTCTGCCATGGGAGACGGACTTACCAGGAAATCCGTGATGGGCTAGCTGATGGGCTGAAAAAGAAAAAGCCCCGTAAGTCGTTGAACTTACGGGGCCTTGTCACCGCTTTTGGCGGAGACGGAGGGATTCGAACCCTCGATCCAGGTTTTGGCCCAGATGCTCCCTTAGCAGGGGAGTGCCTTCGACCTCTCGGCCACGTCTCCCAAACTTTCGGTTGCGCAGGGAGTCAGCGCAACGAAGCCAAGATAATAGCGGGCCGAACCGCGAAGGTCAATGTCTGCCGCACATTTTTTGTGCCAGCTTTGTCACTGACGACGCAATTAATTGACATTAACTTGCGTCACATTAGCCGGGCGTACCGCACACATTCAGAGATGAGGTGCTCTTGTACACCCCACCCCGCACAGCAAATTACGCTTGATCCAGTTCGAACGCCTTATGCAGCGCGCGCACGGCGAGCTCCATGTACTTCTCGTCGATCAGCACCGAAATCTTGATTTCGGAGGTCGAGATCATCTGGATGTTGATGCCCTCTTCCGACAACGTGCGGAACATCGTGCTCGCGATACCCACGTGCGAACGCATGCCGACGCCGACCACCGATACCTTCGACACCTTCGGATCGCCCAGCACCTGCTCAGCCTGCACATGGCCCTTCACCTGGCCGGTGAGGATGTCCATGGCGCGCTGATAATCGCCGCGGCCGACCGTGAACGTAAAGGCCGTTTTGCCTTCGACGCTCTGGTTCTGGATGATCATGTCGACGTCGATATTCGCGTCCGCCACCGGGCCGAGAATCTGATACGCGATGCCCGGCTTGTCGGGCACACCCATCACGGCGATACGAGCTTCGTCGCGCTGAAACGCGATGCCTGAGATGACTGCTTTTTCCATGGTCTCGTCTTCTTCAAAAGTAATCAGGGTGCCCGACTTCATTTCAGTGTCGAGCGGGATCAGCGGATCGGTCAGGCTCGACAGCACACGCGTCTTCACCTGATATTTGCCGGCGAATTCCACCGAGCGGATCTGCAGCACCTTGGAACCCAGGCTTGCCATTTCCAGCATTTCTTCAAACGTCACGCGATCGAGGCGGCGTGCTTCTTCCACCACGCGCGGGTCGGTCGTGTAGACGCCGTCGACGTCCGTGTAAATCAGGCACTCGTCGGCCTTCAATGCGGCAGCGACTGCAACAGCCGACGTATCCGAACCGCCGCGGCCGAGCGTGGTGATGTGGCCGTCAGGGTCGATACCCTGGAAGCCGGTGATCACCACTACTTTGCCCGCTTCGAGATCGCGCAGCACGCGCTCGCCGTCGATTTCGCTGATGCGCGCTTTCGTGAACGCGCTATCCGTTTTGACCGGCACTTGCCAGCCGGCATAGCTGACCGCGTCGACGCCGGCTTCCTGCAGCGCGATGGCCAGCAGTCCCGAGCTGACCTGCTCGCCGGTAGCGGCAATCATGTCGAGTTCGCGCGGGCTCGGCTGGCTCGTGATTTCTTTCGCGAGACCGAGCAAGCGGTTGGTTTCGCCGGACATTGCCGACGGCACGACGACCATCTTGTGGCCGGCCTTATGCCATTTCGCGACGCGCTTGGCGACGTTCTTGATGCGCTCGACCGAGCCCATCGAGGTGCCGCCGTATTTATGTACGATGAGTGCCATTGTCGTTCTGAACTGGAGGAGAAAACGCGCTGGCGCGCTGGAGACGACCGCACAAAAGCACAGGAGCGCAACGTCTTGTGAACGACGGCAAAGTGTGTGGCGGCGTAGATGCAGCGCGCGTGTAACACGCGCGGATTTGCCCGGGAATGATCGCTAGTGGCTTACCGGAAACGACGGATCACGCACGGAAACCGCAAAAGCGACGGCGAAATCGGGTCGGGCAAACAAGTTAAATTACCCGATCGAGCGCAAAAAGACAAGCCGAAATGGCCGTCGAATGATCCATATTACCGGCTGAAAAGGCGTATCCGGCGCGGTTTTGCGCCCTATTCCGGAGATTCACCGGATAGATAACCCGCCTGTCCGACTGGTCGGTCAGGCGATCAGCAGGTCGTCGCGCCAGATGATCCTGACACGCGGCTCGGCCGCATCGACCTGCTCGGGCAACGCTGTGCGGTTCAGGCCGAGCAAGGGCACGAACAGCAGGTCGCCGCCTACGTAAAGCAGCGGCACGTCACGCTTCCATGCCGGAATGCCGCGCTCCTGGAACAGGTTCTTCAGCGTGCGGCTCGGGCTGCCTGGTGCAGCGCTCGTACGCATCCGTTCGCCGCCACTGCGCGAACGCGCGCTTAGCAATGCCCGGCGCAGAACGCTGACGGGAAGCGTATCGTGATCGTCTGACGCTCCATCGACAATGCCGGAGGCATCGCCATCGGCAGCGGAATCGACATCAGAAGCGGCGGCGACAGCGACTGCGACAAACACAAAGGTGCCCCGCCATTGCGGCAAACGCCAGATCGCTTCACCCTGCCATGCGAGTTCGCTCACTGCGCGCTCAGCGAGCGCGGTTTCATCGGCGGGCTCACTGCTATCGCCCGCTTCCCAGTAGATCAAGCCGCGATAACTGCGCAACGCTTGCCCTGCATGATCGATACGCAGGCTATGGCCCTCGCCGGCTTCCCCGACTTCGCGCAACTGCCGCAAAACGTCGGTCAGACGCGCGGTCGATGCAGCAGCCAGACCCAGTGTGCGCATCCAGTAGCGCAGCAGGTTGAGCGCGCGATCGTCGTCGAGGGCGAGCAGCACATCATGCGATAGCGCGCGGCCATCATCGCGCACGGCTTCGTCCAGATCGATGCGCGCGAGATCGTCGAGCAGACGCTGCGCCGATGCCGCATGCGCGGCGGTGCGCGCGAGTGCGTCGCGAAAACCAGGAAAGTGGACGGCCAGCGCCGGTGTCACCTCGTGACGCAATGCGTTGCGCGCGTAACGGGTGTCCGCGTTCGATTCGTCGTCGATCCAGCGCAGATTCCGGGCGCTCGCATACTGCTCGAGTTGCGCTCGCAGCAGATGCAGCAAAGGCCTCACGCGCACCGAGGAGGCGCCTGCCGGCAAGTACTCGGGCGCCATCGCCGCAAGTCCCGCGAGGCCCGCGCCGCGCAGCAATTGCAATAGCACCGTCTCCGCCTGGTCATCCGCATGTTGCGCGAGCCATAGCGTGGGAACGGCGCGTGCTGCGCACATTGCGTCCAGCGCACGGTAACGCGCATCGCGCGCCGCGGCCTCGACACTCACACCCGCGTCACGCGGCACCTCGACACGCTGTGCCGCGAATTCAACGCCACGTTCCTGCGCAAATGCTTCGCAATGCGCGAGCCACTCGTCGGCATGCGCGCTGAGTCCATGATGCACATGCAGCGCGACACAACGCGACGCCCCCGCGACACGCACCACCGCATCCAGCAGCACACTCGAATCGACGCCACCGCTGAACGCCACCGCAATGCGCGCATTCGCAGGCAACGCGGACAGCGCAACGCCGACCGCCTCGAGAACGAGGCGGTCGGCGGGCGATTCGGCGGTGGGAGTCACGTCGCTAGCGCGTTACGCGCTGAAGGACGAAAGAGAACGCGCGCGGGCTTACGCACCCGGCGTCGTTTCCTTGAACTTGCCGTACGACATCAACCGTTCGAAACGGCGTTGACGCAGGTCGTTGATGCTCATGCCCTGGAACTGGCGCAGCGAGTCGGCGAGTGCACGGCGCAGCATCGCGGCCATGCCCTTCGGATCGCGATGCGCGCCACCGAGCGGCTCGTTGACGATCTTGTCGATCAGGCCGAGCGCCTTGAGACGATGCGCGGTCAGGCCGAGCGCTTCCGCGGCTTCCGGCGCTTTCGCTGCGCTCTTCCACAGGATCGACGCGCACCCTTCCGGCGAAATCACCGAATAGGTCGAGAACTGCAGCATCAGCACGCTGTCGCCGACGGCAATCGCAAGCGCGCCGCCCGAACCGCCTTCACCGATGATCGTGGCGATCAGCGGCGTCTTGAGTTCAGCCATCACGTACAGATTGCGACCGATCGCTTCCGACTGGCCGCGCTCTTCCGCGCCGATGCCCGGATAGGCGCCCGGCGTGTCGATGAACGTGAAGATCGGCAAGCCGAACTTCTCGGCGAGACGCATCAGGCGTTCGGCCTTGCGATAGCCTTCCGGACGCGGCATGCCGAAGTTGCGCAGCGCGCGCTCCTTCGTATCACGACCCTTCTGATGGCCGATCACCATGCACGCCTGGCCGTTGAAACGCGCGAGGCCGCCGACGATCGACAGGTCGTCCGCATAGTTGCGGTCGCCGTGCAGCTCGTGGAAATCGGTGAACAGCTCGTTCACGTAATCGAACGTGTACGGGCGTTGGGGGTGACGGGCGATTTGCGAAACCTGCCACGGGGTGAGGTTCGCGTACAGATCTTTGGTGAGCTGTTGACTCTTCTTGGACAGCCGCTCGATCTCTTCCGAAATATCGACGGCCGAATCGTCCTGCACGAAGCGCAATTCTTCGATCTTCGCTTCGAGTTCAGCGATCGGCTGTTCGAAATCCAGAAAGGTGGTCTTCATTGGTTGTAATCCTTGGACTTACCGGCAGCGCGTATTCTAACCGCGCTCGCCGATGTCAAAACCATTTCTCAACTATCGATTTTTAACAATTGATAGCTTTTCAAACGGCATCGCTTCTTTTGCTTTAGTAGTCGACCGGCAACGGATCGAGACTACGCCACATATACCAGGTGGCGACAGTGCGCCACGGCTCCCAGTTTGCCGCGACCTCACGCGCTTCACTGCGCGTAACCGGTTCGCCGCTGAAGTAATTGACGCTGATCGCGCGGATCAGGCCGAGATCGTCAAGCGGCAGCACGTCCGGGCGCGACAGATTGAAGATCAGGAACATTTCCGCGGTCCAGCGGCCAATGCCGCGGATCTGCGTGAGTTCGGCGATCACCGCCTCGTCGTCCATCGAGGTCCACTTGCCGACGTGCAACGCGCCCGACACGAAGTGCTGCGCGAGATCGAGGACGTATTCGGCCTTGCGCCTGGACAACCCGCACGCGGTCAGCTTGTCCTGACCGAGCTTGATGAACTGCTGCGGCACGAGCTTCGGACACGCCGCCTCGACTTTCGCCCAGACCGCCTGCGCGGACGCTACCGAAATCTGCTGCCCGACCACCGAACGCGCGAGCGTGACGAACGGATCGCCACGGCTTAGCAGATGCACCGGGCCGAACTTCGGGATCAGTTTCTTCAGGATACGGTCGCGCTTGACGAGGTCCGCGCACGCCTTGTCCCAATACGCCGGACGGGTGACTTCAGGCGTGAGGCCGCCGATCTGCGCCGGCACCGCGAGTTCAGCAACATCCGCGGCTTCCCCGCCCGCACTCGATGACGCGCGCGTCTTGCGAACGACTTCGCCTTCGTGAGTATCTCGCGCGAATTCTCGCACGTCGCCTGCGAGTTCGGCAGGCAACGCGCCATTGCTTTTTGCACGCGAGGTTTTGGCACGCGTCGAAACAGGCGCGTGCGCCGACGAGCCGTTCAGCGCGCGCTTGACGGTGGTCTTCTTCGCCGCCCCGGTCGTTGCCGTTGCTGCTGCACCCGCCGCGGCACGCGCGCCTGCCTTCGCCGCCACCCCGGCGGCTTTCGATGATGCATTCTTTACCGCGCTGCCGCCCGCGCGAGCCGACGTTCGTGTCGACTTTACCGCGGTTGCCGCGTTTGTTTGAGACGTGGCTCGTTTAGCCGGCGTCTTCGTGGCCGTTGCCATCCTGCCTCCTGCCTGGCGAGTCGATCAGAGGGAAGTACGAGGTGCGTTCACACGCGCCGCCACTCGGTCAACCCGCCGGGTTTGTCTTCAAGTGCAACGCCGGCCTCGAGCAATTCTGCCCGGATCCGGTCTGCTGCTGCATAGTCTTTCGCCTGCTTGGCGGCCACGCGCGCGGCGATCTTCGCTTCGATCGCGGCGGCGTCGAGCGCGCCTTCCGCGGCGGCGCCCGCAGCCCGCTGCAGGTATGCACGCGGCTCCCGGCCGAGCAAGCCGATCACAGCGCTCAGCGAGCGCAATTGACGGGCCAGCGCGGGATCGCGCGTGCGGTTCACTTCAGTTGCCAACTCGAACAACACCGACACTGCAACCGGCGTGTTGAAGTCGTCGTTCATTGCTGCCTGGAAACGCTGCGCATGCGCTTCGTTCCAGTCGAGTTCCGCACCGTCCGGCGTGACGTCTTTCAGCGCGGTGTACAAACGCGTCAGCGCACTGCGGGCGTCGTCGATATGCACGTCGCTGTAATTCAACGGCGAGCGATAGTGTGCGCGCGCGATGAAAAAACGCACGACCTCGGCATCGTACTGCGCCAATACTTCGCGAATCGTAAAGAAGTTGTTCAACGACTTCGACATCTTCTCATTGTCGATCTGTACGTAGCCGTTGTGCATCCAGTAATTGACGAAGGTTTGTCCGGTCGCAGCTTCGCTTTGCGCAATCTCGTTCTCGTGGTGCGGAAACTGCAGGTCCTGACCGCCGCCGTGAATGTCGAAATGCTCGCCGAGCAACGTGCAGCCCATTGCCGAGCATTCGATATGCCAGCCGGGGCGGCCGCGCCCGTACTTCGACTCCCAGCCAGTGTCGGCCGGTTCGTCCGGCTTCGCCTGTTTCCACAGCACGAAGTCGAGCGGGTCCTGCTTCGACTCGTTCGCGGCGACGCGTTCGCCGGCGCGCAGATCTTCGAGCGACTTGCCCGACAGCTTGCCGTAGCCCGCGAACTTGCGCACCGCATAGTTCACGTCGCCGTCGGCCGCCTGATAGGCGTAACCGTTCACCTCGAGCTTCTCGATCATGCCGAGCATCTGCGGGATGAAATCGGTGGCGCGTGGTTCCAGATCGGGCCGCTCGATACCGAGCGCATCCGCATCTTCATGCAAGGCTTTGATGAAGCGATCGGTCAACGATTTGATCGTTTCGCCGTTCTCCACTGCGCGCCGGATGATCTTGTCGTCGATATCCGTGATGTTGCGCACGTAGGTGACGTCGTAGCCGAGCGTGCGCAACCACCGCTGCACGATGTCGAACACGACCATCACCCGTGCATGACCGACGTGACAATAGTCGTACACGGTCATCCCGCAGACGTACATCCGCACGACGCCATCCTGCAGCGGCACGAAAGTTTGCTTGTCACGCGCGAGCGTGTTGTAGATGCGCAGTGATTCCATAGAGAACGGTGCGTGGGCCGAAAGAAATCCGCAATGTGTTTCGTGCTGTTTCGTGCATGAGGCGCCCCGCGAGAAGACGGCGGGTGCGTTCTGTGTACTGCAACACGCACAGCAGCAAACCGGTGCACCTGGTGCGGCGGTCAGGCTGCGTTCAAGGCGGAGACGACCACGAGTGGCGAAAAGACAGTTTGCGGTTCGACGGAACGCGCAGACCTTTTGTTAGAATGGGTCGGAGTATAACATCCAGACCCGAGCCTATGAAACCTTCCAGCGGCCGCGCGCGCAGCGCTGCGACCCTCGCCGCGACGGCATTCTGCGCCGTCGCCCTCACGGTCTTGCCGGGTGCTGCCGCGTACGCGCAGAAAGGCGCCGCGACCATGCCGCAGGGCCCCGCCGTGCGTGACAACACGCCGGAAATCGACGCGTCGATTGCGCAGAAGAACTGGGAAGCCTCGCTCACCCAGCTCGACGCGCGCATCGCCTCGAATCCGCACGACGCGCAAGCCAGGTTCAAGCGCGCCACCGTGCTCGCCCACCTGAATCGCGACGACGAAGCCATCACCGCGTTCACCGAACTCACGCAGCTGTATCCGGAACTGCCCGAACCGTATAACAACCTGGCCGCGCTCTATGCGAAGCACGGCCGTTATGCCGAGGCACGCGCCGCGCTCGAAACCGCGACCAAGGTGAATCCTGGCTACGGTCTCGCGTACGAGAATCTCGGCGATCTGTATCTGCGCATGGCGAACGAAGCCTACCGTCGCGCCCAGGGCCTCGGCAAAGCAAGCGCCACGACCACGCAGCGCCTCGCCGACATCCAGAAGATCGTTTCGCCGCCCAAGGGCAGCGCGCCGGCGAAAAAAGCCGCGGCGCCTGCCGAGGCCAGCGCCGCGCGCCCCACCGCGGACATGACACAAACACCGAGCTTCCAGTACGGCGGCGCAAATGGCTCGCTCGCCATGCCGCCCTACATGGCGCCGTCGCAGTAACACCGTCACCGTTTTCGGCAACACGTTTTTTCCAACCCTGAGGATCTTCATGAAATGGTTGATGTTGGCGCTCGGCAGCGCCGCCCTGATCGCAAACGCCCCCGCCTTTGCCCAGTCCGGTTCGCAGGCCGCGCACCCGTCCGTCCTCTTCAAGACCACGGAAGGCGACATCCGCGTCGAGTTGTATCCTGAGAAGGCGCCGAAAACGGTCGCCAACTTCCTCGACTACGTGAAGTCCGGCCAGTACAGCGGCACGATTTTCCATCGCGTGATTCGCGGCTTCATGATTCAGGGCGGCGGTTATACGCAGAGCTTCGCTGAGAAGCCCACGCGCGCGCCGATTCCGCTCGAAAGCCGCAACGGTCTGAAGAACGCCGCCGGCACGCTCGCCATGGCGCGCACCAGCGATCCGAATTCGGCCACGGCGCAGTTCTTCATCAACACGGTGGATAACGCCGGCCTCGACTATCCGAATCCGGACGGCAACGGCTACGCGGTGTTCGGCAAGGTCACGAGCGGCATGGACGTCGTGAAGAAGATCGAAGGCACGGCCACCACCACACGCGGCCCGATGAGCGACGTGCCGCAAAAACCGATCGTGATCGAATCGGCCACGGTGGTCGGCAAGTAAGCAATAGAGCAGGAAGCAGCACCAGGCACGCTGCACAGGAAATCAACCCAATCTACGCCCCCGGCGCGGCCCGTCGTCATCTCACTTCATGACGAACGGCCGCGCCTTTTACCCACCCCGTTCATCAAAGGATTCCATCATGGTTGAACTGCATACAAACCACGGCGTCATCAAACTCGAACTGGACGCTGAAAAGGCGCCGAAGTCGGTTGAGAACTTCCTCAACTACGTGAAGGCCGGTCACTACGACAACACGGTGTTCCACCGCGTGATCGACGGCTTCATGATTCAGGGCGGCGGTTTCGAACCCGGCATGAAGCAGAAGCCGACGGCTGAGCCGATCACCAACGAAGCGAACAACGGCCTGAAGAATGTCAACGGCTCGATCGCGATGGCTCGCACGAACGACCCGCACTCGGCAACCGCGCAATTCTTCATCAACGTGAACGACAACGACTTCCTGAACCACTCGTCGCCGACGCCGCAGGGCTGGGGCTATGCGGTGTTCGGCAAGGTGGTCGACGGCATGGACATCGTCGAGAAGATCAAGAAGGTCAAGACGGGTTCGAAGGGCTTCCATCAGGACGTGCCGGCCGACGACGTCGTGATCGAAAAAGCAGTGATCGTCGACTAAGCGTCCGATAAGGGCCAACGCGTTTGAACTGACATCAGGCACCTTCAATGCTGCAAGAAACACCGCTGCGAAGCGTCGCCGCGGGCGTGCCTGGCGAGGGCAAACGCCCGCACGCCGCACGCCCGTTTTTTCTCCTCTCCGATATTCATCTGAGCGAGGCGATTCCGCACACGGTCGCCGCGTTCGAACACTTCGTCCGCGTCACGGCCGAGCAGGCGGATTCGGTTTTCATTCTCGGCGATCTGTTCGAGTACTGGATCGGCGACGACATGCTCGTCGAGCCGTTCGTCGCGCGGATGGCGGCGTTGCTGCATACGCTGTCGGAACGCGGTATCGCGCTCTACATCATGCACGGCAATCGCGATTTTCTGCTCGGCAAGCGCTTCATGAAAGCGGCCGGCGCGATCTGGTTGCCCGATCCGTTCGTGATCACCGCGTTCGGCACGCGGATCGTGCTCGCGCACGGTGACGGCCTCTGCACCGCGGATCGCGGCTATCAATTTTTCCGGCGCTTTGCGCGCATCCGTTTCGCGCAGATGCTGTTTCTCGCGTGGCCGTTTCGCTGGCGTCAGGCGCTTGCGGAAAACATGCGCTCGAAAAGCGAGCAAGGCCGTTCGCGTCCGGTTTCGCCAAAGTATGACGTGACGCCGAAAGCCGTCGCTGCGTTATTCAAGTCGTCGAAAACGGCCACGATCATTCATGGGCATACGCATCGTCCGGCGCGGCATCGCGAGCCGGGCGGCACGCGCTGGGTGTTGCCGGATTGGGATCTCGATCACGGCGAGCGCCGTGGCGGTTATCTGCGGATCGATGCGGAAGGGATTCGGGCGTTGCCGCTGAACTGACTAGCGCTCCGCCACCGCGCCTTCCACCTTTCCTGCAATCGCGGCCGACAGGCGCCGCAGATCGAGCAGCGCCGCGTCGGCGCCTTGCAAGCCTTCCAGACTGGTTCCCAGCCGCTCCAGCGCGTCGACGATTTCGTCGATACGCTTCGATTGCGTGGCAGCGTGGTCGATCAGACCGTGAATCGCCAGCGATACCGGATCGTCCGCATTCGGCGTGATGCCGTAGGCGCAGAAGGCGCTCTTTTCCGACACTGCCTTCGACTCACGCGCTGCGCCATTTGCCGATGCGCTCGCCGTGGTTACCACGGCGGCGGCTGCCGGGACAATGATCCGCGCCGGATTACCCACCGCCGTGCCACGCGCCGGCACAGGCTTCGTGACCACTGCATTCGAGCCGATCTTCGCGTCCGCGCCGATCGTAAAACCGCCAAGCACCTTCGCCCCGGCACCGACGATCACCCCGCGTTCAAGCGTGGGATGCCGTTTCGCCCCCCGCGTGAGCGACGTGCCGCCAAGCGTCACGCCCTGATAGATCGTGCAGTCGTCGCCGACTTGCGCCGTCTCGCCAATCACGACGCCCATGCCGTGATCGATGAACACACGGCGGCCCAGCGTAGCGCCCGGATGGATTTCGATGCCGGTCATGAAACGCGCCATCTGCGAGATGAAACGCGCGAGCCAGCGGCGTTTAGCCTGCCAGCATGCGTGCGCGAGCCGGTGCAGCACGAGCGCGTGCAGACCCGGATAACACGTGATGACTTCCCAGGCGCTGCGGGCGGCGGGATCGCGCTCGCGGATCGTGGCGATGTCTTCGCGGAGTCTCGTGAACATGGCAGGGACTAGGTTGTGGGGAAAAAGACCGCCTGCGTGAAACACCACGCACGGCGGATGCTTGCCGCATAGCAGATCGGCAGCTTTGCTTAGAACGGTTCGAGCGATTGTAGGGCGATTGCGCGAAACCTGCCGGAAGCCCACGCTGCCGGCAAGGTCGTAGATTGATGGGCACGCAGCCCTTAGGACGCGTCGTCGCCCGGCGGTTTGGTCTTCAGCAGAATATGCTTGGCGATGCCGCGCACGATATTCACTTCCTCGCGCTCCAGACCGGAACGCGCGAACAGGCGCCGCAAGCGGGACATCAATTTCTTCGGATTGGCCGGATCGAGAAACTCGAGCGCGACCAGCGCGCTTTCCAGATGCGCGTACATGCTTTCGATTTCGTCGCTTGCCGCCCGCGTGCCGACCGGCTCGCCCTGCCCGGCGACCGCTTGAGCCACCGCGGATGCTGCAGCCGTTGCCTCGCCCGCGGACAGATACGCCGTGCGCAATTCATACGCCAACACCTGCACGGCCTGCGCAAGATTGAGCGAACTGTAGGCGGGATTGGCCGGAATATGCGCGAGCGCGCTGCAGCGCTCGACATCCTCGTTCGACAGGCCCGTGCGCTCGTTGCCGAACACCAGCGCGATCTCGCCATGTATTGCCTGCTCGCGCGCGGCGCCCGCCGCGGCACGCGGCGTCCATTGCGGCGGCCCGTATTCGCGCAGCCGGGCGGTCAGTGCAATCGACCAATGCACGCCGCTCAACGCATCGGCAAGCGTCGGTACGACGTGCGCGGACGCCAGCACGTCGTCAGCGCCGCTCGCCATGGCGATGGCTTCCGGATCGCTTTGCACGTGCGGCACACGTGGCGACACCAGCACGAGGCGCGAGAAACCCATGGTTTTCAGCGCGCGCGCCGCGGCGCCGACGTTGCCGGGATGGCTGGGCTCGACGAGCACAAAGCGCGTCGACGTAAAACCGCCGCGCAGGTCCGCCACGGCGGGATCGGAAGAATGGTGGGTGTGGTCCACGATGAAACTCGGCAAGCTAAAGAACGCGTATGGTAGCGCCAACAGTGCATCGGCTCCGAATTGCGCGTGTCCGCCGCGCTAAAGCCGCGCAACTGGCCCGTCGCACGCCATGCCGGGGCAGCAAGCGCTGCCGCGGCGCCCCGACTCAGGTAAAATACCAATATTCGCGCCAGGTTTTCTCCTGTGAAAGGTCCGGCGCCTCGTTCTTATCCAATTCGTCTCCGTCGGCGGAATGCGCACCCGGTCCTTTACCGGACGTGCGTTCCGTGCTGTTTCCGCGCCCTTTGATGGCGCTCAATTAGCGCTCATCCCGCGCTCATTTACCGGTAAGCAGCCGTGCTGCCCCGGCACAAGGATCCAGTCTCATGCATCCCATGCTCAATATTGCTGTGAAGGCCGCGCGCCGCGCAGCCCAGATCATCAACCGCGCGTCGCTCGACCTCGATCTGCTCCAGGTCAGCAAGAAACAGCACAACGATTTCGTCACGGAGGTCGACAAAGCGTCTGAAGCAGCGATCATCGATACGCTCAAGACAGCCTACCCCGATCACGCCATCCTCGCCGAAGAATCCGGCAAGTCGGACAACGACTCCGAATATCAGTGGATCATCGATCCGCTCGACGGCACCACCAATTTCATCCACGGCTTCCCGTACTACTGCGTGTCGATCGCACTTGCGCACAAGGGCATCGTGACGCAGTCGGTGGTCTACGATCCGACCCGCAACGACCTGTTCACCGCCTCGCGCGGCCGCGGCGCGTTCCTGAACGACCGCCGCATCCGCGTCGCCAAGCGCGACCGCCTGGCTGACGGCCTGATCGGCACCGGCTTCCCGTTCCGCGAAAAGGACGGCCTCGAAGCGTACGGCCGCCAGTTCGCTGAAATGACCGAAGCCTGTGCCGGCCTGCGCCGCCCGGGCGCCGCCGCGCTCGATCTGGCGAATGTTGCCGCGGGCCGTATGGACGGCTTCTTCGAGCAAGGCCTGAATCCGTGGGACGTCGCCGCAGGCAGCCTGCTGATCACGGAAGCCGGCGGTCTGGTCGGCAATTACACGGGCGACTCGGACTTCCTGCACGTCGGCGAAATCGTCGCGGGCAATCCGAAGGTCTACGCGCAGATGATCCCGATCCTGTCGCGCTACAGCCGCACGCGCCAGCAATCGGCTTAAGGTTCAGGTCTCAGGTCTGGACTGGCCGGCTCGGTGCCGGCATCGGTAATACAGCATCGGTAATACCTAAAGCGGCTTCGGCCGCTTTTTCGTTGGCCCGCCTGCACCCGGCGGGCGTTCGTGCTACAAAGCGGAAGGCCGCGCCGGCACGCACGATCGCCGGCTGCGTTTTGCGCGCTTCTTGCAGCGCCCTGCTTCGCGTCAGATTTCCGCGCAGCTTCCGATCCGCTTCATGAAAAAAGGCTTCTACACAATCATCGCGGCGCAGTTCATTTCGTCGCTCGCGGACAATGCCCTGCTGATCGCCGCCATCGCCCTGCTATCGGTGATCCGTTCGGCCGCCTGGGTCACGCCGCTGCTGCAGATGTTCTTCACTATCTCCTACGTGTTGCTCGCCCCCTTCGTCGGCGCGTTCGCCGACGCGTTGCAAAAGCGGCACGTCATGTTCGTCTCCAACGCGCTCAAGGCGAGCGGTTGCCTGATGATGATCGCCGGCGTCCATCCGATGATTGCGTACGGCGTGGTCGGCTTTGGCGCGGCCGCGTATTCGCCGGCCAAGTACGGCATTCTCACCGAGCTCCTGCCCGCGGACAAACTCGTCAAGGCGAACGCGTGGCTCGAATCGGCCACCGTCCTGTCGACCATTGTCGGCACGATGGTCGGCGGCGCATTGATCAGCACCCTCGCCGACCGGTTCGTCGCGCATGCGCATCTGCCGCTGATCCGCTCTTCCGCCGATCTAGCGATGTTCGCGGTGATGGTCACGTATGCCATCGCGGCGGCGGTCAACATCTTCATTCCCGACACCGGCGCGCGTTATCCGAACCGTTTGAACGAGCCGAAGGAACTGGTCGGCGACTTCTATCATTGCTTCAACGTGTTGTGGGCCGACAAGCTCGCGCAGATCGCGCTGTGGGTCACGACGCTGATGTGGGGTGGCGCGGTCACGCTGCAATTGCTGGTGCTCAAGTGGGCGAACGTGAACCTTGGCCTGTCGCTGTCGAAGGCGGCGGTGATGCAAGGCGTGACGGGGCTCGGCATCGCCGTCGGCGCGGCGGCCGCGGCGGCGCTGATTCCATTGCGCAATTCGCTGCGCGTGCTGCCGATCGGCATCCTCACCGGCGCGGTCGCGATCGCTGTGGCGTTCTACAACCGGGACCTGTTTCCGGCGGGCGCCGGCATCCGTATCGGCTCATACGTGCTGCCGATCTACATCCTGCTCGCCTATCCGCTGATGATCCTGCTCGGCGCGCTCTCCGGCTTTTTTATCGTGCCGATGAACGCGATCCTCCAGCATCGTGGCGCGACCTTGCTCTCCGCGGGGCATTCGATCGCGGTGCAGAATTTCAACCAGAATCTGGCCGTGCTGCTGATGCTCGGGGCCTACGCGATACTGCTCACCGCGAAGATGCCCGCGCAATGGATCATTGTGGTGTTCGGCAGCTTCATCACGTTCATGATGTGGCTCGCAAAGCGGCGCAGCGCTGTGAATGAGCGCACGGTGGATATGCGGGCGCTCGTTGAAGAATGATGGCATGGCGAGAATCAGAATCGCCCGGGTGGCGTGAGAATCCGCATTGCGACACGTAAGCTGCTTTGTGGATTGGCCATCCGGCCAGGGTCCGCTCGCCGCGCTGGCGGGTTAAACTCACGCCCTGAACAGCTAACGCAAAAAGACACCGAGGATGGGCATTCAAACCGCAGCGGCCAATGACGTCGCACAACACACGCCGATGATGCAGCAGTATCTCCGCATCAAGGCGGATCATCCGGGCACGCTGGTGTTCTACCGGATGGGCGACTTCTACGAGCTCTTTTTCGAAGACGCGGAAAAGGCCGCGCGTCTGCTCGATTTAACACTTACGCAGCGCGGCGCGTCGGCGGGCAATCCGATCAAGATGGCAGGCGTGCCGCATCACGCGGTCGAACAGTATCTGGCCAAGCTGGTGAAGCTCGGCGAATCCGTCGCGATTTGCGAACAGATCGGCGACCCGGCCACGTCGAAAGGGCCCGTCGAGCGCAAAGTGATGCGCGTGGTCACGCCGGGCACCTTGACTGATGCAGCCCTGCTGTCCGACAAGAGCGACGTCTACCTGATGGCGCTGTGTGTCGCGCATAACCGTCGCGGCGTCGCAACGAGCGTCGGGCTCGCGTGGTTGAATCTGGCGAGCGGCGCACTGCGCCTCGCCGAAGTGGCGCCCGACCAGGTGGCCGCCGCGCTCGAACGGATTCGTCCCGCGGAAATTCTGGTGGCCGACGCGCCCGCCGACTCCGCGAGCTGGACGCCGCCGGTCAACGCCGGCGCCCTCACCCGCGTGCCGGTCTGGCACTTCGATATCGCCTCGGGCACGCAGCGTCTGTGCGATCAACTGGAAGTGGCCGGCCTCGACGGCTTCGGCGCGCACTCGCTGACAGCGGCATGCGGCGCGGCCGGCGCGCTGCTGCTGTATGCCGCGGCCACGCAAGGCCAGCAATTGCGTCACGTGCGCAGCCTGAAGGTCGAGTACGAGTCCGAATATATCGGGCTCGACCCCGCCACGCGCCGCAATCTTGAACTCACGGAAACGCTGCGCGGCACCGAATCGCCCACGCTGTGTTCACTGCTCGACACCTGCTGCACGACGATGGGTAGCCGCCTGTTGCGTCACTGGCTGCATCATCCCCCGCGCGAAGCTGCTGTGGCGCAAGCACGTCAGCAGGCCATCGGCGCATTGCTCGACGCACCGCTGGGCGCAGGCGTCGACACGCTGCGCGGCGCGTTGCGGCAAATCTCCGACATCGAGCGGATCACCGGGCGTCTCGCGCTGCTGTCGGCGCGGCCCCGCGATCTGTCGAGCCTGCGCGATACGTTCATCGCCTTGCCGGAGTTGCGCACGCAACTCGCGGCCGTTTCGTCCAATGCGGATTCGCTTGCGCGTATCGACGCGTCGCTGGAACCGCCGCAAGCCTGCGTCGAACTGCTCAAGCGCGCGGTCGCGCAGGAGCCAGCCGCGATGGTGCGCGACGGCGGCGTGATCGCCCGCGGCTACGATGCGGAACTCGACGAGTTGCGAGATATTTCGGAGAACTGCGGGCAGTTCCTGATCGACCTCGAAACGCGCGAACGCGCACGCACCGGCATCGGCAATCTGCGTGTCGAGTACAACAAGGTGCATGGCTTCTATATCGAAGTCACGCGCGGCCAGACTGATAAGGTGCCGGACGACTACCGCCGCCGTCAGACGCTGAAAAACGCCGAGCGTTACATCACGCCGGAGCTGAAGACGTTCGAAGACAAGGCGCTGTCCGCGCAGGAACGCGCGCTGGCCCGCGAACGCTCGCTTTACGACGCGTTACTGCAAGCGCTGCTGCCTTTTATCCCGGACTGCCAGCGCGTCGCGGCGGCACTCGCCGAACTCGATCTGCTGGCTGCGTTCGCCGAACGCGCCCGCGCACTCGATTGGGTCGCGCCGACGTTTTCACCGGATACCGGCATCGAAATCGAACAGGGCCGGCATCCGGTTGTCGAGGCGCAGGTCGAGCAATTCATCGCTAACGACTGCACGCTCACACCCGAGCGCAAACTGTTGCTGATCACCGGCCCGAACATGGGCGGTAAATCGACCTTCATGCGGCAGACCGCGCTGATCGCGTTGCTGGCATACGTCGGCAGCTATGTGCCCGCACGCCGCGCGGCATTCGGTCCGATCGATCGCATCTTCACGCGAATCGGGGCAGCGGACGATCTGGCCGGCGGCCGCTCGACCTTCATGGTAGAGATGACGGAAGCGGCGGCGATCCTGAACGACGCAACGCCGCAAAGTCTCGTGCTGATGGACGAGATCGGGCGCGGCACGTCGACGTTCGACGGCCTCGCGCTGGCGTGGGCCATCGCGAGGCACCTGCTCTCGCACAACGGCTGTCATACGCTATTCGCCACCCACTACTTCGAATTGACGCAGTTGCCCGCCGAGTTTCCACACGCGGCCAATGTGCACCTGTCGGCAGTCGAGCATGGGCACGGCATCGTGTTCCTGCATGCGGTCAGCGAAGGGCCGGCGAATCAGAGCTATGGTTTGCAGGTCGCGCAACTGGCCGGTGTGCCGAACGCGGTGATTCGCGCGGCCCGCAAGCATCTTGCGCATCTCGAACAGCAATCGGCGGCGCAACCCGCTCCGCAACTCGATCTGTTCGCCGCGCCCATGCCCATGCTGCTTGAAGACGCCGACGACGAACCCGGTCGCAAGCAAGCAGCAGCGGCGGCGTCGCCGGCCATGCAGGCACTTGTCGAACGTCTGCGCGCAATCGATCCGAACGATCTGCGGCCACGCGAAGCGCTCGATCTGCTGTACGAACTGCACGACCTGGCCGCCGCGCCGGATGCAGATCATTGACGCACACAGGCCCTCGCAGCGCCCGCGCAAACTTTGCGCGGCGCTGACCAACGCCCTCACGGTCACGGGCGGCCTCGTGTCGCTAGCGTCGCTTATGGTGCTCGTGGTGACTGCCCCGCTCGCGCACGCCGAAGCACCGCGCTTTGCCTTCGCGGTCATCGCCAGCACGATGCAAAGCCCCGCCGACGAAGCGCCCACGCAACGTCTGATCGATGCAATCGGCCGTGACCGCGACGTATCGTTCGTCGTCTACGACGGCAATCTGAAGGGCGCGAAAGAAGCCTGCCGCGATGCGCTATACGAACGGCGCCACGCGCTGCTCGAAACGTCGCGGCCCGCCCTCTTCTTCATTCCAGGCCAGCACGACTGGGCCGACTGCGGCACGGCTGAGGCCGGCGGCTTCGACCCGGTCGAGCGGCTCGATCAGCTCCGCCAAACCCTGTTCATCGACTCCACGTCGATGGGTCAGAACCCGATCGCATTGACGCGCGAGAGCGAAGTGTCGCGCTTTCGCCCGTTCCGGGAGAACGTGCGCTGGCAAGTCGGCGATACCGTGTTTGTCGGTCTGAACGCGCCGAGCCCGAACAATCATTATCTGACTGCGGGCGGCCGCAATGGCGAGTTCGAAGATCGCGTGATTGCCAATGCATTCTGGCTCGAACATGCCGGCGAATACGCGAAACGCCGCGACGCGCGCGCGATTGTCGTGTTCATTCAGGGCGACCCCGATCCGGAGCGCTACGAACGGCCCGACCGTTTCGCGTGGCTGCGCTTTGCGCGTAACACGCGCCGCGACGGTTTTCTGGAATTCAAACGCAGCCTCGTCAAACTCGCGCAGATTTTCCGCGGACCGGTGCTGGTGATTCATTGCGACGACGAACGCGCGAGCGCCGGCTTCGTGATCGATCAGCCGCTACGCAATGACAAGGGAATGCTGGTGACGAACCTCACACGTGTCGAGCTTGCGCCGCATGATCGTCTTAACCAGTGGATTCAGATTGAAGCGGATCTCGGCAAGAAACCGCCGTTCCGCGTGAGCGTGCGCGACGTGCCGAGGCAAATGCCAATGCCGACAGCGGCACCGGTGCCGCAGCGCGAAGAGCCAGCCGCTTCGATGCCGGCCGTACCGGCCTTAGGCCCCGCTTCCGAGTTGCCGCCGCTGTTGCAGACACCCGGGCAGCAGCAACCCGACCAACAGCAACACAGACCGACGGATGACGGCAACGGCGAGTATGGGCCTGCCATGTCCGGCCCGCCCGCCTCGACCGTTTTGCCACATGCACCGGGTGCGCCATCAGGCGCTCCCGGCACGCCCGCAAGCTCAGTGCAGCGTGGGCCCTGATTTGTCGTCTTCGGCTTCGTCGTCATCGTCATCGAGGACTTCGAGGCCGTCGGCGCCATGTGCGTGTTCGTGCTGGATTTCGTCTTCCGTAGCCGGACGCACGTCCTTGACGGTCAGCGCGAAACGCAGCGCCATGCCGGCGAGCGGATGGTTGCCGTCGAGCACGACTTTGTCTTCCGCCACGTCGGTCACCACGTAGACGAGCGAATCGAGGTCATCATCGCCTTCCTCCGGCGTGCCTTCGAATTGCATGCCGACTTCGAGCGGTTCCGGGAAGCGATCGCGCGGCTCGATCTTCACGAGATCGGGATCGTACTCGCCGAACGCGTCTTGCGGCTCGAGCTGGATCTGAGTCTCGAAGCCGGCCTCGTGGCCGTCGAGCTCTTCCTCGATCTTGGGGAACGTGCCATCATAGCCGCCGTGCAGATAGACCATCGGCTCGTCGCTTTCTTCAATCAGATTGCCCTGCGCATCCGATAGCTTGTAAGCGACCGACACGACGGTGTTCTTTGCGATTTTCATTCGATTCTCCAGAATACAACTCACATTATACGATGCCCAAGCGGCCCACTGACCACCCGGCCGACGCAGCGTCGGCACGGAATTCCTCACCGGCTTCAACGCCGGCTCGCCCTATTCTCCCGCCCTCGCCCGACACGCCCACGCCCTTGCTCGGCAATCTGACACCGTCCCAATTCATGCGCCGGTACTGGCAAAAGAAGCCACTGCTGATCCGCCAGGCGATCCCGAACGTAGAGGCGCCGCTGTCGCGCGAGGAGTTTTTCGAGCTGGCCGATCAGGACGAAGTCGAAGCGCGTCTGATCACGCACTTTCGCAACAAATGGCAACTGGAGCACGGCCCGTTCGCGCCGGATGAACTGCCGTCGGTCAAGCAGCGCGCCTGGACGCTGCTCGTGCAAGGCGTGGACCTTTACGACGATCGCACGCGTGCCTTGCTCGACCGCTTCCGCTTCGTGCCGGACGCGCGTCTGGACGACCTGATGATTTCGTATGCGAGCGATGGCGGTGGCGTCGGCCCCCACTTCGATTCCTACGATGTGTTTCTTTTGCAAGTAAAGGGCAAGCGGCGGTGGCGAATCAGTGCGCAGAAAGATCTGACACTCCAACCGGGTTTGCCGTTGAAAGTTTTACAGCATTTCGAGGCGGAAGAGGAATGGCTGCTGGAGCCAGGTGACATGCTGTACCTGCCGCCGCATATCGCGCATGACGGTGTCGCCGAAGGCGAATGCATGACCTGCTCAATCGGTTTTCGCGCCCCCTCAGCGGGCGAGTTGACCGCGCAGTTCCTCTATCATCTGGCCGAACGCGGCGACTCTGCCGCGCGGCCCGATGCGCTTTATCGCGATCCTCAACAACCCGCTGTCGACCGTCCGGCAGAGCTGCCCGCCGCATTGATTGAGCGGGTTGGTTCGATCCTTGCTGGCGTCAAGTGGAGTGAGCAGGACATTGCGTCGTTCCTTGGCACGTACCTCAGCGAACCGAAGCCGAGCGTCGTGTTTGATCCGCCGCAACGACCGCTCAATGAAGCCCGTTTCATCAGTCAGGCATCCAAGTCTGGCATTCGACTGGACCGCAAGACTAATTTGTTGTACAACCGCCGTTTTTTCTTCGTAAATGGAGAGGAAACGCCGTTTAATGGGGCCAAAAAGTGGTTGTTTGACCTCGCTGACCATCGGTGTTTGAGTGCGAAACGCTTTGTAACACTCTCAGACGATTCGTCGGTGACAGCACTGCTTCACGAGTGGTATTGTGCGGGCTGGATACAAGTGGGCGAGCTTGCGTAACTCTGCCCGCCTGTTATACCGTACTGTGAAATTTTGTATGAGAAAGACAACGTATTGACCCCGGATTTATGGATTGTCAGTACGAAAGTGCATATAATTTCCGCCCAAGCCGTAGGGAAGATTCTAGCTCGTCAAAAGAGCGTCTCCACCAGCGGCCCAGGTCGGTGTTGGAGCACATTACCGGTATTATTTTGCGCTGTTGCTTACCTTTAACCATAAAAGGACGTGATCATGAAGAAATCCCTCCTCGTAGCATCCCTGTTGGCAGCTGTGGCACTGGCTGCATGCAACAAGAGCAACGATCAAGCCGCTGCACCGGCTGCTAGCGACGCTGCTGCCGCTTCGGCACCGGCTGCTGCAGCTTCGGATTCGGCTGCTGCTGCTTCGGGTGCGGCTGCTGCTGCGAGCGATGCTGCTGCTTCGGCTACGGCCGCTGCTTCGGACGCAGGCGCTGCTGCTTCGGCTGCTGCTCCGGCTTCGGGCGCAAGCCAGTAAGCTGTCGCATAGGGTTCGCCTCTGGGCGAAAACTGCTCCAGGAAATCACCTCGATTTCCTGGACAGTAAAGCAAAACGCCACGGATTCAAATCCGTGGCGTTTTGTCATTTAAGCGCCGGTTTTTACAACGGCATTCACTTAATCGCCTGCTATTCAGCCGGCGTTGCGTTCTCTTCGAAGAATTCGCGCACGACTTCGATCTCACGTGTGCGTTTGAACGGCGGCAGGCTCTGCCATATACGGCGCCCATACGGTTTGTCGACGAGGCGCGTGTCGCAGATCATCAGCACGCCGCGATCGGTCTCGGCGCGAATCAGACGGCCTGCGCCCTGCTTGAGGGTAATCACAGCCTGCGGCAACTGATGGACGGCGAACGGGCTCAAACCCTTCTTCGTCAGCGCATCGAGACGCGCCGACAGCACTGGGTCATCAGGCGGCGCAAACGGCAGCTTGTCGATCACGACCAGCGAGAGCGCATCGCCACGCACATCCACGCCCTCCCAGAAGCTCTGGCTGCCCACCAGAATCGCATTGCCGTACGTACGGAAGCGATCGAGCAACTCGGTGCGGCTCGCGTCACCCTGCACGAGCAATGGATAGTCCCAGCCGCGTGCCTCAATGGTGTCGCGCAGTTTGGCCGAGATGCGGTCCACCGCGCGCAACGTCGTGCACAACATGAATACGCCGCCGCCCGATGCTTCGATCGCGGGCAATGCAGCGTCGAACACGGCGTCGGTGAACATCGGCGACGAAGGCTGCGGCAAATTGCGCGGCACGTACAGAAGCCCTTGCGTCGGATAGTCGAAGGGGCTCGGCAGCGTCATCGAGCGTTTTGCGTTCAGACCCATCTGCGCCGCGTAGTGCGTGAAGTCGCCGCGCACCGACAACGTCGCCGAAGTGAAGATCCACGCGCGCGGCACACCGGCGCGCTGCTTCGCGAAGATTGGCGCGACCGACAGCGGCGTTTCGTGCAACTGCACCGTATGCGCGAACACTTCGATCCAGCGCACCTTTTCGTTCGGATCGGCACGTTCGGCCTTGGCGTCCGCCGCGGCGGCGTCAGCGGCTGCGCGTTCGGTCTCAGTGGGCGGCGTGGTCCAGCCCGCGAGCACGCCTTGCAACTCACGTGCGCGGCGCAAACACGCCCCGATCGATTCGGCTCGCTCGGCCTGACTGGACAACGCGGACGTCAGTGCGTCGAGCTCGGCTTCCAGCGTTTCGAGCGCGGGGAATAGAGGATGATCGTCGGGCAACTGACCGATCGACAAGCGCACCGAGTCTTCCTTGAAAGCGAGCCGCACGTCACGCGCCGCGCGTTCGAGTGTCGAGCCGAGCTTCACCCAGTCGACCGATTCACGCGCATGACCCAGGCCCTCCGCCACGGAATCGCGCGCGAGCTCGAGAAATTGCGTGGTGGAAAGCGTCTCGCCGAAAAACAGCGTCGCGGTTTCCGGCAGTTGATGCGCTTCGTCGAAGATGACGGTGTTCGCCGTAGGCAGCAATTCAGCCATGCCGGTATCGCGCAACATGATGTCGGCGAAAAACAGATGGTGATTGACCACCACGATGTCGGCCTGCTGCGCCTCGCGGCGCGCCTGCATCACGAAGCACTCCTTGTAATGCGGGCACTCCTGGCCAAGACAGTTCTCACGCGTGGACGTGACCATCGACCACACTGCCGCCGTTTCCGGCACGCTCGCGAGTTCGGCCTTGTCGCCGGTGCGCGTGATCTTGGCAAAGCGAATGATGTCCTGCAGATACGAGGTTTCCTGGCGCGACGGCAGACGGCCGTTGTCCGCTGTGCGCTGCAGGTAGTAATGGCACAGGTAGTTCGCGCGGCCCTTGAGCATCGCCACCGATACCGGCACAGCGAGCGCGTCGCGCACGGTCGGAATGTCGCGCTGAAAGAGCTGATCCTGCAAATGCTTGGTGCCGGTGGAGACGATCACCTTGCCGCCCCACAACATGGCCGGCACGAGATACGCATAGGTCTTGCCGGTGCCGGTGCCCGCTTCCACGATCAGCGTGTTTTCGCTGCCGTCGAGACCGTTCGATTCGTCGTTTTCGGGGGCAACAGTTGCAGCCTCCGCGCCTGGCGATTGCAGACGCCGCGCCGGACGCTTTTGCGCCTCGAACATTGCGGGCTCGGGCATCGCGCGGCCCGACGCTTCCATGGCCGCCGCGACGGCGCGCGACATCTCGATCTGCGACGCGCGCGAACGATAGCCGTCAATCTGACGGGCGAGCAGGCCGTTGTCGGCGAAGATATCGTCCAGTTCGGCGACGCGGCGTGGATTCAACGACGCGGAGAGCGCGGACGCGGAAGGACGCGGCGCCGGTGTGCCGGCCACCGGAGCGCCGGCCGGAGCGTCCTCGCCCGCCGTGGCGCGTGGTGAAGTTTCAAGCGGTGAATTCAAGGCAAGCGTTTCCTGCAAAGTCCGGCGCGCGCGGCGCGACCCGGCACCTGCCAGGGCGCGAACTCAGGCGCGTGCGTCCGGTTCGAGCTGCAATTGCAGCAAGATGATGGTGTCCTTGACTTTGAGTTTGCGCTTTTTCAGGCGCTGCAACTCGAAGTCGTCGATGCCGGGCTCTTCCGACATTCGGTCGATCAAGCGATCGAGCCCACTATGCTCCGATTCCAGTTGCAGAATACGGTCGCGCAATGTGTCCGCGGTGATGACGTGATGTTGATCGCGCATGCTCGCCTCCGCTCGTAAGCGGCACGGGCTGCGTGTGCAGCCCGATGCCTGAGGTTGCTGTCCGGCTTAAAACGCGTTACGGCGACTACTGCCTGGCTACTACCCTACCAGAACCCGCTACAGCACACCTACTGTTGTTCCTGTTGCTGCTTTCGCTGTTCTTCAAGTTGCTGTTGCTCTTTCAACTGGTCCTGACGTTTCTGCTCGGCTTTCTCGGCCGCCTGCTTCTGACGAGCCTCGACGTCGGCCTTGTGTTGCGCCGCGTCGGCCTGCTTCTTCTCGAAGGTCTGCTGCTTCTCCACCCGCTCCTGCGCCTTTTGCGCGCCCTGCTGACGCGCCTGGTCGAGCTTGCGCTGGAAGTCGCCCTGCTTCTGATCGTATGCCTGGCTGTTGGCTGCGGCTTGCGACGGACTGATGCCGCGCTGCGCCTGATCCAGCGCGTGCTGTTGTTGCTTCTGCTGATAGGCTTGCGCGTTGGCGCTGCGTTGCGGCGCCTCGGCCGCGCGCTGCGCCTGGTCGAGCTGGTGTTGGCGCTGCTTGTCTTCGTAGGCTTGAGCGTTACGCGCGTCGTCAGCGGCACGCTGCGGCGCGCTGGCTTCGTCCTGGGCGCGTTTGAGCGCTGCCTGCTCGTCACGCTGGCGGGCGCGCTGGACACGCTGTTCGCCGTCTAGCGCGAGCTGTTCCTTGCGAATATCGGCCTGCACCGAACGCATGCTGTCGCGCGCCTTGTTCAGACAGTGGTTGACAAAGAACTTACTGTAGCAATCGTGTTCGGCGACCGCGTAACGGTAGTTGTTTTCCTCAGTGCGCTGATCGAGAACTTTCTGCCGCGCTTCGAATGCGCTGTCAGACGATGCCGCGTTATCGGCATTGTCCGCGCCCGTGGCGTTCAGGGTGCTCGTTGTGCCCGAAGCGGCTGCCGGCGCCAGACTGCTGGCGGCCACAAGCGGCGCTGCGGATTGCGCTACGGCCGGCGCGGACACCGCCAGCGAAGCTGCCATGACGCACGACGCGCACGAAGCGAAAAACATCCCATTGGACGGAAGCGCAGACCTGAACAGCGACCGCAACGCCGACATGAGCGATGTAAGCGGCGAGCGCGACAAACGCGGCGTCAGAAAAAGCGGTAATTGTGACAAGCGAGAGACCAAGCGGGAGTCCAGGCGGTTGAGGGACAAGGAGGTTGGCAACGTCGTAATTGGTCAACGGAACATGCCCGAAATTCTATCACCCTGCGGTTGAGCCCTTTTGCATTTATGGCAAAATGCCCCGCTCCAGCAACCTGGTCGCAGCGCGCACGCCCAGCGTGCACCGGCGTGCCCGACGTGGGCCCGGCGCGCGTCTGGCATGTACTTGGCATGTGCCGCTACCGCGCGACCTTTGATTGAGCAGCAGGAACACCAAGACCTTATGACGGAAACCGTAGCACTCAAGATCGTACAGCGCATCGCCGCCGAACTGTCCGTCCAGCCGCGCCAGGTCGCGGCCGCGGTGCAACTTCTCGACGAAGGAGCGACTGTTCCGTTCATCGCCCGCTACCGGAAGGAAGTGACCGACAATCTCGACGACACGCAACTGCGTAATCTCGAGGAGCGCCTGCTGTACCTGCGCGAGCTGGAAGACCGGCGCGCCACGATCATTGCGAGCATCGACGAACAGGGCAAGCTCACCGACGAACTGCGCGCCGCGATAGAAGGCGCCGACAGCAAGCAGGTGCTGGAAGACCTGTATCTCCCCTACAAGCCGAAGCGCCGCACGCGCGCGCAGATCGCCCGCGAAGCCGGTCTGCAGCCGCTCGCCGACGCGCTGCTGGCCAATCCCCTGCTCGACCCGCAAACCGAAGCCGCCACCTACGTGGACGCCGAGAAAGGCGTCGCCGACATCAAGGCCGCGCTCGACGGCGCGCGCGACATTCTCTCCGAACAGTTCGGCGAAACCGCGGATCTGCTCGGCAAGCTGCGCGATTACCTGTTCAACCAGGGCGTGGTGTCGTCGAAAGTGGTCGAGGGCAAGGAAAACGCGGAAGAAGAAAAATTCCGCGATTACTACGATTATGCGGAAACCATCCGGACCGTGCCGTCGCATCGCGCGCTGGCTTTGTTCCGCGGCCGCAATGCAGGCGTGCTGATGGTCAAACTGGGTCTCGGCGAAGAACTCGACGCGCAGGTGCCGCACCCGGGCGAAGCGTTGATCGCCCGCCACTTCGGCATCGCCAATCAGAACCGCCCGGGCGACAAGTGGCTCGCCGACGTGTGCCGCTGGTGCTGGCGCGTGAAGGTGCAGCCGCATATCGAAAACGAACTGCTGACCAATCTGCGCGACGAAGCCGAACATGAAGCGATTCGCGTGTTCGCGCGCAACCTGAAGGACTTGCTGCTGGCAGCACCCGCAGGACCGAAGGCCGTGATCGGGCTCGATCCGGGCATGCGCACCGGCGTGAAAGTTGCGGTGGTCGATCGGACCGGCAAGGTGCTCGCCACCGACGTGATTTATCCCCACGAGCCGCGTCGCGACTGGGATGGCTCGATTGCGAAACTGGCGCGCATCTGCGCACAGACGCAGGCTGAGTTGATCAGTATCGGCAACGGCACGGCGTCGCGGGAAACGGACAAGCTTGCGAGCGAACTGATCGCGCGTCATCCGGAGTTCAAGCTGCAGAAGATCGTCGTCTCGGAAGCCGGCGCGTCGGTGTATTCGGCCTCCGAACTCGCGGCGAAGGAATTTCCGGACATGGACGTGTCGCTGCGCGGCGCCGTGTCGATTGCGCGCCGTCTGCAGGATCCGCTCGCGGAATTGGTGAAGATCGAGCCGAAGGCAATCGGCGTCGGCCAGTACCAGCATGACGTGAATCAGCGCGAACTGGCCCGCTCGCTCGACGCGGTGGTCGAGGATTGCGTGAACGCGGTCGGCGTGGATGCCAATACGGCGTCGGTCGCGTTGCTCGCGCGCGTGTCGGGTTTGAACGCGACGCTGGCACGCAACATCGTCGACTATCGCGATGCAAACGGCCCGTTCCCGTCGCGCGAACATCTGCGCAAGGTGCCGCGTCTGGGCGACAAGACCTTCGAACAGGCCGCCGGTTTCCTGCGCATCAACAACGGCGAGAACCCGCTCGACCGCTCGTCGGTTCACCCGGAAGCGTATCCCGTCGTGGAACGCATGCTCGCGAAGATCAGCAAGCACGTCGGCGAAGTGCTCGGCAATCGCGACGCGCTGCGTGGCCTCTCGCCGGCCGAATTCGTCGACGAGCGTTTCGGCCTGCCGACCGTGCGCGACATTCTGCTGGAACTCGAAAAGCCGGGCCGCGACCCGCGCCCCGAGTTCAAGACCGCGACCTTCCGCGAAGGCGTCGAGAAGGTCAGCGATCTGACGCCGGGCATGGTGCTCGAAGGCGTCGTGACGAACGTGGCGGCCTTCGGTGCGTTCGTCGACATCGGCGTGCATCAGGACGGTCTGGTGCACGTGTCGGCCATGTCGACGAAGTTCATCAAGGACCCGCACGAAGTAGTCAAGGCCGGCCAGATCGTCAAGGTGAAGGTGCTGGAAGTCGACGTGAAGCGCCAGCGTATCGCGCTGACCATGCGTCTGGACGACGAGTTCGGCGCGGCGGCCGCGCAGCGCAGCGGTGGGGGCGCCCAACAGGATCGTGGCGGTTCCGGCCGCTCGGGTGGCGGCGGTGGCCGCGGCGCGCAGCAACAGCGCTCGCGTGAGCCGGAAGCAGGCGGCGCAATGGCCGCGGCATTCGCCAAGCTCAAGCAGAAGTAAGCGGGTTCGTCAGCGCGTGATTCGCTCACGCACTGACGTTCACGAGACTGAGCGGCAAAAAAAACCCACGCAATTGCGTGGGGGTTTTTTATCTCTTATCGCTTGCCGCGCCTTCGCATGCAAGGCGCGTCCGAACCTCGATCCATCGCGTCAGATCTCGATCTTTGTCCCCAACTCCACCACCCGGTTGGCGGGAATGCTGAAGAAGTCGGTCGGCTTGGCGGCGTTCTGGTGCATCCATGCGAACACACGTTCGCGCCACACCGACATGCCCGGCAACTGCGTCGGCACAACCGTTTCGCGAGCCAGGAAGAAGGACGTGTCCATCATCTCGAAGGTCATGTCGTGCGTGCGGCCGACCTCGAGCAGCACCGCCTTCACGTCAGGCGTTTCGTTGAAACCGTACGCCGCCTTGACGAGGTACAGGCCACCATTGAGATCCCTGACCGTCACGCGATCCGCGTCATTTACATACGGAATATCGAGCGTCACGAAGGTCAGGAAAATGGTGCGCTCGTGCAGCACCTTGTTGTGCTTAAGGTTGTGCAGCAAGCTCACCGGCACGAGCGAATCGCTGCCCGTCAGATAGATCGCCGTACCCGACACGCGATGCGGCGGATGCGCGAGCAAGCCCTGCAGGAACGGCATGAGCGGAATGCCGTCAGCGGCCGTGCGCTCCTTGACGATCATCCTGCCCTTGAACCACGTCATCAGCAGGAAGAACAGCAACGCGCCGATGCCGAGCGGCAACCAGCCGCCCTCTTCGACCTTCAGCAGATTGGCGCCGAAAAAGCCTAAGTCGACCACCATGAATACGCCGATGATCATCGCCACGAGAAGCTTGTTCCACTTCCACACCTTGACCATCACGACGCAGGCAAGGACCGTAGTGATCACCATGGTGGCCGTCACCGCGATACCGTAGGCGGCGGCGAGATTATCCGAACTCTTGAACGCGATCACGATGCACAGAATGATGAACAGCAGCATCCAGTTCACCACCGGCACATAGATCTGACCGATCGCCAGGTCCGACGTGTGCAGGATCTTCATGCGCGGCACGTAGCCGAGCTGGATCGCCTGGCTCGTCAGCGAATAGGCACCGGAAATCACTGCCTGTGACGCAATCACGGTCGCCACCGTCGACAGCACCACGAGCGGCAGCAACGCCCAATCCGGCGCGAGCAGGAAGAACGGGTTTTCGATCGCCTTCGGGTCATGCATCAGCAGCGCGCCCTGGCCGAAGTAGTTGAGCACCAGCGAGGGCATCACGAGGCAGTACCACGCCATCCGGATCGGTTTGGCGCCGAAGTGACCCATGTCGGCGTAGAGCGCTTCGGCGCCGGTCAGCACCAGCACGACCGAGCCGAGCACCACGTAGGCCTGCAACACATGCGCTGCCATAAAGGTGTAGGCGTAATACGGGTTCAGTGCGCTGATCACGTTCGGCGACTGAATGATGTGCCACAGACCCAGCGCGGCGAGCACCAGGAACCACAGCACCATGATCGGACCGAACAGGCGGCCGACGGTGGCCGTGCCGTGCCGCTGAATCCAGAACAGCAGCACGAGAATCACCATGGTGAGCGGCAATACCAGATGAGACATATTGGGCGCCGCGATCTCCAGACCCTCGACCGCCGAGATCACCGAAATAGCGGGCGTAATCACCGCGTCGCCATAGAACATGCAGGCGCCGAAGATGCCGAGCATCATCAGCAAGCCGGCCGCTTTCGCCTTCTGGTCGACAGAGCGCAGCGCCAGCGCCATCAGCGCGAGAACACCGCCTTCGCCGTTGTTGTCGGCGCGCATCACGAACAAGACGTACTTGATGCTGACCACGATCACGATCGCCCAGAACAGCAGCGAGATCACGCCCAGAATCGATTGATCGGTCAGCGGAATACCATGTGACGGGCTGAACGCCTCTTTCAGCGAGTACAGCGGGCTCGTGCCGATATCGCCGAACACCACTCCGATCGCAGCAATCGCGAGGGAAGGCAGAGGCTGTTTGTGCACGTGATTGTTATCTGTCATAGACGCGAGGAAATCCGTTCCCTGAGCGGAAAAAACGACCGCTATTCTAAACTGCCCGCCTAGCGCCGCCCGGCTTGTTGTGGATACACCACGTGGATGGTCCGCGCAGTGTAGCACTGCGATTTGGGCGCGTCTGCTGCGTCAGGCGTTTCGTCGGCACAGCATGGGCGTTTTGCAAGGCGCCGTTCGCAGAGCACATACGGCGGACATATAACGCGCCATAAAAAAACGGAGCCCAATCGGGCTCCGTTTTGCAGGCACTGCACGGGATACGACGCGATACACAAGACGTCGTAGCGTGCATCACGTGCCCGACGACTCCTGGTCCTGCTGCATGCCGCGCTTGATCCACGCGCCGAGGTTATGCGGACGAACCGTGTCCCACTCCTCGAACGGCTGGTGAATCCACGGATTGGTAGGCAAATACTGCACATGGTAATCAGGCTTCACTTTCGAGCAGCCCTTGTACCAGAGTACCGCCGAGCGCACCGCGGTGATCGCCGGATAGCGTTCTTTCAGATGCTGCTGCACGCGTGCCAGCGTCACGCCCGAATCGACCAGATCGTCGACCAGCAGCACGTTGCCGTGCAACTCGCCGCGCGTCATCGTGATGTATTGCGCGATGTCGAGCTCGCCCTGCTCCGTGCCTGCCGCCTCACGATACGAACTTGTGGCGAGAATCGCCAGCGGCAGATCGTAAATACGCGAGAGCTGGTCGCCGACGCGCAAACCACCGCGCGCGAGGCACAGAATCTTGTCGAACTTCCAGCCCGATTCGTGCACCTGCAACGCCAGCAGTTCAATCAGCCGGTGATATTCGTCCCAGCCGACCCACAGGTTCTTGTCGTCGTTGCGCGGATCTTTCATCGCAATCATGGGTACACCTTGCACCATGGCTTAAACCTTGAACGGATGACGAAGCAGAATCGTTTCGTCGCGATCCGGACCGGTCGACACCATGTCGATCGGAATGCCCGCGACTTCCTGCACACGCGTCAGATACGCACGCGCGGTGGCCGGCAACTTGTCCCATTCCGTGATGCCGACGGTGCTTTCCTTCCAGCCCGCGAAGGTTTCGTACACCGGCACGCAACGCGCGACTTCCGACGCGCCACGCGGCAGCAGGTCGACGTTCTTGCCGTCGACCGTGTAGCCGACGCACAGCTTCACTTCGTCGAGGCCGTCGAGCACGTCGAGCTTGGTCATGCACAGACCCGACACGCCGTTGATCTGGATCGAGCGGCGCAGCGCGGCGGCGTCAAGCCAGCCGGTGCGGCGCGGACGGCCGGTGACCGAGCCGAATTCCTTGCCGACCTTGGCGAGTTCCAGGCCGATCGGTTCCTGACGCGCGGCGTTATCCGCGTCGTACAGTTCGCTCGGGAAAGGGCCCGAACCGACACGCGTGCAATACGCCTTGGTGATGCCGAGAATGTAGTTCAGCTTTTGCGGACCGACACCTGCGCCCGCGGTGGCCGCACCGGCCACGCAGTTGCTCGACGTGACGTACGGATAGGTGCCGTGGTCGATGTCGAGCAGCGTGCCTTGCGCACCTTCGAACAGCAGGTTGTTGCCTGCGGCATTTTCGTCGTACAGACGACGCGACACGTCGGTCACCATCGGCTTCAGACGGTCGGCATAGCTCAGCATCGTGTCGAGCGTTTGCTGGAAGTCGACCGCGGCGACGCCCAGGTATTGCGTCAGCACGAAGTTGTGATAATCGAGATTTTCACGCAGACGTTCGGCGAAGCTCTCCGGCTCGAACAGGTCCTGCACGCGCAAACCGCGGCGCGCCACCTTGTCTTCGTAGGCCGGGCCGATGCCGCGGCCGGTGGTGCCGATCTTGCTCGCGCCGCGGCGCGCTTCGCGGCCCTGGTCGATGGCAATGTGGTACGGCAGGATCAGGGTGGTGGCTTCGGAAATGAAGAGGCGATTCTGAACATCGACCCCGGCGGCTTCGAGCTCGCCAATTTCCTTGAACAGCGCTTCCGGCGACAACACGACGCCATTGCCGATGTAGCACGCGACGCCGGGATGCATGATGCCCGACGGAATCAGACGCAAGATGGTTTTCTTGCCGCCGATGATAAGCGTGTGACCGGCATTGTGACCGCCCTGGAAGCGAACGACGCCTTGAGCGTGGTCCGTCAGCCAGTCGACGATCTTGCCCTTGCCTTCATCACCCCACTGGGTCCCCACGACGACGACGTTGCGCCCGGGGTTCACATTCACTGCGCTGGCAGACATGTTGTTTCGTAAGCTGGTTAAAAACGTATTCTACCTATGTTCGCGGAACCTTCCGAGTTTTTCCGTTTCCGCTCAACGGTATGCACGTTATGGTGGGTATAGGGAAAATAGCGCGGCGAGTGGCCGCGCCGGGTCCGGCGACGCTTTGGACGCCTTCTGAAATGCCCTTGGGATGCCCCTCGGGCGGTCTATCGATTCGCGCTCAGGAACGGGGTTCGACGACCCACGCGCCGTTGCGCTCGACCAACACGCGGTCGCAGGCAAATTCGTCCAGATCGTGCTCGTGACCAGGAAGCGCCTGGATCACCACTTCACCGGCATCGCGCAATGCGGCGACGCTCACGCGCAGCGCGTCGTCATGTTGCCACGGCGCGAGAATCGCGCTGCTGCGGGCCTCAACGGGCGAAATGCGAGCGACTTCGCGCAGATCGAGCGAGAAGCCGGTTGCCGCGCGCGCACGGCCGTAGGCCTGGCCGACGTGGTCATAACGGCCGCCGCGCGCAACCGCGTTCGGTACGCCGTCCACATACGCCGAGAACATCACACCGCTGTGGTACGCATAGCCGCGCAAATCGGCCAGGTCGATCATCACTTCGGCGCCGTCCACCTGGCTCGCGAGGAATGCGAGGTCGTCGAGCGCGCGGGCGATAGCCGGTGCGTTCGGCAAGCGTGCACGGGCTTCGTCGAGCACCGAGGCGTCGCCGTAGAGCGTGGGGAGCGAGCGCAAGGCGTCGCGCGTAACCGGGGTGAGATTGGCGGTCAGCTCGACGAGGCGCGGCACATCCTTGCCGGCCAACGCGTCGTAGAGCGATTGACCCAGCTCCGCAGCAGCAGGCTCCGCTTCGATCAGCGCGGCGAGCACGCCGGCATGACACAAATCGAGCCGCACTTTCGCGAGGCCGGCCAGACGCAGCGCGTCGAGCATCAACTGCTGGATTTCCAGATCCGCTTCGAGACCGGCGTGACCGTAGATTTCCGCGCCGATCTGGATCTGCTCACGTGTGGCGTGCAGGCCGCGCGGACGCGTATGCGCCACATTGCCGGCATAGCAAAGACGCGTCACGCCCTGACGATTCAGCAGGTGCGCGTCGATACGCGCGACCTGCGGCGTGATGTCGGCGCGCAGACCGAGCGTGCGCCCGGACATCTGATCGACGAGCTTGAATGTGCGCAGATTCAGATCGTGCCCGCCGCCGGTAAGCAGCGACTCGAGGTACTCGAGCAGCGGCGGCATCACCATCTCGTAGCCATACGAGCGGAAACGGTCCAGCAAATGGCGCCGCAACTCTTCGATCTTGCGGGCTTCCGACGGCAGCACGTCGGCGATATTCTCGGGAAGTAACCAGGTCGACATCGATACAGTCCTACGACGTTGAACACGGCGGCTGGGTGCGCCGGTAAGTGTGTGTGAATGGCGGGCGACGGCTCTATTCTGGCGGCTGTCGCGGGTATAGGAACGGCCCTTAGCGGCCCTTCGTAACCCTTCGTGGCCCCTTTTGCCAGCTTCCTGGCCCGCGCCGCTGAACGCTCGCTGTTGCCCCGCCACTGATGCCGCGCATATGGCGGACCAACGCAACGGCGCGCAGCGGCGGCGCCATGCAGCGCCTTCAGGTCACGATAAACAGCAGGATCAACCCGAGCACCATCACGACCAGCCCGCCGACGCGAATCTGATGCGGGGGCCGTTCCGCTATTTTACGGAACGTGTCGCGCCAGGCGCTCGGAAAAACGAAGGGAAACATCCCTTCGATAATCAGCATCAATGCGATCGCGAGCAGTAACGAGCCGGCTATGTCCATGCGAATGAAGGGGCCGCGATGCGGATGCCGCGGCGTTCCGGTTATCAGTGTTTGCGCGGTGCCGCGGGAGCGTCCGGGGCGGCGCCGCCGGTCGGGCTACGCATGAAGCGGAAGAACTCGCTGCTCGGGTCGACCACGATCACGTCGCCTGGTTTGAAGGTGTTCTTGTACGCCTGCATGCTTTGATAAAACTGGTAGAACTGCGGGTCGCTGCCATATGCCTCGGCCGCGATTTCCGCTGCCTTGGCATCGCCCTCGCCCTTGATGGTTTGCGCCTGACGATAGCCGTCCGCGAGAATCGCCTGTTGCTGGCTGACGGCATCCGCCTTGATCTGGTCGGCCTCGGCCGTGCCCTTCGCACGTTCGTCGGCCGCGGCCTGCTGGCGTGCGGCGATCATCCGCTTGTAGACGGAGTCGGCCATCGCGGCCGGGAAATCGACGCGCGTCAGTTGCACGTCGAGCACCGAAACGCCCAGCGATGCCGCGGCTTTGCTCATCGTGCCGCGCGCTTCATCAGCGACGGCTTGTTGCTTTGCCAGCGCATCGTTCAGCGTGACCTTGCTGAACGCGTCGCCGAGCGCGCTACGCGACAGCAGCGCCAGGCGGTCCGCCAGACTTTGCACGTCGCCCCGCGTTTCGGCGAGCAGCTTCAGCGGATCGGTTACACGGTATTTGATGACCGGGTTGGCCAGCAGGTCGGTTTTGTCCGACGTGACATAACGGTCTTCATCTGGCGCGTCGAGCGACTGGATCCGGTTATCGACAAGCGTGACCGTTTGCAACGGCGGCGGCAGCTTCACGTGCAGGCCAGGGCCGAGCAATTCGGGCGCGGTGTCGCCATGCGAGGACAGCACAGCCATATGCCGCTGGTCGACCACGAATACCATCGACGATGCGGCAAACAGCACGATGACGACGGCAACGACGAGCGCAATGATCTTGTTCATGATGTGCGCTCCTTATTGAACGTCGTCTTCGCGCATACGGCTGCGGAAGGAGTCGCGTGAACGCAGTGCATCGCTGCTGGCGGCGGCCTGGCTGGCAGGCGTCGCAACCGCGGCGGGAGCGGAAGCAGCGGCCGGTGCGGTGGTGCTGCTCGCGGCTTGCGGCACGGCAGCGCCCGACGTAACGGCAGCGCCGGAAGCGGCCGCAGCAGCGTCGGCAACGTGCTGCCGGGTCTGCTCGACCAGCTTGTCGAGCGGCAGATACAACACGTTGTTGCCGCTCTTGCTGTCCACAAACACCTTGGTCGTATTCGAATAGATCTGCTGCATGGTTTCCAGGTACATGCGCTCGCGAATCACAGCGGGCGCTTTCGAGTACTGCGCGTAGACCTGCTTGAAGCGCTCGGCATCGCCTTGCGCCTGGGTCACCGTCTTGTCGCTATACGTTTTCGCTTCGTCGACCTGATGCGCCACATCTGCTTGCGCGCGCGGCAGCAGCTCGGCGGCATAGGCCTGCGCGTCGCGTTTGGCGCGTTCGTTGTCCTGACGCACTTTGGCGGCATCGTCGAAAGCGGCCTGCACCTGGTCGGGCACCTGCACACCCTGGATCGTCACACCGGTCACGGCGAGGCCGGACTGGTATTCATCCAGGGATTGCTGAATCGACGCCATCAGTTGCTGGCGAATTGTTTCGCGATCCTGATAGAGGATGTCACTGGTGCTGCGCGCACCGACGATGCTGCGCACCGCCGCCTGTGCGGCCTGCATCACGCTCTGATCGGGATCGATGCTGCGGAAGAGATAGTCGGTCGGCTTGCTCACCTGGTACTGCACGGCAAAGCGCACGTCGACGATATCGGCGTCGTGCGTGAGCATCGACGCGTCCTTCACGTTGGCGAGGTGCACCACGTTGTTACGGCCGATCTCCACCTGGCGAATCTGGCCGATGTTGACGAGCTCGTGCGCTTCGAACGGATACGGCAGGCGCCAATGCACACCCTGCCCCGCGGTGTAGCGATACTTGCCGAACTGCATCACGACGCCGGCCTGGCCATCCTGCACGACAAACACGCCGCTGCCGAGATAGATCGCGATCAATACGCCGATCACGATGCCCACACCAATGCGCGCGCCGCGACCGTTGTCCGGACGGCCACCGCCTGTGCCGCCACCCTTGCGGCCGAACACCCGGCTCAAACGGCGGTTGAAATCGCGCCACATCTCGTCGAGATCGGGCGGGCCTTCACCGTCCTTGGCCGGCGGCCGCTTGGGTTCGTTGGGTCGTTGGCGTTCGCCATTGCCGTCGCCCCGGCCCCAGCGCGGATCGTTCAGTGAAAGCATGGCGCGCATGCGCAGCCAGATACTCCGCTCGTTGTAATCGTTCACCTGTGTTCGTTCACCAGAGTAGACAGCGGGTCAGTGCAATTGGAGCGGGTCAGTGCCCGAGTTCTGAGACCTTGCGGTCCTCGCGTGGTGCTGCCGACCGGTCTTCTTCCGAAAGATCGACCAGCGGATCGGAGAGAGGTTCGGCAGTAGCGATTTCAGCGATGGCAGCGCGCAATGTATCCAGCCCTTGCCCCGTGCGCGCGCTCAAAAAGACGCGCGAAATATTACCATACTCATCCCGCTCGACCGCGTCGCCACGGGCCGCCAACTCCGGCACGGCGTCGATCTTGTTGAACACCAGCACCTGACGGATCGTATCCGCACCAATTGCGTGCAACACCTCGTTCACCTGATCGATCTGATCGAGGCGCACGGCGCTCGACGCGTCGACCACATGCAGCAGCAGGTCGGCGTGGATGGTTTCCTCGAGCGTGGCGCGGAAAGCCGCCACCAGTTGGTGAGGCAATTCGCGAATGAATCCGACCGTGTCGGATACCACCACCTGGCCGGCTTCGTCGCCGAGATAGACACGGCGGGACGTGGTATCCAGCGTGGCGAACAGCTGGTCGGCGGCGTACGCCTGAGCCTTCGTCAGCGCATTGAAGAGCGTGGATTTGCCCGCGTTGGTGTAGCCGACAAGCGACACGGACATCGTCTGATTGCGGCTGCGCGCGCGGCGCTGCGTGCCGTGCTGACGGCGCAGTTTTTCGAGGCGGGTCTTGAGCGCCTTGATGCGCTCGCCGATCAAACGGCGGTCGGTTTCGAGCTGCGTTTCGCCAGGGCCGCGCAAACCGATACCGCCCTTCTGGCGCTCAAGGTGGGTCCATGCGCGGATTAGCCGCGTCGATAGATACTGCAACTGCGCGAGCTCCACCTGCAGCTTGCCTTCATGGCTGCGGGCGCGTTGCGCAAAAATATCGAGAATGAGGCTTGTGCGATCAATCACGCGGCGGTTAAGCGCCTGCTCCAGATTGCGCTGCTGCGCAGGCGCCAGAGCGTGATTGAAAATGACGAGTTCGATGTCGTTCGCCTCACAGGCAAGACGCAATTCTTCGGCCTTGCCACTGCCGACAAACATCTTGGCATCGGGACTGGACCGGCGCCCCATGAGGGTGACTAAGGGATTCGCGCCCGCGCTTTGCGCGAGCAGGCTGAGTTCTTCCAGACTGGCTTCGAAATCGATCTTACCGAAGTCGATGCCGACAAGCGCTGCATTGATCAAATTGGAGGGTATCAAAATAAGGCGGCCGGGAGTAATCGCCAACGGGCGACGCTACGCCGGCCGCGGACGGGGATTAGGACTGTTCGGAATCCGGGTGGAAATTCACCGGACGGGCAGGCACGACAGTAGAAATTGCGTGCTTGTAGACCATCTGGGTGACCGTATTCCGGAGCAACACGACGTACTGGTCGAACGATTCGATGTTCCCTTGAAGCTTGATGCCGTTGACCAAGTAGATCGACACCGGCACGTGCTCTTTACGCAGTGCGTTCAAAAACGGGTCTTGTAACAATTGCCCTTTGTTGCTCATAGCAAACTCCGTATTTTTTTGCAGGTTGACTGAATTGACGACGAAGAAAAAGAGATCCGCCGTCAACCGCTACACTATAGCCGATTTTCATTTTTGCGCGAGCGGGCCGGCCTCGCGGCCAAACCCAACACACACGCGGGTTTCAGCCTGGATTTAGCCTTTATCCGCGTAAGGGTTCGTCGACGATCTGAACTCTATGCGCAATGGAGTCCCAGTCAGCTTGAAAGTTTCCCTGAAGCGGTTTTCTAGGTAGCGTTTGTACGTTTCGGTGATCGCATCGAGCGCATTGCCGTGAATCACGATGATCGGCGGATTCTGTCCGCCCTGGTGCGCGTAACGCAGTTTCGGGCGCACCGGACCGCGTCGGCGCGGCTGCTGGAATTCCACTGCCTCGATCAGCGCGCGCGTCAACTTCGGCGTCGGCAGCTTGGCCATGGCGGCGGCGTAGGCGTCGTCGACCGAGCGCATCAGCGGGCCGATTCCGGTTTTTTCCGCGGCGGAAATGAAGTGGAATTTGGCGAAGTCGAGAAATTTTAGTTTGCGCTCGATGTCGGCCTTAGTGCGCTCGCGCACATGCGAATCGAGCCCGTCCCATTTGTTCACGCCCACCACCAGCGCGCGGCCCTGCTCCACCACGAAACCGGCAATGTGCGCGTCCTGTTCGGAAATATCCTGCTGTGCGTCAAGCAGCAGGATCACGACGTTCGCGTCCGAAATCGACTGCAGCGTTTTCACCACCGAGAACTTCTCGATCGCTTCGAACACCTTGCCGCGGCGGCGCAAACCAGCCGTGTCGATCAGCGTGTAGGGCTTGCCCTGACGCTCGAAGTCGACGTAGATCGAATCGCGCGTCGTGCCCGGCATGTCGAACGCAATCACGCGCTCTTCGCCCACCAGCGCGTTGATCAAGGTCGACTTGCCGACGTTCGGCCGGCCGACGATCGCGATCTTCACGCCGTGCGCCTGTTTTTCCTCGTCGCTCTCTTCCGGCTGTCCGGCGTACGCGACACCCAGCGCGTCATTGATCATTTCGGTGACGCCGTCACCGTGTGCCGACGAAATCGCGCGCGGGTCGCCGAGACCGAGTTCGTAGAAGTCGGCGGCCACCGTGCTGTACTTCATCCCCTCCGCCTTGTTGACGACGAGGAAGATCGGCCGGCCGGTCTTGCGTAGGTAGTCGGCAATCGTCTTGTCCTGCGGCGCGAGACCGTTGCGGCCATCGACGATGAACACGACGACGTCCGATTCCTCGACCGCCTGGCGGGTTTGACGCGCCATCTCGTGCAGGATGCCGTCTTTCGCGACCGGCTCGAAGCCGCCGGTATCGACGACCAGATACGGCCGGTCGCCGGCGCGCCCCTCGCCGTAATGGCGATCGCGGGTGAGACCGGGCAGGTCGGCAACCAGCGCATCACGCGTGCGCGTGAGACGGTTGAATAGCGTGGATTTCCCCACATTGGGGCGCCCAACCAGGGCAATAACGGGTTTCATCAGATGTTGTTCACGGTGAAACGCGGGATCGAAATCGACGGCCCGCGTAGCGACGCCATGCGGCCGCTACACGGCAGCCTTTGACGAAAATTATCACGAATTCGGCCAGCCCCGGATGTGCTGTCAATATGCGCACCCGGGCGGACGGGGGTTTGGCTGTATGGGGCGGCGCCAGTGGGCCGCCAGCTTCAGTCTTTCTTGCTCAACGGCTCACACGCCGGTTCGATACGATTCTCTGCGGTATCGACCAGGATGCCGTCGAAGGTGGCGCCGCAAGCAGCCACCAATGGCCACATGGGCCGTTTCTGATCCGACTTGCCGGACCAGCCAGTCCGGCGGAGTATTTCTAGTTGCCCAGCTATACAACAAAAACGCGTGCGGCCGGCGAAGCCGGCCTGCACGCTTGACGACGCTTGACTGGCAATAGCCTGCGCGATTAGCGCGGGCGGTAGCCGTACAGGTCGCCGTCGTGCGTCAGCACGACCAGCGTTTCGCCGGCCAGCACCGGCGCCGCGGTAATCGGGCTGCCGTCGGTCTTCACACGGGCCACGAGCGTGCCGTCGTCGCGCGACAGGAAGTGCACGAAACCCTGGTAGTCACCCAGCACGGCGGCATGACCCAGAATGAACGGGACGCTGAGTTCGCGATTCTTCAGCTTGTCGTTCTTCCACAGCGTCGCGCCATTGCTGACGTCGAACGCCGACACCACCGACCAGTCGTCGGCCGCCACCACAGCGCGGTCATCCTGCGCGAGACCGCTCGTGCTCGAAAACGCCTTTTCCCACACCGCGCGGCCGGAGTTCGCGTCGAAGCAGCCAATCTGACCCTGGAACGTCACCGCGCAGGTTTCCGAGCCAAGCAGCGTGGGCGGGCCCGTCACGTCGTTGATGCGCTCCACTTCCGTCACGCCCTTCGGATACGACACCGGGGTCTGCCAGTAGTTGTCGCCGGTCTGCAGGTTGATCGCAGCGAATGCGCCGCCCGGGAAGCCGGCCAGCACCGCCGCGTCGCCCGCGAACGTCATACCAGAGGAAACGCGCAGGTTGAGCGGCACCGCGCGGTTGCGATAATTCCACTTCTGCTCGCCAGTTTGCGCATTGAACGCGACGATCTGACCGTCGACCGTGCGCACCACCACGAGGCCGTTGCCGACCAGCGGCGGCGAGATGATTTCGCCAGGCGCCTTGGCGGTCCACAATTGTTTGCCGTCCGCGCCGAGCACGTAGACATCGCCCTTCAGGCCGCCAACCGCCGTGAGCGTGCCGTCGCTGCCAACACCTGCCGACAGATCGTCATGCAGCTTGACGCGCCAGATGTCCTTGCCGGTTTGCGCGTCGATCTTCGCAACCGAGCCGTTCGCGCCCGCCGCATACACCGCGTTGCCGACCGCGACCGGCGAGAACAGGTAACGACCCGCCTTGCCGACGCTCGTCTTCCACGCCTGCTGCACGTCGAGCACGGGTTTGAACTCGGTGAGCGGCGTGGGCTCGCGGCGCTCGTCTTTCGTGGATGAGCAAGCCGCCATGGTGAGCACGGTCATCGCACAGGCAACGGGCACAGCGTAACGTTTCAGCAGATTCATCGGTGGACGAAGCATTCAGGAAATGAGTTAAAGGAGACCGGTTGGTCGTATCATGCGGCGCGCTGCATGCGGCGATTAGCCGCCCAGCGCGTCCAGCTTGAACTGAATCAACTGGCGAGCCGAGCTATCGTTTTTCGACAGCGAGTCGAGGGCAAGCTTGTAGGCCGCGCGCGCATCGTCACGCTTGCCTTGGGCGGCGAGCAGATCACCGCGGCCGTCCGCCACAATGCCCTTGAACGCATCGGACTGCGGTTCGGCGAGCAGTGCGAGGCCCTGGTCGTAAGCCTTGTCGTCGAGCAGCAGCGAAGCCAGACGGAGCTTGGCGATCTGCTTGAACTCGTCGTCTTTTGCGTGATCGATGGTCCATTGCAACTGGGCCTTCGCGGCAGCTTCGTCACCCGCGGCGTACAGCGCCTTGGCGGCGCCCAGCGCGGTCATCTGCGCATACGCGGTGCGGCTGAACTTGTCTTCCATATCGGTGGCAACGCGCGTGATCTTCGCCTTGTCACCCGATGCAACGGCTTGTTGCACCTGGTCATACAGCACCGCGGCTTCCGCGGCCTGGCGCCGTTGCCAGAAATTCCAGCCGTTCCAGCTAGCGGCGGCAACCAAGGCCACCAGCACGATCCACGTGGTTGCATTGCCCCACTGCGTCCACCATGCCTTCAGACTTTCAATCGATTCTTGTTCGTCGTGGTAACTCATCGCCCGGCGATTTCCTCTTTCTTGATACGTGTGCGTGTCGAGCCAAGGGGCTCGACGACATCGCGATCAGTCGTCGCCGTCTTCGGCGGTTGCAACCATCGCATTGATTAGAAATTCGGTCAAGTCTTCGGCGGGCACGTTATGTTGCTCGTTTTTACCGCCGTTAGAACTTGTATCACGGAGCGGTTTGACGCCGACCGTGCCGTTCGCAATCTCGTCTTCGCCGAGGACCACCGCGAATGCCGCGCCGCTCGCGTCGGCACGCTTCATTTGCGACTTGAAGCTCGCCGTCTGACCGTCCGCGCTGCAATGCAGGATCACGTCGAGACCCGTGTCGCGCAAACGCTCGGCGATGATAAAGGCCTGTTCGCGCGCCGCGTCGCCCTGATGGACTACGTATACGTCGCAGCCTTCGTCTTCCGGTACGAGCTGATCTTCTTTCAGCAGCTCGAGGATACGCTCGACGCCCATGGCCCAGCCGCATGCGCCCGTCGGCTTACCGCCAAGCTGTTCGATCAGCGGATCGTAACGGCCGCCGGCCGCGACGGTGCCTTGCGCGCCGAGCTTGTCGGTCACCCATTCGAACACGGTCAGATTGTAATAATCGAGACCGCGCACGAGGCGCGGATTGATCGTGAACGGAATGTTGTTCGCCTTCAGAATGCGCTGCAGGCCTTCGAAGTGCGCGCGCGATTCTTCGCCGAGAAAATCGATCAGCTTGGGTGCGTTCTGCGCGACTTCCTGCATGGCAGGATTTTTCGTGTCGAGCACGCGCAGCGGGTTCGTGTACAAACGGCGCTTCGCCTCTTCGTCGAGCACGTCCATGTGCTTTTCGAGGTACGCGATCAACTCGACGCGATGCGCCGCGCGCTCTTCCACGAGACCCAGCGAATTGAGCTCGAGCTTGATGCCCATCAAGCCGAGGTCGTCCCACAGACGCTGACACATCATGATGATTTCAGCGTCGGCGTCCGGACCGGCAAAGCCCAGCGCTTCCACGCCGACCTGATGGAACTGGCGATAGCGGCCGCGCTGCGGACGCTCGTGACGGAACATCGGGCCGATGTACCACAGGCGCTTCGGACCGTCGTACAGCATGTTGTGCTCGATCGTCGCGCGCACCACAGCCGCCGTGTTTTCCGGGCGCATCGTCAGATTTTCGCCGTTCAATGCGTCGGTAAAGCTGTACATCTCTTTCTCGACGATGTCGGTCACCTCACCGATACCGCGCTTGAACAACTGCGTATGCTCGATGATCGGCGTACGAATATTCTGGTATCCGTACGAGCGCAGCATCGACTTGACGGTCGCTTCAAAAAATTCCCACAGCCCGGCGTCCTGCGGAAGGATGTCATTCATGCCCTTCACACCGGACAACTTTTCGAGCTTTTTCTTCTGTTCAGTCATCTGTCTTCGATTGGCGGTATTTAGTTGAGTGCTTCGGCGCGGCCATAGCGGCGCTCGACGTAGTCACTCACGATTTGCTGGAATTCTTGCGCGATGTTCTCGCCGCGCAGCGTCTTGACCTTCTCGCCGTCGATGAACACCGGCGCGGCCGGATTTTCGCCCGAACCCGGCAAGCTGATGCCGATATTCGCCTGTTTCGATTCGCCCGGACCGTTGACGATGCAGCCCATCACCGCGACGTGCATCTTTTCGACGCCAGGATATTGATCGCGCCACACCGGCATCTGCGTGCGCAGATAGGTCTGGATTTGCGACGCCAGCTCCTGGAACAGCGTGCTGGTGGTACGGCCGCAACCCGGGCACGCGATCACCATCGGCGTGAACGAACGCAGGCCCATGGTCTGCAGAATTTCCTGGCCGACGATCACTTCACCCGTGCGCGGGCCACCCGGTTCGGGCGTGAGCGAGATACGGATCGTGTCGCCGATGCCTTGCTGCAGCAACACCGACAACGCAGCGGTCGACGCCACAATGCCCTTCGACCCCATGCCCGCTTCGGTCAGACCCAGATGCAGCGCGAAGTCGCACCGGCGCGCGAGTTCACGGTACACCGCGATCAGATCCTGCACGCCGCTGACCTTGCAGGACAGAATGATCTTGTTGCGCGGCAAGCCGATTTCGACCGCGCGCTCCGCCGAGCCGATCGCCGACTGGATCAACGCTTCGTACATCACGCTCTGCGCTTCCCACGGCGTGGAACGCGCGGCGTTTTCGTCCATCATCTTCGCGAGCAGGTCCTGGTCGAGGCTGCCCCAGTTGACGCCGATCCGCACCGGCTTGTCGTACTTCACCGCCGCTTCGATCATCTGCGCGAACTGCGTGTCGCGCTTCGCGCCGTGGCCGACATTGCCCGGATTGATCCGGTACTTCGACAACGACTCCGCGCACGCGGGGTAATCGCGCAGCAGCAAATGGCCGTTGTAATGAAAATCGCCGACCAGCGGCACCGACACGCCCATGCGGTCAAGCTGCTCGCGGACAGCCGGCACGGCCGCCGCCGCTTCCGGCGTGTTGACCGTGATACGCACCAGCTCCGAACCGGCTTGCGCCAGTTCCTTGATCTGGATCGCCGTGCCGATCGCGTCCGCGGTGTCGGTGTTGGTCATCGACTGGACGCGCACGGGCGCATCGCCGCCGATGGTGACGAGCTGGCCGCCCCAACGGACATCGACTGCGTGCGACTTGCGCCGCGCAGCGTGGCCGCCGAACACCGGCTCGTTTGAAACGATCTTGCTACTGGATTGGGATTGAGCTTCGGATTGCATCGAAAAACCCATTTACGCCGCATGCGCCACAAAAAAGACGTAGCGCCTGAATTGAAAAAGCGCCGCGAACCGGTTGGCCGCGACGCATACCGTATCTATCAAGGCAACGCGAAGCGCGCCACGTTACCCTTGGCTGCCGAATATTTGGACGGATCGACTGGCTGACCATCGAGCGTAAGCGACTCGAGACCCGCCTTGTTGCCGACCGTGACCTTGAAAGGGGCCGCGCCCGTTACTTCCTTCGTATCGCCTGCGTGCACGAGGCCGGAGAACACTTCCTTGCCGTCCTTGCCACGCACGCTGAACCAGCTGTCCTGCGTCACCCGCAACGCGATGATCGCCTCACCCGCGGCCGGCGCCGCCGTATCTGCTGCGGCCGATGCGCCTATCGCGGCGACCACTGGCGCGCTCGCGCTTTGCGCCGCCGCCTGGACCTGCGAACCGGCCTTCGGCGCGACTGCTGCCGTGACCGCCGGAGCGGAAGATGGCGCCGCACCGGTCGCCAGCGGCGCGGGCATCGGCGTAGCCGACGCTGCGTTATCCACCGCAGCCTGAGTTCCCGGGGCCGAAGCAGCGTCTTCCGCGGTTGCCTCGGAACCTGCCGGCTGACCCTGTGCCACCG
>NZ_VOSW01000066.1 GCF_009690905.1 Paraburkholderia madseniana
TGGTCGCCGGGTGTCTCCTGACGACTTGGTAATTATAAGGGAGGCGACCGCTGTTGACTTCAATCTTGTAGGCTAAATGTTTGATTTGGCCGAACGGATAAGGAGAGATAGGACGAGGGCGGCTTGTGTTCGGCCTGACGGGTACTCACGCATTCGCTGCGGCGGCCATTCCGCAATGTCCGGTCCGATCTCGAGCATCTCGGCCATGCGGCTTGGAGCCGCTGTCTCCGTCTCACGGAGCGCCGCCAAGAGTCCCAAAGACCAATCGGCTGCCCACGTGGACAGCCTTCAATCATTTTCAAAGCTGCTTGCAAGACATGAACGTTCGTTCTCGTATAATCTCGATAGACGAACTCATGCCGACCGTGAGGGACAATGGAGCAAGTAGCTGACGCGCTGACACAACATGCGGTCGCAACCGATAGCGTGTTGAACCCTAATCTCTTTGGACGTAGCGCTTTCAATCGCTACTACTACGGTGTGTTTTTGGCTGTTCGCGAAATGATTCGTTACGGTCACCCAGAAATAGTGCGCTTTCCTCACAAAACCATGCCCGATGACTTGACGGGAAAACTACGTGAAAAGATCGTTGATGTCGCCCGTCAGCGGGCTAAGCGAGGACTGATTTCCCATGCCGAGCAGTCGCAGTTTGTCGAAAGGGCGTCGACTGCTCTTCGTGAGCTTGCCGAAATCCTCAAGGAGGGCTACCGCATCAGGGAAATCGCCGATTATGAGCCGTCAGTATTGGCGACTGTGCAGAACGGTCATGTTCTTCTTGATGACAAAACATCTGATGCTGCTCGAAATTGGGGGCGCAGGGCAGAGCGAGCAATAGGTCAAGTCAAACACGTGTGGAGGCAGCTTGGCCTTACCAACTGAGGACGACGTGCGCACGTTCCTTGCGATGCAGAACGCGACGTATGTAAAGAGTGCACGAGTCGTCGACCAGACTGTCTTTCTGGTGGTCGACGCGCAACGGGTCGCTGCAACTGCTCACGACGGGCAACAAACTTCGAGGCGAAAGCTTGCGGCGTTGGCGCGAGGTCTGCGAGAGCGCTTTTTGATAGACGTTCAAATTTCGCAAGCATCCGACGAAGAGAGTGCCCGAATTCAGCAAGTCCTTGAAGGCGTCTTGAAACGGCGTTTTGCTGAAGCCGTAAGCGAAGTCACTGTGGCGCTACTCGACGCGGAGACAGCATCCGTGTGGCTCGACGCGGAAACTGTTACTGATGCGGCCTTGGCCGATCAAATTTCACAAGCAACTCGCGACGCGCTGGATCTTCTGAATCTATTCGTCGCGAGAGGTTGGGTTGCTTTAGAGAGAAGATCAGGATCTCGCGGCAACAGATGTCAAGGCGTGGCGACATAACGCGACTTCAACAGCCGCTCCTACGCATCCGGGATGTCGATTGTCCCTTCAAGATATTGAACAGCCTGACCAGAGATATACACCCGGTCGTCTTGCACGCGACAATGAAGTAACCCGCTGCGTCGTGACACCTGCATGGCCACGAGCTCCGACCTACCCAAACGGTCGGACCATAGGGGCGCGAGCGCCGCGTGAATAGATCCGGTCACTGGATCTTCATCTCCGCCATTAGCAGGCCAAAAGTAGCGGGACACAAAATCATGCTCATCTCCGCGCGCTGTCACGACGACATCGAGCGGACCAAGTGTCGACAGCAAATTGAGGTCGGGTACGACGGATCGTACCTCGTGTTCTGTTGCGTAGATGACAACGTAGGCTTGCTGGTTTATCAGCACTTCTTGAGGCCGTATCGAAAGCCCCTGGATCAAGTTTGCGGGTATGTCGTTTAGTTTCTCAGCCGGCCGCTGCGGGAAGCTCATTTCGATCAGACCGTCACGCGTATGGCAAACGGTAAGCCGACCGACGGCTTTCGCAACAAATTCGATCACGTCCAGATCTTCACATCGCTTGAAGATCACATATGCGCTTGCCAGTGTGGCATGCCCACAGAAAGCGATTTCGGTGAGTGGGGAAAACCAGCGAATGTCGAACGCGCCGTCAGCATTTTTCACGAAGAATGCTGTTTCGGACAGGTTGTTTTCAGCGGCGATTGCCTGCATCAAACTATCGGGCAACCAATGTTTGAGTGGCACTACCGCAGCGTAGTTGCCCTTAAACACCTTATCCGTAAATGCGTCAATCTGATAGATCGGCAGTTTCATGAGATGTGCACGTTCAAAGCGGGAAGTTAATCGGCGATTTGCGGTGTTATTCGAGAAATACGATATCAGCCCGCTAAGCTGGCGAACATGTACACATGCGATGCGCGGCGCAGAAAGCGACCGCTCACTGATGTCCTCGCGCGAGCGCCGGCCAATGGCTATAAATGGCCGAGTGCGAGGGACACCGTCATCCAAGCTCGATCGGCTGTCCGTGCGGAGTACGGCGTGCTGCGACGTCCCATGCGTTGCGACGCTGCCGAAGCATGTCGTCTGTCACCAGTCCCTTGATGGTGCTGATGCGCTCCAGCGCCGTCAGCCAATGACTGTAGTAAGTGTTGCCACGGTCCGGGTCGCCAGCGGCCTGCGCATCACGGATTGCGTGGTTCAGGCATTCTGCCCATTCAGCCCAGGTGAACATGCCGCACTTGTGCAAGGCCAATGTCATAGCAAACGCCTGGGCTTCCCACGGCGCACTGAAAACAGGCCCCGCCTCGTCGCAAGGCAACGCCGGCAAGACGGTACGCAGTTCAAGCAGATTTGGCCGGGTGGAAGTCATGTCAGGCAGACCCGGCGTTCGGGTAGTCGAGATACGGCTCCCAGCAGTCGACGCAGACCGATGCCGCTGTCGTATCCGTCCCCCAGAGTTCGGCGGCATCGAAGCGCACCGTATAGAGCCATTGCGGTTGTTCGCCGAGCCCAACCGCGTTGGCATCGGGAAAGACGTGTGCGCCGTGCACGCCGATAATCTGCCCTCGTCTGCCGCGGCAGTAGCGCGGCAGACGCGTATGCGTGGATGGATTCAACTGACGGGTCTGCACCCTGTCACCAACCTTAAAGCATGCGTCAGCGGCTGCGGGGCGATCGGCAGGGCTGCCCCGGAGCAGCGCGGCGGCTACTTCGTCGGCCATCAACACTCGAGGGACCGGCGCCGCCGCATTCCTCGACTCGCCGGTTCCGATTTCCTCCGCGCTTGCCAGCCCGGTACTCAGCAGCAGCTTTATCAGTCCTTCGAACCAGATCTGGTAGTAGCTGCTGGAGAGGTATTGCGCAGGCGGCAAGCTCTCCCGTGCGGCACGAGACATGTCGATGTTCCACTTGCCGACTGCGCCCATCGCCAGCGTGATCGCCAGCACCCGGCGCTCCCAGTCAGCGTGAAAGAGCGAGACGTCGGCTTCCGCCCGTATCGGGCCGAATGCCTGCATGCCGCCAAGGTCTTGTGCGCCGTTCATGCGGGCTCCCGATTCGATTCCGGTGTATTCGGCAATCCTGTGCCGATCATCGAGTCACGTGTCACCAGTTCAGCCAGCGCCTCCTCAGAGAAGCCATCGGTTCCGGGCGGCTGCATGGGCAACACCAGATAACGAACCTCTGCGGTGGAGTCCCACACGCGAAACTCCACTTCGGCGGCCAATTCGAAGCCGAACTCCTTCAACACACCACGCGGATCCATGACCGCGCGCGACCGGTAAGGCGCCGACTTGTACCAGACCGGCGGAAGCCCAAGTACCGGCCAGGGATAGCACGAGCACAGCGTGCAGACCACCATGTTGTGCACGGCGGGCGTGTTCTCCAGCACCACCATGTGTTCGCCCTGCCTGCCGGTGTAGCCGAGCGAAGCAATCGCGGCAGTAGCGTCGTCCAGCAGCCATTGCCTGTATGCCGGGTCGCGCCATGCCTTCGCGACCACGCGCGCGCCATTGCGCGGCCCGACCTTGTGCTCATAGGTCTCGATCAGGATATCCAGGGCACGTGGATCGACGTACCCCTTCTCGACTAGCAGCGATTCCAGCGCACGCACCCGCAAATCCATCTCTGACAACGCACTGCCGTTGTGGTGGTGAGCGTCGGCATGCTCGTGCTCGTGCTGGGTGCCGTCAGTGTCGTTAGGGTTCATCGAGGTTCGCTCGGAAGATTGCCGACAGAAGGAGTATGGTTGGCGCAGGACGCAAATGCAAACCGGCTGGGTACGCAGCGGCCGAAGCGGACCGGCGCCCCTGCACCACTAAAATCCGGATCGTAGTGGAGGCGGCAACGCACCTACCCGCAAATGCTCGACACCCTCCGCGAGCGCAAGCGTCGACTGCTGCCCGTCGCGCATACGAATACTGATCGTCCGATCGCGTTCATCCCGCGAACCGACCGCGACGAAAATCGGCACCTGCTTTTCCCTTGCGTCGACGATCTTCTTCTCCAATCGCTCCGGTCTGCCGTCGAGCAGTGCTCTTATGCCGGCGTCATCAAGCGCTTGCATCACCTCTTGCGCATAAGCCGCGTTCGCATCGCTGATCGTCGCGACCACGACCTGTTCTGGCGCAAGCCACACCGGCAACCACCCTTCATGATGTTCGAGCAGCATCGCGATGAAACGCTCCATACTGCCAAGCACCGCATGATGAATCATCACCGGCCGCTCGCGTTCGTTGCGCTCGTTGACGAACTCCGCGTCAAGCCGATCGGGCAGCACGAAATCAAGCTGAATCGTGCCGCACTGCCAGCTACGTTCTCGGCTATCCGTCAAATGAAACTCCAGTTTCGGCCCATAAAAAGCGCCCTCTCCTTCGAGTAAGTCGAATTCAAGGCCCGCTGCACGCGCTGCATTAGCCAGCGCCTCTTCCGCCCGATCCCACGTTTGATCGTTGCCCGCGCGCATCGCAGGCCGCGTGGCGAGCGCCACTTTGAAGTCAGGGAAGCCGAGATCCGCATAGACAGCACGCAGCAGCGAACAGAAGCGGCCCACTTCGGCTTCGATATGCGCCTCCGTGCAGAACACATGCGCATCATCCTGCACGAACGCACGCGTACGCTTCAGCCCTTCAAGCGATCCCGAAGGTTCGTCACGATGACACGCGCCGAACTCGCTATAACGAACCGGCAGCTCGCGATACGACCGCACACGCTGGTTGAACACCTGCACGTGACACGGACAACTCATCGGCTTCAAACACAGCGCGCGCCCTTCTTCAGCGTCGGCCAACGAGTACATCGCCGCGCCGAACTTCTCCCAGTGACCGCTCTTCTCCCACAACGAGCGCGCCAGCAGTTGCGGCGTACGGATCTCGCGAAAGCCAGCGCGCCGCATGCGGGCACGAATGTAATCTTCCAGCACGCGGTACAGCTCCCAGCCGCGTGGGTGCCAGAAAACCATGCCGGCGCCTTCTTCCTGCTGATGGAAGAGGTCGAGTTTATTGCCCAGTACACGATGGTCGATGTCGTTCACGATGACACTCCGTTTGATTTGATCTTGCAGATACTGAGGATCGATGCCGCAAACGGAGGTCCAGAAACGCCAAAGGCCCCGTCCGTTTCCGGCGGGGCCTTTCGTGGTCTGCCACAGCTTCCTGCTTCTAGCGTGCGCAACCTCCAGACGACCCGCCTGTGAAGGTGGTCGTCGTGGTGGTGACGGCAGCGAAGGGAATCGAGTGGAAGTCCATGGATCGACAGTAAACGATTTTGTGGCGATGCGTCAATTGCAATCTGGATAAGCGATACGATGGATGTTTGATCCGAAGCCGCCGCATCTTCGCTAAACTTCGACCCACCATCCAATCGACCGAGCACCTCACCTTGACCATCCACATCCGCCCCGCCCACGCAGCCGACGCCGCCCTGATTCTCCGCTTCATCACCGAACTCGCGGTGTATGAAAAAGCGGAACACGAAGTTGTCGCGAACGTCGAAGACATCGAAACGAGCTTGTTCTCCGCCACATCCACGGCGAAGGCTTTGATCTGCGAAATGAACGGCCAGCCGATCGGTTTTTGCGTTTACTTCTTTTCCTATTCGACGTGGCTCGGCAAACAGGGGCTTTATCTGGAAGACCTGTACATATCGCCGACATCGCGTGGCAGTGGCGCGGGCAAACAGATGCTGCGCCATCTCGCACAAATTGCGTGCGAAACGGGCTGTGGGCGCTTTGAATGGAGCGTGCTCGACTGGAACGAACCTGCAATCGGCTTCTATGAATCGATCGGCGCGAGCGCGCAAAGCGAATGGGTTCGCTACCGGCTGGCGGGCGAGGCACTGACTGCGTTTGCCGATGGCAATACGTGAGACACGCTTGCCCCTGAACAGAAACGTAGCGAGCTAATCAGTGATGCGTGCCTTGTTTATCTGCAGCAAGAACCGCCTGCGCAGCCCGACAGCCGAGCAGGTGTTCGCCACTTGGCCAAACGTCGAAACGGATTCGGCCGGACTTGCCGCGGATGCCGACGTGCCACTTTCGCCCGAGCAGGTTCGCTGGGCCGACATCGTCTTCGTAATGGAAAAAGCGCATCGCGCGAGGCTGTCGGCAAAATTCCGCGCGTATCTGAATGGCAAAAAAGTGATTTGCCTCGACATCCCCGACGACTATGCGTTCATGCAGCCCGAACTCGTCGCGCTGCTGGAGCAGAAGGCGGGCAAATTTCTGCGGCAGAAATAGCGCGCGGCGTGGACGCTTACAAAATGCGGGCGCGCCGCCGCTAACCGACTAATCCCCCGCGCCGCTCGCCACCGGCGCGACTTCAAACGCATCGCCTGTGGCGAAGAACGTCCCGCCCGCCACGTAATGGCACGTACGCAGATCCGGATCATCGCCAAAGTGCCAGCGGTTGTTCGAATACACGCGGCTGTCCGCATAGGCGGCGACCACTTCGCCAATGATCAGATCGTGCCGCTGGCTATCGTCCGGAATCACCTTGCATTCCATCCACGTGATGCAGCCCGCCAGCATCGGCACATCGATTTTTTGTGCGGGAAAAGTCTCGAGGTCGAAGGCGGAGAATTTGTCGAGTTCAGCGCCTGCGTTCGTTCCCACCGCCAGCGTCTGCGCAGCAAATCCGCGGCTCGGCAGTTGCAGGCCGAACACGCCGCTCGCTTCAATCAGTTGCCGCGTGAGCGTGCGGCTGTCTACCACGACGACCACCTTTGGCGGCGTGAAATCGAGCGGCATCGCCCACGATGCGGCCATCACATTCGAGCGGCCGCCGTGCGCGCTGGTAATGATCGTGACAGGGCCATGATTCAGCAGCTGCGTGGCCCGCGACAATGCGACAGGCTCCCGGGTGACTTTCATACGTGCTCTTCCGCGTCAAATGGATCTGGCAGATTGTAGCGGGGACACGCAGAACGGGTGCAACGTGTCACATGGTGCTTGCCGAAGTCATCACTCCCCCAACCCGCGGTCGAGCGCCGCCGCAACGAACTGCACATTCGGTTCGACGATCAGGTCGGCATGGCCACCGGACACCTCCGCCACCACCAGCCCGGCTCGCGCGACACGCCGCCAAAGCAGCATCGGATCGCCATATGCACTCTGCGAGACTGCCGCACGCACATAGACAATCGGTCCCGCGTCATAAGGCTTAGGCCGATAGGTCGTCATCGCAACCCGCATCGTTTCGCGCATATGCTGCATCGCCGGTGGCAGCACTGCGGTGTAGCCCTCGGGCCGCAGCGCCATACGGCCAACACGCATCCGAATTTGATCCGCCACGCCGGCGAACCTGTCCTTCACGTAACCGGGAAGTCGCGCCGCAGGCAGCTCACGCACCGTTTGCCAATGTGCGCGGACAGAGCCGGCGCGGCGCCGCAACCGCGCCGTCCAGGGCCGGCAATGTTCGTCCACGTAGGTATCGAGCAGGAAAAGCAATTCGATCCGTTCGCCGGCACGGCGCAGTTGTTGCGCGATTTCAAACGCAACCAGACCGCCGAACGAATAGCCGGCTACCGCGTACGGCCCGTTCGGCTGGACGGTACGCATCTGCTCGATGTAGCTGGCCGCCATATCTTCGACGCGCAACAATGCCGGCTGCTCGCCGTCGAGACCTCGTGCCAGCAATCCGTAAACCGGGCGAGGACTCTTCAGCGAACCGATCAATGCCAGGCATTCCATCACCGAACCGCTTGCGCTATGGATGAGAAATAGCGGCATACCGGTCCCGGCGCGCACTCGTACGAGCGTAGGTGAAGACGGCGGCAGCGCGTCGTCGCAAATCAGCGCGGCGAGTCGCGTGATCGTCGGCGCGATCATCAGCATCGCGAGTGGAATCGTGCGTCCGGTCGACTGGCGTACGTCAGCGAGCAAGCGTGTCGCGAGTAGCGAATGACCGCCGAGGTCGAAGAAGTTGTCGTCGCGACCGATCGGTGCGACGCCGAACAGCTTCTCCCAATACGCCTGCAAATACAGTTCGAGTTGTTCGCGGCTCTCGCCAACCGGCGGCAACTCGCGTGTAGCCAGATTCAGCGCCGGATGACGCCGGATTGCATCGAGGCACTCGGGATTGCGCAATGCCGCCGCGTTGCCGATCGGCAGTCCGTTGACCGCGCTGCGCGCCGCGGCTTCGGAAAGCTTGCCGTTATGCGTGACCGGCAAAGCATCGACCGCAATGATCCGGTCTGGCACATGCGCAGGCGACGCGCGACGCGCGAGATCACGGCGTACCCGGGCAGCAAGTGCGCCGCTCAACGCCGCGCCATCATTCAGCACCAGCAGCAGCACGACACGCGACTCGACATTCTCCGGGTCCGCGTGGCCGGCGGACGCATCCCGCACCTTCTGCTCGACGACCATCGCCTCGCGGATTTCGGGGATGTCGTTCAGCACGCGGTAAATTTCACCTGGACCGACATTGATGCCGCGCACGTTCAGCACGCCGTCGGAACGACCATGCATTCGTACAGCACCCTCCGGCGACAACGAAATGAGATCGCCATGCGTCCAGACACCTGGATTGCTGGCGAAATAGGCGGCATGAAAGGCATCGCCCTGCGCGTCGCCGAAGAAGCCGAGCGGACGCGAAGGAAACGGATTCACACAGACGAGTTGGCCAACGCCGCCGGTCCGCGATCCCTGGTCCCACGCCTGTACATCCAGCGCGAGGCTCCTGCACTGCGCTTCGCCCGCGTAGACCGGCAGGTTCGGATTGCCAAGCACAAAGCAGCCGATAATGTCGGTGCCGCCCGAGATCGATTGCAGCGGCAGCGGCTTCACGTGATCGCGCACCCACTCGAACTGCGCGTCGTACAGCACCGCACCGGTGGACAGTATCGCGCGCAGCGCACCGAGGTCGAACTGCGCCTTCGGTTCCACGCCTGCATCCTCGGACATCTTCAGATAAGCGGGACTCGTGCCGAACACGGTGACGCGCTCTTCGGCAACAAGACGCCATAGCGTATCGACCGTCGAGATCGGACCATCGTACGTCACGATCTCGACGCCGGAAGCAAGCGCCGACAACTGCCAGTTCCACATCATCCACGCACAACTGGTGTGGAAGTACATTCGATCGCCTGGTCGCAGGTCGCTGTGCAGCCGATGCTCCTTCAGATGCTCGATCAGGGTGCCGCCGGTGCCATGCACGATGCACTTCGGCTTGCCGGTGGTGCCCGACGAAAACATGATGAAAAGCGGATGGTTGAAAGCGAAGCGCCGCCACACAAAACGGTCCGCGTCGCCGGCATCGAGCAACTCGCCGAGCGAATAGATCGACTGCGTGACTGTGCTCGGCAAAGTCCCGTCGTCGAGACACACGACACCTTGCAGAGACGGCAACGCGGCAGCGAGATCGGCGACGTTGCTCGCCACCGACCTGCCGGTGTCGAATGTCCGCGCCGCCGTGTGCGCGAACAGCAGTCGCGGTGCGAGTGGTTCGAAGCGATCGCGGATCGAATCGACACCCATCTCGGGCGCGGCGGTCGACATCGTTGCACCGAGGGCGGTAACGGCCAATGCAGTCACGACCGCATCCGCGTCGTTGCGCATCACGCCCACCACGCGGTCCCCTTCGCCTAGTCCCAACTCAGACAGCGCGTGTGCGAGACGCGCCACCCGCTCACGCAGTTCGGCGCGGGTCAGACGCACGCGACGCCCGTCGGCATGGCAGGCAGTCAGCGCGGGCGCGTCGGGAGATGCCACCGACAGCCCAAGCAGATTGTCCGCATAGTTCAGTTGCATCTGCGGGAAGAAATTCGCGTGTTCGCAATCGTCGCCGATACAGACTGGCTCAGCGTTGCCTGACCAGTTGAGTCCCAATGACCATTGCACGAAGCATTGCCAGAATGTTCGAAACTCTCGCACGGAAAAATCGTGCAGCGCTTCGTAGTCAGGCAGGGGCTGGCCGGTACAGATCCGCAGGAAGGCGGTGAACGCGGTCAACTGCGACGCGCCGATCCGTTCGGGCGTGCTTGTGTAAACGGGTGTGCGTCCCGTGAGGTCGCTGTGTGCACGCGACACCACTGAGGGGGCGAAGCGATCCATCGAAACTCCACGTATGGCATACGACATGATTCAGGGGCGGCAGCACCTCGATGGCGATACTTTTGCCGACCGCCAGGAGGCAACCATGGCTCTTACGTCCGGGCGTTGAAATGTCTGCGGCAGGCGACCGTACCAACGTAGCCTAGCTGGTGGGTTTAACACTCTCCGTACGGCATCGAACATTCTTTTGACAGACCGGGAAACGCCGTCGCGCTCTTTCGCGCCGTTCAGTCGGCCCTCACGGCACCACCAAGTCTCGCAATCGGGCCTCGTTGAAGCAGAAGCGGCACACATCGACGTGACCAGCGCCACAACAGGCTCACGCTCACGACCTGACATGAAAGTCTGCATTACAGCGGCAGATTCCTAAAAACGAAAACGCGCAGATCTATCTGCGCGTCTCAACGTCATTCCCTCAACAGACCAAGGACGTCTAGGCACCACTCAATCAACGACACAAGGCTGCAATCAATCCAGTCAATTTACGCGCCGCCGAAAAACACGGGCTTCATTCCATCATTCGGGTCCGGGCGAACAGAGCCTTGAATTTTATGTCCCAAGTGGGAGACGGCGGTGCCGAACGAACGCAGTTCATGATGGCCCCCCGACGCTGAAGTACCGTCAGCAACACCGCCAAAATCGGTCGCAGCGCCACTTCCTGGATTCACGCTAGTTTGTACGGCCTGAACATTGGTCGGAGCGACCGCTTGGTTGGATTGAGCAAAAGATGAGGCAGCCGGAATTGCAAGAGCAGCTGCGACGATGAGCGATTGAACGAGTTTCATGATGCTTACCTCTCGACTTCGTTTGTCCGCAAACGCCCGTTTGCGTTTCAGTGCTTGCAGTCTAGGCTGGGGCGTGCTCGCAATTAAGTACTTGCCGAACAAAACAATGTTGTAAAAGTAAGTACAAACCCTTAGAACCAAACGTCGCGCACGCAGCAGCTTGCGTTCGCCCCGCCATCTACACCACGATGACCTCAGCTCGCGTCCCAATCGAACATGCGCTGATTGAAAATCATCTAGCGGGCCAGGTCGAGCGTTACGAACGGTGGTGAAACTTGCTACGGCAATGGCACGCTGAGGCGAGTAGTAGACAACCGTTCCCCAAAAGCCGGCGTGTGAATAACATACGGAGCCGCCGACTTTGCCGACGGAAACCCCGAACCTGTATGCATCAGCGCCCTCATGCGGCCCCTCCAGAAGCATCTCGGGCGTCTACGGACTATCGTTTAGCGGGTGTCCTCGTATGCGTCAAATCGTTCTGCATCAACTCAATTACGCGGCTCCTGGCACAAGCTTGCGACACGCCCTTGCAGTTGGAAGCCCATTGCCTCGTATAGCGCGCCGGCATGGTAACTTTCATCTGCAACCATGACGAGCCGGTCCGATTGTCCGGCCGTCAGTTTGATAACCTCGCTCACCAAGGTCTTACAAATATTTCGGTTTCGATGCTGTTCCGCGGTAAGAACCGATTGGAAACGCCCAATGCCGCCGAAGAAGAATAAGCCCAGACTTCCCACCTGTTCATCATTGATAAACGCTCCCCACCAGTTTCCAAGACCGCGGGCAATTAGGGTCCTGTAGGCGGTCTGTAGATGTGCCAAGTATCGCTGTGAGGTAATGTTCGACGGATTTGGCATGTCGGCGAACTGCATTCGAGACCAATCGTCCCAATCCCTCTGCGTGCCAAACTTGCGGACTTCGACCAATGAGTTTGTCGCAACTGGTCGTATGTCATTTGGATGCGCAGCCAGCACACGACAAACCGTTGCGTCGTAACCTTGCTCAACGAATGCGTCGAGGTTCACAACACTGTCCGCTCTTTCCGGCCAGGCAAACGTGCGGTGTGCGATCAGCGGTGGGATCCCGACAAATTCGGCAAAGTCAGACTCCAGCCGTTTTAGATCGATTTCTGAAGGTCGTTGCTCCAGGACGAGCATATTGCCAAAAAAATATTCTGGTGCGTCCGGTGTCCGGACGACGACGTAGTCATCCTGCGACTCGACCATACCGGTTTCTGCGTGCAGCAATAGGTCAGTGGCTAGACCCAGGTTATCGGAAAAATTGAGCATTTCAGTATCGTTATCTACAAGGTGCAACGGTTTGAGCCTGCAGGGACGATTGTCAATGGTCCAGACGCCGATCGAATGCCGGCATCCGGCACGACAGGCAGCCATTTCCAGGCGAGAATGCAAAACCACCGCAACCCGTTGGAGAGACCGTGCGCATCGTCTGCTTGCACACCGCTGACAGCAACATCGCCTTGTTCGATGCAGCCACCCGCGCCGCCGGATTCGAGGCACTCGAGTTGACGCACGTGGTCCGCGCCGACTTGCTCGCAGCCGCTGAGCAAGCCGGTGGCTTGACCGACGCAATCGCGTCGCAAACCCGAGAGGTGCTCCTTACGCTGAAGGACAACGCCCACGCCGTTTTGCTCAACTGCTCGACGCTCGGCCCATCAGTGAATGAAGCCCTAGCCGCGCAAGCCGCACCGGTACCCATTTTACGGGCCGATGCCGCGTTGGCTCAACGCGCGGTGGAAGATGGCGGCAAGGTTGTCGTGCTATGCACCGTATCCACCACACTCGACCCGACCACCCGCGTGTTCGCTCAAGCCGCCACGCATACCGGCGCGGATGTCGATGTCCAGTTGGTAAGCGGCGCATGGGACCATTTCAGAGCAGACGACACGGCAGGCTACCTGTCCATGATCGCCATCGCTGCCGATGCGGCCTACGAAAACGGCGCGGACGTCGTGGCATTTGCACAAACATCGATGGCTGGCGCGGCCTTGTTGGTCACGGCCGGGGCGAAACCGCTGGCCACACCGGCCATCGCCCTCGCAGCCGCAGTCCACGCAGCCACACTTGCAGCCTGAAGCGCGATGTTCGCCGAGTACCTCGTCAAATGGGACTTGCTACCGGACGGCGAGCCGATTCGCACGCATAGCAGCCGTCTGCTGCCGGTGCGCCAGCATGGCGTCGCCGCGATGCTGAAAGTTGCTCAGGAACCCGAAGAGAAATTCGGCGCGCAACTGATGGTGTGGTGGGACGGCGACGGCACGGCCCGCGTGCTCGCGCATGATGCCGACGCCCTGCTGTTGGAGCGCGCCCAAAGCAATCACGCGTTAGCGGACCTGGCCCGCACGGGTGACGATGAAGCAGACGACCACGCCATCGACATCCTCTGCGCCGCCGCGGCACGACTCCACGCACCGCGCAACAAACCGTTGCCCGAACTGATCGGCTTGCCACGCTGGTTCCAGAGTCTCTGGCCCGCCGCGCGGCAATACGGCGGCTGGCTCTCCGACAGTGCCGCGACAGCACAAGCCCTACTCGCCGCGCCGCAAGACCCGGTCGTGCTGCACGGCGATATTCATCACGGCAACGTCCTCGATTTCGGCGCGCGTGGCTGGCTGGCGATCGACCCGAAAGGTCTCTACGGCGAACGCGGCTTCGACTACGCGAACATCTTCTGCAATCCGGACGAGGCGTCCGCGCTGGCACCAGGACGGTTCGAGCGTCGCGTCGAACGCGTGGCGCACATCGCCGGGATCGACCGACACCGTCTGCTGCAATGGATCCTCGCGTGGTCGGGTTTGTCCGCGGCGTGGATTCTCGAAACGGGCGAGACGCCGGACATCGATATGAACATCGGCGGAATGGCGGCCGAAGCGCTGAAGCGGAAGTGACGGCAGGGAAATGACTGCTGGGAAGTGGCTACTGGGAGCTGCAGAGGAGACGATCGTAGCCGAACGCAACCGCTAAACCGCAGTTGAATACAGCCGCCTTGCATTCGCGTCTCGATCCCTATCCCTGTCGGCGAATGCACAGGCCATCAGGCGGCAGCGGGTGAGCCGCCGCCCAGGCAATCCGTCAGTCAATGGGGAGCTTTGCCGTTGGGCAGGGCGTCCAGCGGTTTGTGCTGTTCTTCGCCGAGTCCCGGGAAGAACGCGTTCCATGCGGCGCGCACGCCCTGAGCCGCGGTGGCCTCCGCGCCAATCGATTCTGCCTCGCCGTCCGCAGCTTTCGACGGGTCGGCGGAGAGGCCGCGCCAGTGCGTGAACACCAGCAGCGGTTTCTCGGTCCATACGCCGTCGCCATATTTCGCAAATGCCGTGTCGCCGCTCGTCAACTGCACCTCGTACCAGCCTTCATGGACAGGCGTATGGGCAGCAAGCTCAAACCAGGCGGTCGGTTCGATTTCCTTCATGTCGTCTCCGGTCGGATAAATCGTCAAAGATAACCACAAGCAAGGCATTCTTCATGCCCGAGCCCGGTAGCGGCCTGGCAGGTGCGCGCCGCATGTCACACGATGCTGCAGGGCGGTGCGCTGGGCATGACCTGCGGGCGATTCGTCGACGTCGCACACTTCGAATTCGCCGCGCATAAACGACACGATAGCGCGACATGGGCCGCGTGGACAAACGTAAAAACTTACACAGCGCGTCGGGTTGCATAACCGCTCGCTGGCACGCTTATCGAACCGCTTGCTGCCCCGTTTTCCGACTCGCCACTCGACTCGCCCGTCATCTTCCGCACCAACTCGGCCAATACGCGGACAGCGAGCGCCAGTTGTTCGGCTGACGTGCTGCCGTAGCCGATCACGAGGCCGTTCGTCTCCTCGCGCTGCTGCAATGCAAAACCCGACAACGCACGAGGATTGAGCCGCCTGGCAAGCGCGCGTTCGGCGAGGGTCCGATCGGAAATATGCGGCGGCAACCGAAGCGTCAGATGCATGCCGCAATTGCCGCCCAGAATCTGCGACGGCGCGAAATGCACGGTGAGCGCATCGCGCAGCGCCTGCTGGCGCTCCCGATACAACCGCCGCATGCGGCCCAGATGCCGCCCGAATTCGCCGCTATCGATGAAATGCGCCAGCGCCAGTTGCTCCAGACGATGCCCGCCGCGCAGCATCTCCTGCAACGCGACGGCCGTGTGCGCGGCGATCGCGCGCGGCAACACCACGAAGCCGATGCGCAGCGCCGGAAACATCGTTTTGCTGAATGAGCCGACGTACAGAACCGGCGCGTCCTCGACCAGCCCTTGCATGCTGGCAATCGGCTCGCCGGTATGGCGGAATTCGCCGTCGTAGTCGTCTTCGATCAGCCACGCGCCACAGCGGCGCGCCCGCGCGATCAGCTCCAGCCGGCGCGCCACCGACAACACCGCACCGGTCGGATACTGATGCGCGGGCGACGTGTAGATCAGCTTGGGAGGATGCGCGCGCCACGCGTCAGGCGGCACTGCGATGCCTTCGGAATCAACCGGCATCGGCAGCATGCTCAGATCGCCGAGATTGAAAGCGGCTTTGGCGCCACGATAGCCCGGATCTTCCACCCACGCGATGTCGCCCGGATTGGTGAACAGCCGCACGCACAGGTTCAGCGCTTCCTGCGCGCCTTCGGTAATGACCACCTGCGAACCCTCGCAGCGCACGCCGCGCGCCATCCGCAAATGCGCGGCAATCGCGTCGCGCAGCGCCGGCTCGCCAGCCGGGTCGCCGTAGCCGAGCGCGAGCGGCAACGCGCGCTCCATCGAACGTTCGAGCGCGCGCCGCCAGGCGGCCAGTGGAAAACGGTCCAGCGCGGGCGTGCCGGGTGTCAGCGGCAAGGTGTTGTCGGCATGGGTGCGGGTCGCCGCGAATTGCTCGACCCGCGCCGCGTAGGCGACCTCCGGAGCGGCCGGCGGCGTCCGCGTTTCACCGCGTGCCGAAGGGCTGGAGAGCGGACTCACGCGCGTGCCCTTTTTATCGGCCACCACATAGCCGACCGCGGCCAGATGCTCGTACGCGATCACCACCGTGTTGCGCGACACGCCCATCTCCGCCGCCAGCAAGCGCGACGACGGCAGCAGCGACCCAGCCGGCAAACGCCCCGTGAGGATCGCCTGTTGCAAGCGTTCGATCAGTTGCTTTTGCAGCGGCACGGACTTTTCGCCGCTGCCGGCGGTGGTCGCGGCGGCCGGGTTGGCGAGTGGGCCAATGATTTCGATCATCCTGGCTGGACCTATCAAATGCTGTTCTGCTGGATCTTTTTAACATACCACGTTTGCCGTATCGTTCTCCATAAGCAACCATCACCCACTATCGACAGGAGAGCAGACATGGAACCCAGACGTAACGCGTTCGAGCAACCGATTGGCGTCCCCGTGCCGGATTGGAAAGGCGCCCAGGCGCCCGGCCGCGAGCCGCTGGTGGGCCAATATTGCCGGATCGAACCGGTGGACGTCGAACGCCATGTGGCAGACCTTTACGAGGCCTACAGTTCGGCGCCCGACGGCCGCGACTGGACCTATCTGGCGGTTGGACCATTCGAAAGCCTTGCCGCGTATCGCGAGCATCTGACGCGCATGGCGGCATCGCCTGATCCGCTGCACTACGCGGTGATCGATCTGGCTACAGGCAAGGCGGTCGGCACGCTCGCGCTGATGCGCATCGACCGCGCGAACGGCGTGATCGAAGTTGGGCACGTCACCTATTCGCCGCGCCTGAAACGCACACGCATCGCCACCGAAGCGATGTTCCTGCTGATGAACCATGTGTTCGACGACCTTGGCTATCGCCGCTTCGAATGGAAGTGCGATTCGCTCAATGAACCGTCGCGCACAGCGGCGTTGCGCTATGGCTTTACGTTCGAAGGGATCTTCCGGCAGGCGATCGTCTATCGCGAACGCAATCGCGATACCGCGTGGTTCTCGATCATCGATAGCGAATGGCCTGCGCTGCGTCCGAGCTATGCACTCTGGCTCGATGCAGGCAATTTCGATGCGCAGGGTAAGCAGGTTGAGCGGCTGGTGGACCTGATCGCGCGGCAGCGGGCAGCGGCGGGCGAAAGCGGTCAATGAGGTAGCCCGTTGCGGGCTGGTTGCGAGCCGGCCAAGGGGCCGGCATGCGTCGGCTCTGCGATTCCGTAGCTTCGTAGACTGAAGAGCCTGACAAGACGTCAGGCGTCGTGCGGCGCAGCGGCTCAGGCAACGCCTGCCGTTCGCCGCAGCACGATGGTCGGGTTGCCTTTGTACGTCGTGCGAAGCTGCTCACGGTAACCGCACTTGCGCGCGACGTTCAGCGAAGGCTGGTTTTCCGGCGCGATGATGCAGGCCGTCTCGCCGCCAGGCCAATTCGCATCGGCCCAACCCAGTGCCGCACGCACGGCTTCGGTCGCGTAGCCGCGGTTGTGGACGGCAGGGTCCAGCGCCCAACCTATTTCCGGTGTGTCCAGCAAGGAAGGCTCGATCTCGCGGTGGTAGTCGGCAAAGCCGACTTCGCCCAGAAACCGGCCGCTGTTCTTTTCCCGCACCACCCAATAGCCGTATCCCAGCATCGCCCAATGCCCGGCGTAGCGCAGCAGGCGCGCCCAGACTTCTTCGCGCGTAAACGGCTTGCCGCCGATGTAGCGGATCACTTCGGGATCGGACCACATCGCATAGCTCTCGAGGAAATCGTCGCGCGCGTGCGGACGCATGATCAGGCGGTCGGTGGTGAGAAGCGTGGGGCGGTTGGACATAGGCGGGCGGGTGGTTGGCGTAGACGCTATGAGGTTGAGAAGCGTTGAAGAGTGCCTGGGATGATCGCAGATTTTTTGCGCGCCAGGTTCGCCGCCAAAAAGCAGGACGCCAAGCGCTATCCAGCCGATCCTGCGAACACCGCCGACCGTCTGGCGAATTCATGAACCCGCCCCTCACGCCATCTCGAGAAACCGCGCCAGACACGGATTGCGATTGGCCGGCGACCACGCCAGCACCTGCTCGATCAGCGGCGCATCGACCAGCGGCCGGAACACCACGCCCGCGAGCTGCGCTTTGCGCATCGAGGCCGGCACCAGCGCCACCCCCACCCCTTCATCGACGAGACTAAGCACGGTCTGTTGCAACTGCACTTCGAAGCGGATATCCGGTTCGAAGCCGCCTGAGCGGCAATGCTCGAGAATGGTTGTGCGCAAGCTCGGCGCGACTTCCTCGGACGCCAGCACGAATGGCTCGCCCGCCAGTTGCGCGATCTTCAGACGCCGCGCTCGCGCTCGCGGATGGCTGCGCGACAAGGCCACACACAAAGGCTCGCGGAGGATCGTCCGGGTCACGATGCCCTTGTCGGGCACGTTTGGAAACATGATCGCGGCGTCGATCTGGCCGGTCAGCACCTGCGCAGCCAGATCGTTCGATACGACCTCGCGCAGGTTCAATGCGACCTCGGGAAACGCGGCGCCGAACGCGCGCGCATAGCCGGGTACGACGTTGTACGCGGCGCACATCGTGAAGCCGATGGCGAGCTTGCCGGCGTCGCCATGCGCCGCCGCCTGGGCATTGCTGACGGCTTGTTCCACCGACGCAAGGATCGCCTTCGCATCGGCGTAAAAGCGCTCGCCCGCCGCGGTCAGCGTGACACTGCGCGGACTGCGTTCGAGCAGCGTCACACCCAGGTTCGCCTCCAGTGCCGCCAGTTGGCGGCTTAACGGCGGCTGCGACAGATTCAGTCGCGCCGCCGCGCGGCCGAAATGGCGCGTCTCGGCGAGTGTCACGAAGTAGCGTAGCGGCTTGATATCGATCACAACGTCCTCAAGCTGAATGACGATGCAGAAAAGGTATTGTTGGTGGCAGAAAACAGTATTGGATTGTATCAATGCAAGCCACTACGCTGGCGCATCGCTCCCTGCACCCACGCTTTCTTTCTAATCGATGTTAGCTACTCTTGAGATTCTGCTTCCTGTGTTCGGCCTGATTTTCGCGGGCTTTGCATGCCGCCGACGCGGCGTGCTCGGACCGAACTCCGCGTCCGAACTGAACCGCTTCGTCGTCTGGCTGGCGCTGCCGGCGCTGCTGTTCGACACGATGGCGCATGCCACGTGGCAACAGCTTTATCAGCCGGCCTTCGTCGCGGCGTTTTCGATCGGGTGCATCGGCGCGTTTCTACCGATTCTCGCCATGCGTATGATCGGCGGCCGGCATCTGGCCGACGCAAGCGTCGATGCGATTGCAGCGTCGTATCCGAACACTGGCTACATCGGCTTCCCGCTCGGCATGATCGCGTTCGGCTCAGCCAGCCTGACACCGACCACGATCGCCACGATCCTCGTCGCGTGCGTGCTTTTTGCGCTTGCCATCGTGCTGATCGAAGTCGGCTTGCAGACCGAACGCACGCCGCACAAGCTGGGGTTGAAGGTGTTGGGGTCGCTGGCGCGTAATCCGTTGATCGTGTCGCCGATTGCGGGTGTGCTGCTCGCGAGCACCCACGTCGCCTTGCCGCAAAGCGCGGAGACGTTTCTGAAGCTGTTGAGCGGCGCCGCCAGTCCGTGCGCGTTGGTCAGCCTTGGCCTGTTCCTCGCGGAAAAGCGCCCGTCAGAGGCGGGTGCGGGCGGCATCTCGCTGCTGCTGACCGGTGTCAAGCTGCTGGGGCAGCCGGCGCTGACCTGGTGGCTCGCGGCGCGCGTGTTCGGGCTCTCAGCCACACTGGTCGAGATGGCCGTCGTGCTGGCCGCGCTGCCCACCGGCACCGGCCCATTCATGCTGGCCGAGTTCTATCGACGCGAAGCGCGCATCACGTCGCGCACGATTTTGCTGTCGACGGTGGGGTCGGTGGTGACCTTGTCGTTGCTGCTGCTGGTGATGGGGCATCGCACGTAAGCGGAACCAGAGAATATCCGCCGCTCCACGCCTCGCGCTATGCTTCGCACACGGACCACCAAGGTCCGCGCCCCCCATCCGCAAAGAGCAAACAGCGAACCGAACCGCCGTGCCCAAAGCCCGCCCACCTGAACTTCACGACGACGCCGACGCCCGCTCCCTCGCGCGACGCTATCCGCGTGGGCTGCGCATCGACCCGCATTCGCACACGTGGGCACAGGTGCTCTATGCAGTGTCGGGCGTGATGTGGGTGGAAGTCGGACGCGAAGCGCTGGTAGTGCCGCCGCAGCGCGCGGTCTGGTTGCCGGCCGGCACGGTGCACTCCATCCACATGATGAGCGAGGTGGAGATGCGCAATCTCTACCTCCACGAGCGCAACGTCGGCCATCTGAGCCGGCGCAGCGACGTGTTCGAGATCAACGGCCTGCTGCGCGAACTCATCACGTCGATTGCGGAGCACGAGAACTCGCTCGCTCGCGACGAGACCTATCTTGAAGCGGCGTACCGTCTCGCGATGCTGGAGCTGGGGCACGCGCCGCGCTCGTCGCTGCGCATCGCGCTGCCCGATGCTTCGGACCGGCGGCTCGATGCGTTGTGCCGCGCGGTGATCGACAACCCCTCGATCGCGATCAGCTTCGAACAGCATGCGACCTCGGTCGGCGCAAGCGTGCGCACGCTGGCGCGCCTCTTCACGCGTGAGTTGGGAGTGGGGTTTGCCGAATGGCGGCGTCAGGTGCAGTTGGCAGTGGCCGTGTCAGGTCTCGCCGAAGGACGCCCGGTCAGCAGCATTGCGCGCTCGCTGGGCTTCCAGCCGAGCAGCTTCAGCGACATGTTCCGCCGCGAGTTAGGCTCGCCGCCAACCGGCTTCGATCCGAGCGGTACGCTCAGCGAGGCGGCTTCTGAAGCTTCGCCGGAGCAGGCGCGAGACAAGCTGTCCACTGACGGGTAAGCCATACGCGCTGACGGTAGCAAGATTCGCCCTTGCAGCTAAGCCAGCGCTCGCTGGCGGCTTAACGAATCGTGCTAACAGCCGCGCCCTCAACCGTCGGCCAAGCCGTTTGCGCTGCCGGCCTAACGACGCCCACCGAGGCCAGTAAGCCGCCGCACAGCACGCCTTGTCAGAAATTCGAAAGTCTTTGTCTCAACGCCTCCGTACCGGCCACTTAGACTACGCTCATCGGCTGCACGACGCAGCGCAAGACCCAACAGGAGTGACACGCAATGAAAGCGATTCAGTTCAAGACTTTTGGCAACGCCGAGGTGCTCGACTACGTCGATCTGCCGACGCCCCAAGCCGACGCGGACAGTGCCGTCGTGCAGGTCAAGGCGGCCTCGGTGAATCCAAGCGACGTCAAGAACGTGTCCGGCCATTTCGAACACACCGTCCTGCCGCGCACGCCCGGCCGCGACTTCAGCGGCGTCGTGACAGCCGGCCCCGCCGAATGGCTCGGCGCAGAAGTCTGGGGCACCGGCGGCGATATCGGCTTCACACGCGACGGCACGCACGCCGAGTTCATCAAGATTCCGCTCGCCGCCCTGTCGCGCAAGCCCACCACACTCAGCCACACGGAGGCCGCCGCGATCGGCGTGAACTTCGTGGTCGCGTGGCTCGGCACGGTCGAGTACGCAAACCTGCAAGCGGGCGAGACGATTGCCGTGATCGGTGCGGGCGGCGGCGTCGGCGGTGCAGTGGTGCAGATCGCGAAAGCGCGGGGCGCGCGCGTGATCGCGGTCGACCGTCATCCGCTTTCCGCCGACACGCCCGCAGGCCGACTAATCGACGACTACGTTCCGTTCGATGAAAACGCAGCCGCGGCTGTCAGAGCCCTGACCGGCGGCGCCGGCGCGGACGTGGTGTACGACACGGTCGGCGGCGTCGCCTTCGAGACCACACTGAGTCTCGTCAAGCGCCGCGGCCGGGTGCTGGAAATCAGCGCCACGGGCAAACGCCGCGTGGAATTCGACCTGATCGATTTCTATCACAACGAAACGCAACTGCTCGGCGTGGACAGCGCCAAGCTGGTCGTCGCCGAATCGGCGCCGTTGATGACGGCGCTGGTGGAAGGCTTCGAAAGCGGCAAGCTTCAAGGGCCGGCCATCGCGCAGGAATTCCCGCTCGAACGGGCACGCGAGGCCTACGAGGCGGTGGCCGCCGGCACGCGCGGCCGCGTCGTCATCACGATGTAATTGCCGAAACGACCGGCGGGCGTGGCTGCCCGCATTTCAGATGGGTATGAACAACATGAAAGCGTATTTGATCTCGCTCGTGGCCGGCGTCGTGGTCGGTTTGATCTACAGCGTAATGCAGGTGAAATCGCCCGCGCCGCCGACCATCGCCCTGGTCGGGTTGCTCGGCATGCTGGCCGGCGAGCATATGATCCCGTTCGTGCGGACGTGGCTGGCCGTCGGTATTCACTGACGTCTTCCCATTAACGTCTGTCATCGACATCGCTTCGCGCCGATAGCTTTTCCATCACCGGGCGCCACACGCTAAGATGGAGCCCGCCGGGCCGGAGAGCCGCGCTTGCAGCATCGCCCGCGCATGTACCATCGCCATGCGCGCTGCCCGGAGATCACAAGAAAAGCTTCACTCGGAGAGTCAGATGTCTGAAGAATATGAAGTGCATGGTCCGCACGACCATGCGGTTGAACACGCCGGCCACCATGACTCGGATCCCTTTGCGAGCCGCATGGCCGTGATGACGGCGATCCTCGCGACGATCGGCGCACTGTGCGCCTACCAGAGCGGCAACAGCGAAAACCTGGCGCTGTACTACAAGAACGAAGCCGCCATTAAAAAGACCGAAGCGGCGAATCAATGGAACTACTACCAGGCCAAGGGCGAGAAAGAGAATCTCGCTGAACTCGGTGCGGCGCTGTCGCTCGGCAATACCGACGCGCACGCGAAGTTCGCCGCCGACGTCGACAAGTACAAGCAGCAGAAAGAGCCGATCCGCGCGAAGGCTGAAGCGATCGAAAAGGAAGTCGTAGACAACGACGCTAAAAGCGAAGCGCTGCTGCATGGCCATCATCGCTGGGCGCAAGCGACGACCTTGATTCAGGTGGCCATCGCCCTCTGCGCGATCACGTTGCTGACTCGCAAGAAATGGCTGCGCAATCTGTCGTTTGGGATTGCGGCTGCGGGTGTGATCACTGCCGCTGTGGCGTTCTTTTCGGCGTGATTACGCGAACGGCGTGGTGATCCCCGGCCCGAACTTCGTCGCGGTTGCGGACACTGCAGCCCCGCAGTACCGGCGCTGCAAGGCGTGGATCGATCGCGTGTGCGGCGGCCTGATCGTCGCGTTGGGTGTGCGTCAGTTGATCCGGTAAGTTACTTACGTACGGTTCAATGCGCGCGGCCGCGCGCAGCACGCTCGAGCAACAACTCGCGCTCGCGCGCATTGCGCGTCATGGCGGCAGCGCGTTCGAATTCGGCGCACGCCTCTTCCACGCGGCCGAGTTTCTCCAGCAAATCGCCGCGCACGCTCGGCAACCAGTGATAGTTCGCGAGCGCCGCATCGGCGGCGAGCGCATCGACGATTTCCAGACCCGCAGCCGGTCCGAACGCCATGCCGACTGCCACCGCACGATTCAACTCCACCACCGGCGAAGGCGTCACCTGCGCGAGCGCGTCGTACAACGCGACGATCTGCACCCAATCAGTCTCCTCGGCACGGCGTGCACGCGCATGACACGCGGCCAGCGCCGCCTGCAATGCATACGGCCCACTCGCACCGCCCAACGCGTGCGAGGTGCCGAGCGCGGCCAACCCGCGGCGGATCAGCAGCGGGTCCCAGCGGCTGCGGTCCTGGTCGAGCAGCAGCACCGGCCGGCCCTCGCCATCGGTGCGCGCGTGCGTGCGCGACGCCTGGATTTCCATCAACGCGACGAGGCCATGCACTTCGCTTTCGTCCGGCACGAGCCCACTCAGCACCCGCCCAAGCCGTAGCGCTTCCTCGCACAACGCCGGACGCATCCAGTCGTCGCCGGTTGTGGCCGAATAGCCTTCGTTGAAAATCAGATAGATCACCTGCAGCACCGACGCTAGCCGCGGCGCACGCGCATCGGCCTGAGGCACCTCGAACGGCACCTTGGCCGCCGACAACGTGCGTTTGGCCCGCACGATGCGCTGCGCGATGGTCGGCTCGGGCACAAGAAACGCGCGCGCGATTTCGTCCGTAGTGAGGCCACCGAGCAGGCGCAGCGTCAACGCGACTCGTGCGTCGGTGGACAACACCGGGTGGCACGCCGTGAACACCAGGCGCAGCAGATCGTCGCCGATATCGTCGGCGCGTGCGGCATCGAGGGTATCGACGAAATCCGGCACGAGGTGCGCCTCCATTGCGTCGAGATCGTGGCCCAACTCCTCACGCTTGCGGGCATGCAGCGCCTCCTGGCGCAAGCGGTCGAGGGCGCGATTCTTCGCGGTTGCCATCAGCCACGCTCCCGGGTTGTCGGGCACGCCAGCGTCGGGCCAATGTTCGAGCGCCGAGACCAGCGCGTCCTGCGCCAGCTCTTCGGCGAGCCCCACGTCACGCACGATCCGCGCGACGTGGGCGATGACCTTGGCGGATTCGATCCGCCAGACTGCCTCGATGGCACGATGGGTGGCCGGTTTTGTCACGGGATCAGCCCGCTGCCTTGGCGTTCGGATCCATGTAGATCAGCTCCCAGATGTGTCCGTCGATATCTTCGAAGCCGTGCCCGTACATGAAACCGTAGTCCTGCGGTGCGCGCGGCACCGTGCCGCCGGCGGCGAGCGCCTTCGCAACCAGCGCATCCACCTCGCCCCGGCTCTCGCACGAGAGGCCCAGCAACGCCTCGGTGCTTTCCTTCGGATTGCAAAGCGACTTGCGCGTGAAGGACTTGAACAGGTCCTTGATCAGCAGCATCGCGTAGAGGTTCTCGCCGAGAATCAGACACGCGGCCTGTTCGTTGGTGAATTGCGCCTCGAAGCTGAAACCGATCGCGCTGAAAAATGCCTTCGACCGTTCGAGATCGTCGACAGCGAGATTGACGTAGATCTGCTTATGCATGATGAAATCCAGTGATCGGGTTGTGGGCTCGCCGGGACGTCGCAGTGCATCGCACTGCGTCACGCATGCAGCGATCCCGCGTACTCAACTCGCTTCGGCCAGCGTTTTCAGATTGCTCAGGCCGTCTTCGAAATCCTTGCCGACCATCCGGTCCATGCTGACGAACACCTGCATCAGCTTCGACAGAAACGGCGCAGGCCCATGCATCGCCCAGGTGACCTGAGTCGCGCCGGCCTCCGGCTTCAACGTGAAATCGGCGATGTTATGAGCTTCGAACGGCTTGATGAAATCGAGGTTCATCGTCACGTTCGCCGGCGCCGCCGTGTCGACGATCTCCATCTGCCCCACCCCAACCTTTTCGCCTTGCCACGCATAGCGCGCACCCTTGCCGCTCGGCGTGCCGCTATAAGTGCCCTGCGCCGCGGGATCTTTGCGCAGGAACGGATTCCAGCGATTGAACTGATGCAGATCGTCGATCAATCCGTAAACCCGCTCAGGCGGCGCCTCGATGCGCACGCTGCGTTCGATGCGAAAGTTGTCGGGGCGCGTCGCCGCATAGATGAGCAGCAAACCCACCGCCGCGACGACGCTGATCAGAATGACTTTGAGCATGATGAATCCTCTCGATGTGGCCGGATCGGTGCCTCGTTCGGCGGTCGGATCGGCGTCGCGATTAATGTTTGGCTGCGTCCAGCTTGCGGAAGCGGTCCACTTCCGGGCCCGGCTCGAAGTCCTCGAGTTCATACAGTTGCCGCACTTCGATTTCGCCCTCGGCCTGCTCGCCGAACGGCGCCGGGAAGCGCCGCGCCCATTCCATGGCTTCTTCGCGGGAGCGAACCTGAATCAGCGTGTAGCCGGCGATCAATTCCTTGGTTTCCGCGAATGGGCCGTCGATCACCGTGCGCTTGCCTCCGCTGTAGTGGATGCGCCAGCCTTTCGAACTCGGTTTCAGGCCGGTTGCGTCGAGGAGCACACCGGCCTTGGCCAGTTCTTCATGGTAGGCGCCCATCGCCACCATCAGGGCTTCGTCCGGCTGGCCGCCCGCTTCGCTGACGGCAGTCGCCTTGACTATGATCATGAATCGCATCGCAATCGCTCCTAGGGTGGTGTGTAGTTGGTGGAGAGCCGTTATCTGTTTGCTGGCTCCTTACTCACACGACGAGCGATGCGCGGCCGGATCGACATATTTGTCGTCAGCCTAGGGAAAACCCCAAGAAAATAGCCATGAATGGGCGAACCTGCTTATAGGAAACAAGGCCCGAGCTTGCGGACTTCGACGGTGCACCACGACGCCGCCGGGCAGGCCTGCGCGATCGCCACTGCTTCTTCACGGGTTTCACAATCGAGCAGATAGAAGCCGCCGATCATTTCCTTGGCTTCGGCGAACGGGCCGTCGAGCAATTTCGCTTGACCATCGCGCACCTGCACGCGCACGGCGTCATTCGTGGAGGTCAGCGCTTCGGCTGCGACCAGCTTGCCGCGCTCTTTGAGGCCGGTGGCGAAACGCACCATCTGGTCATAAACCTCGCGCCCCGCCTGCTCACCACGTTCGACGCGTTGATTCGGGGGTTCGACGATAAGCAGCATGTAAGACATGGCGTCTCCGATTGATCGCGCCGTGGGCGTGAACGCCAGCGAGGCGTATGACGGCAAGAGCGCGCTTACAGTTGGGTTGCGAAAGCCAGTCTAGCAAGCGCGGATGACTCCAGCAAACCCGTTTCACTGCCCGGGCATCGACGGACCGCAAGCCCTACGGACACTCGTAATACGGATGCGGCACGTGGATTGCTGCTTCGGTTGTATCGATACACATCCGAGGTGACATCATGCGAAATCGATCTGTAATGGGCGTCATTGCAATGGCATTGGCGCTACTGACACTGACGGCCGGCTGCACCCTTGGCGGTGCGGCAGCAGGTGGCGTCATCGGCAACGAGGCGACCAATCACAGCGCGGTCGGCACGGTCGGCGGCGCGGTAGCCGGCGGGATTATCGGACACGAGTTGGGCAAGTAATTTAAGCCTGAACTGCCTGAAACAATTCGATCAGAGAATATGACGGGTTCGCAAACGCGACCACCCTTCATATTCTCCTATTCAGCCGCTCTCTCACGTGACACAACAACGCCACTTTGAAGTATTCTCCCAACGCGTTTAAACGCGTCGTGAACGCATTACGCGTGGATTAAAGGCAGCAAATAATCTGCTTTCAAGCCGATAAACCGGCGCGACAAATGCAATTAAATTTATCGGCATAATCTGCCGACATAACAAACGAATCATATAAACAGGGTATCGGGGAAATTCATGCATCGATCGTTAGTGCGTAGCGGCGTCGCGGCCGCAGTGGCCTTTGCGTTGTTCCAACTCGGCGGTTGCGGCGGCGGCGGTTCCAGCTCAACATCGTCGAGCACGCCGACGGTCACGGCTACCTCGGTGAACGGCACGGTCGCCACCGGCAGCGCCGTAGTGGGCGCAACCGTCACGCTGACCGATGCGACCGGCGCTCAGGCCACGACAGCCACCAACACCCAGGGCGCGTACACGATCTCGGTGAAAGGCATGACCGCGCCGTTCCTGATCGTCGCCACCGACGCCACCGGCATCTCTACCCCGCTCGTCTCCGTGCTCGCCAAACTGCCCAATGGCACGGCGCCGGCAGTCGCCAACGTCACCACGCTGACCACGGCGATTGCCGCGATGCTGACCGCTTCGGGCAACCCGCTCGACCTCGCGTCCACCACGGCGCTGGCCAAGGTGACGCTGCCGTCCGTGCAGATCGCCACCATCACGCTCGACGCGATACTGACGAAAATCCTCGCGCAGAACGGCATCCAGACGGCGGGCTTCGATCCCATCGGCGTGGCCTTTACGCCGAACCACACCGGCGCCGATGCGGTGATCGACACGGTGTCGGTCGTGTCGGCGGCCAACGGCGGCCTGTTGCTGCTATCGAACGCGACGCCGGGCACGACAGTCGTGCTGAACAACCAGACTTCCCAATCGGTCACGCTGGCAGCGCCGCCCGCGGCGGCCAACTATCTGGAGCCGCTGGCGTCTCTGCTGACTGCCTGCGCGGCGACCGGCACGCTCAACACGTCATGCTCGCCGGCCATCGACTCTGCCTACCTCGAAAACGGCTCGACCGATCTGGCCGTCGCCCACGGTCTGACGGAAACGACCTTCAATGGTGCGGTGTTCGGTTCGCCGAAGACGCTTGCCTTCTTCACACGCAACGGCAAGCAGCTTGCGCTCGTGCAGTTGCCGGTCACGCTGGCGAGCGGCACGGCAGCCGGTGTGCTCTACACCATCGCGCAACAGTTCTCCACGCCCGTCACGCTCGCCAACGGCACGCAGCTCGGCTGGGATCTGATCGGCAATCAGTCGCAATTCGCTGTGTCGATCATGTCGCAAATCCAGCGCCGCACCTTCCTCGATTCGAAGCTGAACGACGTGAACCGGTACGAGTCGGGTCTTAAGATTGCGATTCCGACCACTTCGAATCCGACGGTGTATTCGGCTTCCGTCACGGGACCTGGCCTCGCTGCGCCGGTCTGGCTGATGCAGCGCAATGCGCTCGGCATCAGCTCGCTGGGTCTGTCGGATTTGCCGTTGAGCGCGGCGCCGGTTTCGCCGGCGACGACCAGCAGTAATACGGAGTTGTATCGCTGGTCATGGCAATCGCTGTCGTCGACCGCGAACTTCACACCGGCGGCTTCGAGCGGCTACTACTCGGCGCAATCGATCGACGCGAGCACCGTGCCCCTCTACTCGACCTACACCGTGACGTTCTACGACCAGAACGGCGTGCAGCTCGGCCAGTCGTCGATCATCAATCCGGGCAGCCCGTTGAACGCGGCGGCGGGCAGCGCGGTCGCGTGGCCGACGCTACTGCCGGACTTCGCGACCCAGTTCCTCACGCCAGCCGGGTCGCTGGCCGGCGTGCAGTACGCGATGAGCGTGACGTGGTCGAGCCTCGTGAACGGACAGAATCTCGCGTATCCGGTGACGTCAGTGCAGATTCAGGCCTCCCCTGGAACGGGCTCCGGCTCGACGACTGCAATCGATGGCTTCTCGATCAGCGCGCCGAACAACACATCGGTCGGCCAGTTTCAAACCACCGTCTTTGCGGGAGTCAATGCCGGGGGCGTACAGACTTGCACGAACTGCCCGTTCCCGGCGTTGACGTCCGGTGGTTCGCGGCTCGTGCAATTGGGTGGCGGGCGGAATGGGATCACGTACTACGACTTGACGAAGTACAACGACTAGAGCAGGACAAACAAGAAACGCCGGCGCATCGCAGCGGCTTTCATGCCGCCGGCAACAGCGACCGGGCCTGCTCGAGAAGTGCGTGGGACGCAGCAAACTCGTTGCGTCCCGCCATCGTCAATGCGGCGTGGCCGGTGCTCGCGAACAGTTCGTCGTTGGACGTTGCGACTGCGTTCGAACCGGAACCCGGCTGGTCGTATCGGCGAAAGAACGCGAGCATCTGGAACGCGTCGAGTCGCCAGTCCTCTGGACCGGCCTTGGCTAGAAGCTCAGCGGCGGCGGCTAGTTGCCGCGTGACTGCGAGGAATTCAGAGCGTTCCATGACACCTGTCTCCTTGTGAGTCGCCGTCACCGGGCGTTCTGAGAGTTTAGCGCAGGAATTCAATCGGCCATCGACGCAACCGTAGTCCTGCAAACTCGCAGGCCCAAGCAACAAGCCCGCGAGTTTGCATCAACAACGCATCACGACGCTTTTTCCAGTTTCACGATGGTCATCGTGCCGTCGACGTCTTCAATGCGCACCTTCACCTTGTCGCCTTCGTGAATCCGCTTGATCATCGCGGCATCCTTCGCCTTGAAGGCCATGGTCATGGCCGGCATCCCGACGTTTTGCAGCGCGCCGTGTTTCAGCGTGACCATGCCGGAGGCCGGGTCCACTTTTCTCACCTCCGCATCCGTGAGCGCCGCATTCGGTAAGTCCTTTGAAGCCGCCGGCTTCATAGACATGTTCATCCCCGCCATATCGTCGCCCGCAAACGCAGGGGCCGCAGCAATGGCGCCGAAAGCAGCAAACGCAACAATCCATTTCTTCATTGAAGTTCTCCAGTTTGAGTAGTTGGCACGGCTGTGCCGGAAGGTACTGCGTGAGAAAGCCGCGCGTCGGGCAGACGCTTCGCGCGGCGGCGTTGCAGCAGGAACCACGCTGCGGGAATGACCAACATCGAAAGAATGGGCGCCGTGATCATCCCGCCCACCATCGGCGCGGCGATGCGCTGCATGACTTCCGAGCCGGCGCCGTGCCCGACCATGATGGGTATGAGACCGGCAAGCACGACCGCAACCGTCATCGCCTTGGGACGCACACGCTGCACTGCCCCCTCTCGAATCGCATCGAGAAGCAGCGTTTCGGTCAGCGGCTCGCCTGCGTCGAGTCTGCGATTCAACGCGCCCTTCAGGTAAAGCAGCATCACGACACCGAACTCCGCGGCCACGCCCGCGAGCGCAATAAATCCCACGGCGGTCGCAACAGACACGGCATGCCCCAGCATCCAGATAAACCAGAAACCGCCGACCAGCGCGAAGGGCACCGTCGACATCAGCAGCAGCGCGTCACCCACGGAGTTGAACGTCAGAAAAAGCAGCACGAAAATGACCACCAGCGTCACGGGAATAACGGTGCGCAACTTCGCCGCCGCTCGCTCCAGATATTCGAACTGACCGGACCACGCAATCGAATAGCCCGCGGGCAGCGTCACTTTCTCTGCGACCGCGCGCTGCATGGCCTGCACGGCCGAATGCAGGTCCGTATCGCGGATATCGACGTACACGTAACCGGCGAGCCGCGCGTTCTCGCTACGAATCATCGGCGGCCCATCGGCAATCGTGATGTGCGCCACGTCAGCTAGCTGGATTTGCGCGCCACGCTCGGTCACGACTGGCAGCTCGCGCAGCTTCTCGAGCGAATCGCGAATCTCGCGTGGATAGCGGATGTTGATCGGAAAGCGCTCCCGGCCGGCAATGACCTCGCCGACGTTTTCGCCGCCGACCGCGGTGGACACGATCGACTGGATGTCGGCAACCGCGAGGCCGTAACGTGCCGCTGCCAGCCGGTCAATATCGACGTCGACGTATCTGCCGCCGTTCAGGCGCTCGGCAAGTGCGGACGTCACACCGGGCACGGTCTTGACCGCTGCTTCGACCTGCGTTGCCACCTTGTCGATTTGCCCGAGGTCGGGGCCCGAAATCTTGACGCCGACCGGCGTCTTGATACCCGTCGACAGCATGTCCAACCGATTGCGGATAGGCGGAACCCACACGTTCGAGAGCCCCGGCACTTTGACGGTGTGGTCCAATTCGTCGACCAGCTTCTCCGGCGTCATGCCCGGCCGCCACTGGCTGCGTGGTTTGAACTGAATCGTGGTCTCGAACATCTCGAGCGGCGCGGGATCGGTCGCCGAGTCAGCGCGGCCGGACTTGCCGAACACGGTCTGCACCTCCGGGACGGTCTTGATGAGCCGATCGGTCTGCTGCAGCAGTTCACTCGCTTTCTCCGTCGAGATGCCCGGCAGCGCGGTCGGCATATACAGCAGATCGCCTTCGTCGAGCGGCGGCATGAATTCGCCGCCGAGCCGCGAAAGCGGAATCGCCGACGCTGCAAGCGCAACCACCGCCAGACCTATTGCGACCCACGGCCGACGCAACGTCGCCTCCAGCAACGGGCGATAGAGCCGGATCAGCACGCGGTTGATCGGGTTCGCGTTCTCGTGCGGAATACGGCCGCGGATCAGCAAACCCATCAACACCGGCACCAACGTCACCGACAGGCCCGCCGCCGCTGCGATCGTGTAGGTCTTCGTGAACGCCAGCGGGGAAAACAGCTTGCCTTCCTGGCCTTCGAGCGAGAACACCGGAATGAACGACAACGTGATGACGAGCAACGAGAAGAACAGCGCCGGCCCGACCTCCGCGGCCGACGTGGCAATGAGTTCCCAACGTTCAGCCGAACTGATCGCGTTGCCGGGATGCGCGTGCTCGTACGCTTCGAGATGTTTGTGCGCGTTCTCGATCATCACGATGGCCGCGTCGATCATCGCGCCGATGGCAATTGCAATGCCGCCGAGCGACATCAGATTCGCGTTCACGCCTTGATACCGCATCACGATGAAGGCGGCCAGCACGCCCAAGGGCAACGACAGGATCGCGACGAACGCACTGCGCAGATGAAACAAAAAGACAGCGCAGACGAGCCCGACGATGATGAATTCCTCGACGAGCTTGTCCTTCAGGTTGTCCACCGCGCGTTCGATCAACTGTGAGCGGTCGTACGTCGTCACGACTTCCACGCCCGCGGGCAGCGAACGCTTCAGCTCGGCGAGCTTTGCCTTCACCGCATCGATGGTGGTCAACGCGTTCTTGCCGGAACGCATCACGATGACGCCGCCCGCAACTTCGCCCTGGCCGTTCAGCTCTGCGATGCCGCGTCGCATCTCGGGTCCGATCTGAATACGCGCGACGTCGCCCAGCAGCACGGGCGTACCGGCTTCGTTCGTACGCAGGACGACGTTGCGAAAGTCATCCATAGTGCGCAGGTAACCGGACGAGCGCACCATGTATTCGGACTCCGCCATCTCGACGACTGACCCGCCCGATTCCTGATTCGCCTTGCCTAACGCGTCGGCGACCATCGCCTGCGTGATGCCGTAAGCGCGCAGTTTGTCCGGGTCGAGGACGACCTGATATTGACGCACCATGCCGCCAATGCTCGCGACCTCGGACACATCCGGTACCGACTTCAGTTCGAACTTCAGGAACCAGTCGTTCAGGGCGCGAAGCTGTCCCAGGTCGTGCTGTCCGCTTCGGTCGACGAGTGCATATTCGTAGACCCAACCGACACCGGTTGCATCAGGCCCGAGCGATACCGTCGCGCCAGGAGGCAGCCTGCTCTGCACCTGATTCAGATATTCGAGCACACGGGAACGGGCCCAATACTGGTCGGTTTTGTCGTCGAACAGAACGTAGACGAACGCATCGCCGAATGACGAATACGCGCGAATGGTTTTCGCCCCCGGTACGCCCAGCAGGGTCGTGGTGAGGGGATAGGTGACCTGGTCCTCGACGACCTGTGGCGCCTTGCCCGGGTACGACACCTTGATGATGACCTGCGTGTCGGACAAGTCAGGCAGCGCGTCGAGCGGCGTCTGCATCACCGAGTAGACGCCCCATGCCGTGACGAGCACGGTGGCAAGCAGCACCAGAAAGCGGTTGTAAATCGACCATCTGATAAGACGCGCGATCATTTGGCGCCTCCTACCGGTTCGACTGTCGTCAACTGGTAACCGCTGTCCGTCTGCCGGAATGCGAAGTGCACTACGTCACCGGGTTTTGCGCCCGGAAAGGCCGTGGGCGATGGTTTACCGAATGCCATCGTCATCTTCCCCCAGCCCAAAGCCGGAACCGGCTGGTGGGAGAAGATGATGTCTTCGGCGGTCACCTTTTCGATCCTGCCGGTGGTCTCGTACGTTTGGGATGCACTGGTCGCGGCGGGTGCGGATGCGGGCGCGGGCCCGCTCGGGTCTGCGTTTGCGCTCCCCGCGAGGCGAGGAAGAACCGATTTGAGGCTGGCTTCCGAATCGATCAGAAACTGGCCGGACGCCACGACCTGATCGCCATCGGTCAAACCGCTCAACACTTCGGTTTCGTCGCCAGCATCTTTGCCGACGGTGACATTCACCGGCTGCAAACGGCCATCACCGTTCCTGACGATAACCACGGTGCGCTTGCCGGTCGTGATGACCGCTTCGGATGGAACGAGCAGACGCGAGGCCGGTTTCTGCGCGCCGACCCGCACGCGCATCAACATACCGGGCGTCAGCTTGAACGCGGCGTTGTCGATCTCGAGACGCGCCTGCAGCGTGCGGCTGCCGGTGCTGATGCCCGGCAGGATTTCGCGGATCTGCCCTTTGAAGTGCCGAGTGGGATCGCCCGCGAATGCCGCGTCCACGGTCATGCCAGGCTGCACGGTTAGTGCAAGGGATTCCGGTATTTCGACAATGAGCCACAACGTCGAGAGGCCGGCGATCTTGGCGAGCGTCTGTCCGGGCGTCACCATCGCGCCGTCGCGGACGTTCAGCTCGCTGACCACGCCCGTTTCCGGCGAGGTCAGCACGACATGCGTCTGCGCCTTGCCGCTCCGGTCGAGATTCGCAACGACGCCGTCCGGTATCGACATCGCCCGCATGCGCGCGCGAGCCGCGTCAAGCATGCCGCTGTCCATACCGCTGCGTTTGAGCGCGAGGTACTCTTCCTGCGGCGCCAGCCAGTCCGGCACGAAGAGCGACGCGATCGGCGCGCCTTTCGCTATCCGTTGCATCGGTGCGTCCGCGTACAAGCGGTCTATGTAGCCCGTGACGCGCGACTGCACCACGTCGGCGCGCGATTCGTCGAATTGCGTGGTCCCAACGGCATCGAATCCTTCGATCACGTCCTGCCGTCGCGCGGTCGCGTAGCGGATGCCGAGGTTCTGCTGCAAGCCCGGATCGATTTTGACGCCGCTCGTGCCTGCGTCATCGGCGAAGACCGGTTCGAGCTGCATGTCCATGAAAGGCGACTTGCCCGGTTTGTCGAAATGCTGATTCGGAACCATCGGGTCGTGCCAGTACAGCACCTTGCGCCCCGTTTTCGCGTCGATTTTGTCGCCTGCCGCAGATGTCGCGGCGGGCATCGTGGCGGCAGAAGCCGAACCCGCCTGCGTGGAATGACGCGTGCCGGCCAGGTAGCCTGCGCCTAACAAAGCGGCGGCGGCGAACGCAACGAGAACCGCGCGTGCCAGTTGTTTCTTTTGCATGGTGTTCTCCTTCACTGGCTGATGGACATCGACGCGGGCACGACCTGGTATTCGAGCTGGGCCCAGGTCAGGGACACCTCGCGCCGAAGGTCGAGCACCTGTAACTGAGCGTCGAGCAATGCACGTCTGGCAGCAAACGCGTCCGCAAGCGACCCGCTCCCCGCCTGATAGGCCGCGGCCGCGAGCTGGACGCGCCGGTCCGCAGCGGGCAGCAGGGAGTCGGTGAGATGGGTGATGCGCTCGCGGCCGCTGGCAAGCGTCGCCGACTGCGTGCGGATATCCGCTTCGACTTGCCGCTGCGTGTCTTCGTACATCAGCCGCGCTTTGGTGCCGAGTTCCGCCTTCTCGTCGGCGTCGCGGTTCTGGCGATTCTTGCGATTGATCGGCAGCGGAATGCTGACGCCGACCGAAACCATGTTCGAGTACTGCCCGCCACGCTGTTGATAAGAGACTTCCCACGTCCAGTTGGGACTGCGGTTGCTGTTGGCGACAGCCGTATCGGCATCGGCGACGGCGATGTCCCGCGAAGCGGCCACAAGCACCGGCTGAACGTCGCGAAGCTCGTCGGGTGGCAGAGACGACACATACGATTGCGGCGCGGGCGGATCGCCGCTCACATCGAGAACAGGCGTAGCAGTCTAGCGGGACAGGCCGATCAGCGCGGTTTGAAATGTCTGTTGTGCTTTGAGTAGCTGATCCTGCGTCTGCGCAAGCATCGCCTGCGCTTGCACGACGTCGGCTGCGCTTGCCTTGGCTCCCCGGTAAGACGCTTTCGTCGCGTCCAGTTCGTGATCCATATGACGCACCAGCTCCTGCTGCAACGCGAGCGCCTGCTTTGCATAGACGGCGTTCAACCAGGCAGTCGCCGTTTGTTGTCGTGTGTTCACGAGCTGCAGCAGATAGCCGGCGCGCTCGCGGTCCACCACATCGTTCGCCCGCGCGGAGAGCAGGCGACGTTTGTCACCGGATACCCATTCCTGCTCGATGCCGATACGGCGCATCGTCATGAAGTCCTGACCGATGGTGAACCGTTGCGATCCGTTCACCGGCAAGTTGTCGATACCCGCTTTGAGCATCGGATCGGGCAACTGCCCGGCCCGAACGGCGGCATCTGAGCTGGCGCGCACAGAGGCCTGTGCGGCTCCCATGGCGGAAGAGCGGTCGGTGGCGGCCTGAAGCGCCGCATCGAGCGTGTAGCTTGCTTGCTGAGCGTGTGCCGCGCCGCTCGCGAAAATCAGCGCTGCGAAAAGCGAGCGCGCGCGCCGTGGTGCACGCCGGGTTGACGGCGTGCGAAAAATGAATGGCATGTTCTAACCCCAACGGCGAACTCCCAAAGGGAGTCCACGTCCTGGACGCAGGACGACCTCACCGCAAATGCGGTGAACCTGTCAGCAAGGGTTTAGATGGCGCGAGGAGGTCGCCACGGTCCGGTCGGCTCACGGACCGGCAGCGATTGCGCGTAGTGGAAAACAACGGTGCTCGACAACCCGGCAGGCCGGGTTATTCCAGTCGGAGAGACCGGGTGATACAGACTGCCGATTTGGCATTGAGCCATTACCTTGCAGAAAAAGCCCTTGGCTTTTTCGGGCTGCGACGAATGCATCGACTCGCAGCCGGGCATGTCAGCCGACATCGCACCGCTCTCGTCGGCACTCATGCTCATCTGCATCGGACATTCTCCCGTCAAGCCGCTGGCCGCCAGCCCACTAATGGGCAGCGCAGCGCATAGCAACAGAAGGAGCAAAGTCCGCAGAAATTTCATGCCGGAGATTATAGCCGCAGTAAATTAACCGGGTGCGTCGGATTGGCTAACAACAGCAGGATCAGCGCTGATGCGAAAAAACGCCCCATGCGGGGCGTTCTTCGTTTGAGCGTTAGCTTGCGGCAGAGCGCGACGTTGCTTAAACGGTCGCTTCGACAATCGCTTGCGTATGGGCCGATCTCATCAACCCCTCGATCATCTTCGTCTCGGCGTTCGCAATCTCGCTCAACGATGCGACCGACAGTTGCCCATCCAGAATCGCCAGCGCGGTGCAAAGACGTGCGTATTCGCTGTCTTCGAGCAGCCAGGCGCCGTCTTGATGCTCACGCGCGTCGAGTTGCACCATCGCCGCATGCGCGCTTTCGATATCGGCAATAACGTCTTCACCGAGGCCAAGACGCGCCAACTCTTGCGACACCAGCAGATGCCGGCTCAAGGTCAGGTGCAAATCCCGCGTGCCTCGACCGCGCCGGAATGCATCGAGGGCGGTGTAGCACTGCAGGAGCATCGCCGCGGTGACTGGCTCGTGGGCAGTGCGGCTATAGGTCAGCGCGCGCAACAGCGGGGACATGGCCGGCTGGGTGTGCTTGCGGACTCGCGATTTACTGGACATATCGATTCAACCTCCTTCGCTAACTCTCGGCTTTGCCACCGAATGGTGTGCTCTCCGGTGGCAAACGCCGCCGATGCGCCGGCGGCTTGACAGGCCCTTAATGTGAGTCTGTGTAGCCATCATGGCAAGCAACTATTAAGACAGACTTAAACAACTCAAAGTCTCGAATGTGCGCGGCGTCTCGCCACGCGCGAGCAGATTTTCCGCTGCGGCTGGCCGGAAATGCAACGCTGCCATATAGGTTCGGATCGGATAAATACAAGTCACGTTGGCCGCGCCGACGAAAAAAAAAGCCCTGCTCCCGCGAGGGAACAGGGCCGGACAGGATGGAGGAGTCGTACAGGCGCGTGGATGCTTGCCGACTTTTATAACCACCACAGACTACCAAAGCTGTTGCTACCTGAACTGCTACTGCGCTACTGCGTTATTGCTTTGCTGCGGTATTGCTTTACGGCGGTATTGCTTTACGGCGGTATTGCTTTACGGCGGTATTGCGGTATTGCGTTACAGCTCGGTTCCTCGCCATCAACATCGCCTCGCTGCAACCCCCTGCTGAGCCGTGCGCATGGCTGCTGCGATTGCGCACTATTTGCATTGCTTCGACTTCCTACTGCTTTACTGCCCTGCCACGTTGGTCAAACGCGGCAAACTGCCATCAACGGTACGGTTCAAAACAACGCGGGGGAAGACCGCGTCGATGGGCTCGGTGACTTGTCGCTCCATGGAAAACAGTTTATGTGAACGCACGAGAATGCAATTGCGCGAAACGAGGGGAATTGGCAGGCCAGTTTGCCGAATCGCCGCGGTGTCGCGGTTTCTTCAGACTTGAGCCGTGACGTTGGGCGCCCGAAACATAGGCGCGTGGTAAAAAGCGCTACTGGCACGACAATCCACGACAATTCTTTCTCACCGCCCGCGCACCGGAAAACGTTACCCGCATGTCCGTTCAAGAACCTGCCCTTACCCTGCGCCCCGCGCTGGAAGCCGACGAGCGCTTTCTCTTCGAATTGCGCAAGGCCACCATGACCGAGCATCTGGCACGCGCCGGCGAATTCGTCGACGATACCCAGCATTTCGCGCGTCTACGCTATCGCTACGATGCGGCACAGGTGATTTGCGTCGATGGCGCGCCGGCTGGTTTGCTGAAAGCGTATCGCACCGAAACCGAGTGGTTCGTCGTGCAAGTGCAGATCGCGCCCGAGCATCAAGGCCGCGGGATCGGCGAGCGCGCGCTGCAAACTGTTCTGCAGGCCGCGCAGGCCGACGCAGTGCCGGTCAGCCTCAAGGTGCTCAAAGGCAATCCCGCCAGGCGCCTGTACGAGCGCCTGGGCTTCGAAATCGTCGCCGAAGAGGAAATAGAGTTTCTGATGCGGCGCGCGCCGCACGCGTCAGCGAAAACTCAAGCAAAATGAATGTCTGACAAAGACGGTACGAAACCCGCTATGACCTTTCGCGACACCGCGGCCATCGAAAGCTGGCACGCCCATGTTTACTTCGATTCAGGTAGCCGCGACGCCGCGTGGACCTTTCGCGAGCAAATCGAAGCACACTGGAACGGCAAACTGCAAATGGGGCGCTTTCACGAACGCCCGGTCGGGCCGCACCCGATGTGGTCGTATCAGCTCGCATTCGCGCAGGAGCAGTTCGCCGAACTCGTCGGCTGGCTCACGCTGAATCACGGCGCGCTCGATATTTTTCTGCACCCGAATACCGGCGACGCCTTGCGCGACCACCGCGACGCGGCACTGTGGATCGGCCGTTCGCATGAGCTCGTACTGAGCGCTTTGAACTAGGTGCCAAGGCACCCGTAGCGGCACACGGCCGCTAGCCAGGTCACATATTCGAATACGAGCTGCACCAGCCACGCGCGGCGACCTGCTTGTCGCCGAACAGCGTGCAGCCACCGTAGGCGTCGGTAGACTTACCCTGGAATAGCGAACAGTTGGCGCAGGTTTGTCCGGCGGCGTAGCCAGGGAATTTCGCCTTGTCGACTTTTGACGCGTCCTCTTTATAGCCGACGGCCTGCGCCTTCGGATCGGCTTCGCTCAGTGCGTTCGCGGTGTCGGCGAACGCGACGCGGGACAGCATGAGCGTTGAGCTCACGCCCACACTCAGCATCAGAAAATGGCGGCGTGAGGTTTTCATCATGGTCCGATGGGAAGATGGGAAGTGGGGATGCCCGTTGATCGGGTTCAATCGAGAAATCGCGTGAACCGTTCAACCGGTTCGCGATCCGTGCGCAACGTATTGACCAGCGCGCTTTCGTCGGCGAAACCGAGCGACATGCCGCACACCAGTTGCTCTTCGGCCGGCAGGTCGAGATGCTCGGCAATCAGCCGATGAAACTGCGTAAAGGCCGCCTGTGGACAGGTATCGAGGCCGCGCCCGCGCGCCGCCGTCATGATCGCTTGCAGGAACATGCCGTAGTCGAGCCAGCTACCGCGCTCCATCACCCGCTCGATCGTGAAGAACAGGCCGACCGGCGCGCCGAAGAACCGGTAGTTCTGTGCATGCTGTTCATGCATGCGCGCCTTGTCGCCCTTTTCGATGCCCAGCAGGCCGTAAAGATCCCAGCCGATCTTGCGGCGGCGGTCGATGTACGGCGACACCCATTGGTGCGGATAGTAGCGATACTCTTCCTGATACAGCGCATCGCGCTGAGGGTCGTCATAGGCGGCGACCAGAGCCTGCGACAGGCGCGCGAGCGACTCGCCCGTCACCACATACACTTTCCACGGCTGAGTATTGGTGCCCGAAGGGGCGCGGCTGGCCGCTTCGAGAATCGCCTCGATATCGGCGCGCGCAACCGGCGTGGGCAGAAAGGCGCGGATCGACCGCCGCGATATCAACGCGGCGTCGACCTGGTTGGGGGACGTGGTCATCGGCAGAAATCCGGCAGGGCCAACGGTTTTTGGCGGTCTGCGCCGATTCTAGCGCGAGCGCCCACTTTTCCGCTGGCGGCCGGGCAGGGTTCCGGGCGAGTGCCGGCGGCCGAACACGAAATCGCGACACCGTTTATCCTTTCTACAACACCGCCTACCGCAACTGTCCCGTCCATCTTCGGAGTTGACCATGCAATACCGCAAATTCGGCCGCACCGGCCTGACCGTTTCGCACCTGTGTCTCGGCACGATGACCTTTGGCCTGCAGACTGAAGAAGACGTTTCGCGGCGGATTCTCGACACAGCGGCGGACGCCGGCGTGAACTTCATCGATACCGCCGACGTTTATCCGCTCGGCGCCGACGAAAGTATTGCCGGACGCACGGAAGAGGTCGTCGGACGGTGGTTGAAGGGCAAACGCGACCGCTTCATTCTGGCCACGAAGGCGGTCGGCAAGATGGGGCCGTCCGCGTGGGATCAAGGCGCGTCGCGCAAACATCTGCTGGACGCGATCGACGCATCGCTGCGGCGGCTCGGCACGGACTACGTGGACCTGTACCAGCTCCATTCCGACGACGCGAACACCCCACTCGATGAGACGCTCGAAGCACTGGACGTGATCGTGCGATCTGGGAAGGCGCGGTATATCGGCGTGTCGAATTTCCTGGCGTATCGACTGGCACGGGCGCTGGGTCGCGCCGACGTGCTGGGCGTGGCGCGGTTTGTATCGGTGCAGCCCCGCTATAACCTGTTGTTCCGGCAGATCGAGCGGGAGTTGTTGCCTTTGGCGGATGAAGAGCAATTAGCCGTGATGCCTTATAACCCGCTGGCAGGTGGTTTGCTGACCGGTAAACATCGGGTGGATGCTGCACCCACGTCCGGGCGATTCACCGAAACCGTCGGGAAGGCGGGGGCCATGTATCAGGAGCGGTACTGGCATCAGCGCGAGTTCGAAACGATCGAGAAACTGAAGGCGATCGCCACGCCGACGGGCGAGTCTTTGACTCGGGTTTCTCTTGCGTGGGTGCTGGCTAATCCGCTGATTACATCGGCGATTATCGGCGCTAGTCGCGCTGAGCAGTTGAGCGATACGCTGGCGGCTTCGGAGCTTGTGCTCGACGCACAGGTTAAGGCACAGCTTGATGAGGTGAGTCTGGAGTATCGATGGGGTGATGCGGCCCGATAGTGGGGTGCCTTTGACGGCGGCTTCGGTTGCCCGGCCGCCGCCTTCGAAGGCACAGAAATCACCGTCCGTATCGAAGCACCGTACTCGCCGCAGCGAGCACATGGTCCTTCATAGCCGCCTGCAACGCGTCGCGCGTCAATCCTGCCGGCAATGCGTCGGGCGGTAAATCAAGCGCATAAACCTGCGCAACATAGTGATGCGGGACGTCCCCGACCGGCGGGCAGGGTCCGTAATAGCCAGGGCCACCCGTCCGGTTCGTTCCGGCCACGCTACCGGCCGGCGTCGCACCCGCGCCGAGCCCGGTCGCCGACGGCGCGACGCCATATAGCACCCAGTGCACAAGGCCCAGACCCTTCGCGCCGTCCGGGTCGAAAATAGTAATCGCGTAACTCTTCGTGCCGGCAGGCGCGTTCCGCCATTGCAAGGCCGGCGACACATTACCGCCACCGCAATTGTTCGCGCTCGCCGCATGGCTCGAATCCAGCGTGCCGCCGTCGGCCACACCCGGCGACGACAGCGCGAATGCATCGGCCGCGCGGGCACTCACTGCAGCAAAAGTCAGCACGGCACACACGCTGACAAATAACAGGCGTCGTGCAACGCCAGTGGTATCGCTTCGAATCATCGTTGGCCTCCCCGCGTATAAGTTAGCTAAGCTGAAAAAGGCGGTGGCGCAACAAACGCGCGTCACAGCCACCGGTGACAAACGTATCGATCGGGCGCTTTATTCCGCCGACGTGCAACGAATCCATCAGCACACCACGCATCACTTGAACCGACCCGTCCGCTCATTCGCCTCCGGCAACTGCCGCGTCTCACGCAATGACTTTGGATGCCACAAGCGCGCGCCGCCTTCGATCCCTGCATCGTTGGATACGGTCGCGACATTCGCGGGCAACTTGAACGTCAACCGCGCCGCGTTGCCACCGCCAATCCACAGCTTGTCGTAGTTCACCAGCGCATCGAGAATGCCGATTATCTTCTGGACCCGGCGATTCCAGCGCTTATTCCCCGCCTTCTCGCGCGCCGCGTCGCCGATGTACTCGTCGTACGCCACCCCCGTCTTGCTGACCGGATGATGCGCAAGCTCGAGGTGAGGCATCAACTCGCCATCGCGGAACAGCGCTGTGCCCGCGCCCGTACCAAGCGTCAGCACGAGCTCGATCCCATGACCTTCGATCGCGGCAAAGCCCTGCATCTCCGCGTCGTTGATCATGCGCACCGGCAGACCGCCGAGGCGCTGCGCCAGCGAATCCGCGAGCGGAATGTCATGCCAGCCTTCAACGCCAAAATGCGGCGCCGTCAAAATGCGGTTGTTGCGCACCACACCCGGAAAACCAATCGACATCAGCGTAGGCGGCTCCTTTTCGACGAGCGGCTCGACCAGCTTCACCAACGCATCCACCAGTTGATCCGGCGTGCACGGATGCGGCGTCGGCACGCGCAAACGGTCGGTTTTCATCTGGCCGTCCGCATCGATGATCGCGGCTTTCAAGCCCGTGCCACCGACATCGATCGCCAGAATCCGCTCGGTACTGCTTTTTACTTTCGTCTTACGTGTGGCCACAGTGTCCCCCGATTGTGTTGGTGCGCCTCATGGAATTACTTCTTTTCGACTGCATCCTGCTTCAAAGGCCGCCATGCATGGCCGTCGCGTGCGAGCAGCGCGTCTGCTTCAGCGGGCCCTTCGCTGCCAGCAGCATAACCGTGCACCGGCATCGCGCCGCCGGTCTTCGGGTGCAACACGTCGTCCACCGCGCACCAGCTCGTTTCGATGCTGTCTGCGCGCTGAAACAGCGTCTCGTCACCCAGCATGCAGTCGTACAGCAAGGTCTCGTAGCCAACGTTGGCCCGCTCGGCGAAGAAGTCTGCGTAGTCGAACGACGACTGCACCGCGCCGATCTGCATCACCGGCCCCGGCGTCTTCACATTGAAATCGAAACTCGTGCCGTGCGCGGGATCGATGCGCAAGGTCAGCACGTTCGGCGTTAGCGCGTCGACCGGCGTGTCGCGGAACAGACGGAACGGCACCGGCTTCAGTTGCACCGAGATCTCCGTGCGGCGCGCGGCGAGCCGCTTACCGGTGCGCAGATAGAACGGCACGCCCGCCCAGCGCCAGTTCTCGACGTACACGCGCGCGGCGGCGTAGGTTTCGGTCGTGCTGTCTGGTGCGACGTCCGGTTCCTCGCGATAGCCAACGCCCGCCGGACCCTTTTCGTATTGACCGAAGACAACGTCGTCGGCAGTCAGCGGCTGGATTGCGTCGGAGATTTCGGCCTTCTTGTCGCGCACGGCTTCGGCATCGAACGAATTGGGCGGCTCCATTGCGACCATGCCGAGCAACTGGAACAGGTGGTTCGGCAGCATGTCGCGGAACGCGCCGGTCTGCTCGTAAAATTTGCCGCGCCCCTCCACGCCGATCGTTTCGGCCGCGGTGATCTGCACGCTGTCGATATATTCGCGCCGCCAGATCGGTTCGAACAGCGCATTCGCAAAGCGCACCGCGAGAATGCTCTGCACGGTGTCCTTCCCGAGAAAGTGATCGATGCGATACACCTGCGACTCGTCCGCGTACGACAGAATGTGCGCGTTCAGATCACGCGCCGAAGCGAGATCGGTGCCGAATGGTTTCTCAATCACGATGCGGCGGAAGCTGCCCTCACCTTCTTTCAGCAAGCCCGCTTTGCCGAGATGTTCGACGATCGGTTTGAAGAAGCGCGCAGTGACCGCCAGGTAAAAAATCACATTGCCACCCGGCGATTGATCGAGCTTTTGCTTGAGCTTCGCGAACGTATCGTCGGTTTCGAACTCACCGGCCATGTATTCGAGCCGCTGCGCGACCCAGTCCCACGCTTTGTCGTCGAGCTTGCCGGCGTGGAAAGTGCTGGCTTTGTCGGCGGCGAACTGTTGCAGCGACTTATGCAAGTCTTCACGCCATACGCTCGTCTCGCGTTCGCCGTGATTCACGCCGATGATCTTCATGCCGTCATCGAGCAGGCCGTCCACTGCGAGGTTGTACAGCGCGGGCATCAGCAGCCGTTTGGTCAGGTCACCACCCGCACCGAAGATCACCAGCGTGCAAGGCGGCGCAGGCCGCTTGCCGGCAGGCGACGACGGCGCCTCATGCGGACCCGCGCTGACTTTGCAACTGGGTTCGCGACTGGCGGAAGTTGGGGTGTTCGGAGTAGTCGACATGGGATTCGCTTATGGAAGGAAGCCAATGGAACGGACGTGGCGGCACATGAAAGACCTCGCTACTTGGTCACCGCCGTTACTAGCGCAGGCGCAGGTTCGGGCGCGGACTCGGGTGTGTATGCCGGAGCAGGCGCCGAAGTCGACGTCGGCATCGGTGCCCGGTCCGGCTCGCCAGCCAGCGGCACATTGCCGGATGCGCCCATCGCCCGCGGTTGCAGAAGCAGCGCCACCAAGCCGCTCCAGCCGGTTTGATGCGAAGCACCCACACCACGCCCGTTGTCGCCATGGAAGTACTCATGGAACAGCACGAGGTCACGCGAACGCGGGTCGGCCTGCAAAAGTGGATACGCGCCCATCACCGGACGTTCGCCATTTTTGTCCTTCAGGAACAATGTGGTCGCCCGGCGCGCCAATTCGTCACCAATTTCGCTGAGCGAAAACTTCTGCCCTGAGCCGGTCGGATATTCGACGCGGAAGCTATCGCCGTAGTAACGATGAAATTCGTACAGCGATTCAATCAACAGATAGTTCACCGGCATCCATACCGGTCCGCGCCAGTTCGAATTGCCGCCGAACACCCGTGTGTCGGATTCGGCCGGCAGATACTTGACGGTGACGCTGGTGCCGTTGTGGTTGAACTCGAACGGATGGTCGCGATGGAATCGCGACAGCGCCCGCACGCCGTGATCGGAGAGGAATTCGCTTTCGTCGAGCGCCCGGCGCAGCAACGCTTTCATCCGATGCCCGCGCAGCAGCGAGAGCAGCAACGCATTGCCCTTGCCGGGCTCGTTCCAGCGCGAAACCAGCTTCGCCAGATCGGGGCGGTGTTCGAGGAACCAGACGAGCCGCTCGCGCAGACCCGGCAAGTGACCATGCAAACGCTCTTCAAGCACGTGCACCGCGAAAAGCGGAATCAGGCCGACGATCGAGCGCAGGCGCATCGGAATATTGCTGCCGTCGGGCAGGCGCAATTTGTCGTAGAAGAATTCGTCTTCGCTGTCCCATAGACCGGTATCGCAACCGTCGTCGCAACTCACTGCCTCGGCGATATACAGGAAGTGCTCGAAAAACTTCACGCCGATATCGACGAACACGGGGTTCGCGTACGCGAGTTCGAGCGCGATCCGCATCAGGTCGAGCGCGTATGCGGCCATCCATGCGGTGCCGTCGGCTTGATCGATGTGACCGCCGGTCGGTAACGGCGACGAGCGGTCGAAGATACCGACGTTGTCCAACCCGAGAAAGCCGCCCTGAAAAACGTTGCGGCCGTCCGCATCCTTGCGGTTCACCCACCACGTGAAGTTCAGCAGGAGCTTGTGAAATACGAGTTCCAGAAAATCGCGATCCGCTTTGCCGGTCAGCGCACGGTCGATTTCATAGACGCGCCACGCGGCCCAAGCATGCACAGGCGGATTTGCGTCGCCGAGCGCCCATTCGTAGGCCGGTATCTGGCCGTTTGGATGCTGATAGCGGTCCTTCACCAGCAGCAGCAATTGACGCTTGGCAAACGCGGGATCGATCAGCGCGAACGCGGCCGCATGAAACGCCAGGTCCCATGACGCGTACCACGGGTATTCCCACTTGTCGGGCATCGACACGATGTCCGCGTTGCACAGATGCCGCCAGTCCGCATTGCGGCCGCGTTTGCGGGACCCAGGTGGCGTGGGTTGCAGCGGATCGCCGTCAAGCCAGCGCTGCACGTCGTACTGGTAGTACTGCTTGGACCACAGCATGCCGGCGAGCGCCTGTCGCTGCACGAGGCGTGCATCGGGATCGTCGATTTCGTGTTGCAGCGCGCCATAGAATTCATCGGCCTCGGCGATGCGGTGAGCGAACACCGCATCCGCATCGAGTTGCGTGTCGTCGGGCGCCGACTGCGGACGCCAGCGCAGGTGCACCACGGCGCGGCCATGCGGGCCGAGTTCAATCGAAGCATGCGCACCCGCCTTGGTGCCGGCATCGCGACGGACCGCCTGCTCGTCGCCGTGGACGAGGTAGTCGTTGAAGCCGTCCTTGAACGGCCCGGCACCCTCCATGTTGAACAGACGCTTAACGTTGGTGTCGTTCTCGCAGAACAGCCAAGCCATCTGCGGCGCGTCTTTCGACCACGCTGTCACGACGATCGGCTCATGGCCATGCTGCTTGCCGATCAAATGGACTTCACCGTTGTGGTCCTTGCCGGCGACCAGCGACGGCTTGTCCTTGTTCTCCTTCCACGACCACGAATTGCGCGCCCAGATCTGCGGCAGCACGTCGAGCGAAGCCGGCTCGTCCGCGCGATTCTCGATCGTCACGCGCATCAGGATGTCGTCGGGCGCATGCTTCGCGTACTCAACCTGCACGTCGAAGTAACAGCAATCGTCGAACACGCCGGTGTCGAGAATTTCGTATTCCGGCATGTCGCCGCCACGCCGCGCGTTTTCCTGCACGAGGTCGTCGTACGGAAAGGCGGCGTGCGGGTACTTGTAGAGCATCCGCATATACGAATGCGTCGGCGTGCCGTCGACGTAGAAGTACAGCTCTTTCACGTCCTCGCCGTGATTGCCCTGCGCGTTGGTGAGGCCGAACAGACGTTCCTTCAGGATCGGGTCTTTCCGGTTCCAAAGCGCGAGCGACACGCACCAGCTCAGTTTGTCGTCGCCGAAACCGGCGATGCCGTCTTCGCCCCAACGGTAAGCGCGGCTGCGTGCGTGGTCGTGGGGGAAAGAGTCCCAGGCGGTGCCATCCGCGCTGTAATCCTCGCGCACCGTGCCCCACTGACGCTCGCTGAGATACGGCCCCCAGCGTTGCCAATGGGCACAGTCGGCGGAGTGCAGGCGGGAACCTTCGATCGTATCGAGCAGATTGGCAGCGCGCAGCGGTGGCATGACTACGTCCTTGCGTCGGGCCTGGCGGTGGGACTCACATCGTAGCGCGGTTTAAGGGGCGATGGACTCCAATCGGGCAAGCAGGTTTTCGATGCGCAGCAACTCCCCCAGCGACCACGCCTGAAACGGCGTGCCGGCGGGCGTGTGCGGCGCGTCGCCGTCGGCGATTTCGGAGAGATGGTCGAAGCCGGCGTGATCGAGATGCGCGTACAGCGGGTCGAGAAAGCGCGCTTTGGCTTGTGTACGGGCATCCGGCTCGGCGCCGTGAACCCGCAGCCACGCTTCGACGAATGGGCCTAGCAGCCATGGCCAGACCGTCCCTTGATGATAGGCACCATCGCGCTCCAGCGGCGTGCCGCCGTAGTGCCCGCGGTAGGCAGGATCGGACGGGGCGAGCGTTCTGAGGCCAAGCGGCGTGAGCAAGTGCGCTTCGACCTGATCGACCACCGCGCGCGCCGCCGCGTCTTCGAGTAACGGAAACGGCAGGCCGCCTACGGCGAAGATCTGATTTGGGCGGATTGAGCGGTCAACCGCACCTTTCACGAAATCCACGTCGACGTTATCGACGAGCGCTTGCGTCGCCGGATCGGTAAAACGTTCATGAAACGCTTGCAACGCTCGCTCCGCAGGTGGCTGCCACTGCGGATTCCACGTTGCTGCAATGCGCAATGCGTTGATCCAGAGCGCCTGTACTTCCACGGGTTTGCCGATGCGCGGCGTGACCACCCAATCGCCGACCTTTGCGTCCATCCACGTGAGTTGTACACCGGGGACGCCGGCGCTCAGGAGGCCGTCGTCGGTGGAGGCTTTGATGTTGAAGCGCGTGCCGTTCGTGTAGCCCGCGAGGATGGTTTCGACCGCCTGCTGCAGGCGCGTTCGGGTGTCGGCTTTTGCGTGGGTCGTCGCCAGATAGTCGTGGACGGCGATGACGAACCATAACGATGCATCGACGGAGTTGTATTCAGGGGTGTCACCGTAGTCGGGAAAGCGATTCGGCAGCATGCCTTCGGACAAGGTGCCCGACCATTCGAGCAGGATCGCTTCGGCTTCGTCGAGGCGCCCCGTTGCGATCAGCAAGCCGCGCATGGCGATGAACGTGTCGCGGCCCCAATCGGTGAACCATGGAAAGCCGGCGAGGATCGTGCGGCCTTCGTTGCGGGCAACGAGGTAGGCATCGGCGGAACGTTGCAGACGTGAGCCGAGTGCGCTGCGGCGCTGCTGTTCGATGTTTGCGAGTTCCGTTGCGTGGGGGGCTAGGTTCACGCCTGCCGGCTTCGTTACACGGTTGCCGGTGCCGGCCGACTCTGCTGCATAGTCGGCGACTGCCTTCGTACCTGCCGGCTCCGACGCGGATACTGAGGACGGCTCCGACACGGATGCTGAGCATGCGATCGACGCGCTGAGGATCATCACTGCTTCGCCATCGGCGAGATTGAAGCTGAACACGCCGGGCGTTGCCAAGTCTTCGCTGAAGTCGAGGCCACGCTCGCGCTCGCGAACGTAGCAGAAGTTTCGATACCAATCAGGCGCGTGCGTGTAGACGCCATTGGTCGCCGCATTAACGACCGGCAGGTCGCCATAAGGCTGCCAACTCGTGCACGCCTGATCGCTGCTCGTCTGCACGTTGAAATTGAACGCGGAGTTTTCGTGGTGCAGTGCATGGTAATCGCGCCCGGAGAGCAAGGGCCGGACTTTCAGGGTGAACGCACCCGCGCCAGAAGCCGCCTCAGAACCTTCCAGCCGCCAACGCAAAACCGTTTCGCGCGTCGCCTTGCTCACGAACACTTCCGCTATCAGCGTTTTCTGCGGATCGAGTTGCAAACGCCATGTCGGCCACGGGTCGGTGTCGAACGCGAGAAGACTCGCTGTCAGGTCGGGATAGATCACGTCCGGCACATACCGCTGCATGCTCAACGGATAACGCTGGCCGTCCGCTTCGAGCCACGCTTCCACCCCGTTAACCAGTACCACGCGCCCGCCAGGCGCGCGCGTAGCCGTGAGCAGCAACGCGTGATAGCGGCGCGTGCGCAGTGTGCCGACGGTTCCCGAAGCGAAGCCGCCGAAGCCGTCTGCTTCGAGCCATTCGTCTTCGAGACGCGTGATGTCGAAAGGTCTTTCGATGCGTGTCATGGCGCTGCCAAGGTATACAAAGCCGCAAATCGTTCGGTGTGCCAAGGCTTCAGCCGTATGGCGCTAACGTGACCATTCTCCTGCTTACTGCTTTCCATTTCCTTTCTACCAGCCGACATTGCGACGCAAGTCTATCCACTCGCAAACGTTTCACAATTATTTCTCGAAAGGAATGGAGACTGCATCCGCCGCCACACATTGGATGCAGACATGAGAACAGACACCCGCCTGGCCAGCGCCGTTTTCGTTGCGCTCGCAACTTTCGCGTTGAGCGGTTGCGGCGCCGATGACTCCGGCTCGGCCTCGACGTCTTCATCGCCAACCGCCGCTAATAATGCTGTCGCGCAAAACGCCACGACAGTTCCCGTGGCGGGGATGCTCAACGCATCAGCGCCACTCGCAGCCGGCCCTGCCGCCGCGTCCGACCCGATCACACAAAACATGCAAGCCAGCCTCGCTGCCGACAGCCAGCAAGTCACGCCCGTGATGCATTACGCACCGGGCGACAACGCCAACAGCAACTGACCTGACTCCTCCGGCGCGCGCGAGGCGCGCTATTCTTTCCCCACCCGCAGAAGGTGATATTCGATGACATCAAATAGCCGTCGCCGTTTCCTGCAGACCGTGGCTTCATCCGCCGGCGCTGCCGCCGCGCTGACCGCGCTGCCCGAGTCCATTCGCAATGCGCTTGCCGTGCCCGCGTTTTCGCGCACCGGCACCATCCGCGATGTCGAGCACATCGTCGTGTTCATGCAGGAGAACCGTTCGTTCGACCACTACTTCGGCCACCTGCGCGGCGTACGTGGTTACAACGACCGCTTCCCGATTCCGCTGCCGGGCGGCAAGCCGGTGTGGTATCAACCGTCGAAGGAAGACCCGACCCAGCCGGTGCTGCCGTTCCATCTGAACACGGCGACGACCAGCGCGCAATGCGTCGGCGATCTTGACCATACCTGGTATAAGACGCATGCCGCCATCGACGGCGGCCGCTACGACCAGTGGCCCGCGAACAAGACCGACATGACGATGGGCTATCACCTGCGCAGCGACATTCCGTTCCATTACGCGCTGGCCGATGCATTCACGATCTGCGACGCCTACTTCTGCTCGCTGCCGGGACCGACACACCCGAACCGTTCGTATCTGATGACCGGTATGGTCGATCCGACCGGCACGCTGGGCGGTCCGCTGCTCGACAACAACGATTTCGTCGACGGCGACGGTCCGCCGAATTATCAATTGCTCTCGTGGACCACGTACCCGGAACGCCTGCAAGCCGCGGGGATTTCGTGGCAGGTGTATCAGCAGGGTTTGACGGGCGCCGATCCGTTGAATGGCAACTACGGCACCAACGTCCTGCAGAACTTCGCGAACTTCATCAACGCGCAGCCGGGTTCGCCGTTGTATGAGCGCGCGCAAACCGTGCGCACCATCGATGACCTGAAGGCCGACGTGCTGGCCAACAAGCTGCCGCAAGTGTCGTGGTTGTGCCCGCCGGCTGCGTACTCCGAGCACCCGAGCTATACGCCCGCATACGGGGCGGAATACACCTCGCAGATTCTCGATGCATTGACGTCGAATCCCGAAGTGTGGAGCAAGACCGTGCTGTTCATCATGTACGACGAGAACGACGGCTTCTTCGACCACCTCGTGCCGCCGCAACCGGCGACGACACCGGCGCAAGGCCAGTCGACGGTCAGCACCGATGGTGAAATTCACAACGTGGTGAATCCGGCGCGTGGCGGCAGCTACACCGCGGACGGTCTACCGTACGGTCTCGGCCCGCGCGTGCCGATGACGATCGTATCGCCGTGGAGCAAGGGTGGTTTTGTGTGCTCGCAGGTGTTCGATCACACGTCGGTGATTCGCTTCATCGAGACGCGCTTTGGTGTGTATGAGCCGAATATCACGCAATGGCGCCGCGCTGTATGCGGTGACCTGACCACGGCGTTCGACTTCCGCACGCCGGACTCGAAGGTGCCGCCGCTGCCGGACACGAGCAACTACAAGAGCATCGCCGACAACCAGTGCGCGACGCAGCCGAAGCCGACTGTGCCCACGACGCTCGGCGCAATTGACCCGCAGGAAAGCGGTATCCGTTTCGCCCGTGCGCTGCCGTATGAGTTGCACGTGAACGGTCACGCGGATGTAAAGAAGAACACGTTCGAGATCGTGCTTGCCAATAGCGGCGATCAAGGCGCGCATTTCTACGTGTACTCGACGAATCGCACGGATGGTCCGTGGCGTTATACCGTCGAGGCCGGCAAGTCGCTCAATGAAAGCTTTGACCTGACGACGACGAACGGCGTGTATGCGTTTGAAGTGTTTGGGCCTAATGGCTTCGTGCGTAAGTTTGCGGGTAATACGCAACCGGCGACGGCGCAAACGGTACAGGCAGCCTTGGGCGGACATGGCAACGGCAAGCCCGCACAGCCAGAGATCAAGGTGCAATACGATGTGGCGAACGGCAATGTGTTTCTGAAGTTCAGCAACAAGGGCGGCAGTGTTGCGCGCTTGACGGTTACCGACAACGCGTATGGGGCGCGGACGCGTCCGGTGCTGGTGCCGGCGGAGGCGCATATCGAAGAGGCCTGGGTGCTGGCGTCGAGCCATCACTGGTATGACTTGACGGTGACGAGTAACGACGACGCTAGCTTCTCGCGTCGTTTGGCTGGGCACGTTGAGAATGGGCGGCCGAGTATTAGTGATCCGGCGGCTGTGGCGCCGGTGTTGGTGGTGAATTAAGGGCGCGTGATGGGGACCGGGCTTCGATTGGGTGGCTGCTTTGTTGAGTCGCCTGATCGAGGCTCAGTTGCGTGAGGCTATTACGTCGAAAGAAAATTAGAACGGTCTTATGCCGAATGGCCAAAACTTAATAGTTAGCTTAGCAAAGTGAATTTTAAGAAAGTGGCGCGCTTATACTTTCGTCTGCTGTTGAAGCGCTTTCGACAGCCG
>NZ_VOSW01000067.1 GCF_009690905.1 Paraburkholderia madseniana
GCAGCACGCTCCCCACCGCGCTCTCGACGGGCCCGGTCCAGCAAATCACGCAAACACTCAGCACCGCGATCACGCCGATTACGTCGATGGTCGCGGCGACCACGCAGACGGTCGGCAACACGACCGGCCTCGGCGCACCGCTGAACGGCCTGCTCGCGACCCTCGGCGGCGGCCTCGGCCAAGCCGGCACGCTGATCAGCGCAACCGGCGGCAATCCGATCACGGCGGCTCTTGGCCATACGGTGACGGACACCGGCACCACGGTCGCGTCGGTGGGCGGCCTGCTCACCGGCAGCACGGGCGGCAATCCGCTCGCTCCGCTCACCAGCGCGCTCGGCGGCCTGACGGGCGGCACCAGTAGCGGCCCGCTTGGTCCGCTCACCAGCGTACTCGGCGGCTTGACCGGCGGTACTAGCAGCGGCCCGCTCGCTCCGCTCACCAGCGTGCTCGGCGGCTTGACCGGCGGCACCAGCAGCGGCCCGCTTGCTCCGCTCACCGGCGTGCTCAGCAGCGTAACAGGGGGGCTGGGCGGTGCATCGAGTGGCAGCAGCCCGTTGGCGCCTGTCACGGGTCTGCTCTCGAGCGTGACCAACGGCCTGAGCAGCGCGACCGGCGGCAGCAGCAGCCCGCTCGCCCCGGTTACCGGCTTGCTGGCGAGCGTCACCGGCGCGCTCGGCGGCGTCACGAAAACGGCGGCCGCCACGCCGTCCGCGACGACGACCACCACCTCGAGCCCCGGCCTGTCGCTGTCGAGCACCAGCGGCAAAGGATCGGGCAGCAACCCGCTCGCTCCGGTGACGTCGCTCGTCGGTAGCCTGCTTGGTGGCCTGACGAAGAAGTAAGCAGCGCCGTCGAAAGAAGCGCAGTGACCGGCACCCGGAGTGCGGCCCGCCAGCCGTCCCCCGGCTCCGCCGGAACCTGAATGAAATTGAGCCGCGCCGCTCGGACACCCGTTGCACAGGCGCACGCAAACCACGCACACGACACCTAGAAGATACTGAGGAGCACCTATGTCCAGCCAACGTTTTTTTACTCTCCATGCGGCGTGCGCGACAGTGTCGTCGTTGCGCGCACCGTTGATCGCCGTTGCAGTCGCAGGCTTGCTCGCCGCGTGTGGCGGCAATGGCGTCACTGCGCCACCGAGCGTAGCCGCTGGCGGTAGCTCTAGCGGCGGGGGTTCGACGAGCGGCGGCCCGACCCCCAGCACGTCGTCGGGCACGACCGGCGTCGCCACCGCCGCCGCGCAGACCACCAGCGACCTCGGCGACACGATCGCCTCGCAGACCATCCCGGGCCTCAGCCCGCAGGTCACGCAAGGTCTCGGCAACGCGGTGTCGAGCACAAGCGGCACACTGAATTCACTCGCCAACGCAGTGAGCGGCGGCGTCGGGCAAATCGGCACGACCTCCAATCCGGTCGGCACCACGGTCGCCGGACTCGGCTCGGTAGTCAGTTCGACAAGCGGCGTCGTGCAAGGTCTGAGCACCGCGGTCGGCGGGCTCGGCACCGGCAATCTCGCGCCGCTGTCGCCGCTCACCACGCCGCTGGCAACGGTCCTCTCCACTACCGCCGGTGCCCTGAACGCCGGTGGCGTGACGCTCGGCAATTCGCTGGCCTCCGCGCCGGTGCAGCAGATCACCCAGCCGATCAGCACCGCGATCACGCCGATCGTGCAGACCGTCGGACTCGTGACGCAGACGGTCGGCACGCAGACCGGCCTCGGCGCGCCGGTGGGCGGCCTGCTCGCGCAAATCGGCGGCACGTTGAGTTCGACCAGCTCGCAAGTCGGCGCGGCAACGAAGAACCCGATCGGCGCCGATCTCGGCAACCTGGTCGGCTCGCTCGGCAACACGGTGACGAATGCCGGCGGCCTCGTCAATCCGAACGGCCCGAATGGCGCGAATCCGATTCCCGGCTTGATTACGAGCCTCGTCGGCAGCACGAACGTGGCCGTCGTCAATGGGCCGCCTGCTAACGGCAGCCCGTTCGGCCCGCTGCAAAACTCGCTCGCGAGTCTCGGGCTCGGCAGCAACCCGCTCGGTTCCGTGTCGACGCTGCTCGGCGGCACACCGCTGTCCGGCCTGACCTCGGCGTTGAGCGGCACGCCCTTGAGTTCGCTGACTTCGGGTGGCTCGCCCTTGAGTTCGCTGACTTCGGGCGGCTCGCCGCTGAGTTCGCTGACTTCGGTGCTGGGTGGCACGCCCTTGAGTTCGCTCACCTCGGCGCTGGGCGGCTCGGGTAGCGCATCGAATCCGTTGTCGACGCTGACCGGCGCGCTCTCCGGCGTCACCAGCAGCGCCTCGGGCAGCAGCGGCAGCAACCCGCTCGCCCCAGTGACCGCCCTCGTCGGCCAGTTGACCGGCACGCTCAGCTCGGCGGCAGGTTCGACAAGCGGCTCGGGTAGTGCGACGGGCGGCTTGACGACATTGCTCGGCGGCCTGGTGCCGGTGAGCCATAAGTAGTCCGCATAAGTCGCTCGTTGATGCCGCGCATAGAAGGCGTCCCGTTGGACGTCCCGCTATGTAGCGTGCATAAGCAGTCCGCCTCATCACGTGCTCCGCGCTTTTTGCAGCCAATGCTCAAGCCCCACGGAGCACGTGACGTAATACATGCAAGCATGGCAGTATGCGTCGAGCCACACATAAGCGATCGCGACCAGCCCGGCCTGGCGGCGCGTCCGCAAGACAAGAACGGCATACGAGGAAAATCCGATGAAACTCGGGTACGGTAGTAAATGGACCCTCCTGCTCGCGGCGATCGCGGCAAGCGGGATGCAAGTAGCAGCACACGCGCAGTCACGCCCAGCCGGCCCGACCGTCGGCGGCAATCCTCTCGATTCGCTGCCGCAGATCAAGGCGCCCGACAAAGGCCCGAACGTGACCATGCAGGTCACGCCGCAAGCCCCCCAACTTCAGGAACTGCTCGCCCGCCATCTGACGCCTTCAAAGATTCAGGTCGAGGGCGTAAAGTCCATTCCGTTCGACGAAGTCGCGCAGCGCTTCACGCCGCTCGTCGGCAAAGACACCACCATCGGCGATCTGATTCAGGTCGCCAACGGCGTTACGAAGCTGTATCAGGATCGCGGCTATGCGCTCTCGTTTGCGTTCATTCCCGCGCAGACGTTCGACGACGGCGTGGTGCGCGTGACGGTGGTCGAAGGCTATGTGTCCGCGGTCAAGGTGACAGGCAAGCCGGGCGCGGTCGAAGACAAGATCCGCGCGATCGCCGACCATATCGTCGCCGACCGGCCGTTGCGGCGTGCCACCTTCGAGCGTTACATCAACGTGCTGGGTCTGTTGCCCGGCGTGAAAGTCGCGGCCAACGTGGCGCCACCGCAAAATACCGACGGCGCCACCACACTCGAATTGAACGTGGACCGCAAACCGTTCGATCTCAGCACGGGTATCGACTTCAATCACCCCGGCGTGCAAGGCCTGTTGACGGCCACCGAAAACGGCCTGACCGCGCTTGGCGAACAACTGAGCGTGTCTGCGTTGCTGCCGAAGGGCCGCGACAACGTCACCTATCTCGCCGCGCACGCCACGGTGCCGATCGGCAGCAATGGACTGATCGGGAAGATCGATGCGTCGCACTATCGCGGCAATCCCACCGACAATCCCGGCCTGCCCTCCTTTATCGAGCGTACGGTCATCAACGATAAGGTCGGCGGCTCGCTGGCGTATCCGATCCTGTTGAGCAACAAGCAGAGCGTGATCGGCACGGCCTCGGTCTATGCGTCGCACGACGAAGATCGCTACAACAACCATAACACCGGCGCGCAGATCGGCTTTCGCTCACAGGTGCGGGTGTTGCAACTGCAGGCCGACTACACCAACGTGGAAACCGGCCAGGTGCGTCGCGCGAGTATTAATGTGGCGAAGGCTTTCGATATCCTTGGTGCGTCGAAATCCGGCGACTCGAACGTTCCCGGCACGACGGTCACGAATCCGGCGTCGATCAACTTCGTGCGGACCGGTGCAAGCTTTTCGCAAACCAACGAGTGGCCGCTGAAGATCGGCACCGCGGTTTCGCTGACCGGTCAGTACAGCGGCGTCTCGCTGCCGACGTCGGAACAGATCTCGTTCGGCGCGCAACGTTTTGCCCAGGGTTATGAACCGGGCGAAGCGTCGGGCGATTCAGGCTGGGGCGCAATGTTCGAAGTCAACCGGCCGTTCACGCCGGGTTTCACCTATCTGCGCACCTTCACACCGTATGTCTCGTTCGACATGGCCCGCGTGTATCTGCATGCGGGCACGCCCTCGCCGTCGAAGCTGTCGTCGATTGCGTTCGGCTTCCGGATCTCGGACGCGAAGTACTACAGCCTGGATTTGTCGGTGGCCAAACCGATCGGCGATGCGCCGGTGGAAAGCGCGTCGCGCAGCCCACGCATCAACGCGACGTTCTCGTATCAGCTGAACTGAAGTTCGAAAGTGCCGCGTCCTGATTAGAGGTTCCACTATCAAACGACACGCGCACTTTCACGTATTCTGCGCTGACGGTGTGCGACCCGCGGCTCCCAGGTCGCGGGGGGCGCACGCCGATGTGGTCGAAGTGGAATCTGAGAGGCAATACCAGGCATCACGGCAGTCGGCAACTGAAGACCGCCCGAGATGCCAATAACGCCGCGCGACCATGATCGCGCCGTCTTTAATCAAGGAGGAAGACAATGATGCAATTCACTCAACACGCGCGCGCAATCGCGCTTCGCACAGCCAAACATGCCGCCCTCGCCGGCGTGCTGCTCGTCAGCGCCGTCACGGCAATGGCGCAGGCCGATTCTCCGGTCGGCACGTGGCAAACCATTGACGACAGCACCGGCCAGCCCAAGGCACTCGTGCAAATTGCACAGGACAGCAGCGGCTCGCTGAGTGGCAAGGTGATCAAGGGACTCGGTGCGAACGATAAACCGGATCGCCGCTGCACTGAATGTACGGACGCGCGCAAGGACCAGTTGATTCTCGGCATGACGATCATCAACGATATGAAAAAGGACGGCGACGGCTGGGATCAAGGGCAGATTCTCGACCCGGAAAACGGCAAGGTCTACAAGTGCAAGATGCACCTTGAAGACGGTGGGAACAAGCTGGTGGTGCGTGGCTACATTGGCGTTTCGCTGCTGGGCCGCTCGCAAACCTGGATTCGCCAACAGTAACGCCAGCAATAACGAGCGCGTCGTTCAGGCGCCAATGCCTGACGCGCGAAGCTGATGTTCCATTAAGGCCGCATCTGCTGCCAGAATGGAACCAGAAAAAACGGCCGACGATCGCTATCGTCCGGCCGTTTTTTTGTTTGCGTCTGGCTGGTTGAAGTTGTCATGCAGCGTGCTTGAAGGGCGACGTATACGCGAACGACGAAGACGGTAACGGCTTGACCGATGCCGGGCTGTACGCCGGGGGCACTGCTGCGGGCACCTTTTCTGCGTCAACGCTCTTCTGTTCCGCGCCCACATGCGTGCGCATGCGCGCTTCCATCAGCTTGCAGAGTTCTTCGCTCGATGCGCCAAACAACTGGTCCATGATGCGCTTGAGTACGCCGGACTCGTACCATGCCTTGAAGCGGCGATGGCAGGTCTGATACGACGGATATTTGCGCGGCATGGCGGACCAGGTCGCGCCGCTATACATCACCCACAGCACGCCGTTGAGCACGGAGCGCGTGTTGGCGAGCGGCCGGCCACGCAGTTCGGAACGCGGACGCAGTTCAGGGAGCAACGGTGCAACACGTTGCCATTCTTCATCATTGATATCACGGTACGGATTCATGGCTTCTCCTTTGTCAGAACCATGACAAATAAGATATCCAGTCCTCCGCGGACGGAACATAAGACCAATCCGAATCTTGAAAATACGACTTCGGACTCCGCCGCTTCGACAAGCGGACCGTGATCTATCTCAAAAGCATCCGCGCCCGCGTCACGCGGCGGCTTAAGTCAGCGACGTATCGACGATCCGGCGCGGAGTGTCGAGATATTCTTTCGATTGCATTTCGACGATGCGCGAGACTGTGCGCGTGAATTCGTTGGCCATCGGACCGTCGACATACAACTGATCGGGCGGCACCGCTGCCGACATCAGCAGCTTGACCTTGTGATCGTAGAACACGTCGATCAGCCAGGTGAAGCGGCGCGCCTCCGAAGCCATGCGCACCGACATCTGCGGCACGCCGGACAGGATCACAGCGTGAAAGCGGCTCGCCAGCTCGAGGTAATCGTTCTGCGAGCGTGGGCCGCCGCAGAGCGTCGCGAAATCGAACCACACGACGCCGTCAGCGCGTCGCAGCGCCTTCAGCTCGCGCTTTTCAATGCGCAAGATAGGGCTCTCATCAGGAACTGCTGCAAGGCGCGAAAACGCGTCGCGCAATGCTTTATCCGAAGCAGCGCCAAGCGGCGTGTGATACACCTCGACCTGAGCCAGCGTGCGCTTACGGTAGTCGATCCCCGCGTCGACGTTAATCACGTCGAGCTTCGACTTGATCAGTTCGATTGCCGGCAGCATGCGGTCGCGATGCAGACCGTCCGGATAGAGCGTGTCCGGATCGTAGTTGGACGTCATCACGAATTGCACGCCGTTCTCGAACAGCTTGTCGAGCAGGCGGTAGAGGATCATCGCGTCGGCGATATCCGAGACGTGGAATTCGTCGAAACAGATCAGCCGGTAGCGCTTGGCGATACGGCGCGCGAGTTCGTCGAGCGGATCGGCTGTACCTTTCAGCTCTTCCAGTTCGCGATGCACCTCGCGCATGAACTCGTGGAAATGCAGCCGCGTTTTGCGCTGCACCGGCACGATCATGTAGAAGCTGTCCATCAGGAAGCTCTTGCCCCGCCCTACGCCGCCCCACAGGTACACGCCACGTGGCAGATCCGGGTGGATGATCAGTTTTTTGAACGCGTTCGAGCGGCGCGATTTGTACTCGACCCACTCGTCATAACACCGCTGCAGACGGTCAACCGCCGCGCGTTGCGCCGGGTCCGATTGATAACCCCGCGTCTGCAGTTCTTTTTCGTAGTATTCGGTGACGTTCATTGTGTTGCTGCAAAAAGAAAGGCGGGAGGGAGTGAACCCGCCCGCCTTCGTGGTGATGCCGGAGTTGCGTTCAGTCAGGCGTGCGCGTGATTACATGTTCAGCGCGCGCTTGTCCACGGCCAGAGCCGCTTCGCGCATGACTTCCGAGAGCGACGGGTGCGGATGGCAAATGCGGCCGATGTCTTCCGACGCCGCCTTGAATTCCATCGCCACCACGGCTTCCGCGATCAGGTCCGATGCGTTTGCCGAGATGATGTGCACGCCCAGCAGCTCGTCGGTCTTCGCGTCGGCGATCATCTTGACGAAACCATCCGCCTTGTTGATGCCCAGCGCGCGGCCGTTTGCCATGAACGGGAACTGGCCCGTCTTGACTTCGCGGCCTTCGGCCTTCAGTTGCTGTTCGGTCTTGCCGACCCACGCGATTTCCGGTTCGGTGTAGATCACCCACGGAATGCAGTTGTAGTCGATATGCGGCTTCTGACCGTCGATGATTTCGGCAACCATCACGCCTTCGTCTTCAGCCTTGTGCGCGAGCATCGGGCCACGCACCACGTCGCCGATCGCGTACACGTTCGGCACAGCCGTTGCACAGTGGTCGTCGACGTCGATGAAGCCGCGCTCGTTCGCCTTCAGACCGATAGCTTCGAGACCGAGGTTGTCGGTGTTCGGTACGCGGCCGATCGACACGATCAGGCGGTCGGCTTCGAGCGTTTGCGCGTTGCCGTCCTTGTCCGTGTAATTGATCGTGACGCTGTTGTCAGTGGTCTTGATTTCGCCGACCTTCACGCCGACGTGGATGTCCAGACCTTGCTTCTTGAATTGCTTGGCGGCTTCCTTGGCGAGCGCCTGGTCAGCCGCGCCGAGGAATTCCGGCAGCGCTTCGAGCACGGTCACGTCAGCGCCCAGACGGCGCCACACCGAGCCGAGCTCCAGACCGATCACGCCTGCGCCGATCACGGCGAGCTTCTTCGGCACGGAGTCGAACGTCAGTGCGCCTTCGTTGTCGGCGACGATCTTGTTGTCGACCGGAACGTTCGGCAGATGACGCGCCTTCGAACCCGTTGCAATGATGACGTTCTTCGCCGTCACGACTTCGGTTTCACCTTCGCCGCTCACTTCGATCTGCACGCCGGCGTCCGTCTTGCCGGTGAACTTGCCATGGCCCTTGAGCCACGTGATCTTGTTCTTGCGGAACAGGAACTCGATACCCTTGGTCATCTTCTCGACGATGCCTTCCTTGCGGGCGAGCATCTTCGTGATGTCGAGCTTCACGTCCGACACGTTGATACCGTGATCGGCTAGGTGGTGCTGCGCGTTTTCAAATTCTTCCGACGACGCGAGCAGCGCCTTCGACGGAATGCAACCCACGTTCAGGCACGTGCCGCCGAGCTTCAGTGCGCCGGCCGGGTTCTTCCATTTTTCGATACATGCGACCGTCTTGCCGAGCTGCGCTGCACGGATAGCGGCGATATAACCGCCGGGGCCGGCGCCGATCACAACGACGTCAAATTCTTTGGACATGACAATCCTTTTGATGACGGAGCGACGCGCGGCCACGCTTCGTGGCGCGCGTCGTTCGAGTACTGCGGAATGCTAAAGACGTGCTGCTTATATGGCGCCGACTTGTGCGATGACAAGCCGACGCCAGCCGAGCCAGTGCTTACAGGTCGAGCAGCAGGCGCGCCGGGTCTTCCAGCGCATCCTTCATGGCGACCAGCGACAGCACCGCTTCGCGACCGTCGATGATCCGGTGGTCATACGACAGCGCCAGATAGTTCATCGGACGGATCACGATCTGGCCGTTTTCGACCACAGCGCGTTCCTTGGTGGCGTGCACGCCCAGAATGGCGGATTGCGGCGGGTTGATAATCGGGGTCGACAGCATCGAACCGAACACACCACCGTTCGAGATCGAGAACGTACCGCCCGTCATTTCTTCGATCGACAGCTTGCCGTCCTTGGCCTTCTGGCCGAATTCAGCAATCTTCTTTTCGATTTCGGCGAGGCTCAGTTGATCTGCGTTGCGCAGGATCGGCACCACCAGGCCACGCGGCGAACCGACCGCGATACCGATGTCGAAATAGCCGTGATAGACGATGTCGTTACCGTCGATCGACGCGTTCACGAGCGGGAATTTCTTCAGCGCGTGAACAGCCGCCTTCACGAAGAACGACATGAAGCCCAGCTTCACGCCATGTTCCTTTTCGAACTTGTCTTTGTACTTGTTGCGCAGGTCCATCACCGGCGCCATGTTCACTTCGTTGAACGTGGTGAGGATGGCGTTGGTTTGCTGCGACTCGAGCAGACGCTCGGCGATACGCGCACGCAGACGCGACATCGGAACGCGTTGTTCCGGGCGGTCTTTCAGCCATTGGTCGGCCGATGCCGGTGCCTTAACGTCCGGCAGCGACGGCTTGGCAGCCTTCGGTGCGGCAGCCGGTGCGGGTGCCGCGGCCTTGGCAGCCGGTGCCGGTGCGGCTTGACCCGCGGTCAGCACGTCACCCTTGGTGATGCGGCCGTCGCGGCCCGTGCCGGCGACGTCGCCCGCGCCCAGACCCTTCTCGGCCATCAGCTTGCCGGCAGCCGGCGAAGCAGCGGTGTTCGCACCCGTTGCGGATGCAGCCTGAGCGGCCGGTGCAGCAGCCGGTGCCGGTGCGGCAACCGGAGCCGGCTTCACTTCGGCTTCGACAGCAGCGGCGCCTGCCGTGCCTTCGGTGTCGATCTTGGCGATCACCTGATCCGCAACGACGATGTCGCCGTCGTTCGAGATCACTTGTGCGAGCACGCCGGCGGAGGGCGCCGGCACTTCGAGCACGACCTTGTCGGTCTCGATTTCGATGAGAATTTCGTCTTGAGCAACAGCCTCGCCGGGCTTCTTCTTCCACTGCAGCATCGTGGCTTCCGAAACCGACTCGGAGAGCTGGGGAACCTTGACTTCAACAATAGCCATTATGAATATCCTGAATACGTATCGGGTGACGGCGCGCGATCTATGTACTCGACGACCGCCTGCGAACCATACCTGCCGGGAACGAACCACCATGGGGTGACTGAACGCGGCACGGGAAAGCGCAACGCGCTTTCCCGGTTCGTCTGTTTTCCTTATTTAGCGATCGACGCGCTCTTGAGGCGGCCGAAAGCGCCTTCGATCAGCGCCTTCTGCTGCTCGTAGTGCTTCGCGTAGTAGCCGACTGCCGGCGAAGCCGAAGCCGGACGTCCGCTGTATGCCAGCTTCTGCCCGTCCTTCATGCCTTCCTTCAGGTGGTGCTCGATGTAGAACCACGGGCCTTGATTCTGCGGCTCGTCCTGCACCCAGACCACTTCGGTCGCGTTGTCGTACTTCTTCATTTCCGCTTCGAACTGCTTATGCGCGAACGGATAGAGCTGTTCGATACGGATGATCGCGACGTCGTTCGACTTCGATTCACGGCGATGTGCCAGCAGGTCGTAGTACACGCGACCCGAGCAGGCCACCACGCGCTTGACCTTCTTCGGCTCGATCGCATCGTCGATTTCGCCGAGGATCGGCTGGAACGCGCCCTTCGCCAGTTCAGACAGATCCGACACGGCTTCCTTGTGGCGCAGCAGCGACTTCGGCGTAGCGACGATCAGCGGCTTGCGGAACAGGCGGATCATCTGACGGCGCAACAGGTGGAAAATCTGCGCCGGCGTGGTCGGTTGAACGACCTGCATGTTGTGGTCTGCACACAGTTGCAGGAAACGTTCGATACGTGCCGACGAGTGCTCCGGACCTTGACCTTCGTAGCCGTGCGGCAGCAGCATCGTGAGACCCGACACGCGGCCCCACTTCACTTCGCCCGACGAGATGAACTGGTCGATCACGACTTGCGCGCCGTTCACGAAGTCGCCGAACTGCGCTTCCCACGCGACGAACGTATTCGGTTCAGCGGTCGAGTAACCGTATTCGAAGCCCAGCACCGCTTCTTCCGACAGCACCGAGTCGATCACTGTGAACTTCGCCTGACCTTCGGCGATGTTCTGCAGCGGCACATACGTGCCGTCGTTCCAGCGTTCGCGGTTCTGATCGTGCAGCACCGCGTGACGGTGCGTGAACGTGCCACGGCCCGAGTCCTGACCGGTCAGGCGCACTGCGTAGCCCGATGCGACCAGCGATGCGAATGCCAGGTGTTCGCCCATGCCCCAGTCAAGCTTCGCTTCACCACGGCCCATCGCGCGACGGTCGTTGATGACGCGCTCGACCAGCGGGTGAACCTTGAAGTTTTCCGGGATCGTGGTGACGCGCTCAGCGAGGCGCTTCAGTTCAGCCAACGGCACTGCCGTGTCGGCTGCGTCGGTCCACTTGCGGTTCAGGAACGGAACCCAATCCACCGCGTACTTGCTCTTGTAGTTCGAGAGCACCGGGTCGATCGTGTGATGGCCTTCGTCCATCGCCTTGCGGTAGGCCTTGACGAATTCGTCGCCTTCTGCCGCCGTGATCACGCCCTGTTGCACCAGCTTTTCAGCGTACAGCGCGCGCGTGCCCGGGTGCTTCGCAATCGTCTTGTACATCAACGGCTGCGTAACCGCCGGCGTGTCCTGCTCGTTGTGACCCAGCTTGCGGAAGCAGACGATGTCGACAACCACGTCCTTGTGGAACTGCATCCGGAAGTCGATAGCCAACTGCGTAGCCAGCACGACCGCCTCAGGATCGTCACCGTTCACGTGCAGCACCGGCGCCTCGATCATCTTGACGACGTCCGAGCAGTACAACGTGGAGCGCGAGTCGCGCGGGTCCGACGTCGTGAAACCGATCTGGTTGTTGATGACGATGTGCAGCGTGCCGTGCGTGCCGTAACCGCGCGTTTGCGCGAGGTTCAGCGTTTCCATCACGACGCCCTGGCCAGCGAAGGCCGCGTCGCCGTGGATCTGCACCGGCAGCACTTGCAGGCCGCTGTCGTCGCCGCGGCGATCCATACGTGCCTTCGCCGAACCTTCGACCACAGGGTTGACGATTTCAAGGTGCGACGGGTTGAACGCGAGCGACAGGTGAACCGGGCCGCCTTCGGTCGAAACGTCCGACGAGAAACCCTTGTGGTACTTCACGTCGCCGGCCGGCAGGTCGTCGACGTGCTTGCCTTCGAATTCGGCAAACAGGTCAGCCGGCATCTTGCCGAGCGTATTGACCAGCACGTTCAGACGGCCACGGTGGGCCATGCCGATGACGATTTCCTGTACGCCGTTGGCGCCGCCATGACGCACGACTTCGTCCATCGAGGCGATGAAGCTTTCGCCGCCTTCGAGCGAGAAGCGTTTCTGGCCGACGTACTTGGTGTGCAGGAAGCGCTCGAGGCCTTCAGCGGCCGTCAGGCGATTCAGGATGTGCTTTTTCTTTTCATTGGAGAAGTTCGGCGTCGAACGGATCGACTCGAGCTTCTCTTTCCACCAGCGCTTCTGTTCCGGATCGCTGATGTACATGTACTCGGCGCCGATCGTGCCGCAGTACGTGTCACGCAGGGCCTTGACGATCTCGCGCAGCGAAGCACGCTCGAACCCGAAATACAGATTCGTGGCGCTGAACTCCTGGTCCATGTCGGCTTCGGTGAAGTCGTAGAACGCGGGTTCAAGTTCGGGGATAGCGGGACGTTCGCGGCGCTTCAGGGGATCGAGATTGGCCCATTGCGAGCCGAGGAAGCGATATGCGCCGATGAGGGACTGCACATAGACTTGCTTGCGGGAGGTAGCGAGATCTTCGCCGCCGGCCGCCGTGCGCGGGATGAAGGCATTGGCCTTGGCCCGTTGCGCAAACGATTCGACGATCGGGCCATGGGCCACGTCGTTGGCATTGCTGCCATCCGATGCAGGGACGTTCTGCAACGCGTCGAAATAGCTGCGCCAGTTCTCGGGCACTGACGCCGGATTATCGAGATACGCTTCGTACATTTCTTCTACGTACGGAGCATTGCCGCCGAACAGATAAGAGTTCGACTGGAATTGCTTCATCATTTTTACGCTCACCTTTCTTCGAGTTTCTCGAGAAATAGCGGGTTACAGAACCTTCCGCGACACGGCCTGACCGTTTAGCGGATTGCGCGAATCAAGTCTTGCTTGGAAGGACCTAAAACTTTGCACCCGGGGAGCATATCACAGAACGGATAGTGCAGATAGCAGACGGATTGCCGCTCAAGCCTTTTACGGCGGGCTTCCGGCCGGTTTTGCAAGCCTCGCAACAGACTTCTGCAAAAAACGGGGACAAACACGACAAACAGACAGCCAACCGCGAGCAATTGCGTGCAACGCGAATTGGGCGCCAGAAATGGCAAAGCCACCCGGAGGTGGCTTTTGCCTGACAGCATGCTGCTTACCCAGGATTAGGGCCGATGCTGATTTAGTCCACTGCGCCCTTACGGCTGGCGCTGCGGCGCTCGTGTTCCTTCAGGTAACGCTTGCGCAGACGGATGGATTTCGGCGTGACCTCGACCAGTTCGTCGTCGTCGATGAATTCAACCGCGTATTCCAGCGACATCTGGATCGGCGGCACGAGGCGCACCGCTTCGTCCGTACCCGACGAACGCACGTTGGTCAGTTGCTTGCCCTTGATCGGGTTCACGACCAGGTCGTTGTCACGGCTGTGAATGCCAATGATCATGCCTTCGTACAGCGGCTCGCCCGGCGACACGAACATACGGCCGCGATCCTGCAGCTTCCACAGTGCGTACGCCACTGCCGCGCCGTCGTCCTGCGAAATCAGCACGCCGTTACGACGCTCGCCGACACCACCCTCCCTGACCGGCTGATACGAGTCGAACGTGTGGCTCATCAGGCCCGTACCGCGCGTCAGCGTCAAGAATTCGCCCTGGAAACCAATCAGCCCACGCGCCGAGATACGATACTCGAGACGCGTACGGCCACGGCCGTCCGATGCCATGTCGAGCATTTCGCCCTTGCGGCGGCCCAGCTCTTCCATCACGCCACCCTGGTGGCCGTCTTCCATGTCGACCGTCAGGTTTTCGTACGGCTCATGCTTCACGCCGTCGACTTCCGTCATCACCACGCGCGGACGCGACACGGCCAGCTCGTAGCCTTCACGGCGCATGTTTTCAACCAGGATGGTCAGGTGCAGCTCGCCGCGGCCTGCCACTTCGAACGTGGTTTCGTCGCCCGTTTCTTTCACGCGCAGCGCCACGTTGTGGTTCAGTTCCTTCATCAGGCGGTCGCGAATCTGACGACTCGTGACGAACTTGCCTTCGCGGCCGGCCAGCGGCGACGAATTGACGAGGAAGTTCATCGTCAGGGTCGGTTCGTCGACGGTGATCATCGGCAGCGCGTCCGGCTGCTCCGGTGCGCAGATGGTCACGCCGATACCGATTTCTTCGATACCGTTGATCAGCACGATGTCGCCGGCTTCAGCCGAGTCGACCTGCACGCGTTCGAGACCCTTGAACGACAGGACCTGATTGATCTTGCGGTTCAGGATCGCGCCGTCAGGGCCCGAACGCACGGCGACGGACATGCCCGGCTTGATCGTGCCACGCGTAATGCGGCCAACGCCGATGCGACCGACGTACGACGAATAATCCAGCGACGTGATCTGCAGTTGCAGCGGCGCCGACGGATCAGCCGGGCGGACCGGCACGTGTTCCAGCACGGCTTCGAACAGCGGACGCATGTCGCCTTCGCGCACGTCCGGCGTCAGGCCGGCGTAGCCATTCAGACCCGATGCGTAGACGATCGGGAAATCGAGTTGTTCGTCAGTTGCACCCAGCTTGTCGAACAGATCGAACGTCTGGTTGATCACCCAGTCGATCCGCGCGCCCGGGCGGTCGACCTTGTTGATCACGACGATCGGCTTGAGACCGAGCGCCAGCGCCTTCTTGGTCACGAAGCGCGTTTGCGGCATCGGGCCTTCGACCGCGTCGACCAGCAGCAGCACCGAGTCGACCATCGACAGCACACGCTCCACTTCACCGCCGAAGTCGGCGTGGCCCGGGGTGTCGACGATGTTGATGTGCGTGCCTTCGTACTCGACCGCGCAGTTCTTCGAAAGAATCGTGATGCCACGTTCCTTTTCGATGTCGTTCGAGTCCATCACGCGCTCGACAACCGCCTGGTTGTCGCGGAAGGTAGCGGTTTGGCGGAGGAGCTGGTCGACGAGCGTGGTCTTGCCGTGGTCGACGTGGGCAATGATGGCGATATTGCGTAGGGCACGAGTCATAGGAACCTGGAGACAGTTGAGTGCGCCAGCAGCAGCATTGTGTACGAAGCCAACAAAGCCCAAAGCGCACTTTTGGGAACCCAACATTATAGCACGCCCAAATGAAGCTTTCTGGTATTCCCTGATAGTCCCATCGTTTTCCACGCAGCGCTGCGTAAGAAACAGACCCACACGACTTCGGCGAAATCCTACGCAAATCCACGCGCATTGTGCCTTGAGCCGTAAAAGTTCCTTGCCTAAGCTGTAATAACGCTTGCCGCGTCAATCAACCGCTGTCTATAATCCTGCCTAGTCAACCATTGCATTCGCACGAGAATCATGACGGATCCGTCCTCAACACCCGGCTCAGAGATCAGCGAGTATCAGCTGGGCGAAAGCGTCGGCTATTTGCTCTCGCGGGTGAAATCGACCATGTCGAACCTGGTCACGCAGCGCAGCATGGCCGAGTTGGGCATCACCAGCCAGCAAGGCAGCATCCTGTTCATGGTGGCGAGCGGCAAGTGCCTGCTGGCGGCCGAACTGGCGCGCGAATACGGCATCGACGCAAGCGCCGTCACGCGTCTGGTGGACCGGCTGGAAAAACGCGGCCTGCTGACAAGAGTGCGCAGCAACGAAGACCGGCGGGTCGTGCGACTCGCGCTGACACCGGAAGGCCACGCGATCGCGGCCAAAATGCCGGCCATTTTCAACGGCGTGCTGGACGACCTGCTGGGCGGCTTTACCCCCGAAGAAGTGGGTTTTCTGAAGAGCATGCTGCGCCGCGTACTCATCAATTCCGGCGAACAAACGGGACTAACCCGTGATGCAGCAAGCAATTTTGACAGCAAATCGTAATAAATTGCTTGCAGTGTCCATCATTACATTCCACTCAAAGAGTCGAGCGATGAAATCCCTTTCCCTGTCCGCGCCCGCACTTTCGAGCCGGGCCGCTGTCGCCGCCGCGGTGACGGCGCTCGCCCTCACGGGGTGCGCGAACTACTTCGGCATGAAGAGCGACAAGCAGATCTCGTCGCCGGCTCAGTACGAGTCCAGCCAGAGCCTGTCCGGCCAGGGCGGCCAGTGGCCGTCGCTCGACTGGGCCAACCAGTTCGGCGACCCGCAACTGCCGAAGCTGATCGCGGAAGCGCTGGAAGGCAGCCCCTCGATCGCGCAGGCGCAGGCACGCCTCGCCAAGGCTTCGTCTTATATTGAAAGCTCGCGCTCGGCGCTGTACCCGAAGGTCAACGGCAGCTACTCGTGGACTCGCGAGCTGTTCTCGGCGAATGCGCTCTACCCGCCGCCGTACGGCGGCACCTGGTATAGCGAGAACAACGTGCTGGCGAGCGCGTCGTGGGATCTGGACCTGTGGGGCAAGAACCGCCAGCGCCTCGGTCAGGCCGTGTCGCAGGAAAAAGCCGCTGAAGCCGACATGCAGCAGGCGCGCGTAACGCTTGCCTCCTCCGTGGCGAGCACCTATAACCAGCTCGCCCAGTTGTACGCATTCCGCGACATCGCCGCGCGCGAAATCGCCAACCGCCAGGACATCAGCCGCATCACCAACGGCCGCGTAACCGCGGGGCTCGACACCAACGTCGAACGGGAAACCGCGAACGGCAACATCGCGACCAGCCAGGCGAACCTGACCGATCTCGACGGCCAGATCACCGTGGCGCGCTATCAGTTGGGCGCGCTGCTCGGCAAGGGTCCGGATCGTGGCCTGCAGATCGCCAAACCGGCCCTGACCACCGGCGATACCGTAGCGCTGCCGAACAACCTGCCCGCCGACCTCGTGGCGCGCCGCGCGGATATCGTCGCCGCGCGCTGGCAGGTCGAAGCCGCGATGCACGACGTGAAGGAAGCGAAGGCCGAATTCTTCCCGGACGTCAACCTCGCCGCCGGTTTCGGTTTCGATGCGTTCGGCTGGGGCCGTTTCCTGAAGTCGGGCAGCCGTCAGATGCAATTCGGTCCGGCGATTCACCTGCCCATCTTCGACGCCGGCGCGCTGCGCTCGCAGTTGAAGGGCCGCTACGCAGACTTCGACCTCGATGTGGCGGACTACAACCAGACGCTGATCAATGCGCTCTCGGATGTCGCGACGCAAGTGTCGTCGATCCGTTCGATCGACCAGCAATCGGGCGATGCACAGCGCGCGCTCGACGCGTCGACCAAGGCCTATCAGCTCGCGGTGATCCGCTACAAGGCCGGTTTGTCGCCGCAGTTGCAGGTGCTGACCGCCGACCAGAACCGCCTTGCCGCCGAACAGACGGTAACGGGCCTCAAGATGCGCCGCCGCGATCTGCAGATCGGCCTCATCAAGGCGCTCGGTGGCGGTTTCGACGCAACGCAAACGGGCCTCGTGGTGCCGACCGATGCCCCGGCATCGGCCGCCGCGGCATCGGCCACCGCTGCGACCGCCGCTGCAAACTGAAGCCACATCGACGCGACCCACACTCGCATAAACATCCGAATAAACGACGACGCTTGAGAGAACCCGGAGCACATCAATGAGCACCACCCAACAGCCCGCGGCTACTACACAGCCGACTCAGCCGGCCCCGCAGCCGACGCAACCGGTACAACCGCCGGCGAACAGCGGCAAACGCAAGCGCATGATGACGCTGCTCGTCATCGTGATCCTGATCGCCGCGGTCGCCTACGGCCTGTACTACTTCCTCGACGCACGCTTCCATGAAGACACCGACGACGCGTACGTGAACGGCAACGTCGTGCAGATCACGCCGCAAGTCACCGGCACGGTTGTCGCCGTGAACGCGGACGACACGCAAACTGTGAAGGCCGGCGACCCGCTCGTCGTGCTCGATCCGGCCGACGCTCGCGTCGCGCTCGAACAAGCCGAAGCGAATCTCGCGCAGACGGTGCGCCAGGTGCGCGGCCTGTTCGCCGACGACAACCAGTACCAGGCGCAAGTTGCCCAGCGCCAGTCCGATCTGTCGCGCGCACAGGACGACTTGAAGCGCCGCCTGACGGTCGCACAAACCGGCGCCGTGTCGGCCGAAGAAATCTCGCACGCCCGCGATGCCGTGAAGAGCGCGCAAGCCTCAGTCGACGCCGCCCAGCAACAACTGGCGTCGAACCGCGCGCTGACCGCCAACACCACGATCGCCAATCACCCGAACGTGCAGGCTGCCGCCGCGAAGGTGCGCGACGCGTATCTGGCCAACGCCCGTAACAACCTGCCGGCGCCGGTCACGGGCTACGTCGCGAAGCGCTCGGTGCAGGTCGGCCAGCGCGTCTCGCCGGGCACCCCGCTGATGGCTATCGTGCCGTTGGGCGGCGTGTGGGTCGATGCGAACTTCAAGGAAGTGCAACTGAAGCACATGCGCATCGGCCAGCCGGTCGAGTTGACGGCCGACGTGTACGGTTCGTCGGTGGTGTACCACGGCAAGGTGGTCGGCTTCTCGGCGGGTACGGGTTCGGCGTTCTCGCTACTGCCCGCGCAGAACGCAACCGGCAACTGGATCAAGGTGGTCCAGCGTCTGCCGGTACGGATCGCGCTCGACCCGCAGGAACTTGAAAAGCATCCGCTGCGTATCGGCCTGTCGATGCAAGCCGACGTGAGCATCAAGGACGACCAGGGTGGTCAGCTCGGCCAGGCGCCGAACACGGTCTATCAGACCAATGTGTTCGACAAGTACGGCGATGAGGCGGATGCGGAAATCGCCCGCATCATTTCGGAGAATGCAGGTCCGAACGGCGGCTCGCAGAAGTCGGCGCAAGCCGGCGGCGCTGCCAAGCCCGCCGCGAAGCTGATGTAAGCGGCGCGACGATTCATAGAAGGTTTTATTAATGGCTCAGGCTCAGGCGCAAGTCCCTCATCCGCCGCTCGAGGGCGCGCAACTGGTGATCGGCACCATCGCGGTGTCGCTCGCCGTGTTCATGAACGTGCTCGACACGTCGATTGCGAACGTGTCGATCCCGTCCATTTCGGGCGACCTCGGTGTGTCGTCCGACCAGGGCACATGGGTGATCACGTCGTTCGCGGTGGCGAACGCGATCTCCGTGCCGCTGACCGGCTGGCTCACCGACCGTATCGGCCAGGTGCGCCTGTTCATGGCGTCGATCATCCTGTTCGTGATCTCGTCGTGGATGTGCGGTCTCGCCCCCACCCTGCCGTTCCTGCTGGCCTCGCGCGTGCTGCAAGGCGCCGTGGCCGGCCCGATGATTCCGCTATCGCAAACGCTGCTGCTCGCGAGCTACCCACGCGCCAAGGCGCCGATGGCTTTATCGATGTGGGCGATGACCACATTGATCGCGCCGGTGGCCGGCCCGATTCTTGGCGGCTGGATCTCGGACAACATCTCGTGGCCGTGGATTTTCTACGTCAACATTCCGGTCGGCGCGATCGCCGCGGTGGCGACGTGGACGATCTTCCGTAACCGCGATTCGGTCGTCAAAAAGGCGCCGATCGACGGCGTCGGTCTCGGCCTGCTGATCCTCTGGGTCGGCTCGCTGCAGGTGATGCTCGATAAGGGCAAGGACCTCGACTGGTTCTCGTCGACCACCATCGTCGTACTTGCGCTGGTCGCGGTGATTTCGCTCGCGTTCTTCATTGTGTGGGAATTGACGGCCGAGCATCCCGTGGTCGACCTGTCGCTCTTCAGCCGGCGCAATTTCACGAGCGGCACGATTGCGTTGTCGATCGGCTACGGGCTCTACTTCGGCAACCTCGTGTTGTTGCCGTTGTGGCTGCAGACCGATATCGGCTACACCGCCACCGAAGCGGGTCTCGTGATGGCGCCGGTCGGCGTGTTCGCCGTGCTGCTGTCGCCGATCACCGGCAAGATCTTGCCGCGTACCGATCCGCGCTACATCGCGACCTTGTCGTTCCTCGTGTTCGCGCTGTGTTTCTGGATGCGCTCACGTTATACGACGGGCGTCGATACTTATTCGCTGCTCATGCCCACGTTGATTCAGGGGATCGGCATGGCCGGGTTCTTCATCCCGCTGGTGTCGATTACGCTGTCGGGTTTGCCGGGAAACCGGATTCCGGCTGCGTCGGGCTTGTCGAATTTCGTGCGGATCATGTGCGGCGGTATTGGCACGTCGATTTTCCAAACCGCGTGGGATCACCGCACCATCATGCATCATGCGCAACTGGCCGAACAGGCGAGCGCGTACAACCCGGTGTTCGATCAGTCGATCCGGCAGATGGGTGCCGCGGGCTTCAGTCAGCCGCAGGCATATGGTCTGTTCAATTCGATGGCTACGCAGCAGGCCGCGCAGTTGGGCGTGAACGATCTGTTCTTTGTATCGGCAGGGATCTTTGTCGCGCTGATCGCGCTGATCTGGATGGCAAAGCCGGAACGCGCCGGTGGTGATGCGGGTGCGGCAGCTGCGGCGGCGCATTGAGGTTCTGGTCTTAGTCCGCGACGCGGGCTAAGACGCGGGCTGTATGGAAAAAAGGCGGGACCGCTGGTGAGCGGTCCCGCCTTTTTTGTTGCTGCTGACGAGGCGGCGCTGACCTTCCGCGCTAGCTCGCTGCTGTGACCACAAGCCGTTCCGGCGCCAGCACACCCTCGCCTTGCTTCGCGACACCAAGCAAACGCCCGTCCGCTGCATACACGCGTACGCGCGGCGCATTCACCGCGTCGCCGGCAATGGTCAACTCGGAGAGCTTCAGCCGCTGCCCGTGCAGGAAGCGACGGGTCGCGTCTTCGTCCAGTGTGACAAGCGGGAACGTCGACAGCAATGCATCGACCGGTTGCAGCCACGTATCACGCTCGCTCTCCGTCGCATCGGACAGCGCGTCGAGCGTCACCGAATTCTCCAGCGTCAGCGCGCCGACGCCGGTACGCCGCAGCGCGACCAGATGCGCACCACAACCAAGCGCTTCGCCGATATCCTCGGCGAGCGTGCGCACATACGTGCCTTTGCTGCACGTCACGCGAAACGTCACGTCGGGCAACGCACAGGCGAGCATGTCGAGCGCGTGAATCGTCACCTGACGCCCTTCCCGCTCCACCGTCTGGCCGGCGCGCGCGTATTCGTATAGCGGCTTGCCGTCGCGCTTGAGCGCCGAATACATCGGTGGGACCTGGACGATGTCGCCGAGAAATTTCTGCATGGCCGCCTCTACCGCGGCCTGATCGCACGTCACGTCGCGCGTGTCGATTGCTTCGCCTTCGGCGTCTCCGGTGGTCGTGCGAATACCGAGGCGCATGGTCGCCTCATAGGTCTTGTCGGCTTCGAGCAGGTCTTGCGAAAACTTGGTCGCTTCGCCGAAACACAGCGGCAAAAGACCTGTGGCGAGTGGATCGAGCGTGCCGGTGTGGCCCGCCTTTTTGGCCAGGTAGAGACGCTTCGCGCGAATCAGCGCGTCGTTGCTCGACAGGCCGAGCGGCTTGTCGAGCAGCAGCACGCCGTCGAGCGCGCGACGTGGCACGCGGGGGCGTTGAGGTGCGGTCATGTCAGAAAGACAGGGTCTTCGAAATGTACGGAAACAGCGCTAAATGAACTGCTACTGAAGCAGTGCAGCCCGGAACGCGGATAACAACGCGCTCAGTCTTCTTTCGCGCGATTGGCGTTCGCCTCGTCGATCAGACGGGACATTTCGACGGCCCGTTCGATCGTCTGGTCGTAATGGAAATGCAGCGTCGGCACGGTATGAATGTGCAGGCGCTTGAACAACTGATTGTGCAGATGGCCGGCCGCGTGCTGGAGCGCTTCGAGCGTCTGCTGCGGGTCGCCGGTCAGCGTCGTGAAGTAGACCTTCGCGTGCGCGTAGTCGGGCGTCAGCTCGACACTTTGAATGGTGACGAGGCCGATGCGCGGATCCTTGACCTCGCGCAGCAGCTCGGACAGGTCGCGCTGGATCTGATCGGCGATCTGCACGTTGCGATTGGGAGAAGAACGTTTTTTAGGCATGGTGTTTGTGTGATCCGTTCTGACGGATCCAAAAAAGTTGTTCGCGCGAACCGAGGTGGTAATTGCCCGGACGGCAATGAGCGGCTTGATAGCAACTTCAAGCCACCGCGGGGCGCAATGCGCGACAAAATGCGCGAGGCCCAAAGGCAACGGGCGGAGCGGGCGCTTAAGCCCGCTCCGCCCGTTGAGCCAATGCCGCGTGAATTACAGCGTACGCGCGACTTCGGTAACCTCGAAGACTTCGAACTGATCGCCTTCGACGATATCGTTGAAGTTCTTGATCGACATACCGCACTCGAAGCCCTGACGGACTTCCTTCACGTCGTCCTTGAAGCGCTTGAGCGAATCGAGCTCGCCCGTGAAGATGACGACGTTGTTGCGCAGCACGCGCACCGACGAGGAACGCTTGACGAAACCGTCCGTGACCATACAGCCGGCCACCGCACCGATCTTCGGTACCTTGAAGACCTGACGCACTTCGACCGTACCTGTCACGACTTCGCGCTTCTCCGGTGCCAGCATGCCCGACATCGCAGCCTTCACTTCATCCACGGCGTCATAGATGATGTTGTAGTAGCGAATATCGACGCCGTTGCTTTCCGCCAGCTTGCGCGCCTGTGCATCCGCACGGGTGTTGAAGCCGATGATGACCGCCTTCGAAGCCGTAGCCAGGTTGACGTCCGACTCGCTGATGCCACCGACTGCGCCGTGCACGATCTGCACACGAACTTCGTCGGTCGACAGCTTCAGCAGCGACTGCACCAGCGCTTCCTGCGAACCTTGCACGTCGGCCTTGACGATGAGCGGCATGTACGCCACTTCGCCTTCGCCCATCTGTTCCAGCATGTTCTCGAGCTTCGCGGCCTGTTGCTTGGCCAGCTTGACGTCGCGGAACTTGCCTTGACGGAACAACGCGACTTCACGCGCCTTGCGGTCGTCCGGCATGACGATGACTTCTTCGCCAGCTTGCGGGACTTCCGACAGACCTTGAATCTCGACCGGGATCGACGGGCCTGCCGACTTGGTCGGCTTGCCGGTTTCGTCGAGCATGGCTCGCACGCGACCGTAAGCGCTACCTGCCAGCACCACGTCACCGCGGTTCAGCGTACCCGACTGGACCAGGATCGTTGCAACCGGCCCCTTACCCTTATCGAGTTTCGCTTCAATAACGAGACCCTTGGCCGGCGCTTCGACCGGTGCCTTCAGTTCCAGCACTTCGGCTTGCAGCAGCACGTTTTCGAGCAGGTCGTCGATGCCTGCGCCGGTTTTAGCCGACACCGACACGAACGGCGAATCGCCACCGTATTCTTCCGGCACGACGCCTTCCGCGACGAGTTCCTGCTTGACGCGCTCCGGATTCGCATCCGGCTTGTCGATCTTGTTGATCGCGACGACGAGCGGCACGCCGCCTGCCTTCGCGTGGGCAATGGCTTCCTTCGTTTGCGGCATCACGCCGTCGTCGGCTGCCACCACCAGAATCACGATGTCGGTTGCCTTCGCACCGCGAGCACGCATGGCCGTAAATGCTTCGTGGCCCGGCGTATCGAGGAACGTGATGACACCGCGCGGCGTTTCGACGTGATACGCACCGATGTGCTGCGTAATCCCGCCCGCTTCACCCGCTGCAACCTTGGCGCGGCGGATGTAGTCGAGCAGCGAGGTCTTGCCGTGGTCGACGTGACCCATGACCGTGACGACCGGCGGACGCGGCAGTGCTTCTGCGTCCGTGATTTCGCCTTCGACCAGCATGGCTTCCGGATCGTCCAGCTTGGCCGCAACCGCGTGGTGGCCCAGTTCCTCGACGATGATCATCGCCGTTTCCTGGTCCAGCATCTGGTTGATCGTGACCATCTGGCCGAGCTTCATCATCGACTTGATGACTTCCGAGGCCTTCACCGCCATCTTGTGCGCCAGATCGGCGACCGTGATGGTTTCCGGCACGTGCACTTCACGCACGATCGGTTCGGTCGGCGCCTGGAACGTGGTGTTCTGATCCTGATGCTTGCCGCGCCCCTTCGGGCCACCGCGCCAGCCACGATCGACACCGCCGCTCGTATCGCCACGCGTCTTGATGCCACGGCGCTTCGCTGCGTCGTCCTGCCAGCCGCCCTTGCCACCGCCCGGCTTTTTCTTGTCGCCAGCCGACGGCGTGGTCGTTGCAGCCGGAGCCGCAGCAGCCGGTTTCTTGGCTGCCGGACGTGCCGGTGCTTCACCCGCCGGACGCGCCGGCTTGTGCAGCGTGCCCTTGGCTTCCACGGGCTTGGCCGGCTCAGCGGGCTTCGGTGCCGGTTCCGGCGCCTTGACCTGCGCCTTGCGCGGCGTGTTCATCATTTCGCGAATCGCACGCGCTTCGGCTTCTGCCGCCGCACGGCGCTTGCTGACTTCTTCCTGCTCGGCGCGCGTTTTCTCGGCGGCCTGACGCGCTGCGTCTTCCGCTTTCTTCGCTGCTTCGCGTTGTGCCGCGCGTTCTGCCGCAGCACGCTCGTCGTCCTGCTCGCTTTCCTTGGCAACCGCCGGTTCCGCAGCCTTGGCCGCGACCGGTTCAGCCTTCGCCGCCGCCTTGGCAGCCTGCGCCGGCTGGGCAGCTTGAGCCTGTTCGCGAGCCGCCGCTTCGGCCGCAGCCGCCGCGCGCTTCTTCGCCGCTTCTTCTTCCGCACGACGACGCTCGGCTTCAGCCGCCTGCTCGCGCGCCTGACGTTCGGCTTCTTCGCGTTCGAGCTGTTCCTGACGTGCCTTCAACTCCTGAGCCTGCTTTTCGAGCAGCTCGGCTTCGTGACGTGCTTCCTCTTCACGACGCTGGAGTTCCAGATCGTCTACATCAGCTTCGGCCACATGATTCGATGCATCCCCGCCTTCAGCGGCAGATTCGTCGCGGCGGACGAAAGTGCGCTTCTTACGCACCTCGACCTGAATGGTGCGAGCTTTGCCCGTCGCGTCGGATTGCTTGATCTCCGACGTATGCCGTTTCGTCAGCGTGATCTTGCGCTTGTCCGCATCAGTCGAGCCGTGAGACTTGCGCAAGTGGTCGAGCAGACGCGCCTTGTCCGTTTCGGACAAGCTGTCGTCTTCGCTCGCTTTAGTGACGCCTGCTGCCTGAAGCTGCTCAAGGAGCACGCCTGCAGGCATTTTCAGTTCCGCGGCAAATTGGGCTACGTTGTTACTCGCCATTCATTCCTCTTAATGCAAGGACCGATTCCTTGCGGTTAGCATCTTGTCATGCGGCCTAACGGCCGCGTTCAATTTAGTGCGCCATGGTCATTTCTCACTGGAACCAATGTTCACGTGCTTTCATGATCAACGCCTTAGCGGCATCCTCTTCCATTCCGGTCATCTCGACCAGTTCATCCACAGCCAGCTCGGCGAGTTCGTCGCGCGTCTGGATCTGATGTTCGGCAAGCTTGGCGAGCAGGTCGGCATCCATGCCGTCCAGGCTCTTCAGGTCGAGTGCAACATTCTCGACCTTTTCTTCATTCGCGATCGCCAACGTCAACAACGCATCGCGCGAGCGATTACGCAGTTCGTGAACGGTGTCTTCGTCGAATGCTTCGATTTCGAGCATCTCGTTGAGCGGCACATAAGCGATCTCTTCGAGGCTCGTAAAGCCTTCGTCGATCAGGATGTCGGCCACTTCTTCGTCGACATCGAGACGCGCCATGAACAGGTCACGCAGTACACCGCGCTCCTGATTCTGCTTTTGCGCAGATTCGTCCGGCGTCATGATGTTGATCTGCCAGCCGGTGAGTTCGCTGGCAAGACGCACGTTCTGGCCGCTGCGGCCGATCGCGACCGCCAGTTCGTTTTCGTCTACGACGACGTCCATCGAATGCTTTTCTTCATCGACGACGATCGACTGGACGGCTGCCGGCGCGAGCGCGCCGATCACAAACTGTGCGGGATCTTCCGACCATAGCACGATGTCGACGTTTTCGCCACCAAGCTCGTTACGCACGGCCTGGACACGCGAACCGCGGATACCGACGCAGGTGCCGATCGGGTCGATGCGCTTGTCGTAAGCGATCACGCCGATCTTGGCGCGCACGCCCGGATCGCGGGCCGCCGCCTTGATTTCCAGCAGGCCCTGTTCGATTTCCGGCACTTCCATTTCGAACAGCTTCATCAGGAATTCGGGCGCCGTACGCGACAGTTCGATCTGCGGACCGCGAGCGGTGCGATCGACCTTGGCGATATAGGCGCGCACGCGGTCGCCCACGCGCAGATTTTCCTTCGGAATCAACTGGTCGCGGCGCAGCAGCGCTTCGACACGGCCGGTTTCGACGATGAAGTTGCCCTTATCCAGGCGCTTCACCGAGCCGGTCATGATGTGCTCGCCGCGCTCGAGGAAGTCGTTCAGGATCTGCTCGCGTTCCGCGTCGCGCACCTTCTGCAGGATCACCTGCTTGGCAGCCTGTGCGCCGATACGGCCGAATTCGATCGACGGCACCGGTTCTTCGATGTATTCGTCGAGCTGGATTTCCGGCTTCTGTTCGCGTGCTTCGAACAGCAGGATTTCCTGATCCGGCTCCTGCAGGCCAGCTTCGTCCGGCACCACTTTCCAGCGGCGAAACGTTTCGTGCTCGCCGCTTTCACGGTCGATCTGGACGCGGATGTCCGCGTCTTCTTCGAAGAGTTTCTTGGAGGCCGAAGCGAGGGCCGCCTCGAGCGCGGCAAATACCACGTCTTTATCGACGTTCTTCTCGCGTGCCAGCGCATCCACCAGCATCAACACTTCGCGACTCATTGTTTGCGGCTCCTAAAGTCAACTTTCGGAACGAGGCGTGCCTTATCGATATCCGCGACGGTGAAATCGAGCATCGCGGCGCCTTCCTTCCCTTCAAATTCCAGACCGATCGTCTCGCCTTGCGGAGCATGCAGAATGCCCCGGTACGATTTCCGTCCGTCCAATGGCTTTTTCAATGTGATTACCACTTCGCTGCCTGCGAAGCGTTCAAAATCCGCCAGTTTTTTCAGCGGGCGGTCGAGACCCGGCGACGACACTTCAAGCCGCTCGTAATCGATATTTTCGACCGTCAGAACGTGCTGGAGCTGACGCGTGACTTTCTCGCAGTCTTCGATCGCGATGCCGGCCGGCTGGTCGATATAAATACACAACATGCCGCGCCCGGTGCGCTCGAGATCGACGAGCTCGTAGCCGAGTCCCACGACCGTGGTTTCAATCAGTTCCGTCAGTTGCACAGTGCCCTCTAAGATGTTCGCGCGGCGAGACCTGCCGGGTTTGTCTGCAAACACCAATGCGGGCCGCGCGCCAAGCCGGCGCACGTTCGTGCTACCCGAGATGCCGAACCACTTAGAACTGCGCGGCAAAAAAAAATGGGCTAAACGCCCATCATCTTATTACCGGTGGTCGCACCTGAGCCGCACATGAAAAGCCGCACGCCCAGCGACTCCGCGATTGTAGCCATTTTTCGGGACAAACGCAAACCGCAGAACGCCGTACGAAGCGCATTTCCGCTTGATTTCATGGGAATCTTTCAACGATATGGCGGCGCGCCTGGCCTTTTGCAAGGCGGCTTGCGCCACCCCGGACCTGCGCCGGACAAGCAGGGCGAGGAAACTCTGCCCCTACTTATGCGCACGCCGCGGTTTTATGCATCAGATGAAACCCGCGGCGCTCGTCGATTGATTCTGACGGTGGCGAAGCGTAAATCGTTGATGAACGATCAGCAGCCAACCGTCATGCTTAAGTTGCTTGCCGTTTAACGGCCACGCGAACGGCCGCGCGGCGCTCCACCACCACGATTGGCACCACCCGCCGCGTTGGGGTTGCCACCGCCACCGGCGCGGTTGGCGTTACCGCCGCGATTGCCGGCTGGCCCGCGGCTGCCGCCGCCCGGATTGCCACCGCCAGGGCCGCCAGCGCGCTTACCGCCGCCAGCCGCACGATTGCCATTACCCGACGGCGCGCGATTGCCATCGACGTCACGGCCGCCACGCGGACCAGGCGCACCGCCGCCGCCCATCGGGCCGCTGAAGCCGCCGGCGCTGCGGCCAGCGCCGCGGTTGCCGTAACCGCCACCGCTACCACCGCCAAAACCACCACCCGAACCACCGCCGAAGCCGCCACCCGCCGCACCGCGACGGCCTTGACCGCGCGGCTGCTGTTGGTCGAAACGGCCATGCGACATCAGTACCGGTTCGCGGCTAATGAAGCCCATCGACGTTTGCATCGGATCCGGCTGCTTGCGCTCCGGTGCCTCTCTGCGGCCGCCCTTTTCTTCCGACGGCGCCTTCAGACCGACCGACGCCATCAGCGCGCGCACCTGATTGTCTTCGAGTTCTTCCCAGCGACCGCGCTTCAGGCCCTTCGGCAGCGAGATCGGGCCATGACGCGTGCGGATCAGGCGGCTGACCATCAGGCCGGCTGCTTCGAACATGCGGCGCACTTCCCGATTACGGCCTTCGGCGAGCGCGACGTGATACCAATGATTGGTGCCTTCGCCGCCGCCATCGCGGATGCGCAGGAAATTCGCCGGGCCGTCTTCCAGCTCGACGCCGTGCAACAGCTTCTGACGCATGCCTTCCGCCAGCTCGCCCACCACGCGCACCGCATATTCACGCTCGACGCTGTAACGCGGATGCATGAAACGGTTCGCCAGATCGCCCGAGGTGGTCAGCATCAGCAGACCTTCGGTGTTGAAGTCGAGGCGGCCGACCGCGAGCCACTTGGCGGTTTTCATCGGCGGCAGCTTGTCGAACACCGACGGGCGGCCTTCCGGATCGGCGTGGCTGACGATTTCGCCAGTCGGTTTGTGATACAGCAGGACGCGCGGCGGCTTGTTGGCCAGCTTGCGCTTGACCGGCTTGCCGTTGATGCGGACCTGGTCGGTCGGCATGATGCGCTGGCCGATGTGAGCCGGCTCGCCGTTCACCGACACGCGGCCGGCGACGATCAGTTCTTCCATGTCGCGGCGCGAGCCCATGCCGGCTTCGGCCAGCACTTTGTGCAGCTTCGGCGCGTCGTCGTCCGCAGCCAGGACGCGCTTGGGCGCGGCCGGCTTGCCACGGCGCAGCATCGGGGCGCGTACGCCGCCGGTGGCGCTGTTGTCCGCATCGAATGCGGGCGACGTGACGTACGAGAACAGATCGTCCGGGTTCGCTTCGGCTGCGATTTCCACCGGCGCTTCGGCGCCACGGCGATTCTGACGCTGACCGCCTTCGCGCGGCTGACGCTCGCCGCGCCCGCCTTCGCGAGGGCCGCCCTCGCGGGGCGCACCTTCACGCTGACCACCCTCGCGCTTCGCGCCGCCTGCATTGCGGCGCGGGCCCTGGCCCTTGGCGCCACCATCCTTGCGCGGCATGCGCACTTGCGCGACCACCTCGCCGTCCGGCGGCGTTTCGGTGACGACCGGAGCTACTTGCGCGGGCGCGCCTTCGGCGCCCTTCGTCTTCGCTCCGGCGCGGCGCCGCGCGATCAGGCTACGCGGTCCGCGACGCAGGCCGCGGCGCGGACGGTCTTCACCGTCTGCTTCCGTGGCCGGCGCCGGGCGCTCGCCCTCGCCTGCCGACGCTTGCGTGGTACGCGCTTCGTCGGCGCGTGCCGACGGCACGGCGCGCTCGGATTCGGACGAATCGGTGTCGTGGGTATGTGTCAAAACAACCTCAAAATGTCAGGTCGCGCGCGCCCATTGCGGGCGCGGCAAAAAAAGTTCGGTTACGTCAGGCGCTGCGCGACTCGGGTTCGTCGTCGGTCAGAATGCCTGCGTCCTGTGCGGCATCGCGGCGATCCTCAAGATCGCCGTGCGCCGCCGTGGTCGGGTTCGGCTCGGCGGCGTGCTCCGTATCGCGGAGTACGCCCGAGTCGTGCGCGGGTATTGCCGGATCGGCCTGGGAGACCGGATCGTGATTCAGTGCAGGCTCGGCGACGCCGGCCTGCGGTTCAAAGTTCGCTGCTTCGACATGTTCTTGCCTGTTCGGAGCTGCAGCAGCGTCCTGATGCGACTCGGGCGCCGGCGCGGCATCCGCCGGATCATGCCTTGCGTCGGCAAGTTCAACTGCCTCGCCTGCTTCAGCACCTGCCTCGCCGACGGCAGATTCCGACGGCGCTTCGAGCGGGCTCTCTTCACCCGAAGCCAACGCCTGTACAGTCGCGGCCTCGGAAAATTCGATCGCATGCTGACCGAGCAGATCCGCGTTCAACTGCGCCGACGGATCCGCGAGGGGCGGCAATTCGTCGAGCGCCTTCAAACCGAGGTCGTCGAGAAATTGCCGCGTCGTCGCGTACAGCGCTGGGCGGCCCGGCACATCACGATGGCCGATCACCTCGATCCAGCCGCGATCCTCGAGTTGCTTGACGACCTGCGTATTCACCGTGACGCCGCGAATCTCTTCGATATCGCCGCGCGTGACCGGTTGCCTGTACGCAATGATCGCGAGCGTCTCGAGCACCGCGCGCGAATATTTCGGCGGCTTCTCAGGATGCAAACGATCCAGGTACGAGCGCATCGCGGGCTTGCTTTGAAATCGCCAGCCCGACGCCAGCCCGACCAGCTCCACACCGCGCCCAGACCAATCCTGCTTCAGGTCTTCGAGCAAATTCCGAACAGTGTCTGCCGACACGCCGTCGGCAAAGAGCTTGCGCAAATCGACGAGCTTTAACGGCTCCTGCGCGCAGATCAAGGCAGTCTCGAGGACGATCTTCGCCTCTTGGGTATTCATGCAGCTAGGTCAGACCCTGTGGTCAAAGAACCGGATCAAACAGACGATGTGGAACTGAAGACGCGCTCGCCCGATTCTGATCGGTCATATTGATGGGAGCACGCACCGGGGGGAGGCGAAACAGGCAATCGAGCCAAACCCAGCCGGACGGAGCAGCGATATTCCTGAAAGGAATCGCGTGACTGAGCGCCATATTACGCAAAAACAACCAGTGCGTAAAGACGAAATCCCCGGCGCATTTTTCAGCGGCGCCCCAAGCTGCGTGCTTTCGCGGAAAACCAGGCGGAAATGCACGAGAATCGGACTGAAATCGGCCCTTAGTTGGGCCCTTGGTTGTGCCCTTCACCCACGCCAAGCGCCCGTTCCGCCGCACCTCAATGCGTGCCGTGCTGCGCCAGGAAACGCTTCAGACGCTCGACACCCGCGTCCAGCCGCGCCGTGTCGCAGGCATAGCACCAGCGCACAAACCCCTCGCCTTGCGGACCAAACGCGCTGCCGGGTGCCACGCCCAGGCCCACTTCGCGCACCATGGCCTTGCATAGTTCGAGACTGCGCGAGGCCCCCGGCATCGAGAAAAACACATACATCGCCCCGAGCGGCGCCTTAACGTCGACGCCCGGCACCGTGGACAGCGCCCGCACCAGATGGTCGCGCGACGCCTTCAGGTCGAGCACCAGTTCCTGCGTGAAGCGCTCGCCCTGCTGGACGGCCGCGATGCCCGCCTGCTGGACGAAAGCCGGTGCACACGAGGTGTTGTATTCGACCAGCTTGCCCAGATCGTCCATCAGCGAGGCCGGCGCGACGATCCAGCCGAGCCGCCAGCCGGTCATCAGCCACGCCTTGGAAAACGAATTCACGCAGATCACGCGCTCGTCGCGCGTGGCCAGATCGAGAAACGACGGCGCCGTGCGTGAATGGGGGCTGTAGGCGCCAGCTTCGGCGTCCGCGTAATAAAGACGCTCGTAAACTTCGTCAGCGACGATCCAGATACCGTGGCGGCGGCAATGCGCCAGCACGGCGCGCTGCTCTTCGCGGCTCATCACCCAGCCGGTTGGATTGTTCGGCGAGTTGATCAGCAGCATCTTTGTGTCCGGCGTCAGCGCCGCCAGCAACTGCTCGAGATCGAGTTGCCAGCCGCGCTCACCGTAGCCCAGCGCGACGGTTTCTACATGCGCGCCCAGAATCTTGGGAATCTCGACCAGATTCGGCCACAGCGGCGTGACCGCGACGACACGGTCGCCCGCCCCCACCACCAATTGCGCGGCCAGCATCAGCGCATTGACGCCGGCGCTCGTCACCGCAATATGATCGGACGAGGTCGTCCCGTGCAACGCGCTGACGTAGTCCGCGAGCGCCGCGCGCAACGGCGCAATGCCCAGGTTATGCGTATAGAAGGTGGCGCCCGCGGCTAACGCTGCGCTTGCGGCGTCGCGGATGAAGGCCGGGGTCACCCGATCGGACTCGCCGAACCAGAACGGCAACACGTCCGCAACGCCGAAACCGGCGTTAGCGACTTCTCGGATCTGCGAAGGACGCAGTGCGCGCACGGCATCGCGCGCGTTGGGGACGGAGGGCACAGGCAGATCCGTTTCGCTCATCGAGGCTTCCAGACAGGTGATAGGTAAGGGCTGACGCTTGGGAAGAGGCGTCAGTTTAGCGCGCCGCCTGTTTTCGGGACGGCGAAGTCGCTGACTCGCCAGGCACGATCAGAAAGCCGACCGCACCAGTCGCCCCGACTATCGGGCTAGGCTCAAGGCGGTGACCGCTCCGCGGATCGCGACAAATCTCATCTCGCTGAACAAACGGCCCAAGCCCGCGTCATCAGCCCAAATCCTCAGCCCGCGCCGGCAATTGACGAATCAGACTCCACACCGCCTCCGCCGCCGGCGACAGCGAGCGGTCGCGCCGCCGCACCAGTTCGACGGTGCGCTCGGCGCGCGGCACGAGCGGCCGCGCCACCAGCGAGGCGCCCGCCGGCAGCGGCAAGGCCAGCCAGGGCAGCACGCTCACGCCCACGCCCGCCTCGACCAGCCCAAAAACGGTCGCGGAATGCCCCAGCTCCTGCACCACGGTGGCGCTTACGCCGTACTCCTGCATCACGGCATCAATGATCGGCCGGCTGCCTGACGCGTAATCGAGCATGACGAGCTGCTGGCCTTCGAGGTCCGTCCATGCCACCTGCCTCTGTGCCGCCAAGGGGTGGTCGTCGCGCGAAACGACGCAAAACGAATCTGTCATCAGCGATTCGCTCAGCAGGTCGTCAGCGGAAAACGGACCGATGATCACGCCGAAATCGACTTCGCCCGACTTCACCTTGCGCACCACGTCGCTTTGCACGTCGTCGCGCAGGCCCAATGTGATGTAGGGAAACTGCCGCCCGCACGACGCCACCACGCCGGGCATCAACCGGCAGGCGATCGTCGGGCTTGCGGCCACCACCACCCGTCCACGGCGCTGCTCGCCGATTTCGCGGATCTCGCGCAATGCGTCGTCCAGATCCGTCAGCAGACGTGACACACTCGACACCAGATTGCCGCCGACATCCGTGAGCTGCACCTCACGCGTGGTGCGGTCGATCAACTTCAGACCGATCTCCCCCTCCAGTTCGCGTACGCAGCGACTGACCGCCGATTGCGTCAGACCGATTTCATCGCCGGCCCGGCTAAAGCTCTGCAAACGGGCGACCTCAATGAAAACCCTTAGCTGACGCAGCGTCACATTCATTTACCAGCCTCATCAATAACCCAGTTTGATGCGCATTGTATGGCGAAATGTCGCACCACAGTCGCATTTAGTGCGATCGCTGCAGCGCAGCAATAAGGCGCAAACGCACGCTGGTCGGGCTTGATTGCACAAGATTGGTGATTGTCCCGATTTGCGAGATGGGTTTTTTGGATTCTTATACGCCCCTAGCTAGCGCCCGCGCTGGCCCGCTGTCACAGGCCTTTCAGGTAGTTGGATTCAACTTGGCACACTTCCTGCATTTACATGCACACAGGGTCGGCGCCATGACTACTGACTGAATAGCAGATCGTGGCAAGCCCGACCCCCCTTGGCACTCGCCTATCGAGTGCATGGAGAGTGCGCGGCGCGGGGCAGCGCACCGGAGTTAGCTTCGCTGAGGTGAAACATGATGCTGTTCGACGATTTGAGAGACAACGAGTGGGCGCTGGTCGAGGCGTTGTTCTGTGCGGAGCCAGCACGGAGCGAACGTCGTGGTCGACCACGCGTGGAAGCGCGCGCAGTAGTCAATGCTGTGCTTTGGGTGCTGTCGACTGGAGAAGGCTGGTCCAAACTGCCGGGCCGCTATCCGTCGCCGCCGACTTGCCGCCGTCGCTTCGACGAATGGCAAGCCGATGGTACGCTCGCCGAAATAGTTAAGCGACTCGGCACGAGCGGCCGTGAAATTTCGCTGCGCGGCCGCATTGGCGCGACCGCGGCGAAACCGCCGGCACCGCCGAGCCGCGACCGTCTGCGTGGCGCATTCTGGACCAATCCGGAATCGTGGCGCGCGCCGGTCAAGATGGCCTGACGCGAATTGTTTTGCCTCCGGGCGCCTGCGGGCGCCCGGCGTGTATCTGGGCCGCCGTGCGCCCGCCGTGCGCCGTATATCGACGCCCGACCGACAACAATGGGCACCGCTCCTCGGCGCGCCCAACTGAGTCGTCCCTTCCGGTTTCTCCGAGTTCATCATCGAGTCGCTTCAGACGGCTGAAGCGGCGCGATGATTGCCGGTGAAACATCCATTTACTATTGCTTACAGCGTGCTTTCGCCACTCGGCATACCTTATGTGTATGCAAACAGGCCTTGAGTCGATCGGCTTGACGGGAGCTCAGCATGAAACCAATGTCACTGCTTCTGTGCGGCATTGTCGTTTCATCAATGGCCGCACCGGCGCTCGCACAGCAGCGCCCCCAAGGCTGGAACTGGCCGCCGGATCACACGGCCACCGTTGAAGCCTGGCAGCAAAGCGGACCACGCAGCCGCGACTTCACGCCGCCTGCGCCGCGTGGCGACTTGCGCGGCGATATCGCGAGCAATGTACGCACGCGGCCTGAACCGCCGCGCGAAGACCCTGCGCGGCGCCGGTAGGCATGCGCCGCCGCGCCGCTGACAGGCTCGGCTTGTGTCAAATCACACGGGATCAACGCTGTTGTTCGCCGCCATTGTTCGCTATAGCCGGCGTCCATCGTCACTGCGAGACAACACGCTGTATGGCGAATTGAACGGTCAGGGAACCACGAGGCGCCGCGCCAGTCTGATTCAACGCCATTAGCACAGCGTGGCAGTAGTAATTCCGGTACGCCCGTATCCTCGCGATACGGGCTTTTTTTGCGTCAACGGGCGGGCGGCGCCCACTGTGCAGAGGCGCATAAGCTGGGCAATAAAGCGAAGCAATAAAATCACCGCCAGCCGCGTGGAGCGGCCGGGAAATACAGCGCCAGCGCCTGCCCGCCGCCCTTAAGGCCGGGCTTCGAGAGCGGCTGTGGGCCGCGCTTCGGCTGTCGCGACGACGTAGTCGTTCATTCGCTGTGCGGTCCAGCTCAACAGGCGTTCGTCGTGCGCAAGCCTCGCGAACTCGGCCCTGCCGCGCTCGGTGAGCACGGCAATATCGACCGGCGCGTGAAAACCCGGAGCCGGTGCGACGGTGCGCTGCCGAACAGTGTCCATCAAGCCTAGCGCGCGAAGATATTGGAAGACACCCGGTCGTCTGGCCCATGGGACCTGGCGATATTGCGCCCGCCGCAGCGCTTCAAGTACCGCTTCGTTGGAATACGTGGTCATCTCACTTCTTTCTTAAAGTGCAGCTATGACACATCTATGCCCAACACATCACCGCGCCACCAGTGACGCGCATAGCACCCGCCCTTGGCTGGAAACTGGCCGCTTTCATGCGGTCGAATTCCGCCAGGTGCTGCCTTGGTCTCGTTTTCGGAACCCCCGTCTGAACGCCATGTTAGCGTTCTGTCTACGGGCCGACGATGCAACCGCTGCGGCGCGATAGCAGGCCCATAAATTTGTCCCGAAAGTCATACGTTACCCCATTTAAATTGATTCTATTCACTTTATTAGCGCTTTTTTTTGCAGCAATCGTGCTTTGGAAACGCGCCCGCCGGCCTCTCGCCATTGGCGCGATCGCCCTGTTCTGGCTGCTCGCCGCCGGCTGGCTCACAGCTCCATTGCTGGAATTGGCACAGCCGCATCGGCGGACCGACACGCCCGCCCGCTTCGCGCCGCGCACCGCGATAATCATGCTCGGCGGCGGCACCATTTACGACAATGACGATGTACTCGTGCCACCGCGTGACGTGCTCGCGCGCATCGCCGTGAGCGCGGAAAACTACGCAGCCTGCAAGCGTACGGCCGCCACGTGTCAGGTTATCGTGAGCGGCGGCAATCCGCAGCGACATAGCGCAACCGAAGCGGACACCTATCTGCCCTACTTGCTGCGCCAACAGGTGCCGCGTGCGGACATCGTGCTGGAAAACAGCAGCCGCACGACTTACGAAAACGCGCGCAACGTCTCTGCCATCCTCGACCGGTCACGTTACGATTCCCTCATACTCGTCACCTCCGCCTATCAGATGCCGCGTGCCTTACTCGACTTCCATCGTTTCGGCCTCACGCCACAGCCGCTGATCTCGAGCGCGCTGCACGCAGATCCCGGTGTACTGCCGCGCTATGACAATCTGGTGAATGCGGAGATTGCGCTGCACGAACTGATTGGAATCGCTCAATTTCACGTCTATCGTGCAATCGGATGGTTCTGAATCTCACGCTTCCCAACGAAGCAATTTATTTAGAGATGCGAATATTCTTTGTATCGGCAACGCATTGTCGAGTTTGAAGCGAGATCGTCATCGACAGTGACTGTGGCCCGAACGTAACAAGGTGTAACTAATTGTCACTGTAGTTACAAAACGTCCGCTGGAGCGGATATTGCTGGCTAGAATGCATTGTCTTTCCGATTGGACAGGCAAATATTCGGGTCCATTACCACTCTGCGGAGGTAACAATGAAGAAAGTGTCCCTGGCGATCCTGGTTTCCCTCAGTGCCGTAACAGGCGCGGCCTATGCGCAGGACAACGGCGTCATGATGAGCACCGATCCGGCCAAGGCCGCCGACGTCGAGCAGCGCGCGCAAGATTTGCAAAACCGCCAGCAAGCAATGGAAAGCGCGCCTATGCCGGAGAAACATCACAAGATGGCCCCGCACCATCATAAGAAGGCCGCCAAGGCCGAAGCCGCCAGTTCGTGAGCGCAGTTTGACAGCATCACCTGCGGCCTCGCCGCGAAGGTGAAAAGCCGAAGCCGGCACCGCCGGCTTCGGCTTTTTTGTTGTCTAATGAACTTGTTGCAGGCCCGCTGCGCCCGGCCGACGTTATGCTAAAGTCGCGCACCGACCGGCGCCCAGCGACCGTCACCCGGCCGGAATCCCCCTAACCTGTGCGCACCTTGGTGCGGAGGACAGCATGAGCAACATCCAGCTAGATATCGAATGGACTGAAGCAGCATCTCGCAAAATCGAAAAACTGATGCCGCGCGGCGGTCAGGAAGCGTTCCTCGCGCTGCCGCCCGTCGAGTGCCTGCCGATGGAAGGCGACGTGCTGTTTCTTGGCCCGGACGGCAAGCAGCAACCGTTCATTGTCGCGGAACGCCAGTATCACCACGATGGCGATGCCGACTGGACCATCATCCTGATCCTCGACGTCCCGCAAGCCACGCACTAAAGATAAACGGCGAGCACCGCACAGGCCGTGCCCGGCCTGGCAGCTCACTCGCCGTTGTTCGGGCTTCAGGGTTCGACCTTCGGAGTTCCCTCCGTTGTTCGCCCCCGCTTTTCGTCCCCGCTGTTCGCCCCTTCAACGCTTACGCGATCTTCGACACGACGCGAATTTCCGCGTGTTCGACCCAATCCGCCACCGCTTTCTTATAAGCCGCAATGTGCGCGGATTTTGCATGCGCCGCCAGCGCTTCCTGGCTTTCCCAACGCTCGACAAACACGAACCGGCGCGGCTCCTGCACGTCACGATGCAGATCGTATTGAAGCGCACCCAGCTCCTTGCGTGTCGGCCCGACGATGCCTTCGAGCGCTTCGCGCAATTGCTCTTCATAGCCCGGCTTTGCCACCGAGATTGCGACCACTGCGATTTCCGCCATGCCTGTGCTCCGTTTGTTCAGGAAAAGCAGCAGCATACCCGCCGCCCGCCAAACCTGCAGGCGCTCACGCGCCCCGGGCAGGCTCCTGCGGCCACGGCAGGATGACCCTGATGCAAAGCCTTCCGCGGACGCAAAATGTCTGAGCACCGTCCTTGCCTGGAGTTTGGCGGGCGGCCACTCACCGCCCTGCTACCCTCGGCTTCATACGCGTGATTGATTTCATTCGAACGATCGATCCTGCGCGCGGCAAACGAACGCGAAACCCACGCGAGACGCCCACGAGACCGGGGCCGGCCGCTGTACCACGGCCGGTTTGCCGGGCGCCCGGCCACATCCCGCGTCTGTGATAACCCGCACATTCACGCGAAGTTCGAACTGCTAGACTGGTTTTGACTAATCCCGCCGGAGCCCAGCATGGCTGGCATTGCTCTCCGCGTTCCCGGGCTGTGCCCGCCTGACCCTGCCGGCGCCTGGGCTGTGCATCCGTTGCGCGTCAAATCTGTCTGCGCGCCCCGTCACCCGCTTGCCGCGACGTCACTATGCCCGCACTTATGCCCGCCCTTATGCCGACCGTCAGAGAATTGACCCTTAGCGGCCTGCTCCCGCACCTGGTCCGGGACGAGTCCGGCTGGACCGCGACATGGCGCGCGCTGACCCTGCACAGCGTGTTCCAGCCGGTGCTGTCGGTCACGCATCAGTGCGTGGTCGGCTACGAGGGCCTGCTGCGCGCGTTCGATCCGGTCGGCTTGCCGGTATCGCCGGAAGTGCTTTTCTCCGGCACGCGCTCGGCCGCCGACGCACGTGAACTCGACCGCATCGCCCGCTGCCTGCACGTGGCGAATTTCATGGAACAGGGCATCAGCACCGGGTGGCTGTTTCTGAATACGCGCCCACAGGTGTTCGAAACCGGCTGGCCGCAGCGCACCTTCATCGATGAGCTCTCGGCGCACTTCGGCCTGCCGCAGGAACGCATCGTCATCGAAGTACTCGAACAACCCGCCGACGATGAATCCGCCGTCGCCAGCATGCTCGCGGCATCGCAGCCGCGCGACTTCCTGATCGCGATCGACGACTTCGGCACCGGTTTTTCGAACTTCGACCGCGTGTGGCGGTTTCGCCCCGACATCGTGAAACTCGACCGCTCGCTGGTCGCGCGCGCGGGCAAGCGTGAAGGCGACGATTCGATGATCAGCCACCTGATCGCGATGCTCCACCAGTCCGGTACGCTGGTACTGGCCGAAGGCGTCGAAACCGACGAAGAGTTGATGATTCTGATGCAGGCCGACGTCGATTTCGTGCAAGGTTTCTGGCTCGGCCAGCCGAAGGGTTCGGTGCAGGCTGCGTGTGCCCGGGTGCCGGCGCTGATCGAGTCGATGTGGAGCAAGTTCGCCGCCTATGAACAGGCCCATGCCGGCCACCAGCGGCTCGGTTTCGAAGGATTCGCCGAATCCGTGCTCGCCGCTGCCGACACATTCAAAGCCACCGGCGATCTGCGGCAGGCGGCGCAAAAGGTGTGGCATCTGCCCGAAGCCCGCCGCGTGTTCGTCACCGACGGTCAAGGCGAACAGACGCAAGCGTCGGTCTCGGCCGCCTCGCTGCCGCCGCCTCCGTTGCGGCTCGCGCCGCTCTACACCGATACGCGCAGCAACTGGTCGCGGCGCGCGTATTTCAAGCATGCGCTCGCCGCGCCAGGGCGCGTCGCCATGATGGGGCCGCACTACTCGCTCGCGGACGGCCAGGACTGCTATACCGCGGCAATCGCTTTCGAGCATGACGGCACACATGTGCTTTGCGTCGATTTTGTGCCGACGACGTCGCCGGCCGATACGCGTTCTGGCGGACGCGGGGGCAAACGCTGAGCCTGAGCGACCGTTGGCTGGCGCGCGTTATCGTGAGACTCCTCGGGTGCCTCTGAGGGCACTTTTGTCGCTCTGCCGGGATTTAGCGCCTCGGCCCCGCCGCCTTAAATCCCTTTAATCCCGTCAATCCTCCACCCGCCCGCGGCCGGATTTGATCTCACTGCGCTTGGCCTTGCTGTCGAGGCGACGCCGGTTCGACGCGCGCGTCGGCCGGGTCGCGACGCGCGGCTTACGCGTCACGCTGACGCTTTCGATCAGCTCGTCGAGCCGCGCGAGCGCCGCCGCGCGGTTCATCTCCTGAGTGCGATGCTGCTGCGCCTTGATGATCACCACCCCGTCGCGCGTAAGCCGATGATCGGACAGCGCGAGCAGGCGCATTTTCAGCACGTCCGGTAACGACGAAGCGTGCACGTCGAAACGCAGATGGATGGCACTTGAGACCTTGTTGACGTTCTGACCGCCCGCTCCTTGCGCGCGCACTGCGGTCAATTCGATTTCGTTCGGCGGGATCGGATAACGGGATGTCATGATGGGATTGAGCTAGAGACGCAAGTGTACCCAGGGCACAGTCGATTACCGACTACGGACTATCGGCAACGGCCGCCGATGCGAAAAACTATTTGCATCGACACAGCCGGTTCACCGATACTGCCGTTTTCGCTTACAGCGTAAATTCATATGAAACTCCGTCCGGGTTTTGTGCTGGAACTGGCCGTCAACTTTCTGCTGCCATGGCTTGCCTACCGTTTCGCGCTGCCGCACCTGGGCGAGACCGGCGCGCTGATCGCGTCCGCTGTGCCGCCGATCGTCTGGAGCCTGATCGAACTGGTGCGCTTTCGACGCGTCGACGCGCTCAGCGTCATGGTCGTGGCGGGCATCGTGCTGTCGGTCGCGGCGATGGCGCTGGGCGGCAGTCCCCGCATGCTGTTGCTGCGGGAATCGCTGGTGTCCGGCGCGGTGGGCGTGGTGTTTCTGCTGTCGTTGCCGATGCGCCGTCCGCTGATCTTCTATCTCGCGCGCGCCACCATCGCCCGTGAAATGAAAGGCGGCGCCGAGCGCTTCGAAACCTTGTGGCGCGAGCGGCCTGCTCTCGTCAGTGCAATGCGGCTCATGACGCTCGTATGGGGCGTCGGCCTGACCGGTGAAACGGCGCTGCGCGCCTGGATGGCGCTCACCTGGCCGATCGAACGCTTTCTGGTGGTCTCGCCGTTCATCGGCTACGGCATTTACGGCGCTTTGACGCTATGGACGCTGTGGTATCGCAAGACCATGCGCAGCCGGGTCGAAGCGCGCGTGCAACCGGGCGGGATCGCGGGATGAGGGGTTTGGCCGGGCCCGCGAGCGAATACGCGCGTTGCCCACGTCATCCCGCTAGGCGACGCGCCACGCCTCCGCAATTCGCGCGGCCAAGCCCGAATCACGCTGCGTCGGCGTCGCGATGGCCTGCGCCAGCACGGCGCGCGCGCCAATCACTTCGACACGCTCACGCGCACGGGTAATTGCCGTGTACACGAGTTCACGCGACAGCACGCGGCTGAACACCGACGGCAACATCAACACCGCATGCTGGAACTCCGAGCCTTGCGACTTATGAACCGTGAGCGCGAATGCCGTATCGTGCGGCGGCAGTGCAGCAGGCGACACGGCACGCAGACCGCCGTCGCCGGTACGGAAATACACGCGCAACGCACCGCCCGCACCCGGCAGCGCAATGCCGATGTCGCCGTTGAACAGTCCGAGCGCGTAGTCATTGCGCGTCACCATGACGGGGCGTCCGGCGAACCACTGCGCACCTACGGCCAGCGTCACACCCGCCGCGCGCCGCACCTGTGCGGCCATTGCGGCATTCACCTGATCGACCCCGCGAGGCCCGGAGCGGGTCGCGCACAGAATTCGAAAGCGGTTCAGTGCGTCGAAGAGCGGCAATGGGTCCGGTGTATCGGCGGCTAGGGCTTCGGCGAGCGCATCCGCGTACGGTGCAAAACCTGCGGCGAGCCGCACGACGGTGCGATCGGCGAGCGTCGCATGCGTATCTTCGTACAGTGCCGCCGCGCAGGGTTCGGCCGGGTCGATGCGCAGGACTTCGAGCGCCGCGCCGGCCGCACCGTTGCGAATCGCGAGCGACAAACGGCCGATCGGCGATTCGAGGCCGAATCGATAGTTGCGCTCGAGCCAGACGACGCAGTCGGCGAGCGGGTTTGGGGGGGACGAAGGTAGTGCTGAGACGAACAAGTCGTCAGGCGGCGTATCGAAATCGTCCGGCGCACCCGTTTGCGCGAAAAAATCGTCAGGCCCTTCGTCGAAGCCGCTCGACACATCCGGCAATGCTTCCGACAACCGCGCCGCCTCAATGCCAAGCGCCGTAGCAATCCGCTGCAATCCGTTCTGCGTAAAAGCAGGCCGCGCGCTGAGCTCGGCGAACACCGCACCAGCCTCAACGGCAGCGAGCTGATCCTTGTCACCCAGCATCACGAGACGCGTCTGCGGAGCAATGGCATCGAGCAAATGCGCAGCCATCGCAACGTCGATCATCGACGCCTCGTCGATCACGACGACGTCGTAAGGCAGCGGATTGTCGCGATGATGCCGGAAGCGCCCACCCGGCCCTGAACCAAGCAGCCGATGCAAGGTGTACGACGTCTGCGGCAAACGCGCGGCGAGTTCGGGCGGCAAATCGCCGGCACGTGCGAGCAAGGCTTCCTGCATGCGTTGCGCGGCTTTGCCGGTGGGCGCCGCCAATGCAATTCGCAGATCGGCCCGCGCATCCAGCAAACAGGCAAGCACGCCAACCACCGTAGTCGTCTTGCCGGTACCTGGGCCGCCGCTGACGATGGTCAACCGCCCGGACAGCGCCATGACTGCGGCGACACGTTGCCAGTCGACTTCGTCGTCCTGCGGCGGGCCGAAATAGCGCAGCAGACGCTCGTGCAACGTTTGAGCGGTAGCGTTCGCGTCTACGCCTGCACTGGCGCCTGCATTTGCACCCGCATGCGCAACCAGCGAGCGTGCGAGACGCCGCTCATAGTCGTAGTAGCGCGCAAGATACAGCCGCTCTTGCCCATCGATCACCAGCGGGCGCAACGCCGCCGCGCTTTGCGAGCCGTCGCTAACCATGCCGCTTGCGAACAGCGCCGCTCGCACATCCGCGCTCGATGCATCGAAGCGGCGCGCCAGCACGGCAAGCGGCAGGCACACGTGCCCCTCGGCAGTCGCACGGCTCGCGGCGAAGGCGGCCCGCGCCGCCCACTTCACCGCCTCGCCCGACGCGCCGCCGCGCCGCGCCAAGGTGCCGATGCGGCGCGCGAACCCTTCGGCAAGCGCGGTGCTGAAATCGGCGGGCGCGGGCAAATTCACCCCGATGTCGTCAAGCTCCGGCGGCGCAGAAGAGTTCCGCTCGAACGTGCTCATGCGACACCTCCGATCATCGCCGCGTCGAGCAGCGCCACCAGTTCGAATGCAGGCCGCCGCATGTGAACGCCCGCCGCTCCATCCGCATCGCGCCACTGCGGACGAACACCGCGCACGAACAGATAGAGATAGCCGCCGATGTGCGTGTCGTACGCATAGTCGCGCACCCGCGTTTTCAGATAGCGATGCAGCGCCACCGTATAGAGGAGCGCCTGCAGGTGATACGCGTGGCTCGCCATGGCCGCTTCGAGCGGTGCCGCGGCGTAGTCGGCGGCGGTGTCGCCCAGATGGTTCGACTTCCAGTCGACGATCCAGAAGCGTCCGTCGTGCTCGACGATCATGTCGATAAATCCTTTGACGAAACCGCGCAACACGCCGGGTTCCAGCGCAACGTCGGGATACCCGTGTTCGATCAGCAGCTCGCGCAGCGCCGGAAAATCGAGCGAAGGCGCGGCAAACAGAAATTCGAGTTCGTTCAGACGGCGCTGCGGATTCAACCTGGCGAGCGCCATGCCGGGCACGAGCTCGGTGGTCACTACGTCCGCGATCAGGTTATGCATCATGGCCGGCAAGCGTGCCGCGAGTTCGGGCACTGCCGGCGCCGGACGCTCGCGCAACGCGCCCCGGATGGCATCCGGCCATGTCTTCGAATCGGTGAAATCCGCGAGCTCGAACATGCGATGCAGACACTCGCCCGCCGCCGCGCCGCGTGGAAACGCGAGAATGTCGTCCTCAGCGTAGGACGGCGCTTGCGGCACCGCTAACGGCGTTGGCGCAAGCGCGTCGGCGATCTCGTCGTGATCGGGGCGCACCTCTTCCACCGGCGTATGCGCCTCCTCGGCTTTGCTGCCGGCGGCGATCAGGCCGCTGAAGCTGGCCATGCGCCACTGATCGCGCAACGGCCGCCGATTGGCGCGCGCCTGCATCCGCGCGCCGCTGTCCTGGAGGCTTTCCAAGGGCGCACGGCGCTCCACTTTCGGCAATGCCTGCAACGTGATCGGACCGCCCGCCAACGCCTGCCACGATGATGACAACGCGGCTTCGTCGGGTGGGTCGGTGAGCCAATCGTCGAAGCTGTGACCGCTGCCACCCACCAGCCAGTTCAGCACGCTGCGCCGCGACTCCTTGGTAGAGCGCGACGACAGATAAGTACCTGCAACCAGATAGCAGCGGTACACCGCGCGCGTCAGCGCCACATAGACAAGCCGTGCCCGTTCCGCGGCCTGTTCGCGCGCCGCGTAACGTGACGCGCGTTCGGCTTCCTCGTCATCGCAACCGTAGTGGAGCACCGCGCCGCCCGTTTCGTCGTGATACTCGCGTGCATCGGGCAAACCGGAGGACGGCGGCTCGCGCAGCGCACCGTCGTTCAGAAACGGACAGAACACGACCGCATATTCCAGCCCTTTCGATTTGTGTACGGTGACGATCTGCACAAGATTGCGATCCGACTCGAGCCGCAATTGCGCATCTTCGCCGCCACCTTGCGTGCGTTGCGCGGCAAGCCAACGCAACGTCGGCGCGATGCCGGGCTGCGTGGCGGCACGCGCCTGCACGAGTTCGGCCAGATGATTCACATTCGTCAGACGGCGCTCGCCGTCCGGTCCGGCCACCAACCGCTGTGCGACGCGCAGCTCGCGCATCAGCGTGCGCCACATCAAGGCAAAGCCGCGCTCGTGCCATAGCGTGCGATAGCGCGAGAAACGCTCGACCCAACCCATCGCGTCCGCGGCATGTGCGGGATCGTCGGCCGGTGCCGGTGCGTCGGCGACCTGCTCGAGGCGCCACAGCGCGGCGGCGTCGAGGCCAAGCCAATCAGTAGCGAGCGCGGCGCGCAGCCGGCGCAGATCGCCCGGCGTATCGACCGCGGCCAGCACGCGTTCAATCTGCTCGGCGTCGAGCGTGGCAAACACCGAAGCCTGCGCCAGTTCCACGCTGCCAACGCCCCACGACGCCAGCACCCGCTTGATCAGGCTGCCCTGCTTGTGCGTTTGCACGAGCACCGCGATATTGCCTGGCGCAAGCGGCGCATCGCCGATCGTCACCGACCCTTCGCGTGCGCCACGCAACAGCCGCACAATCTCAGCGGCGCAGGCTTCGCTCGCCGCGCGCTGCGCTTCGCGTTTGGTCAACGCGGCGTCGCCTTGCGGCAAAGTCCAGATGCGGAAGTCCCCAGCGTTTGCTTCGGGTTCGGAGAACGGCAGACGCCGCCGCTCACCAGCCCGCACCGGCTGATAGTCGAGACCGTCGAGCACGAACGCCTGTGGATTGGCTTCGAACAGCCGGTTGCAGGCCTCGACGATCGGCGCGGTCGAACGCTGATTGACCGCGAGCGTGTAGCACGCTGATGCCGCCTCGCGCGCCGCCAGATAGGTATGCAGATCCGCCGCGCGGAAACTGTAGATCGCCTGCTTCGGATCGCCGACCAGAAACAGCGGACCAGCCGGCGCGAAGATGCGGCTGAAGATCGCGAACTGCAACGGATCGGTATCCTGAAACTCGTCGATCAGCGCGGCCGGATAACGCGTGCGCAAAGCCTCGGCGAGCCAGGGGTTGGCCGCGAGCGCGCGATACAGGTTGGACAGCAGATCGTCGAACGACACCACCCGGCGCGTGCGTTTGCGCGCTATCAGTTCGGAGGGCGCGTAGTCGAGCCAGGTTTCGACGAGCGAAAGCCAGCGCGCGCGTTGTGCGGCTTCGGCCGCGATCACGGCGGCAGACAGCGCTTCGGCGTGCTCGAAGAACGGATGCTCGGGCGGTTCGAACTTAACCTTGGTCGCCTTCTTCAACGCCGAAGCCGTCAGCTTCAAGGCCGCCTTTGGCGGCGGCGCATGGCAATCGCCCTGAGCGAAATATTCGGTCCACGCGGCAATCGCCGCGCTCACGAGTTCGGGCTTGTGCGAGGTCTTGCTCAGACGGTCTTGCGCTTGTCCAAGCAGACTGACGATCGAGTCACGCTCCGCCTGCCACATCGCGCAGGCAGCATCGAAACCCGCTTGCGGATCGGCATTGTTTCCACCTGAATCGACCTTGCCCCAGCGCAACTGCGCCAACGGCTTCTTCAGGCGCCGCGCGAGTTGCTCATCGAGCGATGCGGGACCAGCGCGTTTGGCCACCAGCCATGCGGCAAACGCAGGATGCGCATAAGCCACCGGTTCCACCTGCTCGCGCCAGAAATCGGCCGCCATTTCGAAACGCAAGGCAGCGTCGTCGGCTTCCATTTCGAAGGCGAAAGGCATGGCCGCGGCGAACGGCGCCTCCTGCAACGCACGCTGACAGAACGCGTGGATGGTGTGAATCGCGGCCTGATCGAACGTGCGCAATGCGCGGCGTACGACTTTCAACGCGGTCTCACGATCGATGCCGCGCTCGGGCGCCAGCGTCGTTTCAAAGAGACGCTGGATGAACGGATCGCCGCCGTCGTCGTCCGTATCGATAGCCCGGTCCAGTTCCGCGAGCCGCCCGCGAATCCGTTCGTGTAACTCCGCGGTCGCCGCCTTGGTAAAGGTCACGACGAGAATCTGATCGGCGTTCAGGTTCTTTTCGAGCAGCAGCCGCACATACAACGCGCAGATGTTCCAGGTCTTGCCGGTTCCCGCCGACGCCTCGATCTGATTGACGCCGTCGAGCGAACAGGCGAAGACGTCGAGCTCTTCAGCAACCAGCGCGTGATGGTGAACGGCGCCGCTCATGATGCGCTCCGCAGATGCTGCACGAGCGGTTTGAATACGATCGAGGCGAGACTGCCGAACGGTTCTTCGAGCGAAAGCGGCGTGCCGCGCAGCGCGATGCGCAAGGCGGGGTCATCTGATTCTCCGCGCACCCGATCATTGATCCACACACCCTGCGCTGCGGAATCGCTCTCGCTGACTTTCATCCATGCACTCTTCGGGAAAAAGCGCAGCGGCAGCATGCGTCCTGCTCTGAACAATGCGGCTAGCGGCGCCAGTTCATCGAGCGGCGCGGCGACCGGCGTGAGCTCGAAGCTCTCGCCGCTGCCATGCCAAACCGTACGGCGTGGACCGTTCGGCTGCGCCGCGCAATACACCAGATGCGCAAGCCACGCCGATAGATAGTCGCGCGCAGTAGGCTTGGCGTAGCGGAAAATCACTTGTCCTGTTTCGGTCAGCAAATTCAAGGTGCCATGCAGTTGCAGCGGTGTTTCGGCCGCTTTGCGGAGCGCCGCGTCATGAGTGCCGAAGAGCGTATCGGCGATGTCGGCGCTGTGAGGCCAGCGCGGCGCGATATCGAGCACGAACGGTAACCGTTCGACACCCGACGCAACTTCGCGGCGCACGCTGTCCGCGAGCTGTCGCAGCGCGCCGAGTTCGCGCGAGCGCCATACCGCGCCGGTCGCGCCACCCGGCAGTTCGGGACTGGCCGCGGCGACGCGGCGCACGCGTTCGAACATGCTGCCGTCTTCGGTATCGCTGTCCAGCAGTACCGGAAGGAGCCGCTCCGCCAGGGCGTCCCGTCCGGCCCAATCGAGTTCGAACGGTTCGGTGTCGAGCAACTCCCCTTGCGCATCCGACAACACGATGCCCAGACGGTCGCGCAACAACGCCCGCGCCGGATGACGCCAGAAGCGCACGAATTCGTCGAATGCGACCGAGGCCGTCTCTTCGGGCGGCAAGGGTTGATCGAAGAACGGCGCGGCGGCTGGATGCTGCGGCGCGGCCAGCAAACTGGCCAGTTCCGCGCGATCCACGTCGTAAGTGAAGAGGCCATGCTGCGACGAGAAATAATCCGACGCGAACGCCTGCAGCGGATGATCGATGATGAACGCATGCCGTGCGGCTTCGATTTCCGCGGGACTCGCCCCTTCGCCCGCCGACACCTGCGCGAGGTGGTCGAGCAATTCGTCGACCAGCGCGGCCGGCGGCAACGGCGCATTGTCGCGAATGCTGCGGCCCGTGTAGGCGATGAACAGCCGGTCGCGCGCAGCCAGCAGCAGATCGAGGAACAGATTGCGTTCGTCGTCGCGGCGCTGCCGGTCACCGGCTTTACCGAACGCGGCCATCAGGTCGAATTCGTCGGCACGGGCGAGACTCGGCAACACGCCGTCATCCATGCCGAGCAGGCAGACGATGCGATACGGCAAACCGCGCAAGCTGGTCAGCGACGAAAACGTCACGCTGCCCCAAGGCACGCCGCCGCGCGCCGGGTCGTCGAGCGCCTCGGTGAGCGCGCCGCACACCACCGCGGCCGGCAGCACAACATCTTCTGCGCCCGCTTGCATCGCGTCGCCCATCTTGTCGATGGCGTCGCGCACTGCCGCCAGCGAATCGGCAAACGCCACGCCGCTGTCGAAGCACTGCGCAAGAGTTTCGAGCAGCAGTTGCGTCCATTCGGCAGGTGTCTGGTCGATCGAGCAGCGCTGCGCGAAGGTCTCGATATCGTCGACGAAACGCGACAGGCGGCCGAGAAGCTCGGCGTCCGAGCCATCAGCGCCTTCAACGGGCAACCAGGCATCGACCGGTTCGCCGCCGTCCGGCATCGCGTAGCCGAGGTACAGACGGGTCAGCGCGTCGGCGAACGTATGACGCGCGACAGGCACGTGCTCGCCCGTCGGCTCGACAGGCACCAGCCCGCGACGCGCACCGGCTGCCGCGAGCCATTCCTGCGCGGCTTCGAGCGCACTGGCATCGATCCCGTAGCGCGCGGCGATCGCATCGACCCGCAGCCATTCGATCAGATCCGGCGCACCCACGCTACGCTCAGGCAAGGCCAGCCAATCGAGCAGCAAACGCGCGACCGGATTGGCCTGCGAAGGCGGCAAGCCGGTGATCCGGTACGGAATGCGGCGAGTATCGCCAGGCGGCGCGGTGCCGAATACCGCATCGATCAATGGCCCGGCGGCCGCGAGATCGGACACCGCAACCAGCACGTCGGACGGTTGCAGATCGTCGAACTCATCGAACCAGCCGAGCAGGCGGTCGTGCAGCACTTCGAGCTGCCGCGACAGGCTGTGGCACACATGGACTTCAATGCCGTTTTCGATCGGCAATTCGTCCGTGTCCGTTTCCGCCCGCAGATCGAGGATGCCGTTCTGCACGGCAGCGAGCCAGCTCGGTTCCGGATTCTCGGTGAAGTCGCCCGTCTCGCCGGATGCCGCGCTCTCGGTCAACTCATGGAGCATATGCAGTTGCGCCTGGGTCTGGCGCCCCCACTCGGCCAGGAGCGGATGACCCACTTCCTGATAATCGAGCTGGCCGGCGACATCGAGCGCTTCGACACGGCCCGCACTGACGACGTCGAACCAGAATTCGCGGCACGGGTTCATCACATACAGACGCACGTCGACCCAGCGCGACAACGCGCGCAACAAGGCGACGTGCAGCGGCGGCATGGTCGGCAGCGCGAACACGCTGACCGCTTCAGGCCACTGCGCGTTCGAGATGGCTTCGAGATCGAGCGTGCCGATTTCCTCGAGAAAGCGATAAGCGGGCGGCAAGGCGGCTGCGGGCGTTTGCGCGTCGCCGGCCACTTCGGCAAGCACGGCACGCCACAGCGCGGCTTGCCAACGCTCGTCCTCACGCGCCGCTTCACTCGCGCCAACGAGACGCGGACCCTTGTCGTCCGCCGCGCCACTCGCGAAGATCGAACCGCCCTTCTGCCATTCCAGCAGCCATTCCGGGCGATAGGTCAGATAGTGGTCGAGCACCGTGGCCACACGCCGCGCCAGTTCGTAGCGCATCGACGCATCCGCCGCATCGAGATAAGTGCGCAGACGTGGCGAAGCATTCCACGGCAGTGCTTCATCCGCCTCTCCCAGCAACCGGTAGCAGCGCCAGACGAGCCGGTCCGGCGCGAACGGCGAATGCTTGGGTACTTCGATCACGCCGCCGATTTGCGCCCACAGCCACTGCGCGAGGTAACCAAAATTGACATTCGCGCAGATACCCTGGCGCGCGGCGATGTCGAGCTCGAGCCGGCGCCGCACCGCCGCGCTCGGGACGATCACGGGCTGCGCGGCCCAGGGATCGGACGGCGCTTGCGCCAAGTCGTCGAGCAGCGCGCCGACAAGGGTTTCGTAGCGGTTCGAGTAGAAGAGTTGGAGCATGGATCCTGGGAAAGCAGGCGACGCGAGCGGAACACCCGGGCCGCGGCAGACATTGAAGCGACAGCATAACAAACGCGCTCCCAGGGCAGAACCTGGCCGAACGGACGAGGTCAGATCAGGCTCAAAATCAGTTAGACTCGACGGCAGTTTGGGCCTGCCTCCGGGTCGACCCCTTCAACCGCGTTTTCTCAGTGAACGGAAGAATCCAGGCAGTCGATGCGCTATTCGGTTGAAATAAAAAAATTCCTCTACAGCCAGTACTTCTATGGCGGCCTGCGCATCGCAGTCGGCGTGTCATTACCGGCCATATTGTGTTTGATCGTATTTCACGACCGCGAACTCGGCTTCACGATCGCGACCGGCGCACTCGGCGCCTGTGTGGTCGATATGCCGGGCCCGCTCAAGTACAAGCACAACGAGATGCTGGCGTGCACGGTGATCGGCTTCCTGTCCGCGCTCGCCACCGGCATCGCCACGGTCAACCCGGTGGCGCTGTGGTGCACGGTCGTGCCGCTCACCTTCGTGCTCTCGTTGATCGTCGTGTACGGCAACCGCTGGCCGCAGATCAGCTTCGCCACGCTGTTCATGATGATCATGACGCTGGAAGAGCATTTCACGCCGATGCAGGCGCTCGTCAATGCATCGTGGATTCTGGTAGGGGGTCTCTGGTACACGTACTGGTCGACCTTCGTGAGCCGCTGGATGATGCACCGCATCGAACAGCAGGCGCTTGCCGAAAGCGTGTTCGCGTGCGCGGACTATCTGCTCGCGCGCGCCGCCTTCTACGATCTCAATAACGATCTCGACGAGTGCTATCGCAATCTGGTCGACAAGCAGATCACCGCCGTCGAACGTCAGGATGCCGCACGCGATATCGTGTTGCGCAATCTGCCCAAGCTGAAAGCCGGCCGGCTCGAACCGCGCCGGGCAATGCTGTTCAATCTGTTCATCAATACCGTCGATCTGCACGAGCTGTTTGTCGGCACGCATGTGGACTACTCGCTGGTGCGCAGCACGTTTGGTGGCTCCGACCTGCTGGTGTTCTACCGCGATCTGATTCGCAAATCCGCGGCCGATCTCGAAGAAATCGGACTCGCGGTGCTGCAAAACCAGCCGCCGCGTACGCGCATCAATGTAAAGGCCGAATTGCGCGCCATCGAGTTCGAGATCGAACTGATGCGCAAGCAGGACCTGGCTGCCAAAAATCCTGAGGCTTATTCGGCGGTATCGTCCACCTTCCGGCGTATCTGGAGTGCTACGCGCCTGATCGACAGGATGCACCAAAGCCTGTCGAGCGATCCGAGCGCGACCGAGACCGAACTGCGGCTCGACAAGGCGCTCTCCCGCTTCGTATCGAGCCGCCGTGTGCCATTCGGGCAGATCTTCTCGAATCTGACGATGGCCTCGCCGAGCTTCCGCCATGCGCTACGCGTGACGATCGCGGTCGCCGTAGGTTTCTGGCTAGGGCGTCTGCTGCCGCTCACCAACGCATACTGGATCGTGATGACCACCGTCATCATCCTGAAGCCCGGCTATTCGCTGACCAAGCAGCGCAACGGGCAGCGGATAGTCGGCACGCTGATCGGCTGTGCGGCGAGCATCGCGTTGATGATTTTCGTCAAGGAGCCGCACATCCTGCTGGTGGTGATGTTCGCCTCGATGGTGATGAGCTACAGCCTGTTGCTGTTCAATTACACCGCAAGCGTCGTGTTCACGTCCTCGTATGTGCTGCTCATGTTCCATCTGCTCGCGCCGGGCAGCATGCGCATCATCGGCGAACGCGCAATCGATACGGTGGTGGGCTGCGCGATCGCCATTGCGGCGAGCCACCTGTTCCCCTACTGGGAATACCGGTTGATGGGCAAGCTCGTCAACAACATGATCAATGCGACGCGGCAATACCTGGAAGCGAGCTGGTGGTGGAGCGGCAAGCCGGCCGCCGCGGTGGTCGCTACGGTGA
>NZ_VOSW01000068.1 GCF_009690905.1 Paraburkholderia madseniana
GCGTGAGCGCCTCAAGTCGCTGCCCAATGAAAAACGACCCGGCCGCGCATGCGACCGGGTCGTCAAATCTCGACCTCACCGTTATACCGTTCGTTTCTTGAAGAAGGATCTTAACTGAACGGCATTAGCCCGTCAGCTTGCAACTGTGAAACGACGCCGAGGCAAGCTTGGCGCGCCGCCAGCTCGTGTTGTTCAGATCGCTCGATTGGAACGCCGCATCGACCAGATCGGCCGACGCGAAATCCGCCTGGCGGCCGCGGCAACGAACCCAGCGCGTGTGCGACAGCGCCGCGCCAAAAAATGACGTCTCGACGATCGTGCAGCGATGAAACTCAGCGCCGCGCAAGTCGAGTCGCGACAGATCGGCGCCTTCGAAATCGCAATCGGTGAAATGGAGCGGCTCTCTATTGCCCGCCATGCTCGTGCCAATGAGGCGCTCCACATCGGTGCGCGTGAGTGTGGCGTCGGCCACCACATGAGCTTGCGCGCCCGCAGCGCGCGCCGTTGAATCCAGTGACATGAAGGTTCAGAATGAATTTTGCCGAAAGACCCTAAGCGTACCGGAACGCGCGCCGCCCTGGCGATCCGCGCCGATGGTTTATAGTAACGGCCCCGTCAGAACCCGCTTACGATGACTTCCAACGACGCCACTCATAGCCCGCTGTACGCCAAACTGCTCGCCGAAACCGCCAAAATCGGCTGGACCGAACTCGAACGCTTTTTCGCGCGCGGCATGCTGCTGCGCGTCGCACGCGACATCGATCTGGTGAGCGTCGCCGAAGCCATCGCCAGCGACGACACCACGCAGGTCACGCAATGGCTGTCTTCCGGCCTCGTCGAACGCGTGCAGGCGGAAACCGCCGCCGATTTCGCCGCGCGCGATCCCGATCTGTGGGCAGTGGTCGTCTCGCCATGGGTGTGCGTGCAGGAACGTAATTGAGCGACCCCGCGCACGTCCCGAAGGAAGTCCCCCTGGGGAACGGCGCGAGCGCGACGGCCCCCGCCGTCCCGGTGCGCTGGCATCGCCGGGTGCTGACGCTGGCGTTTCCAATCGTCCTCGCCAATCTCACCCAGCCGATTCTCGGAGCAGTCGACACTGCCGTCGCCGGCCATCTGGATGGCGCGTCCTATCTCGGCGGCGTCGCGCTCGGCGGCCTGTTCTTCAACTTCGTGTTCTGGGGCTTCGGCTTCCTGCGCATGGGCACCACGGGCCTCGTCGCGCAAGCGCACGGCGCGGGGGATCACGCCGAGTTGCGCAACAACGTCGTACGCGCGTTGTTGCTGGCGGCGGCGATCGGCGCCGCGGTGCTTCTGTTGCAAGTGCCACTGATCGATTACGCATTACGCATGATCGGCGGCAGCGACGCGGTGCAGCGCCACGCGCAGATCTACTGCCACGCGCGCATCTGGGCCGCGCCGCTCGCGCTCGGCAACTACGTGGTGCTCGGCTGGCTGCTTGGTACGCAGCAGGTTCGGCTCGCGCTGCTGTCGCAAGTGTTCATCAACAGCGTGAACATCGCGGCGGTGCTGTTGTACGTGTACGTATTCGATTGGGGCGTGGCCGGCATCGGCGCGGCCACGGCCACCGCCGACGCGCTCGGCTTCGTGCTCGGCGCCGCGTTGTTGTGGCACGGCCGGCCGCGCGGTTTGCCTGCGCTAAACCGCGCCTCCCTCTTCGACGCTCCAGCCCTCAAGCGCCTGGTGGTACTGAATCGCGATATCTTCGTACGCACGCTCTGTCTGCTGTCGTCGTTCGGCTGGTTCGCGCATCTCGGCGCGAAGCAAGGTGACGCCACGCTTGCCGCCAACGCGCTGCTGCTCAATTTTCAGACCTTCATGGCTTATGGACTCGACGGCTTCGGTCACGCGGCCGAAGCGCTGGTCGGCGCTGCGATCGGCGCGCGCGACCGGCACGCTTTCGCGCAGGCCATCAAGGTGACCGCGCTATGGTCCGCGCTCGGTGCGCTGGGCTTCTCGCTGGTGTACTGGGGCGCGGGCTCATGGATCATCGAAGGTCTGACCAATCAGGCCGTCGTGCGCGCCACGGCCGAGACTTATCTGCCATGGGCCGCGCTCTTACCGGTGATCTCAGTGTGGGGCTTTCTGCTCGACGGCGTGTTCATCGGCGCCACTCGCACGCATGAACTGATGACGTCGATGGTGGTCTCGTTCGCGGTGTTCGTGGCGGCCTCGTGGGCCTTGCTGGCGCTGTATGGCAATCACGGTTTGTGGGCCGCGATGCTGATCTTCATGGCCGCGCGCGGCGTCACGCTCGCGCGCTTTTTGCCAGGTGTCGTGCGAGGCATGGCGGTGGCAGCGGTCTGAACGACAACGCCGCACACGGTTACGGCTTGAAACAAGCGCACACATATCACGCGTGCACCTCGCCCTAGAATAACTGCAGCCCGCGCTGTCCGCGCGAATAGTCTGCGCGGGTCAGAAGCGCCGGCGTGCCCGCGCCGGTGCTTCGCTTTCGTTCCCGGCAAACGCTCAGGGCGCGGGCGCCATGACGGGCGGACGGTCGTCGGTAGGCACGCCGTGGTAGTCGACGGGATCTTTCGGCGGCGGGCCGCCATGGTGGCCGGAAGGATCGTTGGCACAGCCGGCGAGCCCGGCAGCCAGCATCAAGACAATCAACAAAACGCGGTTCATAGACTCTCGAAACAGAATGACAATAACGGCAACGAAGCGCCGAGAGTCTACCTGCAATTCGCATTCGACGATGTCGCGGCAGGCCGCGTCCCCATGCCACCCCCTGCCATTTTGTTACGCGTGTCCTACTATAGAGGCACGGCTGCGTGTCATAGGAGACTGCCATGGACGCTGAATCGATCGCAGGTCTGATCGGACTTGCAATAGGCCTGCTCGTGCTGCTCGCCCTGTCGATTTTCGAATCGAGAACCTACCGGCGCGAACACGACGGCGAAGGCATGCTGCATCACTGGATCACGCACCAGCACATGCCGCACTGGATGCGTCGCCGGCATTGAGCGGACAAACGGCGCGGCGCACTGCACCTTTTTTCATCCCGACGCAATTCGTGATTGACTCTGGCACCCAATGCCACGTAGAATCTCGGATTCGTCGGAGCGTAGCGCAGCCTGGTAGCGCATCTGATTTGGGATCAGAGGGTCGAAGGTTCGAATCCTTTCGCTCCGACCACGAAAAGCAATACGAAACCCGCGTAGCCTTCGGCTTCGCGGGTTTTTGCTTTTTGGGCGCCAGGGGCTGATGGGAACATTCGGCACGCGCCACCGCCTTGCGTCCTCACGAGCTCGCATGCGACAGTGATTGAAAACCCGGCGCTGTTATCTACGCCGCAACCAGAGTCAAGGAGACACGCATGAATCTGATCCTCTGGCGTCACGCCGAAGCCGAAGATTTCGCCGCGAGCGATCTCGCCCGTGCGCTCACCACACGGGGCCGCAAACAGGCGCAAAACGTCGCCAAGTGGCTGCGCACTCGTCTGCCCGAGGACGCAGTGGTCCTCGCGAGTCCTGCGGTGCGCACCATCCAGACCGCGGAAGCCTTGAGCGACCAGTATCGCGTGGTGCGCGAACTCGCGCCTAACGCCAGTGCGGACGATGTGCTCGAGGCCGCAGGCTGGCCAAAAGGGATCGCACCCACTGTCGTGATCGTCGGCCATCAACCAACCCTCGGCCACGTTGCGGCGCGTTTGCTCGGCAATAGCGGAGCGAGTTGGCCGCTGAAGAAAGCCGGCTTGTGGTGGATCGAGAGCCGTGAGCGCGACGGCGACGACCAAGCCGTGCTGCGCGCGGCGATGAGTCCCGATCTGATCTGAGCTGAACTGAACCGATCAGGTCACGCGGCCTGGTACTCAAAGAGGCGCAGTTGCGCCCGCCAGTCCCAACGGTCGCGCAGAAACAACACATGACCCGCCCGGACCACGACATTACAAGCCGCGCGCACGCAGCTTACGGGCAGTCATCCAATCGTCACAGCTTTGCCATGCGAGCGTCACCAGGCGTTACTACATTGGCGAAAAAAGAAATCTCCCTTTTTTCGACCAGGACGCCACATGCGAGAACTGCCGACGCCCACCCTGCCCCTGGCTTCGATCTTCGAAACGCGCCGCCTGCCGCGCGCCGAAGAGACAGTCACCGCCCAGCATCGCCTGCAAGTGACGTGGGCACGCACCGACGAGCAACTGCGCGAGGCCCAGCGTCTGCGCTACCGTGTATTCGCCGATGAAATGGGCGCCCGTCTGACGGGTCCGGCCGGCCTCGACGTCGATGCGTTCGATTCATACTGCGATCACCTGCTGGTGCGCGATCTCGACACGCTGAAGGTGGTGGGCACCTATCGCGCGCTGCCGCCGCATCAGGCCGCCCGTATCGGACGCCTGTATGCCGAAAGCGAATTCGACGTGTCACGTCTCACGCACCTGCGCGCGAAGATGGTCGAAGTGGGCCGCTCATGCGTGCACCCCGACTATCGCAGCGGCTCGGTGATCATGTCGTTGTGGGCAGGGCTCGCCGCGTACATGAAGCACAACGGCTACGAGACGATGCTCGGCTGCGCGAGTGTCGCGATGGTCGACGGTGGCCACTACGCAGCGAATCTTTACTGCTCGCTGCGCGACAACGCGATGACGGCGCCGGAATATCGCGCGTTCCCGCACACGCCGCTGCCGGTGGAAGAATTGCAAACCGGCGCCGACGTCGCACCGCCGCCGCTGGTGAAGGGCTATCTGCGCCTCGGTGCGAAGATTTGCGGCGCACCGGCCTGGGATCCCGACTTCAACACCGCCGACTTTCTGACGCTGTTGCGCCTGACGGATATCAACGCGCGTTACGCGCGGCACTTCCTCGGCGACGCATCGCCACGCTGAGCGGCACACGCGAACCGCCCGGCATATTCAGCCGGCGGCTGAGCGACTGAAAACTGAAGCGCATAAAAAAAGCCCAGCTAATCCGCCGGGCTTTTTCATTTACCGCGCATGATTCTCAATCGTCCGTGTAAACCACGCGATAGGGAATGCCAACCTTCTCCCACTCTGCGGCTTCCTGGATCAGACTGTAATCCGTCAGCGGATTGTTAGCCACCCACTCATTCGGCAAACGCACTTCGTAACCGCCATTGACCTGCGCAACCGCGATCCCCGGCAAGCCGACATCCGCACGCCGGCGGCACAGCAGCGCCGCGAGCCGCAGACAGAACAGCAGCGGCCATTCCACTTCGCGCGTTTGCGACAGCTTGCCGAGTTTCCCCGCGTGGCCGAGCACCAGCGCAGCGAGCCGCGCCTGGTCGGTGCGCGAAAAACCCGGCATGTCGGCATTGCTGGCGATATAGGCGGAATGCTTGTGATAGGCGCTGTGCGAAATCGACAGTCCGATTTCGTGCAAGGCCGCAGCCCAGCCGAGGAACATGCGATTCTCGGCGCGGCGCTCTTCGTCCGGTTCGGCAAACTGCTCGTAAAAGCGCACCGCGAGTTCACCGATACGCCCGGCCTGCGCGCGGTCCACACCGTAACGGCGCATGAAGCCTTCCACCGTCACCGTGCGCATGTCCTCGTGCTGCGAACGGCCCAGCAGGTCGTACAGCACACCGAGGCGCAGCGCGCCGTCTGTCGTATCGACGTAATCGACGCCGAGTTCGTCGAACACCGCGATCATGATCGACAGGCCGCCGGCCAGCACCGGAATGCGATCGCCCTTCAACGCGACCAGCTTCAGACGATTGACGTTTTCCGCCTTGATCAGCGCGCGCTTGAGGCGCTCCAGCCCACCGCGCGAGATGCCGTGCGTGACGCCCGGATCGTTGAAGCCATTGGCCTCGACCAGTTCGGCGAGCGCCCGCGCGGTGCCGGACGAGCCGATCGCCTGTTCCCAGCCGGTTTTCTTGTATTCGGCAGAAATGATCTGAATTTCACGGCTCGCGGCAAGTTCGGCCTGGCGCATCGTGTATTCGTCGACATTGCCCGCCGGGAAGAATGCGCGGCTATGACTCACGCAGCCGATATACAGGCTCTCCATCTTGATCGGCGTGTAGTGCGAGCCGATGATGAATTCCGTCGAGCCGCCTCCGATATCCACCACGAGACGCTTGCCCGCGCTTGCGGGCACAGAGTGTGCAGCGCCTGCATAAATCAGGCGCGCTTCTTCACGCCCGGCGATCACTTCGATCGGAAAACCGAGCGCGGCTTGCGCCTCGCCGAGAAACTCGCCCGCGTTCTTGGCGATGCGCAACGTATTGGTGGCGACGGCGCGAACGTGATCGGGATGAAAGTCGCGCAGCCGCTCGCCGAAGCGCTTAAGCGCGTCCCAGCCGCGCACTTGCGAGGCGCGGTCGAGCATCTTGTCGCGCGACAGACCGGCGGCAAGACGCACCGGTTCGCGCAACGCATCGACCTGATAGATCTGGCTGCCCGCATCGGTTTCCTCGACCCGGCCTACGATCAGCCGGAAGCTGTTCGAGCCGAGGTCGACGGCAGCGAGGAGTTGTGGAGTAGTGACCATCGAGTAAGCGGACTCCATGCGCGCGAGCGCGGCGGCGGTAGATGCGAAAGGTGCCGGATGCCCACCGGATGCCTTGGGCGCCTTGTGGCCGGCCGCGCTGTTCAAAGACGCCATTCTAAGCGTACCGGACCTCACGATGTCGCCTCGCAGTAATGGGGGTGCCCTATGGTCCCACATGCACTGCGTCATAATTACGACACGCAATGAATACGGCGTAGAATTTATAACTTCGAGAATGTCATAACAACGTCATCATACTGTGAGAATTTCCGAGCGTCTTTTCGTCTCCCCTCCTGACATTCCATTCTCGCTGCCGATGTCCATCCGCTACCCCTTATTGAATCGCGAGCTGGGCATTCTGGGTTTCAACGAGCGTGTGTTGGCACAAGCTGCCGACCCTGCCGTCCCTTTGCTCGAACGCCTGCGCTTCATCTGCATTACCAGTAGCAACCTCGACGAATTCTTCGAAGTCCGCATGGCCGGACTGCAGGAACAGATGCGCGACAACCCGGGCGCAATGTCACCTGATGGCATGTCGCTGCAGCACGTATACGACCTCGTGGTCGAGCGCGCGCAGAGGCTCGTGCATCGCCAGTACACCATGCTGCACGACACGGTGCTCACCGCGCTCGAAGCAGAAGGCATCTATTTTCACGGCACTGAAGCGTGGAACGAAGCGCAGACCGAATGGGCGCGCAACTACTTCTTCGACGAACTGCTGCCGGTGCTCACGCCGATCGGCCTCGATCCGGCTCACCCGTTTCCGCGCGTGCTCAACAAGAGCCTGAACTTCGTCGTCGAACTCGAAGGCAAAGATGCGTTCGGCCGCCAGGCGATGATGGGCATCGTGCAGGCGCCGCGTGCCTTGCCCCGGCTCGTGCGCATGCCGCAGGAGCTGTCGGGCTATCCGCATGGTTTCGTGCTGCTGAGTTCGTTGCTGCAGCGCTTTGTCGGCGAGCTGTTCCCGAATCTGGTGGTGCGGACCTGTAACCAGTTTCGCATCACACGCAATAGCGAACTGTTCGTCGACGAAGACGAAATCACCAATCTGCGTGTCGCGCTGCAGGGCGAACTGCCGGCACGCCATCTGGGCAATGCAGTGCGGCTCGAAGTATCGGCGGAGACGCCCTCGCATGTCGTGCGGCGCCTGCTCGACGAAAGCGGCCTGACCACCAAGGATTGCTATTTCGCCGACGGCCCCGTCAATCTGGTACGGCTGATGCAATTGCCGGAGATGGTGGACCGGCCCGACCTGAAATTCGTGCCGCATATTCCGGCGATTCCGCCGCAGATCGCCAACAGCACCAGCATGTTCGACGTGATCGATCAGGGCGACGTGCTGCTGCATCACCCTTATGAGAGCTTTCAGCCGGTGCTCGAGTTGCTGCTGCAGGCAGCTAAAGACCCGAACGTGATGGCCATCAAGCAGACCATCTATCGCACCGGCACCGACTCGCCGCTGATGGACGCGCTGATGCAAGCCGCGCGCAACGGCAAGGAAGTGACTGTGGTGGTCGAACTGCTCGCGCGCTTCGACGAAGAAACCAACATCAACTGGGCGTCGCAGCTTGAAGCGGTGGGTGCGCACGTCGTGTACGGCGTGGTAGGCCACAAGTGCCACGCGAAGATGATGCTGATCGTGCGGCGCGTCTCGTCGGGCGGCAAGACCACGCTCAAGCGTTACGTGCACCTGGGCACCGGCAACTATCACCCGCGGACCGCGCGTCTTTATACCGACTTCGCCCTGATGACCGCGGATCAGAAAATCTGCGAAGACGTGCACCACGTGTTCCAGCAACTGACCGGCATCGGTGGTGAACTGTCGCTGCACGAGTTGTGGCAGTCGCCGTTCACGCTGCATCCGAAACTGGTTGAATCGATTCGTGCGGAAGCCGAGCATGCGCGCGCCGGCAAGAAGGCGCGCATCGTCGCGAAAATGAACGCGCTGCTCGAACCGACCGTGATTGCCGAGCTGTACGAAGCGTCACAGGCAGGCGTGAAGATCGATCTGATCGTACGTGGCGTGTGTTCGTTGCAACCGGGTGTGCCGGGCCTGTCGGAGAACATCACGGTGCGCTCGATCGTCGGACGCTTTCTCGAGCATCACCGCATCTTCTACTTCTACGACGGCGGCAAGGAACAGGTGTATCTATCGAGCGCCGACTGGATGGACCGTAACTTCTTCCGGCGCGTTGAAGTGGCGTTTCCGGTCAACAACCGTCGCTTGAAGCGGCGTGTGATTGCCGAAGGCCTCTCGGCCTTTCTCGGCGACAACCAGTCCGCGTGGCTCATGCAAAGCGACGGCCACTATCGGCGCCGCCGGCCGGGCAAATCCTCGCGCAATGCCCAGATGAGCCTGCTGGGGAAATTCTGTTCGTGAGTTTGTGATGTCCTGATCGTGTTCGCGCGCCGCCGAAGCAAGCGGCGCTGCACATGAAAAAAGCCCGCCTTGTCTTGTTACAGGCGGGCATTTTTTCAGGCCAACGTTTTCAAACCGGCGCCGGTTGCCGACGCGCCGTGCGAAACACCGGGAAACGCACGGTGAACGTGCTGCCACGTCCCTCTTCGCTCTTCACGTCGAGCTGCGCATCGTGTCGTTGCAGCACATGCTTGACGATGGCGAGACCGAGGCCCGTCCCACCCGTATCGCGCGAGCGGCTGCGGTCAACGCGATAGAAACGCTCGGTCAGACGTGGAATGTCCGCGGCTGGAATCCCCAAGCCGCTGTCCGTGACCGAAAAAACCGCACAGCCGCCGTTGGCCTGCCAACTCACCCTGATCGCACCGCCATCCGGTGTATAGCGGATCGCATTGGTCACGAGGTTGCCCAACGCGCTGAGAATTTCCGTTTCCACGCCAGTGACGGTGAGCCCTTCGTCGGCGTCGAACACGATCTTGTGATGGTCGCTCGACAGGCTTTGCGCGTCGTCGCGCAGATGCCGCAGCACCGCGCGCATATCGATCATCTGATCGCTCGGCGGCTTGTTGTCGCCTTCTAGCTTCGCGAGCACCAGCAAGTCGTTGACGATATGCCGCATGCGCGAAGCCTGCTGCTCCATCAGTTCGAGGTAGCGCCCGCGCTCGGCTTCGCTCAACGGCAGTTCCCGCATCGTCTCGAGAAAACCCGACAATACGGTCAACGGTGTCTTCAATTCATGCGACACGTTAGCGACGAAGTCGCGCCGCATCGCGTCGGTACGCTCCAGCTCGGTGATGTCTTGCGACAGCACCAGCTTGCGATTCTCGCCATACGGAAACACCTGCACCGACAGCACGTTCTGGCGCTTCTCGCCCATGCCGCGCATGATCAGCATCTGTTCGTAGCGTTGCGAATTCAGATAGCGCACGAAATCGGGCTGACGCACGAGATGTGTGATGTGCTGGCGCAGATCGCGTTTCGCATCGAGTCCGAAATGGAGTTCGGAGATCGCGTTGCACCACTCGATCTGATCGTGATCGTCGAGCATCGCCACGCCGTTCGGCGACGCCTGGATCGCCTGGATGAAACGCGAATGCTGTTGTTCGACCTGACGCACCTGCGCATGCCAGCGCTTCGCAAGCTTATGCAGACGGTAGTAGATTTCGCCCCAGATGCCGGGGGCGCTCGGCACTTCGCCGTAGACCGGAGCGTCGAGCAGGCGCCACAAACGCTGCTTGTGGAAGGTGCTGAAGAAGCTCTGCGCGAGCAGCATGACGATCGCGAGGACCAGCCCTGCCTTGACGTTCACGAGTGCGCCGACCACCACGCACAGAACAGCCAGCAGCACGACCGACACGATGGAGCGCGCCCAGATGATGTTCATGTTCTAGCGATCGAAGAGAAAACCGTCCACGCCGGGATCTGAAATCGCGGCGCCTAACGTAACCGACGTAACCGATGTGGCCTATGTGGTGTATGCGACATCTATAACGCGCGTGGCTCAAGCATCGCCACTCGCGCTACCGCGCAAAGTCAGGCGCTCTTCGCGAGCCGGTAGCCGCTGCCGCGTACCGTCTCAATCATAGCATCGCACCCGGCCGGCTTGAGTGCCGCGCGCAGACGCTTGATGTGCACATCCACCGTGCGCTCTTCGACGAACACGTGGTCGCCCCACACCTGATCGAGCAGTTGCGTGCGGCTGTGCACGCGCTCCGGGTGCGTCATGAAGAAGTGCAGCAGACGGAACTCGGTCGGGCCGAGATCGAGCTTGATCTCGCTGCCTTCGGCGTGCGCGGCGACGCGGTGCGTTGCCGGATCGAGCTTCAGACCGTTGATCGCCACCAGGTCTTCGGTCAACTGCGGCGCGCGGCGGCGCAACACCGCCTTGATGCGCGCCATCAGTTCTTTCGGCGAAAACGGTTTGGTGACGTAGTCGTCGGCGCCGATTTCGAGGCCGAGCACCTTGTCCTGCTCATCGCCACGTGCGGTCAGCATGATGATCGGAATGTGCTTGGTGCGCTCGTTGTTGCGCAGATCGCGAGCGAACGCGATGCCCGACTTGCCCGGCAACATCCAGTCGAGCAGCACGAGGTCGGGCAGTACGTCGCTGATCAGGTTCTGCGCCTGCTCCGCGTTGTACGCGCGAATCGGGCAGTGTCCGGCGTGTTGAAGATTCACCGAAATCAGTTCGGAAATGGCGGGCTCATCTTCAATGACGAGAATGCTGCTGGGCATCGGCACCTCTGATCCTTATAACTGATTAACTGAGTGCTTCGCGTTCGAGCGCGTCGCGCGACTTGTGCCGCACGTCGGTGCCCTTGACGATGTAGATGATGAATTCAGCGATGTTTTTCGCGTGGTCGCCGATCCGTTCGATCGCCTTGGCGATGAACAGAAAATCGAGGCCCACCGAAATCGAACGCGGATCTTCAGTCATGTACGAAATCAGCTTGCGAACGAAAGCGCGGAATTCTTCGTCGATCGCCTTGTCGTCGCGCATGATCTGCGCGGCAGCGACCGTGTCCAGACGCGCAAAGGCGTCCAGCGCGCGGCGCAGGATCGATACCGCCATTTCGCCCGACAATTTGATCTCGGCGATATTGATGCTGCGCGAAGCGCCGTCTTCCATCAGACGCTTGGTGCGCTTGGCGATTTTTTCGGCTTCGTCGCCGGCGCGCTCGAGATTCGTGATGGTCTTCGAAATCGCGATCAGGAGGCGCAAGTCGCGCGCGGCCGGTTGACGGCGCGCGATGATGTTGCTGCACTCTTCGTCGATCTCGACTTCCATCGTGTTCAGACGGTCTTCAGCGGCGATCACCTGCTCGCACACATCGAGGTCGAAGTTGTTGAGCGCGATCATCGCGTTGACGATCTGCGACTCGACCAGGCCGCCCATTTCGAGCACCTTCGAGGAAACGAGGTTCAGGTCGGCGTCGAACTGGCTGGACAGATGTTTATCGGACATGTCGTACTCCGTTGTTTTTGCGCGGCGGCTTAGCCGAAGCGGCCAGTGATGTAGTCCTCGGTTTCCTTGCGGACCGGTTTGATGAAGATCTTTTCGGTGTCGCCGAATTCGATCAGTTCACCGAGGTACATATAGGCAGTGTAGTCCGAACAGCGTGCGGCCTGTTGCATGTTGTGCGTCACGATTACAACCGTGTAATCGCTCTTCAATTCGGCGATCAGTTCTTCGATGCGGCCCGTGGAAATCGGGTCGAGCGCGGAACACGGCTCGTCGAGCAGCAGCACTTCAGGACGGATCGCGATACCGCGCGCGATACACAGACGCTGTTGCTGACCGCCGGACAAACCGTAGCCGCTCTGGCCCAATTTATCCTTGACTTCGTTCCACAGCGCGGCCTTGGTCAACGCCCATTCCACGCGGTCGTCCATTTCCGAACGCGGCAGCGTTTCGAACATCTTCACACCGAACGCGATGTTGTCGTAGATCGACATCGGAAACGGCGTCGGCTTCTGGAACACCATGCCGATCCGCGCGCGCAGCAGCGAAATATCGCGCTTGGAGGTCAGCAGGTTTTCGCCGTCCATCAGGATCTCGCCTTCGGCGTGTTGCTCCGGATAGAGCGCGTACATCTTGTTGAGCGTGCGCAGCAAGGTGGACTTGCCGCAACCCGACGGGCCGATGAAGGCAGTGACCTTGCCTTCGGGAATCCGCAGATTGATGTTCTTCAGCGCGTGATACTTGCCGTAGAAGAAGTTCAGGTCGTTGATTTCGATCTTCGGACGCGACGGGGCTTGCGCCTGGCCGCTTTGGGCGGGATCGAAACCGGCCGGCGCCGTGGGACGCGTGCCCGGATTGAGTTGAGTTTCTGCCATATTCATCGGATTACACTCCGCCCTTACTTATTCGAAAAGATCGTGCGCGCGAGGATGTTCAATCCCAGCACCGCGAGCGTGATCAGGAAGACACCGGCCCACGCGAGCGATTGCCACTGCGCAAACGGGCTCATCGCGAACTTGTAGATCGTGACCGGCAGGTTCGCAACCGGCTGGTCCATGTTCCACGAGAAGAACTGGTTCGACAACGCGGTGAAGAGCAGCGGCGCCGTTTCACCGGCAATGCGCGCGACGCCGAGCAGCACGCCGGTGATAATGCCCGCGATCGAAGCTTTCAGCGTGATCGACATCACCATCTTCCACTTCGGCGTGCCGAGTGCGAAAGCGGCTTCGCGCAGCGCATTCGGCACCAGCTTCAGCATGTTCTCGGTGGTGCGGATCACGATCGGAATCTGCAGCAGCGCGAGCGCGAATACGCCGGCCCAACCGCTGAAGTGGCCCATCTTCGCCACGACGAGCGCGTAGACGAACAGACCGACGACGATCGACGGTGCCGACAACAGGATGTCGTTGATGAAGCGCGTGAGACTGGCGAGCCAGCCCTTCTGCCCGTATTCGGCGAGATACACGCCCGCCAGAATGCCGATCGGCGTGCCGACAAAAGTTGCGAGCGCAACCAGCATCACGCTGCCGACGATCGCGTTGGCGAGACCACCGCCATCGGTGTTCGGCGGCGGTGTGGATTGCGTGAACAATTCGACCGACAAGCCGCCGATGCCGAGGCGCAGCGTCGTATAAAGAATCCACACCAGCCACAGCAGGCCGAACGCCATGGCCGCGAGCGACAGCGTCAGCGCAACGGCATTCTTCGCGCGGCGGCGGCCTTGCAGACGCACGCGCATCGCTTCGAGCGCGACGGCGTCGTTCGAACCCGGCATATTCAAGGTGGGCTGGCTCATTTCGCGCCCTCCCCTTTTTCGAGGCGAAGCAGCATGACCTTCGAGATCGCCAGCACGATGAAAGTAATCACAAAGAGGATCAACCCGAGTTCCATCAGCGCCGACGTATGCAGGCCCGGATCCGCTTCCGCGAATTCGTTGGCGAGCGCCGAGGTAATACTGTTGCCCGGCGAAAACAGCGAGACGTTATCGAGCAGATTGGTGTTGCCGATCACGAACGTGACCGCCATGGTCTCGCCGAGCGCGCGGCCGAGGCCGAGCATCACGCCGCCGATCACGCCGCTCTTGGTAAAGGGCAGCACGATCTTCCACATCACTTCCCAGGTCGTGCAGCCGATGCCGTACGCCGACTCCTTCAACAGGACCGGCGTGACTTCGAACACGTCACGCATCACCGAAGCGATGTACGGAATGATCATGATGGCGAGGATAACCCCGGCGCACAGGATGCCGATGCCGATCGGTGCGCCCTTAAACAACGCACCGACGATAGGAATGCCGCTGAGGAGCGTGCCGAGCGGCTTTTCGAACCACGTAGCGAAGATCGGCGCGAACACCAGCAGACCCCACATGCCGTAGACGATCGACGGAATCGCGGCAAGCAGTTCGATGGCGACGCCGAGCGGACGGCGCAGCCACGCGGGCGCGAGTTCGGTCAGGAAAAGTGCGATGCCGAAGCTGACGGGCACCGCGATGATGAGTGCAATGAGCGAGGTCGCGATCGTGCCGTAAATAGGCACCAATGCGCCGAATTGCTTGCTTGGTGGATCCCAGTCGGCGGTCCATAGGAACGCGAGGCCGAACTGCTTGATCGACGGCAGGGACGCGACGATCAGCGAAACGATAATGCCGCCGAGCAGCAACAGGGTGACGATGGCGGAGAGACGGGCAAGGCCGCCGAAGATGACGTCGCCGGCGCGGCTGGGCGCTTTCTGCTGCGACGTGCTGCCGGGCGGTGTCGACTTCGCCGCGCCAGACGCTAATTGGATATCGGACATGAGAGCCTGATGGACCTGTTTCCAGTTGCCGTACGACACTTGTCGCGCGGCGGACAATGCTGGCTAATGCCGGGGTAACGCCATTGGCCGTCCTCGAATGAGGACGGCCAATGTATTGCCGCATGCTTACTGCATGCTGTGTCGCTTAGTTGCGGCGCCTAGCTGCGTCGCTTATTCAGCGATCGGCTTGCCCGCAGCGTCCTTCACCTTCGACTTCCACTGCGTGCGGATTTCCGACACAACCGAATCCGGCAGCGAGATGTAGTCCAGATCGTTCGCAGCCTGCGAGCCATTCTTGAACGCCCAGTCGAAGAACTTCAGCGTTTCGGTGCCTTGCGCCGGCTTGTCCTGCGCCGTGTGCAGCAGCACGAACGTTGCGCCGACGATCGGCCATGCGTTCTTGCCCGGCTCGTTCGTCAGGATCTGGTAGAACGACTTCGACCAGTCCGCGCCCGCTGCCGCTGCCTTGAACGTTTCCGTCTTCGGCTCGACCACCGTGCCCGACGAATTCTTCAGGCCGACATACGTCATCTTGTTCTGCTTCGCGTACGCCCATTCGACGTAGCCGATTGCGCCCGGCAGACGTTGCACGAAAGCTGCGACGCCGTCGTTGCCCTTGCCGCCCGTACCCGTCGGCCAGTTGACCGTCGAACCTTCACCAACCTTCGACTTCCAGTCAGCATTGACCTTCGACAGGTAGTTCGTCCAGATGAAGCTGGTGCCCGAACCGTCGGCGCGGCGAACCACGGCGATGTCGGTATCCGGCAGCTTAGCCTTCGGGTTCAGCGCAACGATCGCCGGATCGTTCCACTTCTTGATCTTGCCCAGGTAGATGTCGCCGAGCACTTCGCCCGACAGCGTCAGTTCACCCGGCGTCACGCCCGGCACATTGACGACCGGCACCACGCCGCCGACAACCGTCGGGAACTGGAACAGGCCTTCCTTCGCGAGGTCTTCGTCCTTCAGCGGAGCGTCCGAACCAGCGAAGTCAACAGTCTTCGCGACGATCTGCTTCACGCCACCCGACGAACCGATACCTTGATAGTTGACCTTGCCGCCACCCGACTTCTGGTAGGCATCGGCCCACTTCGTGTAGATCGGTGCTGCGAAGGTGCTGCCCGCGCCGGTGATGTCTGCGGCTTGCGCTGCGATCGCGAAAAGCGCGCCAGCGACGCCAGCGAACACGGTTTGCATCAATTTCATGAGACCTCCAAGGGGTGTGAGCGGTGTGAGCGAGTAACACGAACACCGCGAAGCTTAGGGTCTCTTTGTGACAGTAACGTGACTAACCGTGAAACGGATGTGACAGTGGGATTACTAAGGTGAAAGGCGCACGCGCGGACAAATCGCCGGTTTAGCGGCGTTGCGGGCGTCGTTTTACAGATTAGACGAAAAAAATGGGACGCGAACGTTTGCGTGTGGGGAGACGCGTATTGCAGAGGGGTGCGGCAGCGGGGACGCGCTCATGGTCGTCCCTCGCCGCCGTAGGCCAGGCGCGGTTTAGGCCGTGGCCAGCTTGACCGCGTTAGCGATCGCTTCGGAATGGCGAACCGCGTCGTCGACTTTTTCCGCCTCCACCATCACGCGCAGAACGGGCTCGGTGCCCGAGGCCCGAATCAGCACGCGGCCGCGGCCGTTCAGCGCTGCCTCGGCCGTGCTGATGGCGCGGCGGATCGCATCGCTGCCCTTCCAGTCCGCGCCGGGCTGCATCCGCACGTTGATCAGCTTCTGCGGAAACAGCGTCACACCGTGGAGCAGTTCGGCGAGCGTTTTGTCGCTGCGCTTCATCGCGGCCAGCACCAGCAGGGCCGACACGATGCCGTCGCCGGTCGAATGGCGGTCAAGGGAGAGAATATGGCCGGAGCCTTCCGCGCCCAGTTGCCAGCCGTGTTCACGCAACTGTTCGAGCACGTAACGGTCGCCCACCGCCGCACGGACGAACTTCACGCCGGCTTCCTGCAGCGCGACTTCGACCGCCATGTTGGTCATCAAGGTGCCGACCGCGCCTTCCACTTTACCGTCGGTCGCCATCCGGTCCTTGACCAGCACGTATAGCAACTCGTCGCCGTTATACAGGCGACCTGCCGCGTCCACGACCTGCAGCCGGTCAGCGTCGCCGTCGAGCGCGATGCCGAGGTCCGCGTGGTTCGCGCGCACCGCGCGCACCAGCGCGTCCGGCGCGGTCGCGCCGACGCCGTCGTTGATGTTGAAGCCGTTCGGCGCGACGCCGATCGGAATCACATCGGCGCCGAGTTCATGGAACACGTGCGGCGCGACGTCGTACGCGGCACCGTGCGCACAGTCGACCACCAGCTTCAGGCCGCGCAAGTCGAACGCTGCCGGGAACGTGCTCTTGCAGAACTCGATATAGCGGCCGGCAGCGTCATCGAGGCGCCGCGCCTTGCCGAGTTGCTCGGAGGCCGCGCACGCGAGCGGCAGGTCGAGTTGTTCTTCGATCTGCAGTTCCACTTCGTCGGGCAGCTTGTTGCCGTCGGCGGAGAAGAATTTGATGCCGTTGTCGTAGTACGGGTTGTGCGACGCGCTGATCACGACGCCCGCGGCGAGCCGCAGTGCGCGCGTCAGATAGGCAATACCCGGGGTCGGCATAGGCCCGGCCAGCATGACGTCGACGCCCGCCGCGGAAAAGCCCGCTTCGAGCGCGGCTTCGAGCATATAGCCCGACACCCGTGTGTCTTTACCGATCAGCACCGTGGGCCGTGCGCCCGTTCTCGCCCAGCGGTCCGCGCCCGCGAGCACCTTGCCGGCAGCGTAGCCGAGCCGCAATACAAACTCCGGCGTAATCGGCCCTTCGCCGACCTTGCCCCGAATCCCATCCGTTCCGAAATAACGACGTGCCATGTTTTATGTTCCTCCTTGGCTTGCGGGTTCAGCCGCGCGCGCGGCTGTGATTCGCCGCGTCGCGCATGGCCGCCCATACTTTCAATGCATCCACTGTTTGCGCGACATCGTGCACGCGCAGAATTGCCGCACCGCGCCCGGCAGCACACACCGCTGCGGCGATGCTGCCCGCGACGCGCTCCGGCGCCGGGCGTCCGACAACCGCGCCGACCATCGACTTGCGCGACATGCCGGCGAGAATGGGGTACGGCGGCTCGGCCCGCGGCGCCGTGTCCGGCAGGTGCGCGAGCAGCGCGTAATTGTGTTCGATCACCGCTTTGCCGAAACCAAAGCCCGGGTCCACGCTGATGCGAGCACGAGCGATGCCCGCCTGCTTCAGAGTTGCTACCCGTTCTTCGAGAAATTGCCGCACCTCGCTCACCACGTCGTCATAGACGGGCTCACCGAGCTGCATGGTCTGCGGCTCGCCGAGCATATGCATCACACACAGACCGCATTCGCTGTCGCGTACGGCGTCGACCGCACCGGGCATCCGGAAGCCCCAGATATCGTTGATCAGGTCGGCGCCCGCGGTCAGTGCGTGACGCATCACTTCCGGCTTGTACGTATCCACCGACAACGGCACATTCGCGCCGCGCAGTTGTTCGACCAGCGGGATCACCCGCTCAAGTTCTTCGTCGAGCGGCACGGGCGGCGCACCCGGACGGGTCGACTCGCCGCCGATGTCGATGATGTCCGCGCCGTCGAGCATCATGCGCTCGGCCTGGCGTAGCGCATCGCCGCGCATCGCGTACTGACCGCCGTCGGAAAACGAGTCGGGCGTGACGTTCAGGATGCCCATGATCAACGGGCGTTCAAAGGTCAGCTTGAAGCGGCCGCATTGCAGCGGTTCGGGGAGGGGAAGAGATGGAAATTCGACTTTCGACACGTAGCGGTCAATCACGTAAAACGAATAAATGCAAAACGGGCCGGTGTGAATCACACCGGCCCGCACTTTCTACTGGTCGCCGATCAGGCCGGCGCGGTCGCGCTGCCCGGCTTGACCTCGGTGCCCGGGCTGCCACCCGACGAGGCGTCGCCAACCGACGGCGGCGAGCTCTTCGGCGAACGCGGCGGACGGCCTGCCATGATATCGTTGATCTGATCGGCGTCGATCGTTTCCCACTCCATCAGCGCGGCGGTCATCGCTTCAACCTTGTCGCGGTTCTCGTCCAGCAGGCGCTTGGCGAGGTTGTACTGCTCGTCGAGCACGCGGCGGATTTCCGCGTCGACCTTTTGCTGCGTCGCTTCCGAAATGGTCCGCGTGAAGCCACGGCCAAACGGCGTTGCGTCGTTTTCGTCGTCGACGTAGACCATCGGTCCGAGTGCGTCGGTCATACCGAAGCGAGCCACCATGGCGCGGGCCGTAGCCGTTGCCTTGTTGAAATCGTCCGACGCGCCGGTGCTGATCAGGTTCAGGAACAGCTCTTCCGCGACACGGCCACCGAACAGGATCGCGAGGCGATCCAGCAGGTAGTCCTTCGAATACGTTTCGTTGTCATGTTCCGGCAACTGCCACGTCACACCCAGCGCTCGGCCGCGCGGAATAATCGTGACCTTGTGCACCGGATCAGCCTTCGGCAACAGCTTGGCGATCACCGCGTGACCCGACTCGTGATACGCGGTGGCGCGCTTCGATTCTTCGCGAATCACGGCCGACTTGCGCTCCGGACCCATGAAGATCTTGTCCTTCGCGTCTTCGAAATCCGCCATCTCGACGATGCGCTTGCCGCGGCGGGCCGCGAACAATGCTGCCTCGTTGACCAGGTTCGCCAGATCGGCGCCCGAGAAGCCCGGCGTGCCGCGTGCGATCACCGCTGCGTCGACGTCGTTCGAAATCGGCACCTTGCGCAGGTGAACCTTCATGATGTGCTCGCGACCACGGATGTCCGGCAGACCGACGTACACCTGACGGTCGAAACGGCCCGGACGCAGCAGCGCCTTGTCGAGCACGTCCGAACGGTTCGTGGCAGCGATCACGATCACGCCCGAGTTCGCTTCGAAGCCGTCCATCTCGACCAGCATCTGGTTCAAGGTCTGTTCGCGCTCGTCGTTACCGCCGCCCATGCCGGCGCCGCGATGACGGCCGACCGCGTCGATTTCGTCGATGAACACGATACACGGCGCATGCTTCTTGGCCTGCTCGAACATGTCGCGCACACGAGCCGCACCTACGCCTACAAACATTTCCACGAAGTCCGAACCCGAGATGCTGAAGAACGGCACCTTCGCCTCACCGGCGATAGCGCGCGCCAGCAGCGTCTTACCCGTTCCCGGTGGGCCGACCAGCAGCACGCCGCGCGGAATGCGTCCGCCCAGCTTCTGGAATTTCTGCGGATCGCGCAGGAAGTCGACCAGTTCGGAAACTTCTTCCTTGGCTTCGTCGCAACCGGCGACGTCGGTGAAATTGATTGCGTTGTTGTTTTCGTCGATCAGACGTGCACGGGATTTACCGAACGAGAACGCACCGCCTTTCCCGCCTCCCTGCATCTGTCGCATCATGTAGAACCAGAAGCCGATGATCAGGATCGTTGGTCCGAGGTAGTACAGCGCGGACACCAGCGCATTCGGTTCGTCATCAGCCTTCCCGCTCACCTGAACGCCATACTTCATCAGATCGCCGACCATCCAGATGTCGCCGGGCGACACGATCTGGTACTTCTGGCCGTCTGCTGGAGTGACCGTGAGGTTCCGCCCCTGGACAATGACGTTCTTGACTTTGCCGTTCTTCGCGTCGTCCATGAACTGCGAATAGGAAACGCCTTCCTGGACACGGGGCTTGTCGAACTGCTTGAACACCGTAAACAGCACCAGTGCGATAACCAGCCACACTGCTGCTTTCGAAAACATATTGTTGTTCAAAGCACCACTCCTTCACTTAGACGGGCGCCTACATTTGCCTTGCGGCACCACGAAAGCATTCTAATCCAGTCCGCAGACCCCTGCCATAAGGTTTCACTACCACACAAATAGCGTAGCGGGCCATTTCAGCGCCAATTTCCGGTGCTGTAGGCACATTATCGGCAGATGCGGAACCTTCCTGCAGCGCACCTATGCGGGCCGCTTCAGATGCTTACCCAAAATAAACGTTTCTGACGATTTGTCCCGCGAGGCTTTCGGCTTGCGGGCCGCCACCACCTTGAACTGGCGCTTGAACTTTTCGACAATCTGGCTGTAACCGCTGCCATGAAAACATTTGACTAAAAGGGCGCCATCCGGCTTCAGGTGGTTTTGCGAAAACTCCATCGCGATATCGCACAGATGCTCGATTCGCGCGGCATCCGCGACCGCCACTCCCGACAGGTTGGGCGCCATATCCGAAATTACAAGATCAACCTGGCGTTCGCCGACTAATTCTTCGAGTTGCTCGAGAACCGAGTCTTCGCGGAAGTCGCCCTGAATGAAATGGACGTCGGCGATCGGTTCCATCGGCAGCATGTCCAGCGCGATGATCGTGCCGTCGATGCCGCCCTCGCGCTCGGCGTCGCGCTGCGAGCCCTTGGCGAGCTTGTTGCGGGCGTACTGGCTCCAACTGCCCGGTACCGAGCCGAGATCGACGATCACCTGGCCTGGCCGGATCAGCTTGTCCTGCTCGTCGATTTCCTTCAGCTTGTAGGCTGCACGGGCGCGATAGCCCTCCCGCTGCGCCATTTTGACGTACGGGTCATTGATGTGATCATGCAACCACGCCGTGTTGAACTTGTTTTTTGCCATTAAAGGTGAACTCTTGCTGCGAAATGTGGCGCTTTAGGGGATAATACGCGGTTAATTCGCGCGGCCACCGCCAAAACTGGCAGTCATCCGCGATTCTGTTGTTCTGACGCGCCGCCCTGCGCTATTGGCCGAATCTCTCGGAAATGCAGGTGCCGCCATTTTAGTCGAGTCTCCCACTTTCCATGCCAGCCCTTAAAGTCTCTTCCGACCAACGCGCCGAGTTGCGCTCCCAGGCACATGCGCTCAAACCGGTCGTGCTCGTCGGCGCCGAAGGCTTGACCGACGCTGTGCTGTCGGAAATCAAGGTCCACCTTGGCGCGCATCAACTGATCAAGATCCGCGTGTTCGGCGACGAACGCGAAGAACGCATCGCCGTCTACGAACAGATCTGCGACACGCTGAACGCCGCGCCGATCCAGCATATCGGCAAGCTGCTGGTGATCTGGAAGCCGGAAGCGGCAGTACAACCGGCTGTCAAGACCAAGCGCGGCGCCCTGCCGAGCGCCCGCGAAGCGGCTGTCGAAGCCAAACCGGGTAAAGGCCGCGCACCGCGCGTGGTCACGGTGGTGAAGCCCAGCGAAATCCCGATGCGCAAGCCGAAGGCAAAAGCGGTCGTGGTGCGCGGCAATGAACGCGTCACGCAAGGCGGCAATATCAAACGCGCCAAGAAGCGCCAGACCAGCGCGAAGCGCGCGCATCAGTCGTCGAAGTAAGCGAATGATGAGGGTGCGGGCGGTGTCCGCACCTTGGGGTGAACTGCTCAGGCGGCCTGGCTGATGCCTATTTGATGCCCATTTGGGTAGCGCTGCAGGCAAACCCGCTCAAGCAAGGTAGAACCATACCACTCAACTGGTTACTTTCCCCGCAGCGCCGCGAGCGCCCTGCTCCGCGGTCACAATGCCGACGCTCGCCGGCAGCTTCCACACCAGCACCACACCCAGCAGACTTTCGATCAGGTAAAACAGACTCGATACGCCGTGCAGGATGCCAAAGCGCGTTGCATAAGCCGAATGCCCGACATCACTGCCCGCTTCCAGCGCGGCAATGCGCATTGCATTCATGAACGGCTGCAGCGCAAAGTAACCCACCAGCACGCACACCAGCATGCCGACGATCAACCAGCGCAAACGACGATAAGCGTCGCTGCCCCGGCGCACCAGTACGTTCGCGAGACCCAGCAGCAAAATGCCGCACACCGCGCCCAGCACGCCCTCGATACGAAACAGTTGCGCCGCCACGGCGCCCGCCGTCATGCGATCGAGCGACGTGAACAACACCGGCGCGACGGCATAGCCGATAGTCAGCAGACTACCGACCCACACCACCGTCAGCAGACGGAACAGTCGATGCGGCATCAAGGACACCGGGGCCGCCTTCAAACGTAGCTAACCGCGATGATTTCGTACTCGCGCACGCCGCCCGGCGCCTGCACCGATGCAACGTCGCCTTCCGACTTGCCGATCAACGCGCGCGCGATCGGCGAGCTGATCGAGATCAGACCGTGGTCAATGTCCGCTTCATCGTCGCCGACGATCTGGTACTTGACCTTCGCACCCGAATCGAGGTCTTCGAGTTCGAGCGTCGCGCCGAACACCACGCGCCCGTCCGCCTCGACCGCCGCCGGGTCGATCACCTGCGCCCCGGCCAGCTTCGATTCGATTTCGGCAATACGGCCTTCGATGAAGCCCTGCTTTTCCTTCGCCGCGTCGTATTCCGCGTTTTCCGACAGATCGCCCTGGGCACGCGCTTCCGCGATCGAATTGATCACGGAGGGACGCTCAACCGATTTCAGGCGCTGCAATTCATCGCGCAACATTTCCGCGCCGCGCTTAGTCAATGGAACAGTGCTCATAAACAACTCTATGCAAAAAACAGCCGTAAAAAAAATCACCGCGGTTAAGTGCATTCCGCGGGGGCCGGAGCACCGGGGGAAACCCGGGCCCAAAGCACCTGCGGAACGCCGCTTAACCGCGGCACTTACATCTTGGACAGGTATTCGAAGCCTTAGTTTAGGCGAGCGTGAAGACCTTGTAAATCATAGACTTCCAGGTCCTTCAAATAGCGCAAACCTTCAACCGCGGCCCGTGCACCGGACATCGTCGTGTAGTACGTGACCTTGTTCGCCTGCGCGCTCATGCGGATCGAACGCGAGTCGGCGATCGCGGCACGGGTTTCGTCGACGGTCGTGAAGACCAGCGCGATTTCACCGTTCTTGATCATGTCGACGATGTGCGGCCGGCCGTCCTTCACCTTGTTGACGACCTTGACCGGCACGCCGGCCGCTTCGATCGCGGCAGCCGTGCCCTTGGTCGCGACGATCGGGTAGCCGAGTTCGTGCAGCATGTGCGCCACTTCGACAGCCTTCGGCTTGTCGGCGTCCATCACGGTCAGGAGCACCGTGCCCGACTCCGGCAGACGCGAACCTGCCGCGAGCTGCGACTTGAACAGCGCTTCGCCGAACGTTTGACCCACGCCCATCACTTCACCGGTCGAACGCATTTCCGGTCCGAGCACCGGATCGACTGCCGGGAACTTGACGAACGGGAACACGGCTTCCTTCACGCTGAAGTACGGCGGATCGATTTCCTTCGTCACGCCCTGTTGCGCAAGCGTCTGGCCGACCATCGCACGCGCGGCGATCTTGGCGAGCGGCAGACTGGTCGCCTTCGAGACGTACGGCACCGTACGCGATGCTCGCGGGTTCACTTCGAGCACGTAGATCACGTCTTCTTTCGAACCATTCGCCTGCGGCACCTGCTGGATCGCGAATTGCACGTTCATCAGGCCGATCACGTTCAGCGCCTTGGCCATTGCGCCGGTCTGGCGCTTCAGCTCGGCAATGGTTTCCTTCGACAGCGAGTACGGCGGCAGCGAGCAAGCCGAGTCGCCCGAGTGGACGCCCGCCTGTTCGATGTGCTCCATCACGCCGCCGATGAACACGGCTTCGCCATCGGAGATGCAATCCACGTCGCATTCGATCGCGTCATTCAGGAAGCGGTCGAGCAGCACCGGCGAATCGTTCGACACCTTCACGGCCTCGCGCATGTAGCGTTCGAGATCGCGCGGCTCGTGGACGATTTCCATGGCGCGGCCACCCAGCACGTACGACGGACGCACCACCAGCGGATAACCGATTTCTTCAGCGAGCTTGAGCGCTTCGTCTTCAGCACGCGCGGTACGGTTCGGCGGTTGACGCAGGCCGAGGTCCTGCAGCAGCTTCTGGAAACGCTCGCGGTCTTCGGCGGCGTCGATCATGTCCGGCGACGTGCCGATGATCGGCACACCGTTCGCTTCGAGATCGAGTGCGAGCTTCAGCGGCGTTTGACCGCCGTATTGCACGATCACGCCGACCGGCTTTTCTTTGTCGACGATTTCGAGCACGTCTTCGAGCGTCAGCGATTCGAAGTACAGACGATCGGACGTGTCGTAGTCGGTCGAAACGGTTTCAGGGTTGCAGTTGACCATGATCGTTTCGTAGCCGTCTTCGCGCATGGCGAGCGCGGCGTGCACGCAGCAGTAGTCGAACTCGATACCCTGGCCGATCCGGTTGGGGCCACCACCCAGCACCATGATCTTCTTGTTGTTCGTCGGGTTCGCTTCGCACTCTTCCTCGTAGGTCGAGTACATGTAGGCGGTTTTCGTGGCGAACTCGGCTGCGCAGGTGTCGACGCGTTTGTAGACCGGGCGCACGTTCAACTCGATACGGCGCTGGCGCACTTCCGCCGGCTTCGCGCCGAGCAGCTTCGCCAAGCGGCGATCCGAGAAGCCGCTTTGCTTCAGATACTTGAGTTCTTCCTTCGAGAGGCTTGCCAGCGTACGGCCGGCCAGCGCCTTTTCCTTCAGAATGATCTGTTCGATCTGCGCGAGGAACCACGGGTCGATCGAGGTCTCTTCGAAGATTTCTTCTGCCGTCATGCCGACACGGAACGCGTCGCCGACATACCAGATGCGATCCGGACCGGCTTCGCCGATCTCGCGGATGATCTCGTCGCGATTGACGGTCTTTTCGTCCAGGCCGTCCACGCCCACTTCGAGACCGCGCAGCGCCTTCTGGAACGACTCCTGGAAGGTGCGGCCAATCGCCATCACTTCGCCGACCGACTTCATCTGGGTAGTCAGGCGCGCATCGGCTTCGCGGAATTTCTCGAACGCGAAACGTGGGATCTTGGTGACGACGTAGTCAATCGTCGGTTCGAACGATGCCGGGGTTTGGCCGCCGGTGATTTCGTTCTTCAACTCGTCCAGCGTGTAGCCGACTGCCAGCTTCGCCGCGACCTTCGCGATCGGGAAGCCGGTCGCCTTCGAGGCCAGTGCCGACGAACGCGACACGCGTGGGTTCATTTCGATCACGATCATCCGGCCATCTTTCGGATTGATCGAGAACTGCACGTTCGAACCACCCGTATCCACACCGATCTCGCGCAGCACGGCGAGCGATGCGTTACGCAGGATCTGATATTCCTTGTCCGTGAGCGTTTGCGCCGGCGCGACGGTGATCGAGTCGCCGGTGTGGATGCCCATCGGATCCAGGTTTTCGATCGAGCAAACGATGATGCAGTTGTCCTTCTTGTCGCGGACCACTTCCATCTCGTACTCTTTCCAGCCGAGCAGCGATTCTTCGATCAGCAGTTCACGCGTAGGCGACAGGTCGAGACCGCGCTTGCAGATCTCTTCGAATTCGTCGCGGTTGTACGCGATACCGCCGCCCGAACCGCCCAACGTGAACGACGGACGGATCACGACCGGATAACCGCCGCTACCCGTTTGCGTTGCGATGTCGGCCTGAACCTGCAGTGCTTCTTCCATCGAATGCGCGGTGCCCGACTTGGCCGAACCGAGGCCGATCTTGGTCATCGCGTCTTTGAACTTCTGACGGTCTTCCGCCTTGTCGATCGCTTCCGGCGAGGCGCCGATCAGCTCGACCTTGTACTTGTCCAGCACGCCGTGCGCATGGAGATCCAGTGCGCAGTTCAGCGCGGTCTGGCCGCCCATCGTCGGCAGGATCGCGTCCGGGCGCTCCTTGGCGATGATGCGCTCCACCACTTCCCACGTGATCGGCTCGATGTAGGTGACGTCGGCCGTGTTCGGGTCGGTCATGATCGTCGCCGGATTGCTGTTGACGAGAATGACCTTGTAGCCTTCCTCACGCAGCGCCTTGCATGCCTGCGCGCCCGAGTAATCGAACTCGCACGCCTGGCCGATGATGATCGGACCCGCGCCGATGATGAGGATGCTTTTAATGTCTGTCCGCTTGGGCATAACGCTCTCGCTAATGTATTCCTGAATTCTTTCCGTCGGCGCGCTGCGTTGATACGTTGCGCGCGCTCTGTTGTGTGCGGCTCGCTGCGCTTGTGCGCCGAGGCGCTGTTCGCGCGGCGAGCCGTGCGCCACCTGGGCGCCTCGCACTCTGCTGCTTATGCCGCTGTTGCCTTGCCGGCCTTCTTCGTGTCCATCAACGCCGTGAAGCGATCGAACAGATAGGCGATGTCGTGCGGACCGGGCGACGCTTCCGGGTGGCCCTGGAAGCAGAACGCAGGCTTGTCGGTCAGCGCGAAGCCTTGCAGCGTGCCGTCGAACAGCGAGATGTGCGTGACCTTGGCATTGGCCGGCAGCGTGTCGGCGTCGACCGCGAAACCGTGGTTCTGCGACGTGATGACCACACGGCCGTCTTCGAGATCCTTTACCGGATGGTTCGCGCCGTGGTGGCCGGTCTTCATCTTCAGGGTCTTGGCGCCGAGCGCGAGGCCCATGATCTGGTGGCCGAGGCAGATGCCGAAGGTCGGGATGCCGCGTTCGATCAGCTCTTTAGTCGCAGCGATTGCGTAGTCGCACGGTTCCGGATCGCCGGGGCCGTTCGACAGGAACACGCCGTCCGGATTGAGCGCGAGCGCATCAGCCGCGGAAGCTTGCGCCGGCAGCACGGTAACGTGGCAGCCGCGCTCAGCCAGCATGCGCAGAATGTTGTACTTCACGCCGTAGTCAAACGCGACCACGCGGTACTTCGGTGCGTTCTGCGTGCCGTAGCCGGTGCCCAGACGCCATTCGGTCTGGGTCCATTCGTAGCTTTCCTTCGTCGACACGACCTTCGCGAGGTCCATGCCCGACAAACCCGGGAACGAGCGCGCGAGTTCGATTGCCTTCGCTTCGTCATCCGAACCGGCCAGAATGGCGCCGTTCTGCGCACCCTTGTCGCGCAACACGCGGGTCAGCATACGGGTGTCGAGACCGGCGATGGCGACCACGCCTTCGTCCTTCAGGTATTGCGGGAGCGTGCGCTCCATGCGGAAGTTCGACGCGAGAACCGGCAGATCGCGGATGATCAGGCCGGCGGCATGGACTTTCGTGGCTTCGACGTCTTCGGCATTCACGCCGACATTACCGATGTGCGGATACGTGAGGGTCACGATCTGGCGCGCGTAGCTCGGGTCGGTCAGGATTTCCTGATAACCGGTGATAGCGGTGTTGAACACGACTTCGCCGATCGTATGCCCGGGGGCGCCGATCGAGTAACCACGAAAGACCGTGCCGTCGGCGAGTGCGAGCAAAGCGGGAGAAAATGACGGCAACACGGGAGACTCCTTGGGGAACACCCTGTTGCCGACCTGTTTATCCGACTGCGAGCCGCAGCGAAACGCATCGGCAAGGATGCGCGCGCAGACTCGCTCGCGTACTGCTGGTGACGTCGCAAGGGGCGCGATGGGTCCATTGTGTGGACGGCTCGGCTGGGGTGCGGGGCGTCAAAAGCGCGCGGCGGATGAACGGTATGGGAGAGGTAGGCGCTAGGGTGCGGGTTGATAAGCTCAAACCTTGAAATTATAGCGTGAAACTACCCTTCCCTCCAAATCCGAGATGGGGAGCCGGCGTAGCGGAGCGCCCTCCCAAACGGGTCGAAGTCTTGCTGCACATGGCTCAGAAGCCGGTCGACAAAATTTGTGCGGGCCAGAATCGGGATAGAGCCGGCGAATATGACCCGACCCGGCGAACCATCCACAACGGCCTTAAACCGGCCGTTCAGCGCGCGCGTGCACCGGCTGAAGCCCTGTGCGGCCGGGCAATACGTACCAGATCGCGCTCAACAATTGCAGCGCCATCAGAATGCCCCAGGCGGTGAGATGCGCGGCGGCCGGATAATGTCCGCCACTGGCCGGCCAGTGCGACAGCACCGCGCCGACGCCAATCTGGAAGCCGAAAATCAGCAGAAAGATGATCAGTGTCAGGGTGGTGTTCACCCGGCCGATCATCTGCGCCGGGAAGTGCCGCGCCATCACCGCGTAGCTGAGAATCCCGGTACCGCCGAAGATCCCATACGCCGCCCACAGCAGGCTCGCGGGCAGCGGCGCATTGAACATGATCAGCAACTGGGTGACGACGAACAGCGCCATGCCGGTGCCGCAAAACACGTACAGCGAGACACCGCGCCGCTCGAGGCTGCGCGCGGCCGCGCCGAAGCCCACGCAGCCGGCCATCATCGCGAAGCCGAGAACCGATACGAGCGCGGCAGCTTCACGCGGCTCGAAGCCCTGCACGTCGCGCAACCAGGCGCCGACCCACAGCGATTGCATCGCGTAGAACACGCCTTGCGTGACGACCGAAAACGACGCGATCTTCCAGAATGCCGCGCTCTTCAAAATGCGCAAAGTGCCCTTGAACTGGGCGCCGAGACTTGCCTGGTGATGGGTTTCCTTTGCGTCTGGCGCGAGGGTCCACTGCGCGACTGCCACGAGAACCGTCAGCAAACCCAAGCCAACGCAGACCGCGCGCCAACTGGCGAAGCCCAGCACCCACGTGAGCGGAGAGCCAACCATCACGCCGCCGAAACCGCCAATCGCCATCACCAGCCCGTTCATCAACGGCAACCGTGCCGACGCGAAATGCTGCGCCAACGCCTTGAAGGCGGCGCCGAGACACACGGACACGCCGACGCCGATCAGCAGACGCCCGACCATCATCGCGCCAACGCCGTGCGCCGCTCCGAACACCCAGATTCCCAGCGCGGCAAATAGCAGGGTGACCGCCGTCACCCGACGCGCGCCGAAGTGGTCGAGCAACACGCCCGCCGGAATCTGCGCGCCCGCGAAACCGAGGAAATACAGACTGGTGAGCAAACCGAGATCCGTGGCCGACAAGCCGAGATCGTGTGTGATGAAGGGCGCAAAGCCCAGATTGACGCCGCGAAACACGTACGAAACAAAGTAACCGGCGGAAAACAGCAGAAAGACGCGCAACTGGGTGGACGACATGAGCTTTGAAATGAGCGGCCGACAAGGCCTGAGCACGAACGATAAATGAAATGAGCGAAATTCGCCTGAATTGATCTGCAGAATGAAAAACGCCGTCACCCTAAGGTGACGGCGTCGGAATAACACGGTGCGTGATCGGAGCGCAATTCATGCGCTGCCCCCGCAACGCATGTGGTCACTACCGTGGAGCCGCTTTTTGGTCTACTTACCCTTCTTCGCGTTGGCCACGGTCTTCTGGCGGCTATCTGCCGCGGCCTTCGACGCCTTGCTGGACGTGGAAGCCGACACCTTCGTCATCTTGCCCTTGCTGGCGCCGGACGTTGTCGGCTTGCTCGCTTTATCCACCGGTTCAGACACCTTCACCACGGCGGAGCGGCCACGACCCTTTTTCTTATCGTAGCGCGAATCGTTCTTCGTGTCTGTGACACGGGTGCCGATCTTCTCGACGCCGCCGCCCTGCACGTCAGTCGCGATGCGTTCCGGACCCGGTTCGCTCGGCATCGCCTTGCCAACCGGCACGTGCAGCACGATCACCTGACCACGCGAAGCCTGATCGCGATGCGTGCGATTCCACGCCTTCAACTGACCGATCGAGACGCCGTAACGCACTGCGATCGCGGCCATCGATTGATTGCGGCGCACCCGGATCAGCATCTTGCGGGTGTCGGGGACATCGGGCTCCATGGCCAGCACGGCGCTTTCGGCGACGTCGGCGCTGATGTCTTCGTCATCGTCCGAACCACGCGGCACCACGATCGTGGAACCCGGTTTCAAACGCATGCCGGCCGGAATCTTGTTCACTTCCATCAGCGTGTCGGCATCGACACCGATCTTTTGCGCGATCGCCGCCGGCGCCGAGCGCTCCGTGACCGTATACGTGGTCCAGGACGACAGCGAGCCGGAATAGGCCTTCAGATTACGTTCGAAGGCGCTGGCGTTATCGAACGGCAGCAGGATTTGCGGCTGCGTGGCGCCGAGAATCACCGGCTTCCTGAACGACGGGTTCAGCGAGCGGAATTCGTCCGGCGACAGATTCGCGAGTTTTGCCGCCATGTCCACGTCGATGTCGTGCGAGGTCGTGACCGTCACGAAATACGGGTGATTTGGAATCGACGGCAGCGTGAGCCCGTACATCTGGGGGTTCATCACGATGTTCTTCACCGCCTGCAACTTGGGCACGTAGTTGCGCGTCTCGTTCGGCATGCGCAGGCTGAGGTAGTCGGTGGGCAGCCCCGCCGCTTCGTTGCGCGCGATCGCGCGCTGCACGTTGCCCTCACCCCAGTTGTACGCGGCGAGCGCCAGTTGCCAGTCGCCGAACATGTCATGCAGACGGGACAGGTAGTCGAGCGCGGCGCTGGTCGAAGCCAGCACGTCGCGGCGCTCGTCCTGCCACATGTTCTGCTTGAGGTTGTAGGTGCGGCCCGTGCCCGGCATGAACTGCCACATGCCGGCGGCCTTCGCCACCGACAACGCCTGCGGGCTGTATGCGGATTCGATGAACGGCAGCAACGCAAGCTCGGTCGGCATATTGCGCGCTTCGAGCTCTTCGACGATGTGGTACAGGTATTTCTGCGAGCGCTCGGTCATGCGCTGCACGTAATCCGGGCGCTGCGCATACCAGTTGACCTGCATGTCGACGAGGTCGGTTTGCAGATCCGGCATTTGAAAACCACGGCGAATACGGCCCCACAAATCGGCGTCCGCGCTCGTCAGTTGACTGACCGAGCCTTGATCGACGTTGATCGTCTCTTTGGCGGTGGCTGTCTTGCGAAGGGCGTCGGCTACGGCTTGCTGGCTGGCGGGGTTTGTTGCGGTGGTAGGGCTATTCGTCGCCGGTCCCTGACTCGCGCAAGCGGCGAGTGTCAGGACCAACAACGCACTAAAGATAAATCGCATGAACGTCTCGGCTTCCACAAGGGCTGGAATTTGCAGCCGATAGTACGAAACGGCAACGTTTACGTCAATCGGAAAATTACGAAAAAAATCAAGGAAATCTTAGGCTTGGCGAATTTTTGCGATTCTTCGCGTGAGGAACACCCCGATGCTCAACGGGTCAACGGAAGCGGTTTTTCCATTCGCGCATCAGCGTAAATGCGGTCAAACGATCGGACACTTTTTCGTGCAACTGCTCTTGCAAGGTAGCGCGAATCGCCGGACTGTCGGCGCGTAAAAACGGATTCACGGCGCGTTCGTGGGCGATGGTGGTGGGCAGCGTCGGCACATGGCGCGCGCGCAATTCGCTCGCCGTGTCGCGCCAGGCTTGCAATTCGGCGTTGCCCGGCTCGCAGGCGAGCGCGAAGCGGATGTTCGACAAGGTGTACTCGTGGGCGCAGTGAACCTCGGTCGCGCCGGGCAGCGCGGCCAGCGCATCCAGCGACGCCAGCATCTGCGTGGGCGTGCCTTCGAACAAGCGGCCGCAGCCGCACGCGAACAGCGTGTCGCCACAAAACACGTGCGGCGTGCCGCGCGGGTCGGCCGCCTGAAAATAGGCAATGTGACCGCTTGTGTGACCGGGCACGTCGAGTACGCTGAATTCGAGTGCGGGGGCCGCGATCGTCACGTGATCGCCGTTATTGAGACGATGCGTGAGATGCTGGATCGCCTCACCAGCGGGGCCGTACACGGGAACGGCCTGGCCGTTCAGCAGATCGGCCACCCCACCGACATGGTCTTGGTGATGGTGCGTGAGTAAAATAGCGCTCAGCCGCCAACCCCGTTTCGCCAGATATGCGCGCACGGGGGCGGCCTCACCCGGATCGACGACCACCGCATGATGCCCGTCGGAAACGACCCAGATGTAATTGTCTTCAAACGCCGGGACCGGTACGTACTCGAGCGCATTCATAGGTGACGCATTCTCTGATATGACTGATCGAGCAATTATAGACTGGCCCGCCTGGACCGATTCACCGCCCGGCCGCTACGTACTCGAGTGGGAACAGACCCAGCTCGATCGCGTGGTGTCCGACGTGTTCGGTTACCATGCGCTGCAACTCGGCCTGCCGCAGCTCGACGCCCTGCGCGAGAACCGCATGCCGTGCCGCGGGCTCGTGCTCGACGCAGCGAGCGGCGCGAGTGCGCCCTACACTTTTCCGCGCGGCCTCGGGCGCGCCGGGAATGGCTCGGGCAAGGGCATGGGTAACAGCGCCGCGCAAGGTCTGCCCGCGGGTTTGCCTGCGCCCGCTGGACGCAGCGCTGTCTGGTGCGATCTGCTCGACTTGCCGTTCGAAGCACAAAGCGTCGACCTGATTGTGATGCCGCATACGCTGGAATTCACGAGCGACCCGCACCGGCTGCTGCGCGAAGCGGAGCGCGTGCTGATGCCCGAAGGCCAGTTGATCATTCTCGGCTTCAATTCGCTGTCGCTGTGGGGCGCGCGCCAATCGGTCGGCAAGATGACGGGCCGGCCGTTCGTGCCCGCCGCAGTCGACCTGATCGCCTTCACGCGCCTGAAAGACTGGATCAAATTGCTGGGTTTCGACCTTGAACGCGGGCGCTTTGGCTGCTATCGTCCGCCGCTCGGCAGCGAACAATGGCTGTCCCGCTATGGCTTCATGGAAGCCGCCGGCGACCGCTGGTGGCCGATTTTCGGCGCCACCTACATGATCAAGGCGATCAAGCGCGTGCGCGGCATGCGCCTCGTCGGCCCGCTGAAAGTCAAGAAACCTGTCCTCGCCGCGGGCCTCGCGCCCGCCGCCACTCCGAACACACGCAACCACACACAATGACTTCCGACATCATCGATATTTATACCGACGGCGCCTGCAAGGGCAACCCCGGCCCCGGCGGCTGGGGCGCGCTGCTGCGCTTCGGCGATCAGGAAAAAGAACTGTTCGGCGGTGAGCCCAACACCACCAACAATCGCATGGAACTGATGGGCGTGATCGGCGCTCTCGAGGCGCTCAAGCGCCCCTGCAAGGCCGTCGTGCACACTGACTCGCAGTACGTGCAGAAAGGCATCAGCGAATGGATTCACGGCTGGAAGAAAAAAGGCTGGATCACCGCCGCGAAGCAACCGGTGAAGAACGCCGATCTCTGGAAGCGGCTCGATGCGCTCGTCGCGCAGCACGAAATTGAATGGCGCTGGGTGCGCGGTCACAACGGCCACCCGGAAAACGAACGCGCGGATCAACTGGCCAATCGCGGCGTCGCGTCACTCGCAGAAATGTGATGCGTGCCGTGATGTCCGCGGCGACGCCCACGCGCGCGCCCTTCTTTTTTGCTGATTTTTTTAGAGCAGGCTAATCCGACATGCGTCAACTCATCCTCGATACCGAAACCACCGGCCTGAATGCACGAACCGGCGACCGGATCCTTGAACTCGGTTGCGTCGAAATGGTGAACCGCCGGCTCACGGGCAACAACCTGCATTTCTACATCAACCCGGAACGCGAAAGCGATCCGGGCGCTTTGGCCGTTCACGGGCTGACCACCGAGTTCCTGAGCGACAAGCCAAAGTTCGCCGAGATTGCCGATCAGATTCGCGACTTCATTCAGGACGCGGAACTGATCATTCACAACGCGCCGTTCGACATCGGCTTTCTGGATGCCGAATTTGCGTTGCTAGGTTTGCCGCCGGTGAAAACCTACTGCGGCGAGATCATCGATACGCTCGCGCGCGCCAAGCAGATGTTCCCGGGCAAGCGCAATTCGCTCGACGCGCTGTGCGACCGCTTCGGCATCAGCAACGCACACCGCACCTTGCACGGCGCACTGCTCGACTCGGAACTGCTTGCCGAGGTTTACCTGGCAATGACGCGCGGCCAGGAGAGCCTCGTTATCGACATGCTCGGCGATTCGCACGGCGGCGGCGATGCGAACGCACCGCGCATCGCGATCGATTCGCTGAATCTGGTCGTGATCGCCGCGAGCGACGACGAAGTCGCCGAACATCAGGCCGTGCTCGACGGTCTCGACAAAGCGGTCAAAGGCACGAGCGTGTGGCGTCTCGAACCGGCTCCGGCTGCGGCTGCGGCCGCGGCCGCGGATGAGCAAACCACTTAAAAAGTACTAGACGAGTCGAAAAATCCCTGACATAATTCGGCTCTCTTCGGGTGGTTAGCTCAGCGGTAGAGCACTGCCTTCACACGGCAGGGGTCACAGGTTCAATCCCTGTACCACCCACCAGATTCGCTGGTTCCCGAAGAACCGCAAGAGAAAGCCCTTAGACGAAAGTCGAGGGCTTTTTTGTTTTTGCTTCCGCTTGATTCTGTTTGTTTCCAGGCATGCGCGCGCCGGATTGATCACGTGTGTGTGCGTCGATACGCATCTGCATCTGCGCCGACTCTGCTTCGAAGTCAACACCGAACTTTCGTACGATTGCGGCCGCGAAATACTGCTGATATAGTCAGTTTTCGGGCACTCGCCCCGTCCATTCCTTCACTTCATTCGACTACAGGGAGGCGTCACATGTTCGCAGTGCATATCGCTCTCCTTGGGATGGCTTCACGACCATTCTCGCGACCTTAAGTTTGTCGCGTTGTCGCTCACGCGGTTCTGCCTGACCAGGCGTCCCGTGCAATTCCCAGACAGTCCGTAGTCTCATTGCCGGCATTGCTGTCAACACAGCGCGGCTCGCTTGACTGTCTCTTCCTTTCGCTCCTGACTGGAACCTCGGTGCGCTCGCGCGCCACCGGGTCGTGGCAAATGACTAGAAAAAAACTCGACTTTCGTGGACAAGCCTTCAAGGACGTCCTTGGCTTCACCTTCCGTCACTGGGCCAAACAGCCCTGGCGCATCTTCGTCATTGCGGCGCTGGTGCTGCTCTCGGCTTTGGCCGACGTACTCACGCCGATGTTCGCCGGGCGGCTCGTCGACGCGATCGCATCCGGCTCCGCCGGCGACGCCGTCGCGTGGCACGCGGCGATCACGGCCTTCTGCGTGCTGGGTGCGCTCGGGCTCGGCGCCACACTGCTTCGCCAGGGCGTGTTCTTCAACCTCATCAGGCTGACGCTCAAGATGATGAGCGAGATCGCCGGGAACGCTTTTCATCGCGTGCAACGCTTTTCGACGGACTGGCACGCCAACAGCTTCGCCGGATCCACCGTGCGCAAGATCACGCGCGGCATGTGGGCGCTCGATCTGCTCAACGACACGTTGCTGGTCGCGCTGCTGCCGTCGCTGGTCATGCTGGTCGGCGCAACGGTGCTGCTCGGCTGGCGCTGGCCGATGATGGGCGCGGTCGTCGGTATTGGTTCGGTGCTCTATATCGCGGCGACCGTGGCCCTGTCGCTCGGCTTCGTTGCGCCCGCCGCGCGCCTCGCTAACGCGTGGGACACGCGCATGGGCGGCGCCCTCGCCGACGCAGTCAGCTGCAATGGCGTGGTGAAAGCGTTCGGCGCCGAAGCGCGCGAAGAAGCCCTGCTCGAGCGTGTGATCGTCAAGTGGCGTCATCGCACGCGCCGCACGTGGATTCGCGGCACGATCAACGGCGGCGTGCAGGGCAGCATGCTGGTGGCGATCCAGGCCGCCATTCTCGGCGCCGCGTTGCTGTTGTGGGTGCGCGGCGAAGCGAGCGTCGGCGATATCACGTTCGCGCTGACGATGTTCTTCATGCTGCAAGGCTATCTGCGCGACGTAGGCATGCACATCCGCAACCTGCAGCGCTCCGTCAACGACATGGAAGAACTGGTGTCGCTGGAGAGCCAGCCGCTGGGCATCGAAGACCGCCCCGGCGCGGGCCCGATCTCGATCGGCAAAGGCGAAATTCGCTTCGAGCACGTTACCTTCCACTACGGTGCGAAAGCCACGCCGCTCTACGACAACTTCTCCGTGCGCATCGCGCCGGGAGAACGCGTCGGACTGGTCGGGCATTCGGGTTCGGGGAAGACGACTTTCATCAAGCTGATCCAGCGGCTCTACGACATTTCGGAAGGCCGGATCACGATCGACGGTCAGGATATCGCCCGTGTGCGGCAGGCGTCGTTGCGCAGCCAGATCGCCATCGTTCAGCAGGAGCCGGTGCTGTTTCACCGCTCGTTGGCGGAGAACATCGCCTATGCACGGCCCGGTGCGAGCCGTGCCGAGATCGAACGCGCCGCGAAGCTCGCGAGTGCGCACGGCTTTATCTCGGCGCTGCCTCAAGGTTACGACACGCTGGTGGGCGAACGCGGTATCAAGCTCTCGGGTGGCGAACGTCAGCGTGTAGCGATTGCGCGGGCGTTTCTCGCGGACGCGCCGATCCTGATTCTGGACGAAGCGACCTCGAGCCTCGACAGCGAAAGCGAAGTGCTGATCCAGCAGGCCATGGAACGGCTGATGATGGGCCGCACGACGCTGGTGGTGGCGCACCGTCTGTCCACCGTGCGAGCGCTGGACAGACTGCTGGTGCTGGACAAGGGCAAGGTCATCGAGGAAGGTAGTCACGAGGCGTTGATCAGACTCGAGAACGGCTTGTACAGGCGCTTGTTCGAACGTCAGGCGCTGGAGTTGATCAAGGGCCTGGGCGATTCGGAAGTCATGCACAAGACCGCGGGCGCGAAGGCGAATCGACGCGATGATTCAGACTTGCTGGTCGAAAAGTAAATTGCGAAGAAGCGTGCGGGACGTCCTGCAGAAGCCGCCGTAACAGGCGTTTTCTGCAGGCTTACGCACCTACACCACGCCCGCAGGCAGCCCGATGCCGCGCGCCATGCCGGTCGCCGCGAACACCATCAACACCAGCAGCACGGTCTGGATCACACTGAACCGCGCATAACTACGGGCCTTTCGCAAATCAGGCGGCGCGCCTTTTCTGATACTTGCGCGCCAGCGCATCAGGCCGAGCATCGTCGGGACTTCGAGAATGAGTATCAGCACGAGCAGCGTCATCTTCAAGTGAAAGAGCGGCTCATGCAGGTAGTAGTCGGCGCCCTTTTCGAAACCGCCGAAGGCGCGCATCAGACCGGTGACGATCAGCACCAAAGCCGAAAGACCCCACCGCGAGTCGGAGCGGAATACGGATCGCAGCGCAGCAGGCACGCTGGCTCGCCGCAATGACCAGGTGCGCCGAAGAATCGACGCGAGGGCAAAGCCATAAGCAAGTAGATGAAGGGCGGCAAGCAACCAGCGAACCAGCATAGCGACTCCTGAAAACGACGCAATACGATCGATGTATCTCTCACTCGCCCACCGAAACGCCGGGCGGCACTTTTTCTTACATGTCTTATTATCGACTACCGCACTTTACGATGTCTGCTTCGCCCGCGTGTTGTAGCTGACTGTCCGGAGCGACAGTTTCAGACTTGCCGCAACGATGTGTCGAGCGCTCGCGCGGCGACCCGATCGCCCTCGGTAGTCAGCGCGGCGCGGAACACGGTTTGCCGATTGTGTCCCGCCGCAGCCGGCGAATCCCACAGCAATTCGATTTTCGGACGTCGGCCGAAGCCGCTGCGCACCAGCGCAGGCGCGCCGACCGAACCGACCGGCGCTGCAGGTCGACCCGCTTCACCGGCAACACCGAACGCCACCGCCGGGGCAGGCGCCGGCGGCGCGCCCATGCCTGGCGCCGCCGCCCAGCGCACGGACAATTCGCGAGCGTCGTACTGCCCCACCTTGCGACGCTCGGCCCAGACGACCACCGTGCGCGTGGCCGGATCGAGCGAGACCGCATAGCGGCCGATTGCAAAGCGCCGCGCAGCGATATTGGTTCGCCACAGCGCGCGCGGCCGGCAAATCCACACGACCGCCGCGTACAACGCCGGTGCCGCCAACAGCCAGCCGTTGGTGGCCGCCACCGCCTGCGCGGCGCGCCGCCAACCGGCGCTCGCCGCAAATGCGCCGACCGACCAGACAGCAAACAGGAATCCGAGGAAAGCAAACAGACGCACCGCCTGCCGCAACCATTGCGGCAGCGGATGCAACGGGCGCTCGGCCACGGCGCGGGCGCCCGGCAGGAAGATCAGCAGGAACAGGAACACCAGGTTGATGCACGCCCACGGCGAGGACACCATCGCCGACAGCGACGCGCCCAGGTCCATCTGCGCCATCGAAAAGAGCCAGCGAGTGAGGAGCACGAGACCGATGGCGCGCAGCGCGAAAATCATTCCGGCGCCGGGCGCCGCGTTCGCACGCGTCTCTTTCGTTCTCGCCAAAGCATCCTCCTGTCGTCGACGGCGCCGCAGCCAGATTTGCGGCACGGCCATTATAGGGATATTACCGAGACAGGCTCATGCTTGCCGGTCCCAAAACCGTACTTTCTGCCGCATACGCGCAAAATCGCGGCGCGCATGCAACAACGCCCCGCAGGCGAGATGCACGCGGGGCGTTGCTGGGGCAGCCGGACCATCGATCACTGGGCGCCGAAAGCGCGCGCCCGGCCAGCCGGTCTGGCTGCTTTTACGTACCGTACTTAGCTGGCGCTCAACTGGCGTTCACTTCGCGCAGCACCGTGCGATGCTTCTGACGCAGCAGCTCTTCGTAGGTGGCAACGTAGTTCTTCGCCATGACCTTCGACGAGAAGCGCGCTTCGAATGCCTTGCGCACTCCGGTGCGCGGCAGCGTGTGCAGACGCTTCACTGCGGCGACCGCGCTGATTTCGTCTTCGACGACGAAACCCGACACGCCGTTTTCGATCACTTCCGGCACCGAACCACGGTTGAACGCGATCACCGGCGTACCGCAAGCCATTGCTTCGATCATCACCAGACCGAAGGGCTCCGGCCAGTCGATCGGGAACACCAGTGCGTGCGCGTTGCCGAGGAACTCACGCTTTTCGGTTTCGCCGATTTCGCCAATGTATTCGACGTGCGGGAGCGCCATCAGCGGCTTGATCACTTCTTCATAATAGGCACGATCGGCCTTGTCGATCTTGGCGGCGACCTTGAGCTTCATGCCTGCCTGGCCGGCGATGCGGATCGCACGGTCGAGACCCTTCTCCGGCGAGACGCGGCCAAGGAATGCGAGGTAGCCCGGCTCGACGTCCTTGATCGGCGTGAGCACGTTTTCCGGCAGCCCGTGATAAACGGTTTGCAGCCAGTTCGCCTGTTGCAGCGGGATGCGCTGGTTGTCCGAAATCGACACCACCGGCACGTCGCTGAACGTGTTGAAGATCGGCTGCAGTTCCGGCAGATCGAGACGGCCGTGCAGCGTGGTCAGGAACGGCACCGGCTGGCGGGCGAACAGCGAGAACGGGTAGTAGTCGATGTGGAAATGCAGCACGTCGAATTCGTCCGCGCGGCGGCGCACTTCTTCCAGCAGCAGCATGTGCGGCGCCATCACGTCGCGGATGGTCGGGTCGAGGCGCAGCGCCTGCGGCCAGAACGCTTCGAGCTTCGCCGAGGTTTGCGAATCGCCGCTTGCGAAAAGCGTGACGTCATGGCCCTGTTCAACCAGCGCTTCGGTCAGGTAGGACACCACGCGTTCCGTCCCGCCGTAAAGCTTGGGAGGAACCGCCTCGTGCAAGGGAGCGATTTGAGCGATTCGCATAATGAAGAACTCCTCGTAAAAAATCAGGCAAAAGTACTGCGTTTGGTAAAAGCGACTCGCTTGCTCGCCAGGGCAGTCTGGCCGGATATGCCGGCGCGGGCCTGATTCTTTCGAGAAATCCTGCGATGGATCGCTTGGGTAGTGAGCCCAGATCAGCAGTTCGCTGTCTGCGCATGTGCCGGTAAACGCACACATGGCACCTACGTTGACAAACTGTCAGATATTTCGGTGGGCTAGCAGAGCATGCATTATCAATGCCGGGGATCTCGCTGCACCACAACATTTCAAAGTCTTTACGTTGTTACAAAGGCGAAACACTTTACAAACCCTTGTTTTATAAGACAGTTCTACAGTAGCAACTGGCTTGCAACGCTGCTCCGAAGACGGTCGCTGTAAGCTCCTGTGTCAACTTTGCCGGCAGGCATTGAAGAAATGCCGCACCGCAGTTGAATGCAATTTGTAATTATATCCCGAAATATTCCGCAGCCTGCGTGAACCACCGCACCATCGGCGGGTCGAGCAACAGTAGGTCGCGGTCGTCTATCGCGAAATCAGTCGCGTCATTGCCCGGATACACAGGGCGCAATCGCTTTTGCATGTTTACAATGCGAAGCATCGGCTTCGCGGCGAAGGCTTTTGCTGTGGCCCATGCCTTGCATGCACAACCTGAAACACACCGACCTCACGATCAATTGGAACACTTAACCATCGCCCAGCGTAACGCCCAGAACGCAAAGCTTGCGAGCTATGCGCACAGGCCGCTTGCGTTTCTTTTCCGCTTTATTCGCCGCCATCCGCTCGCGCATGCGATCGTCCTGTGCAGCGTGTTCGCGGCCGTGGGCTGTGCGCTCGCTTCGCAATACGCGATCAAGCATCTGATCGATGTGCTCGGCGAAGGCCGGCATCACCCCGGTCCGTTGTGGGGCGCGTTCGCCATCCTGGTTGGCCTGATTGCCGCCGACAACCTGCTGTGGCGGGTCGGCGGCTGGGTGGCCGCGCATACCTTCGTGGCCGTAACTGGCGACCTGCGGCGCGATTTGTTCCAGTATTTAAGCGGCCACTCGCCGACTTACTACTCGGAGAAACAGCCGGGCATGCTGGCGAGCCGCATCACGGCAACCTCGAACGCGGTCTACACCGCCGAAAACACCACCGCCTGGAACGTGCTGCCGCCGTGTATCGCGGTGCTCGGCGCGATCGTCATGATCACCGCCGTGAATCCGCTGATGGCGGGCGGCCTGATGCTGTGTTCGGCCATTCTGTCGGTCGTGCTTTACAAACTTGCCGGGCGTGGCTCGGCGCGGCATCACCATTTCGCCACGAAAGCAGCGTCGGTGGACGGTGAGCTGGTCGACGTGATCAGCAACATGGGCCTCGTGCGCGCCTTCGGCATGACGTTTCGCGAGCAGCAGCGTTTCGGCGCGACCGTCAAAGCGGAAATGGAAGCGCGCCAGCAAAGCCTGCTGTATCTGGAAAAGCTGCGCCTGCTGCATGCAGTGATCACCGCGCTGCTGTCGGCAGGCTTGCTGGGCTGGGCGCTGTGGCTGTGGGATCAAGGCCGTGCGACCTCCGGCGACATCGTGCTGGTCAGCTCGCTCGGCTTCACGATTCTGCACGGCACGCGTGATCTGGCCGTGGCGCTGGTCGACGTCACGCAGCACGTCGCGCGACTCGCGGAAGCCGTGCGCACCCTGCTCGAGCCCCACGGCATGCCGGACCGCGACGGCGCCACCGAACTCGTGCCGCAAGGCGGCCGGGTCGATTTCGAAGGCGTGACGTTCGCCTACCCGCGCCGCCGGCCGATTCTCGATCACTTCGACCTGCATATCGAGCCGGGCCAGCGGGTCGGCCTGATCGGCAAGTCGGGCGCGGGCAAATCCACCGTGCTGGCGCTGCTGCAGCGTTTCTACGAGACGCAGGGCGGCGCCATCAAGATCGACGGTCAGGACATCGCTGCGATCACCCAGGACAGCCTGCGCCACACAATCGCGCTGGTGCCGCAGGATATTTCCCTGTTCCATCGCACGGTGTACGAAAACATCGCTTACGGCCGCCCTGAAGCGACCCGGGAAGAAGTGGTCGCCGCCGCGCGCGAAGCCCGCTGCAGCGATTTCATCGAAGCCATGCCGGAAGGGTTCGACACGATCGTCGGCGACCGCGGTGTCAAGCTCTCCGGCGGACAGCGCCAGCGCATCGCGATTGCGCGCGCAATCCTGAAGAACGCGCCGATCCTGCTGCTCGACGAAGCCACCTCGGCGCTCGACAGCGCCTCGGAAGAAGCGATCCAGAAAGCGCTCGACCGGCTGATGGTGGGCCGCACGGTGATCGCGATCGCGCACCGGTTGTCGACACTGAACAACTTCGACCGGATCATCGTGATGAGCCAAGGCAAGGTCATCGACGACGGCAGTCCGGAAGAGTTGCGCCAGCGGCCGGGCCTGTATCGCGATCTGCTTTCGAAGCAGTACGGCAAGGGCACCACGCTGCATGTCGGCGGCAAGAAGGTGGACGAACAGCACGTGGTCTAGTCAACACACCGCCTTCTGCTGCTTCAGCAACACCCGCAGCAATAAACAAAAAAGCCGCTTTCGTGCGGCTTTTTTGTTTTCCAAAGGCACTTCTAATCGGGCCTGAAAACCACCTATCCGACCGTGGTTTCGCGCGCCGTCTTCTTGCCCGATCCGGCACGCACCTTCACGGTTCTGGTGCTTTTCGCACCATCGACGCGCTGAAGATCGCGCATGAAGTTGTCGCGCCACACCGATACGTTGTTCTCGCGCAATTGCACCATCATGTCGCGATGACGCGCCTGGCGCTCCACAAGCGGCATCTCCAGCGCTCTCGCCAACGCCTCGGCCATACCGTCGATATCGACCGGATTCACGATCAGCGCACCATCCAGTTCCTGCGCGGCGCCGGCAAAGCGTGACAGCACGAGCACGCCCGGATTGTCCGGATCCTGCGCCGACACGTACTCCTTGGCGACGAGGTTCATGCCGTCGCGCAACGGCGTGACGTAGCCGACATGCGCGGTACGAAACAACGCAGCCAGCACCGAGCGCTCGTACTGCTTATGGATGTACAGGATTGGTGTCCAGTCCAGTTCGGCAAAACGGCCGTTGATGCGCCCCGACTCCCCTTCGAGCTGCAGGCGGATGTCCTGGTACGCGTGCATGTCGGCGCGCGTCGGCGGTGCGATTTGCAGGAACGACACCTGGTTGCGTTGCGCGGTGAAATGTTCCAGCAAGCGCTCGAACGCGCGGAAACGTTCGACCAGCCCCTTCGAATAATCGAGGCGGTCCACGCTCATGATCAGCTTGCGCGAATGCAGCGCCGTCTTCATCGTGCGCACCGGTTTGCCGCGCTCGCCCGCTTTCGCGAGCTCGGCGATTTCGTCCGGATAGACGCCGATCGGATAGGCCGCCGCGCGCAAGGTGCGGCCGAACGCATGGACGCCCAGCGGCCCGCTGGCTGACACGTCGACCGTGCCGTTCGCCTCATTGACGATGTAGTCGCAGAACGCCCGCAAATCCGGCGCGGTCTGGAAACCGAGCAGATCGAACGAGCACAGCGCTTCGACCAGCTCGCGATGCGGCGGTACCGCCAGCAATACCTGCGACGCCGGAAACGGAATATGCAGGAAAAAGCCGATGCCATTTTTCACGCCGGCCGCACGCAACGCCTGGGCGAACGGAATCAGGTGATAGTCGTGGACCCAGATCACGTCGTCTTCGCGCAATAGCGGGACCAGTTGCTGAGCGAGCCACGCGTTGACGCGGCAGTAGCCTTCGAAGTCGTGCCGGTCGTATTGCAGCAGATCGGCGCGATAGTGGAACGCGGGCCACAGCGTGGCGTTCGAGAAACCGCGGTAGTACTGGTCGTAGTCACGGCGCATCAGCGCGATGGTCGCGAAGGTCACCGGTCCGCGCTCTTCCACCTTGATCTGCGGCTGGCCCGAGCTCAGCACATCGCCGCTCCAGCCAAACCACATGCCGCCGGTTTCCTTCAGCGCGTCGTACACGCCGACCGCCAGGCCGCCCGCCGCCGGGCCGCCCTCCGAGATCGGCGCAACCCGGTTCGATACGATGATCAGTCGGCTCATGAAGCGCGATTCCCGATGCAGTAAGTCATGGTCGTTAGGGGATGAGGCGCCACGGGCGGTGTCAAGATCACGCTCCGCGCGCGGCCGCGACAATCGATTCCAGCCAGTCGAGCAACGCCGTGACCGATTCGATGCGCGTATGCGCCATCGTGTCTCCCGCACCCACCTTGATCGACAGGCCGCCGCGCTCGTTGACGACAGCAAAGCCTTTCTCGTCGGTCAGATCGTCGCCGGCAAACACCGGCGTGCGGCCCACGAACGGCGGCTCTTCCAGAAACGCGCGCATCGCGCGGCCCTTGTCGACGTCCTTCGGCTTGATTTCGTAGACCATCTTGCCCGGCTGCAGCACATACGAGCCGGGATAATCGGCCACCAGCCGCTCGGTCGCCTCGCGCGCCACCGGTTCGCGGTCGGGAGCGTTGCGGTAGTGCAGCGCGAGCGCCGCGCCTTTGATCTCGAGCAGCATGCCGGGATGTTCGTTGACGACCTGCGCGAGCACCTGCTCCATGCGCAACAGGCGTTCGTCGTGAAAACCGATGCGCTGTGTGTCGCCGTTCGCGTCGCGCCGCTCGGCGCCATGCAGACCGGCAATCGGCAGATCGGGCATGCCGAGAAAACCGTCGATGCTGTCGATACCGCGGCCCGACACGATCGCGACCGCGCCATTCGTGAGACTGCGCAACTCGCTCAGCAACACGATCACGCGCGGTTGCACCAGCACGCCGTCCGGCGTGGGCGCGAGTTCGACGAGCGTGCCATCGAAGTCGAAGAAAAATGCCGTCTCACCAGGAGACAGAACAGCCGGAAGTGCTTGCATCGGTTAATTTTGCCTTTCAGCCTTCTGCGGCCGGAAAAGTGTGCGCATCTTACCGCGCATCCGTCAATTTTTCGAGAAAGTAAGCCGGGACACAAGCCTGGCCGGGTAGCGCAGCCGGCGCTGCTCACGATTGCGTTCAAAAAGAGAACAATCGGGCTTCAGCGAGCTTTCAGCCGCCTGCGTCAAATTGCCTCGCAAACCGCGCGCCCGCGGGCGCTGCGCGACGTCTTCGGAGATTTTGCGATACAGTCGCTGCCACACAGACCATTGCAGCGACAACCCTATTTGCACACCATGACGGGCCGCGCGCCTGGCACGAACCAACCGAGTCCGTTTACGGGCAGCGTCAGGCGCCGCTCTTCAATCGAGTCATTGAACCCTGCTTTGTTCCCCATCCTCTCGTCCCGCCACCAACAGTCGAACCGCTTAACGCCACGCCAGCCGTGGCCCGGGCGCCTGGTCGCGTTGACCGTCATGGTGGGCGCGCTCGGTGCGCTAGCCGGCTGCACACATCCCGCCGAACCGTTCCAGTTGACCAACGTGACCGGCCACTTGCCGGATCTCGATTTCACCCTAACTGGCGACGACGGCCGCACCGTAACCGGTGATTCGTTCAAAGGCCGCACCTCGCTCGTCTACTTTGGTTATACGCATTGTCCGGACGTCTGCCCAGAAACGATGGGTCGCCTGATGCAGGTGCTCGGCAAACTCGGCCCGGACGCGCAAAAAGTGCGCATCCTGTTCATCACCGTCGATCCGGCACGCGACACGCCCAAAGCGCTGCATGATTACGTCGGCGCTTTCGACTCGCAGCACGCCGAGGGCCTGACCGGTACCGACTGGCAGATCGAGTCGCTCGCCAAGCGTTACCGGGTCGCCTATCAGATGGAAAAGCGCGACCCCAACGGCAACTACGAAGTCACCCATAGCTCGGCCGTCTACGTGTTCGACCCGCAAGGCCACGCGCGCCTGCTCGCCACCGATCACGATACTCCCGATGCGATCGCACAAGACCTGCGCCGCATCATCGATGACCGTTCCTGACCTTTCCCGAGTTCACCCATGTCGATCAAGATCAAAACGTTCGCCGCACTGAGCTGCACGCTCGCCCTCTCATTCGGTTTCGCTTCGGCCGCGCATGCCGCCGGTGCGAACGCGATCAGCGTCAAGGACGCGTGGGTGCGCTGGCTGCCGAACAACCTCCCCGCCGCCGGCTACGTGACGCTGGTGAACGCGAGTGACAAGCCGGTCGACCTCGTCGATATTTCCAGCAACGACTACGGCGACGCGATGCTGCATCAAACCGTATCGAACGGCTCGACGCAAAAGATGGTGATGGTCGACAAGCTGACGGTTCCCGCGCACGGCCAGGTAGCGATTGCGCCGGGCGGCTATCACGTGATGCTCGAAGACGCGAAGCACAAGGTCGCACCGGGCGACACCGTGCATCTGACGCTGAAGTTCTCCGACGGCGAAACGCTCGATACGCCGTTCGCCGTCAAGTCGCCCGCCCAGACCAAGTAACGTCCCGCGATGAACCTGCTCTACTGGCTCGACCCTTGGGAATTTTCGCCGACCGTCGTCATCGCCTTGCTGGTACCGGCGATTCTTTTCGTGCGTGGTGCACACAAGGCGAAGGTGTCGATTCTCCGGCGCATTTCCTTCTGGTTCGGGTTGGTCGCGCTGTATGTCGCGCTGCATACGCGGCTCGATTATTTCTTCGAGCATGAGTTTTTCATGCATCGCGCGCAGCATCTGGTGTTGCATCACCTCGGGCCGTTCTTTATCGCCCTCTCCTATCCGGGGGCCGCATTACGCGCGGGTATTCCATTCAGTTGGCGGCAGCGCTTCGTGCGGCCGGCGCTGGAGACTCCCGTAGTACGCAAGTTGCTCGACGTGGTGATGCATCCGGTAGTCGCCGTCACGTTGTTCGTCGGGTTGATCTACTTCTGGCTGATGTCGCCAATTCATTTCGTGGCGATGCTCGACTGGCGGCTCTATCGCGTGATGAACTGGAGCATGGTGATCGACGGGCTGCTGTTCTGGTGGCTCGTGCTCGATCCGCGTCCTGCGCCGCCGGCGCGTTTGTCGCCCGGCAAGCGCGTACTGGTGGTGATTGCTGCGATTCCGCCGCAGATCATGCTCGGCGCATTTATCTTCTTTACGCCGCGCGAGCTCTATCCGATCTACTCGATCTGCGGCCGCGCCTTCACGTGGCTGAGCCCGATGCGCGATCAGCAAATCGGCGGGCTGTTGCTGTGGATTCCGGGCTCGATGATGAGCGTGATCGGCGCGCTGTTGGCGTTGCGTCACTGGATGCGGCTGTCGGCACGCGGACGTCTGCGCGGCGAGCGGCACGTTAAGGCGACGCAAGGCTTGACGCAGCCCGCGTCGGTGCCTGCGAGCAGCCAGCGCTGAGCATTTCGAATCGATTGAAGTCGTCGCGGCGTTTGAAGCCGGTCGGCGCATGCGCACCGAGTCCGGTTGCGACCCGGTTTTTTAAGCCGAACGCATCCACACGTGCGGGATGCCGTCCTCTTCGTGAATCTCCGACACCGGCGTAAAGCCGAACGCCCCGTAGAAGCCTTGCAGATGCGCCTGCGCATGCAAACGGATCGGCGTACCCGGCCACTGCGCCCGGATATGCGCGAGCGAGCGTTCGAGCATCGCGTTGCCGACGCCGATGCCGCGGAATTCCGCCGTGGTCAGTACGCGGCCGATGCGGATATCGGTGTCGTCGGCGTCCGCCAACAGCACGCGCAAATAGCCCGCGAGCTGCGGCTTCTTTTCACCGGGGCCAAAGGCAAACAGGTGCCAGGCATCTGAATCGAGCCCGTCGATATCGCCATACAAGCAGTTCTGCTCGATGACGAACACCGCGCTGCGCGCGGCCAGCATCGCGTAGACTTCGGCGGCCGTGAGGTCTTCGAACGCTTTCCAGCGCCATTCGAGTTGCGCCAGTCGCGTGGCGGCAGTTTGCTGCGGTTCGGTCATGGAGAGGCTTCAAAAAGAGGTGCGCCTGGAAGGGGCAGCGGCAATGCGAAATTATGCCGCGTGGGGCGATCTGAGGCTACGTCGCGCCGATATTGGCGAGTTCGTCAGCGGACCCACACACGCCTGCTGCGTTCAGCCGTCATGCGCCCGACCGCACCCCCGTTACGCCACGCATTCAGGACGCTTCACGGTCAATCGCGTTGATGCGGCCGCCAGCCGCAATCCTGCTACGCGCTTGCAAAAACCGGCTCGACGGGCTGTGCGAGACAGTCGATCAGGTTACCGGGTCCGCACAAATGCAGCGCGCCCACCACCACCAAAGTCCGCTCCGGCCGCCCGAGCAACGCCGTCACACGCGCCGCCCACGCGCGATTGCGCGCATCGAGAATGGCGTGGCGGATGCCGGGGAGATTGAACATCGGCGACTCGACAGCGATCTGGTGCACGGCTTCCAGATCGCCATGCAACCAGGCGACGTGCATCCGCTCGAGCGTGCGCTGCGGTTCGTCGAGATCGGACATCAGCATGCCGAGCGCGGTGCCAACTGCTTCAAGCGAAATCGATTCGAGCGACGCCGCCACCTCCTGCGCGGTCTCGAGATACTGGTACGGTTTGGCTTGCGTGAGCGCCGAGCGCAGCATCCGCGGCTCGACACCTTCGACGACCTGCTGGAACAGCGTCGGCGCGACGATCAACGCGGCCCACGGACGCAGATCGACGAGCGGCGCCAACGGACCCTCGACGGGCCACACAGCTTGCAGCCGATTCCAGGCATCGGCGGATAGCAAAGGCCGCAGTTGATCGGCACCGCCCTGCGGGGGAGCCTTCAGAAGCGGCAAGATCGTCGGCGGATCGGATTCGAAGACCAGCGATTCGGCCCAGTCATACGCTTCGGCGATCCACGGCGGCGTTCTGCGACTCGTCGCCGGAAACAGATGCATCGAGCCGAGCAGACGGACGTTGGTGCCGGTGAGTTGTAGGTACATGCAGCCTCGTGTAGACGGGCAATTGCGCAAAGCGGCAATCGGGCAATTCAATCAGCGGCGCGCAGCGCGGCGGCCCGGCTCGCGGCCCCTCGCCACGCGGTCCGCACCGTGAACGCGACGAACAGCAGGAAAGCGATCTGCGAAACGTACAGGTCCATGCGGATCGGATGATGCAGCGCGAACCATGAATTGTGCACCACGTCTGTCACGATGACAGCGACACAGAGGATCAGCCCTGCTCTCGGACTCAACAGTAATAACAGAACCGTGAGCGGGTCGATAAAGAGCAGTGACGTCCAGTAGATTTGTGTCAGCGGCGCCGCGCCGCCGTAGTCCCACCAGAGCCCATGGACCAAAGCCACTTGCAGATGCGCCCAGGTGGCGCCGCACAGACATAGCGCGTGGATCAGGCGCAAATAGAAGGAGCGGCGTTCGATATCCTGGATGCGCATGATGTCGATGAGGGAGCGTTGGAGTCTGCGAACTATAGCGTTGCGCGCAGATGGACATGGACGCAGCGGCGTATCGTAAGCGGCGACCTGAGTACCAAGGCTAAAAGGAGAGACACGAAGTACGAGGTGCACGACGCCGGATAAAAGAAAAGCCCCGACAAGTCGGGGCTTTTCTTTACATCAACTACTGGAGGCGCGAGCCGGAGTCGAACCGGCCTAAACGGCTTTGCAGGCCGCTGCATAACCGCTTTGCTATCGCGCCGCAAGCGGACTGGAACCTAGCTGCAGATTCTCAGATTTGTCTGGTGGGTAACCGTAAGGACTGACCCACCAAACAAAAAGGGAAGCGTTGCTTCCCCTTATGTATGGAGCGGGAGACGAGGCTCGAACTCGCGACCTCAACCTTGGCAAGGTTGCGCTCTACCAACTGAGCTACTCCCGCATTGCCCTACTTCACAACGCCTTGCACTTTTACTTCGCCAAACAACGCGTTGCTTCAAAATTTGGAGCGGGAGACGAGGCTCGAACTCGCGACCTCAACCTTGGCAAGGTTGCGCTCTACCAACTGAGCTACTCCCGCAATGTGCTGCTAACTACTGCCTTATTACTGCAACTGCTCTCTTACTGCTACCGCGCTTCAAACTGCGTGCATCGGAGAAACGAGATTATGGAGAAACGACTGAAACGTGTCAACCCCTTTTGCGAATGTCTTTAACTGAAAAGATTTCACTCACGCTTGCCCGACGTTCGGACACGCTTCAGCCGCTCGGGCATCGCGCCCCGAACGTTTTCCAATCAGGCGACGCCACTCCGCTCGCGGATCTGCGGCCACGCGAGTTTCATGTAGTAGAGCATCGACCAGATCGTCAGGAACGCGGCCAGATAGATCAGCCACAGGCCCCACACGCGCGTATCGACAGACACCCCGCCACCGAACGGCAACGGCCCGTAGAACAGCAGCATCGGAATCGCGACCATCTGGCACACCGTCTTGAACTTGCCGAGCGAATTCACCGCGACACTCTTCGATGCGCCGATCTGCGCCATCCACTCACGCAGTGCCGAGATGGCGATCTCGCGCCCAACGATCACCAGCGCGATCGCCGAATCGATCCGTGCCAGTTGCACGAGCACCAGCAGCGCAGCCGTCACCATCAGCTTGTCGGCGACCGGATCGAGAAACGCGCCGAACGCCGAGGTCTGATTCCATTTACGGGCCAGAAAGCCGTCGAACCAGTCGGTGAGCGCCGCCAGAATGAAAATCGTCGCGGCGGCCAGATTGCGGTGTGCCGGGCTCATCATCATGTCAGGCAAATAGAACACGCCGACGACGAGCGGAATCAGGACGATCCGCAGCCAAGTCAGGAAAATCGGGAAATTAAACGGCATGGGCAGGCGCAGCGTCTGACAAGGGAGATGCAATTGTGCCGTGTCACAGGGCCTGCCACAAGCAAAGCGGCGCGCGGGGGCTGGCACGTGCAGCGCCGGAGCACCGCTTGCCGGACACTTATCACCCGCTTGCTGAGCGCTTCTGCGCCACCTATCGACCGCTCGCTGCCCCTCCTCGGGCAGCGTGGCGTACCGCAATCAGTGCAACTGCCGATAGATCTGCTCGGCAAGCGCCTGCGAAATTCCTTCGACGCTCGCCAGATCCTCAACGCTGGCCGCGACCACCCCGCGCAGCCCGCCGAAGCGCGCCAACAGCCGCTGACGCCGCTTCGCGCCCACCCCTTCGAGTTCTTCGAGCCGCGAGGTCTGGCGAGTCTTGCCGCGCTTCGCGCGCATACCGGTAATCGCAAAGCGGTGCGCCTCGTCACGAATTTGCGCGACCAGCATCAGCGCAGCGCTTTCCTTGCCGAGTTCGAGCGCCGCGCGGCCATCCGCGAAAATCAAGGTTTCGAGACCGACCTTGCGTCCTTCGCCCTTCGCGACACCGACCAGCATGCCGGTATCGAGACCCAGTTCGGTGAACACCTGGCGCGCGATTTCAACC
>NZ_VOSW01000069.1 GCF_009690905.1 Paraburkholderia madseniana
CCGCCGCCCGACAGACAGGGGGGCGAGGCGCCCGCAGCCCCTTTCCCGCCCCCCGCCGCTGCGGCCAAGGGTAGCGGGGAAGACCGTCGGCCCGACCGACGTGCCCGCCGGTCTGATGATGATCGACTTCCTGCACGAGTATCTGCACCTGACCGGCTCGCGCCTCGGCTGCGGCCAGGGCATCTGCCACGCGTGCGTCGTGATCGTCGACAAGCCGGACGGCACCAGCGAAGAAGTGCGCACCTGCATCACGGGCGCGAATTTTTTCCACGGCAAAACCATCCGCACGATCGAAGGCCACGCGAAGCGCAACGAAGCAGGCGAGGTCGTCGAACTGTCGCCGATCCAGCAGAAGTTTCTCGAACACTTCAGTTTTCAGTGCGGCTACTGTACGCCCGGTTTCGTCAATGCGGCGACCGTGCTGATCGAACGTCTGAAGCGTCAGCCGATTGCTAAAGACAAGGTCGAGCAAACCATCACCGAGGCGCTGAACGACCATATCTGCCGTTGCACGGGCTACGTGCGCTATTACGAAGCCGTGAAGGAGGTTGTGATGACCACGCCAGGCCTTGTAAAGGACGCGGCATGATGACTCCCTCGAAGAATGTGCGCCGCGCGTTGCTGTTGCTCGGCACGGCCGCGTTGCTAAGCGCTTGTGGCCAACAGGACGACTCCGCCGCAGCGATGCGGGCTGCCGCCGCAATGGGCCCGCAGTCCACCGCGGCCGATCCGCTCGCGCGCGGCCGCTACCTCGTGAAAGCCGCCGATTGCGCCGCCTGCCACACCACGTCGGATGGCGCGCCGTTTGCCGGTGGCGTAAAGCTGGCTTCGCCGTTCGGCACCTTTTACGGCACCAACATCACGCCGGACAAGGACCACGGCATCGGCAACTGGAGTGCGGACGATCTCTACAAGGCGCTGCACGATGGCGTCACGCCGACCAAGCAGTTGTATCCGGCCATGCCGTACACGTCCTACCGCCAACTGTCGCGCGCGGATAGCGATGCGATCTACGCGTATCTAATGGCGCAGAAGCCGGCGGTCGTGGCGAACCACGAGCCCGAGTTGTCGTTCCCGTTCAACATGCGTTTTGGTGTGCGTTTCTGGAACTGGGTGTTCCTGAAGGACACGTTGCCGGACGCATCTAAAGGGCAATCTGCAGACTGGAATCGCGGGCGCTATCTGGCGAGCGCGCTCGGCCATTGCGCCGAATGTCATACGCCGCGCGGCAAGTTCGGTCAGCTCGACGGTGCCAGGCCGCTGACGGGCGCGGCGCTCGGCAGGATCGCCGCACCGGACATCACACCGCATGGTTTGGCAGCACGCGGCTGGACGGCCGCGGACCTGCAGACGTTCTTCGCGACGGGCATCGCGCCGCAAGGCTCGGCGTTCGGCGAGATGTATCCGGTCGTGCATCTGAGCAGTCAGTACATGACGCATGACGATCTGCGCGCGATGTCGACCTATCTGCTTGGTGACCAGGCGCTGGCGCCGCAACCATCGCAATCGGTCTCCGCCGATGCCGCGCAACTCGAGGCCGGGCGCAATGTGTATCTCGCGGTGTGTGCGGGCTGTCACGGGCTGAGCGGCGAGGGCAAGCCGCACGTTGCGGTGCCGATGCACGGCAACTCGACAGTGCGTCAAGGCGATGCGCACAACCTGATCGTGGCGATGCTCGACGGCATCGGCGCGCAGGATTTCCCGGGCCTCGAGCGGATGCAGGAGATGCCGGGCTTCGCCACGCAACTCAGCGACGCGGAACTCGCGCAGCTCGCGAATTATCTGCGCGCGACGTACGGCGGCCAACCCGCCGACGTGACGGCCGATGCGGTGAAGGCGTTGCGTTGAAGCGTGAACGGCGCGCAATGAACTCACGCGTAATGGTCTGCTCAAACGGTATCGCGCCGTTGCCGTCCGGCGGCGCGCCGTACGTTTCGCCGTAGACCGGTCCGATGTCCTTCACGGAGACTTCATGAGTCATCTCGCCACGCAGATTCTTCCTCGTCATAGTGACCCTCATTCGGTGGGTGCACCGCTGGCTTGCGTACAGGGTACGATCAGCAAGGTGTTCCTCAGCCCGGAATTCCACCACGCCGCCGATCACCAGCAATTCGTCATCAGGATCGACAAGGTCGTGAAGTTCGAAGGCGGCACGCAGAACCTGGTCGGTACCGAAGTATTCGTTGCCGTGCGCTACGGCGACAGCGAAGGGCTCGCGCAGGCAATCCCCGGTCTGCAGGCCGGGCAGCCAATCGAGGCGCAAGGCGAATACATCGCCGAAGCCAGCGCCTATCCCACCGCCGACAACAACAACCCTGTTCTGCCGGTGCTGCACTTCACGCATCATCCGGTCGGCTACGTGCTGTATCAAGGTCATACCTACAGCTAGGCCAGGCCAGTCGCTGCGAGCCGGGCGGGCGCACGCCTGTCCGTCCGCTCGCCTGCGCATTTCCCCTTGGCTCCTCGTCTCGCGTACCGGCAATTCAAGTTTTCGCAGGGTTCTGCCGATAAGCAAACGTTATCGTCCGGTCGTCGGGCGACGCAGCCGTTTGCGGGTCTTCGCGATCATGCGCGTAGAGACACCAGGCAGACACCGCGCGTGCGGCGCGGACGGACCTGATGTGCCGGCTGATGCCGCCTGGGCGGCGGCCACTGGACCAGCACCGAGCAGCGGAGGCTCCAGGACATGCGGCGCCGGACTGGTTGCGGATGCAACCGTGTCTGCAACACCGTGAGTAAGGTTTGTATCTGTTTGTGTGAGCCGGGACGTTTTTTGCAAAATGCACTTTACAATTCCGCGTGAATTTTAATCGGCAATCTGGCCCTTTTCGCGGAAGATCGGCTGTTTTTGAGCATCCGGGCGTCCGGGCATCCGGCGTCCGGTGAAGCGAAAGGGATTGGGTTGGACGGCAGGGCACGGATGGGCGCCGCACGAGGCGGCCTCGCTGTGTCGCGACAGAAAGCAGCGCTTCGTCAGAACGCGCGCATCGCACGCGACAGGGCAGCATCCGGCTCGCCAATAAAAAGCAGGAGTCGAACATGTTGGGAAAGCGTTTCGACAGAACAATGATGGCCAGTCTGGCTGGCGTGTGGGTTGCGCTGGCGGTCAGCGGTTGTGCGAATGTGGGGCAGCAGGACGCGCAAGCTGGCGGGGCATCGGGCGCATCGGCTGCGTCCGGTGTGCCGGCAGCGGCTGCAGTGCCGGCTTCTGATGCGCTCGCAGGTTCGTCGGTCAAGCCAGCCGCCGACGACGGCACGCCGCTTAAAAAATCGCCGCCGTTGGTGTATCGCGTCAAGCGTGGCGACACGTTGGCACGCATCGCGCAGCATCATCATTGCAGTGTCAGGCAGTTGCAGGCGTGGAATGGCCTCAAGCCCTCCTCGCGGTTGAAGCTCGGGCAGGTGCTGCACGTCGCTTCGCCGGAAACGGTCCGGGCGGTTAGTTCGGCCAATGCGGCAGCAAACGCGGCAGCCGCCGCTGCGAAGGCTGCGGCGGCGTCCGCGCCGGCTGTTCCGCTTGCCGCGCAGCAGGCGCCGGCGGCAACCACGTCGCAGGCAACGGCGCAGTCCGCCACGCCATCACCCGCGCCCAGCGCCGCCGAGGCACGCGAAGTCGCGCAGCAAACCTCCCGGCATGCAAACGGCGTATCGCTGGCATGGCCTGCAGGTGGCCGTGTAGTCGAAGCATTCCAGCCGGGCGAAACACGCGGCATCGAAATCGGCGGAAAGGCCGGCGATCCGGTGCGGGCCGCGGCCGACGGCAAGGTAATGTACGCCGGCACCGGTTTGAACAGCTACGGCAGTCTGATCATCGTCCAGCACAACAAGGACTTTTTGACCGCGTACTCGCATAACCGCAAGCTACTGGTCAAAATCGGCGACATCGTGCGGCAAGGCCAGCAGATTGCCGAGATGGGCGACGAGAACAACTCGCGCGTCTCGGTCGGCTTCGAGTTGCGCCGCGACGGCAAGCCGATCGATCCGATGCCGTATTTGCCGCAAGGCCGCGGCTAGGCGAGCCTAGGAATTAGCCGACGATTTTTCGCCAATACCAAACAAGCAGCGATCCCGGTTAGTCATTTGCCGGTATCGCTGCTTTGTCACATCCTCGCATCCGGGTCGACTACAGGGCAGATCAGATCGGCTACCGGTAACGCGCCTTCCTTCAATCGAACCAGCGCAGCGCCGCTGCGACGATCGCTTCGGGTGCATCTTCCTGCACCAGATGACCGGCCTTGGGCACTGCCTGAAAGCGCGCCTCGGGTATGACCGCCGCCAGTTGCCGGCCGCGTTCGAGTGGAATCCACTGGTCGTCTTCGCCCCACAGGATTTGCGTCGGGCAACGCATCTGCGGATAACGTGTTTCGACCGCGTCGGTATAGCGCTGATCCATTTGGGCGATCTGGCGGTAGAACGCGGCTTGTCCCGTTGCGCCGAGCCACGGTGTTACATAAGGCGCGAGTTCCTCGTCCGGAATATCGCGAGCGATGGCGCCACGCACGTATGCCTTCACGACCGCTTCGTGGATATACGGCGGCAGCCCGGCGAAGGCTGCGCCGTGTTCGCGCACGTGCTGCACGAACGGCGACCCCCATGGTGCGACGGCGACCGGATCGATCAGCGTCAGGCTGCGATAGTCGCACCCGTCAATGAGATGCGCGCGCAAGGAAGTCGCGCCGCCGAAATCGTGCGCGATGATGTCCGGATTCGTCAGTTGCCAAAGCGCGAGCAATTCCGCCAGCAGCACGTTCTGCACGCCGAGCGAGACATCCTGAGCGTCGCGTTGCTCGGATTGGCCGTAGCCAAGCAGATCGTAGTAATACACGGTGCGAACTTGCGCGAGATGCGGGGCGATGCGATGCCACACATACGAAGAAAACGGTGTGCCATGAACCAGCACCAGCGGCGGGCCGTTGCCGGTCACGCGAAAACGCACGGTTTGATCACGGAACGTATAGCTTTCGGGAAGCAGCCAGTTTTGCATGGTGATGAGCGTCACGAGAAAGTCTGCTTACCTTAGCAGGGTGCTCCGAAGCGCGCTGACCGGCTTTTCGCAGCATCCTCCGGGTACCTCCCGCAAAAGCTCACCTTTGTTTTAGTCAGCAAAGCCAGGCAAATTCAAAAGACTGTGACTCACGGCGTCGCCGGATCGATCGGTGAGTGGTGCTGACACAGCGCACTGTTACGAAACGAGCATAAATCACCTTGAAACAAAGTATTTTTGTGTTGGCTGGATTCGGGAAGCCTGGTAATCGTCGAGGACGCGTCGATTCGGTATTCAACGAAACGACGCGTGACCGACCAAAATGTGCGCATGGCAATGGTGAGCTAATTCGGGGGCCGAAGGCTCAATCAATACCGGATGCGGCACTGCCACACTCCACCACGGCGACCAGCTCTGCTGGCTAACGCCGACGAAGCCCAGGTGAAGTGACGCGCCGCCGGCTACTTCGCTTCAGCGCCGCGCAGCAATTGCGAAACCTGGCCGTGGTGATGCAGGATCGCCGGGTCGGCTTGCAGGAGCGGCAAGTAGCGCGGCAGGAATGCGTTGTTGGGCTGGTCGGGTGAAAAGAGGCCAGAGACGGCTTCGGCTGCGGCGAGCCGATCGGCGGCGTCCGCCTCCTTGTCGTCGAGAATTTCGTCGACGTTAGCGATCACCGTGGAGAGCGGCGTGAGCCAGCGGAACGCAGAGCCGTTGATGAGCACCTGCAGGAAGGCCGCCGGGGTCACGGGGCCGAATTCCTTTTCGTACGACGCGCGCTCGTGATCGAGAATCGACTTATGCAGCGCCAGTAGCGGTTTGCGAATTTCCGAGAGGAATTGAATGCATTGCTGGTCGTTCATCTTGCCGCTCCTTCGGATAGTCATGCCGGATCAAGCCGGGCGATCGGGTCAAGCCAGATCCATGCTAACAAAATCGCTCGAAGATGCATCAATAAATAAGATTGATGCGCGCACGCGAAGCGCATCAGATCAAGCCGGTGTCGCAATGGTAACGCATTGATTTAAATCTCGTTTCACTTGCGGCAGGGGCCGCGGCTGCGTCTTTCTCAATGCGTGGACACGCTGCGGACATGTGCACCCTGTCTGCGAACTTCTTTATCCACGGCTACAATTTCCAGGTCTCTTCCAGTGCACTCGCGCTGCGCATCATCTCCTGTACGCATTGAACCGCAGCCGCATCGCGTATTAGCACGGCGTGTCGAATAAACCCGGCAAGTCTTTGCGTTTTGGTTCGACGTCTCTGTCTAAACATCCGCCTGACAAACAATAAACCCCACCCGGAGCCGCCCATGACAACGTTCAACATCAACGGCCAGACTCATACTGTCGACGCACCGCCTGACATGCCCCTCTTGTGGGTGTTGCGCGATCTCGTCGGCTTGACCGGCACCAAGTTCGGTTGTGGCATCGCGCAATGCGGCGCATGCACCGTGCACCTCGATGGCGTCGCGGTGCGCTCGTGCGTGCTGCCGGCGGCGGCTGTGGGCGACAAGAAAATCACCACCATCGAAGCGGTCGGCAGCACGCCGGCCGGGCAGAAGGTGCAGCAGGCATGGCGTCAACTGGACGTCGTGCAATGCGGCTACTGTCAGTCGGGGCAGGTGATGTCGGCGGCCTCGCTGATCGCGAGCAACCCCAATCCAACCGATGCGGATATCGACGCCGCCATGGCCGGCAACATCTGCCGCTGTGGGACATACAACCGCATCCGCGCGGCGATCAAGCAAGCCGCGAAGGGAGCCTGACATGTCCCAGGGATTGCTCGATTCACAAAACGGCGCGCAGCCGTCGAAGGGCGGCATCTCGCGCCGCACCTTCCTCAAATTCGGCATCACGGTTGGTGCGGCAACCGGCGGCGGCTTGCTGCTCGGCTTCAGCATGCCGGCCGCCAGTCAGGATCAGAAGACGGGCAAATCGGTCATCGGCGGCGATGGGGATGAAGCGCCGCAGAACGGCGTGTTCGCGCCGAACGCCTTCATCCAGATCGACACGGCGGGCAAAGTTACGCTGGTGATTCCGAAGGTCGAAATGGGGCAAGGCGTCTACACGTCGATCCCGATGCTGATCGCCGAAGAGCTCGAAGTGCCGCTCGACTCGGTCACGCTCGACCATGCACCGCCGAACGAAAAGCTCTTCATGGATCCGCTGCTCGGCGGCCAGCTCACCGGCGGCTCGACGTCGATCCGCTATGCATGGGAGCCGATGCGCCGGGCTGGCGCGACCGCGCGCACAGTGCTGATCAGCGCCGCCGCGCAGCAATGGCAAGTCGATCCGGCAAGCTGTCATGCAGAAGCCGGTCAGGTGATTCATGCGGCGAGCAATCGCAGCATTGGCTACGGCCAGTTGGTGACAGCGGCTGCCAAACTGCCTGCGCCGCAGAACGTCAAGTTGAAAGACCCGAAAGACTTCAAGCTGATCGGCACCGCGGTGAAGCGTCTCGATTCGCCCGAGAAGGTCGACGGCACCGCCATGTTCGGACTGGACGTGCGCGTGCCGGACATGGTCTACGCGGCCATCGCGAACTGCCCGGTGTTCGGTGGCACGCTCGCGAGCGTCGACGATACCAACGCGAAGAAGATTCCCGGCGTGCGCCAGGTCGTCAAAGTGGATAACGCGGTCGCCGTGATCGGCGATCACACGTGGGCCGCCAAACGCGGTTTGCAGGCGCTGGATATCAAATGGAACGAAGGCGCGGGCGCGCAGATCGGGATGAAGCAGATCGTCGACGATCTCGCCAATGCCGCGCAGCGAAACGGTGCGGTGGCGCGTAAAGACGGCGACGTGAACAACGCGTTTTCAAACGCGAAAACGCGCGTCGACGCCGTGTATCAGCAGCCGTTCCTCGCGCACGCCACGATGGAGCCGATCAACTGCACGGTACACGTGCGGCCCGACGGTTGTGATATCTGGCTCGGCTCGCAGGTGCCGACGCGGGTGGTGGACGCCGCGGTTGCCGTCACCGGCTTGCCCGCGGACAAGATTGTCGTGCACAACCATCTGATCGGCGGCGGCTTTGGCCGGCGGCTCGAGTTCGACATGGTCACGCAGGCGGTCAAGATCGGCAAACAGGTGTCGACGCCGGTGAAGGTAGTGTGGACGCGCGAAGAAGACATCCAGCACGACATGTACCGGCCGTACTACTACGACAAGATCTCCGCCGGGCTCGACGCGAACGGCAAGCCGATCGCGTGGCAGCATCGGATTGTCGGCTCGTCGATCCTGGCGCGTTTCGCGCCGCCGGCGTTCAAGAACGGTATCGATCCGGATGCGGTGGAAGTCGCCTCGGACCTGCCGTACGACTTGCCGAATCAGCTGATCGACTATGTGCGGCAGGAACCGCACGCAGTGCCGACTGCATTCTGGCGCGGCGTGGGACCGACACGCGGCACCTTCGTGGTCGAGAGTTTCATCGACGAACTCGCCACGCAGGCGAAAATCGATCCGGTCAAATACCGCCAGGATCTGCTGGGCAAAACGCCGCGCGCGCTGAACGTGCTCAATACCGCCACGCAGGCGGCGAACTGGGGCAGTGCGGTGCCCAAGGGCCAGGGGCGCGGCGTGTCGGTGATGCATGCGTTCGGCAGCTTCTTTTCGATGGTGGTCGACGTCGCGGTGGATCAGGGCGAGGTGGCCGTCAAGCGCGTGGTGTGCGCGGTCGATTGCGGGATGGTGGTGAACCCGAACACGATCGAAGCGCAGGTACAGGGCGGCATCATCTTCGGCATCACGGCGGCGCTCTACAGCGAAATCACGATCAAGGACGGTCGAGTGGAGCAGAACAACTTCACCGACTACCGGATGCTGCGCATCGATCAGGCACCGCCGATCGAGGTGCATATCGTGAAGAGCAGCGAGGCGCCTGGCGGCATCGGCGAGCCCGGGACGGCGGCGCTCGCGCCGGCTCTGACGAATGCGATTTTTGCGGCCACCGGCAAGCGGCTGCGGCAATTGCCCGTCGGCAGTCAACTACAAACCGCCTGACTGGAGCCCAACATGAAAAACACACTGAAGGGTTTCGGTGCTGCGCTGTGTATGGCGTTACCGTTCCTCACGCAAACTCCGGCGCAAGCCGCGGATCAGGCGCTGGTGCAGCGCGGCGCCTATCTGGCGAAGGTTGGCGATTGTGTCGCTTGCCATACGGCGCCGAAAGGCAAACCGTTCGCGGGTGGCCTGCCGATGACCACGCCGATGGGCCAGATCTACACCACCAACATCACGCCGGATCAGCAAACCGGCATCGGCAATTACACGGAAGAGGACTTTGCGAAGGCGATGCGCGAAGGCGTCGCGAAAGACGGGCACAACCTGTATCCGGCGATGCCGTATCCGTCGTATGCAAAGGTCAACGACGACGACATGAAAGCGCTGTACGCGTACTTCATGAGCGGCGTCGCGCCGGTGCTACAGGCGAATCGCGAGCCGGACATCAAATGGCCCTTGAACATGCGCTGGCCGTTGAAGTTCTGGAACATGGTGTTCCTGGAGAAGGGCGCCTATCAGGACAAGCCGGGCAAGGATGTCGCGTGGAATCGTGGCGCGTATCTGATTCAGGGGCTGGGGCATTGCGGCTCGTGTCATACGCCGCGCGGCGTCGCGTTCCAGGAAAAGGCGCTGGATGAAAGCGGCAACGCGTTCCTGACGGGCGGCGTGCTCGACGGCTGGTTCGCCGCGAACCTGACGGGCGAGCACAACGTCGGCCTGGGTCGCTGGAACGATCAGGATCTGCAGGCGTTCCTGAAGACCGGCGCCAATCGCCATGCGTCGGCATTCGGCTCGATGACCAGTGTGATCAACAACAGCACGCAGGGCATGAACGATACCGACATCGCTGCGATGTCCACGTACCTGAAATCGCTACCGCCGGCGGGCGGCAGTGGCGCGCCGCCGTATACGTATGACCCACAAGCGACGAAGGTATCGCTGAACCGTCCCGCGAACGATGCCGGTGCGCGTGTTTATACGGCGTATTGCATGCACTGCCATGGCGTCGATGGACGCGGCTTTGCGCCGATGCTCGCGCCGTTGGCCGGCAATCCGAACGTGCTGGAGAAGGATCCGTCCTCGCTGATCAACGTGACGCTGAACGGCACGGAGGACCTGGTGATCGGCGGTATTCCCGCGCCGTATCCGATGCCGAAGTACGCGCCGGTGCTCAACGACCAGCAGATCGCCGACGTGCTGACCTTCGTGCGGGCCGGGTGGAATAACGGTGGTTCGGCTGTCACGGCGGGCGACGTGGCGAAGTTGCGGAAGTCGACCCAGGCGGCTCGATAGACGCACCGGGCTGACAACGAAAAAAGCGGCAACCGTGCAAAACGGTTGCCGCTTTTTTTACAAGCCAGTATGAAAGCGTCAGCGGTGCTGCCCCACCTTCTGCCGCTTCTCCAGCACCCGCGCGTACCACGTCAACGGGAAACACATCGCGAAGTAAATCATCGCGACCATGCCGTAGATCGGGAACGGGCGGAATGCGGCGTTGGTGATCATCGTGCCGGTCTTGGTCAATTCCGTGAAGCCGATGATCGACGCGAGCGCCGTGCTCTTCACCACCTGCACGAGGAAGCCGACCGTCGGCGCCACAGCGATCTTCAGCGCCTGCGGCCAGATGATGTAGCGCAGTTGCTGGCTGAACGTCATGCCCAGACTCGCGCCCGCAGCCCATTGACCACGCGGCACGGCTTCCACGCAACCGCGCCAGATATCGACCAGATACGCGCTGGTATAAAGCGTCAGCGTGACGGCTGCCGCAACCCATGGCGACACATCGACACCCAGCAACGGCAGGCCGAAGAACGCCAGAAAAAGCTGCATCAGCAACGGCGTGCCCTGAAACACTTCCACATACACCACAACGATTCGCCGCAGCCAAGGCAACGGCGACACGCGCATGGCGAGCAGGATCAGCCCGACAATGCCGCCGCCGACAAACGCGATCAGCGACAACAACACCGTCCAGCGGGCGGCGAGCAACAGATTGCGGGCGATGTCCCACAGGGTGAATTCGACCATGATCAACGCTCCGTCGGCAGAGTGCGGGCGGCGCGCCACATCAGTCGGGTGCGCCAGTTACGCGGCGCGCTGTCGCTGCTGCCGCCGCGAGCTACGCGGCCCGCGAAGAGGCCACGGCCGAGCCGGTTCATGAGTTGCCGCAACACGATCGACAACACCAGATACGTCGCGGTGATGATCACGTAGCTCTCGAACGAGCGGAAATTGCGCGACTGGATGAAGTTGGCCGCATAGGTCAGATCGGGCACCGAAATCTGCGAGACCACCGCCGAACCGAGCATCACGATCAGCACCTGGCTCAGCAGCGCGGGAAACACGTTGGCGATCGCCTGCGGCAGCACGACGTAGCGAAACACCTGCCGTCCATGCAGGCCGAGCGCTTGCGCCGCCTGCACCTGACCGCGCGGGATCGAGTCGATACCGGCGCGCACGATTTCGATTGCGTACGCGCCGAGATTGACGGTCATCGCCAGAATCGCGGCCTGCACCTCGTCGATATGAATGCCGAGGCTCGGCAAGCCAAAAAAGATGAAGAACAACTGCACGATGAAGGGCGTATTGCGGATCAACTCGACGTAGGTCGCGACCACCCAGCGCGCCCACTTCGGCCCGGCCACCGCAATGCTCGCGCCACCAATGCCGACGAGGCCGCCGAGTATGGTGGACACGGCGGTCAGCCCCAGCGTGACGGCGACGCCGCGCGCGAGCAGCCCCGCATACAGGCCGAAGCCGCTGAAATCGAACGCATAGGTCATGGCGTGGCGCTCATCGTGAGGTCAAACTCCGGCGCGGGCCGGCCTGGCCGGTCCGCGCAATAAAGGTTCAGAGGTCGGCCGGCAGCGGCGCACGCAGCCACTTCTGCGAAATCGCGTTCATGGTGCCGTCCTTGCGGGCCTTGGCAATCGTTTCGTCGACTTTCTGCTTCAGACGCGGCTCGTTCTTGTTCAAACCGACGTGATCCGGCGAGCTGAACAGCGAGAATTTCTGCTCCGGATCGTTCGCCGGATGACGCGCGAGAATCGTTGCGCCGACGTCGTTGCCGACTACCATCAACTGTACCTGACCAGAAAGAAACGCCGAAATTGCGCCGTTAGGATCGTCGAATCTTTTGATGGTCGCGCTGGGGGGCGCGATCTTGCTGACGCTCAGGTCTTCCAGCGTGCCGCGCGCGACCGAAATCGATTTGCCGGCGAGGTCGGCGGCGTTCTTCACGGGCAGCGTTTTCGGGCCGAAGACGGCGAGATAGTAGGGCGCGTAGGGCTGCGAGAAGTCGATCACCTTTTCGCGTTCCGGGGTCTGGCCGACTGAAAGCAGCATGTCAGCCTTGTGGTCGGCGAGGTAGGCCATGCGGTTGTCGCCGGTCACCTGCACGAGTTCGACCTTCGCGTTGAGCGCCTTGCCGATCAGATTGGCGACGTCGATGTCGTAACCCATCGGCTTCATGTCCGCGCCGATCGAGCCGAAGGGTGGGTAGTCCTCGAATACGCCGATCCGTACCGTGCCGGACTTGGCGATGTTGTCGAGCGCGTCCGCATGCGCGGCCGACGAAAAGGCGCACAGTGCGCCGAGGCCGGTGAAGGCGAGCGTCGCGGCGAGGGTGGCGAAGACTCGGCGTGCGTTTGATTGGGCAACTTGGGGTTGATTCATGGTCTTTCCTCTGTCGAAAACTCGGTATTGGAATGGGTTTCAGTGAACGCTTCAGCGACGCGTTTCGGTGCCTTGCCTCAGCGATACGTTTCAATGCGCCGCACGGGCGGCGATCAGTTTGCACGCGTGTGGTGGCAATTCCGCGAACACCGGCATGCCGAGCGTCAGCCCCGGCGTTTCGCGCGGTGTGGTCGCGGCAGTCAGGGTGAATCCTGCGCAATCGATCGTGGCTTCCAGGGACGCCCCCACGTCACGGATAAAAGTCACCGTGCCCGCGAGCCGGTTCTGCCCGGCATCACCGGACGCTGCTTTGACGCAGACGTCTTCCGGCCGGATCAGCAGGCGGATATCGCTGCTGGACTCAGGCATCCGCGCCGGTTGCGCGACCGCAATGCGCCTTCCACCCGGCAGACTGACGCCACCCGCGCCGTCGTAGCTGACCGGCAGGATGTTGCCGAGGCCGATGAAGTCAGCGACGAATTCGCTGACCGGATCGCGATAAATATCAAGCGGCTTGCCGACTTGCGCAATCCGGCCTTTTTCCATCACCACGATTTCGTCGGCCATCGTCATCGCTTCGCGCTGATCGTGCGTGACCATGATCGTCGTGATGCCGAGACGCTGTTGCAGCAGGCGGATCTCGACCTGCATCGCTTCGCGCAGCTTGGCGTCGAGCGCAGAGAGCGGTTCGTCGAGCAGCAGCAGTTTCGGTTGCGAGGCGATTGCACGGGCAATCGCCACGCGTTGCCGCTGGCCGCCGGAGAGTTGCGTGACCGGACGGTTCGCCATGTGCGGCAACTGGATCAGTTCCAGTAATTCAGCGACGCGGCGCGCTTGCGCATCTTTTGCGGTCTTGCGCAGCTTGAGCGGATACGCGACGTTCTGCGCCACCGTCATATGCGGAAACAGTGCGAGCGACTGGAACACCATGCCGAAGTCGCGCTGGTTCGCAGGCAGATGCGTGATGTCGCGGCCGGCAAAATTGATGCTGCCCGAGCTCGGCGTTTCCAGCCCGGCGATCATCCGCAAGAGCGTGGTCTTGCCGCAGCCGGACGGCCCGAGAAAGCACACCAGCTTGCCGTCGGGCACGCTCAGATCGACGCTGTCGACGGCATAGGCCGCGTTGAAGCGCTTGGTCACGGCCTGCAAGGTCAGATGGGTCATCGAATGCTCCAGCAAAAAGACATCAGCACAGCGCGAATCGGAAGGATGGTCAAAGCGCCACCCCTTCGTCGCCGATCAGCTTTTCGAGCAGCCAGATCAGCGCGAAGTCGATTGCGACGATGAATACGGCGAAACAGAACACGGTCGGATCGAGCGACGACACCGTGCGGCTATAGAGCCACACCGGCAGCGTCATCGTGTCGATGCCGTACAGGAAGAAGGTCACCGTGAATTCGTTGAACGAGACGATGAACGCGAACAGCATGCCGGCGAGAATACCGGGGCGCATGAGCGGCAGGATCACGTCGATCAGCGCGCGGCTCGGGCTCGCGCCCATCACGCAGGCGGCTTCCTCGAACTCCGGGCCGATCGAGGCCACTGACGCCGCGCAATTTTTCACGGTGAACGGCAGCGCCAGAATCACGTGCGCGATGATCAGGCGGAATACGCCGAGTTCGACCGGCAGCACGTTGAACACCAGCAACAGCGACAAGCCGAGCATCACCAGCGGATAGACGAGCGGCAACGCCACCAGTTGTTCGACCGCGGGCTTGCCGCGAAAACGGTAGCGGCTCAGCGCGTAGGCGGCGGGCACCGAGACGAGCGTGGCGATGACCATCGTCGAGAGCGCGACGATCAGGCTCGTGCTGAGCGCGGCGCCCATCGAGAGGGAGTCGCTCGCATCCGGCGAGACGAAGCTGTGCCACGCCGCGCGATACCAGTGCAGGCCGTAGGCATGTGGCGGGAATTCGAGCGTGTCGGCCGCGCTGAACGACATCGTGATCATCGTCAGGATCGGCAGCGCGGCGAGAAACAGCACGATGGCGGCGAGCAGCGCGGTGGCTTTGCCGAGCTGGCCGGGCATGGTGGTCGGCAAACGCGGCAAACGCGGCAGGCGCGGTGGGCGTGCCAGGGGAGTCTGGATCGGCGTGCTCATGCGTGAGGCTCCTCGGCGAGACGTTGTGTACGGCGCACGAGGCGCTGCGACAGTGCCATCACGGTGAGCGTCGCGACCATCAATACGACGCCCGATGCGGATGCGGCGGGCCAGTTAAGCAAGGGCGCGACCTGGTCGTGGACCAGCACGGCGAGCATCGGCACGCGGCGTCCGCCGAGCAGCAGGGGCACGGCGAAGGCGCTGGCGTTATACGCAAACACGAGCAGGGCGCCGGACACGAGCCCCGGCATGGCGAGCGGCAGCAATACATGACGCAGCGTTTGCCAACGCGTCGCGCCAAGCGTGGCCGCGGCTTCTTCATACGAGCTCGAAACCGCGCGCATCGCGCTCGACAACGGCAGCACGGCCAGAGGAAACGCCGTCTGAATCAGACCGAGCAACACGCCATGTTCGCGATACAGCCACATCACCGGGCGCTCGACGAGGCCGCTGCCGAGCAGCGCGTGATTGAGGAGACCGGCCGGGCCGAGAATGATCAGCCAGCCATAACCTTGCAGCAGCAGATTGACGAGCAAGGGCAGCAGCACGCCTGCGAGCAACAGTCGCCGCGCCAGCCGCGACTTGGTGCGCGCCATCGCGAGAGCAACGGGAATCGCCAGCAGCACGGCGCAGATCATGCTTTGAAATGCGAGCCTCAACGTGAGCCACAGCGACTTCATGAAATAGCCGTCGATGAGATCGGCGTAGTTCTGCAGCGTGAAGCCGTGCCATTCGTTACCTTGCGTGCCGAAGCTCATGCGCAGCACGACGAGTGCTGCCGCGCCGAGAATGGCCAGAAACAGCAGGATCGGCGCGAGCAGAATCCAGGGGCGCGCTTTCGCGAGCGCCGTGGACGCCTGCTCGTCCGGTGCGCGGGAAGCGGCGCCGGGCGAGCCGGAAGCCGCGCCCGACGCGTCACCGGACGCAGCGTCCGACGCCGACGAGGCACGCCGCGAGAAACGCGCGAGCATCGCGGTCATGCCGAGAAAATTTCGGTGTAGCGCTTGATCCACGCAGGCTGCACGACGGCGAGCGCTTTGTCGTCATGCAGGATTGCTTTCTCGGCGATCTGCTGCGGGCTCGGCACGAACGCGCGGCTCTCGGCCGGAATCACCGCCTTCGAATTGACCGGTCCGTTCAGCACGTCGGCAGCCATGCGGCCTTGCACACCGGCATCGAGCGAATGGTTGATAAAGGCGTGGATCAGATCGCTGTCGGCGGGATGCGACTTCGGGATCACCGTGAACATCAGTTGTGTGGCGAAGCCTTCCTTCATCCCGTAGGTCACGCCCATCTTGTACTCGGGTTTGCGGATCTGGTCCGGGAAAAAGGCCGGCGAATAGATGCCGCCGATATCGAGCGAGCCGGTGCGGAACAGATCGGCCACCTGGTTCGGATTCTCGCCAAGCGTCATCACGCGATCTTTCAGCTGCATCAGCTTCTTGAAGCCCGGCTCGATGTTCTGTTGCGAGCCGCCGTTCATTTTCGCTGCGATGATCGCGAGGTCCACCGCTTCGGCCCATTCAGGCGGCGGTAGGAACAGGCGTCCGGCGTACTTCGGGTCCCACAGCGCTTCGTACGAAGACGGCGCCGTCTTGACCGTCGACGTGTTGTAGATCAACCCATCCGACCACAGCAGATAACCCACGCCGAAGCCGTTCGCGCCCGTGCGGTATTGCGGCGCGACCTCTTTCAGATTCGGCAGCTTGTCGAGATCGGGCTTCATCAGCAGGCCCGCGTCGCCTAGACCCGCCGCGCCGACACCGGCCAGGGTGATGACGTCGTAAGTGGGGCGATCGCCCGCGGCCTTCACCTTGGCGACCATGCCGGAGGTGCCGTCGGCGCGGTCGGCGATGACCTTGGCGCCGGTCTTCGCCGTGAACGTGGCGGCGATGTTGCGCAAGGCGGCGGCGCCGGTGTCGTCCGACCAGGTCAGCAAGCGCAGTGTCTTGCCGGAGAAGTTGTGCTCCTGTGCCCGCACGTTGATGAACGGCATCGGCAACGTGGACGCCGCGAGTGCTGCGCCGATTGCCTTGATGGCCTGCCTTCTACCCCGTTTGATCTCTTGCATGGCGGTCTCCTGTGTTGAACGCCTGTTGCCTGGTGATATTCGCTCTGACCGCTGCTGCTGCATCGCCCATTTGCGTTGCCCGTCGTTCCCAACCTCACGCGATACCGGGTGCGTTGCGTGTTGATGCACTCTAGGTTTGCCAAAATCCCTCAACAAACGAAATATGCGCATGGAACGCATGACGGAATCTCATGGGTAGGCTGTCGCGCGACGCTAGCGGCGGCTTTGCTGTGGTCCGTGGGAACGCCAATCCAGTGGCGTATCGGGGTTAACGTCCATGATTTTTTTGCGCAGGCGGGCTGGAGGGAGGTATGAGGAAAGCTCGGTTCTGGTGCGGTATCCGGCGGGATGCGCCCTGAGTCGGTGCAAGCGGTGGCGCTCAGACTCGGATTAATAACCGGGCCATGAGCGAAATGCATGCATATTTGCCCGCGCACAACACGTGCGAAACATTCTGATCGCTTATCCTGTGGGCTCGATGGGCGTGATGGCACGCAAGGCCGCCCGCCCGCGCAATGACTTTTCCTGATCCCTGACCGGACTTATCCAGATGCGACGTCTCCCGCCGCTCAATGCGCTGCAGATTTTCGAAACCGTCGCGCGGCATCGCAGCTTCACACGCGCCGCTGACCACCTATGCCTGACACAAGGCGCGGTCAGCCGGCAAATCATCGCGCTCGAGGACTACTATAAGTTTCCGCTCTTCAAGCGCCATGCAAAGGGCCTGACGCTGACCGCCGAAGGCGAACTGTTGCTGCCGGCCGTCAAGGAGAGCTTCGCGCGTATCGAAGAGATATCGCTGCGCCTCACGCGTCAACGCACCGATCTCGCGCTGAAAGTGCCGACCTGCGTCATGCGCTGGATGTTGCCGAAGATCATGCGCTTCCAGGCCGAGTATCCCGAGCTGCACGTTCAGATCACCACCACCTGGCAACATGACGTCGACTTCCAGCTCGAGCCGTTCGACGCGGCGATCATCTATGGTTCGTCACCGGGTGCGGACGTGCAGGCGGTGCCCTTGTTCGAGGAGCGTCTGACGCCGGTGTGCGCGCCCGATCTGCTGAAAGACAAACCTCTGGACGAGGTGGCGGATCTGGCGCGCCACACGCTGCTGCATCCAACGCGCGACCATCGCGACTGGAAGATGTGGCTCGCCAAGGTCACCGAGGTGGATGCCGCGAATGCGCCTGCGATCGATGCTGAGCACGGCCCGAGCTTCGACACGCTCGACATGGCGACCAACGCCGCTTTGCAGGGCTTCGGTGTTGCCATCAGCGATCTTGCCCTGATCGACGAAGACGTCGCGGCCAAGCGTCTCGTGCGGCCATTCGATACGGTGCTCAAGACCGGCTGGCGGTATTACTTCGTGTATCCGGATTCAGTCGCGCATCAGCAGAAGCTGAATCTGTTCCGCGACTGGATTGCGGAGCATTGGGAAGAGTAGGAGAGCAGCCCGTCGTTTGGGTAGAGCGCGGATCGTCAAGCCTATCGTCAGGGCGCGAAGGACAGAAACAGATACGCCGCGAACAACGACAGATGGACGGCGCCTTGCAGGATCGTCGTGCGTCCGGAACTGAGCGTCAGGGTGCCGACGATCAACGTGAGCACCAGCAGCACAGTTTCCTTGCCGTCGATACCGAGGATGAGCGGCTGGGCGGTCCACAAGAACACCACGGCGACCGTTGGAATGGTCAGCCCAATGCTGGCCAGCGCCGAGCCGAGCGCGAGATTCAGGCTGTTCTGCAAGCGATCGGCGCGCGCCGCGCGCACGGCGGCGAGCCCTTCCGGCAACAGCACCAGCGCGGCAATGATAATGCCGACCACCGCCGGCGGCGCGCCCGCGTTCTTCACTGCCGTTTCGACCACCGGCGAGAGCACTTTCGCGAGCAACACGACGGCGACGAGGCACACCACCAGCAAGCCGCCGGCTGCCAGCGCGACACCGGCACTCGGTGGGGCGGCATGGACGTCCTCGTCGGGGACGCCGGCAAGAAAGTAATCGCGATGCCGCACGGTCTGGACGAACACGAACACCCCATACAGCACCAGCGAAGACACCCCCGCGAACGCCAGTTGCGACGACGACAAAACCGGGCCGGCACTCGTCGTCGTGTAGTTCGGCATGACCAGAGTCAACACGGACAATGACGCGAGCACTGCCAACGACGCCGCAGCGCCGCGACTTTGAAAATCCTGCTCGCGATGCCGGATACCGCCCACCAGCAGGCAGATGCCCACGATCCCATTGCACACGATCATCACCGCGGCGAATACGGTGTCGCGCGCAAGCCCGGCTTTTTCCGGCCCGGACGTCAACATCACCGAAACGATCAGCGCGACTTCGATCACCGTGACGGCCACCGCCAGCACCAGTGTGCCGAACGGCTCGCCGACGCGATGCGCGACCACTTCCGCGTGGTGCACCGCTGTGAACACCGCAGCGCACAGTGCGACCCCGATCAGCGCGAGCAGCAACCCGTTGCCCGGCAAGGCATACGCGATGCCCAGCACGATCCAGGCAACGAAGGGCGCGGCAATGGTCCAGCGGGGCAAAACGGTCGCGGGCGTGGTCATTCAGGGCTTCCTTTCGTTGCGTGTTCTTGTTGCTTGTATTGGACTGGCGCAGCAAGCGCGGACGGGCGCCGATGACACACGGGCGTGAGACACGGGCGCGGGCGCAAATCCTAAACCATCCTGTCAACAACGCGCCCTAACGCATTAAATTATAAAGGATAGTTCATAGCGGACGAGGTTTTGTCAGTCCGTGCGACGGATTGTGCCGACGCAGTGGCGAAGGCGGCAAGGCAACCTGCGGCTCATCGGCATCTGAAGGATTGAGTCGCGCAGGATTGCGCGGAAAATGCGACGCGGGTTCGATGGGTGAAACTCCATCAGACCACCACTGCCAGGTTGGCAGTTTCAGGGAAAGAATCCGAATGTTTAGGTCCGGACGCGCCGCCTCGTGATGAAGCGTTGCGTCCGGATGTAGCGCAACGACTGACTAAAGCGGTTTACTGTCCGACCGGACGGATCGACAGTGCGTTCTTGACCGACGTCACGCCCGGCACGGCTTGCGCGGCCTGGGTTGCCAGGTCGACTTGCGGTTGCTCAGGCACCGTGCCGGCCAGCGTCACTGCGCCGCCACGTGCGCGCACGGTGATGTTGGTCACGCTCAGGCCCTTGGTTTTCGACAGGGCGGTGCGCACCTTGCGTCCCAACGCACGGTTGGCCGCCTTGGCCGCCTTGGCGCTCGGCGCCGAAGAAGCAGCCATGGGGGCCGCCGGAGCAGCGTCGCTGCTTTGCGCGTACGCATTGACGGATGCCAGAACGATCAGCGCGCCGCCGACCATCTTGATTGCCTGGAATGCTTTCATTCAACTCTCTCCTATTGTCATGGATACGACGGCCCCGGGATGGGCCGGTGTACTGCACCAGCGGGTACTTCGGGATCAAATCTGAATGGAACGTTGCTGCGATCGAGCGACTTCTTGCAATCTGTAAGCTGATCAGGCGCGCCTAAGCACACGCATGCCGGCAAAGGCTGTCCTGCAAGCCGGAAACACACGATACTCCAATTAGTGCCATGGTGAATGCGTCAGTGCCTGGAAATGAGGTTTTGGTACAACGAATGGGCCGATGAAGGCAGGCCGATGGCGCTCCACCGCTTGGTGCGGCGCGGGTGGCACGCCCGTTGGCGTGTCTGCTGCACTGGCAGGTCGCGCATCTATCGAACCCTGCGCCTGGCGCCTAACGACTCGTCCGAATTGCATGCCGAATCAGCCTCTATCTATCCTCCCATTGCTTCGTGACGATTTGCCGCTCGATACCGTCGCGCTGGCACGTTTCATGATCGGCAAATATCTGGTGCACGACCTCCCCGAAGGCCGTATCAGCGGCCGCATTGTCGAAACCGAGGCGTACCCGCTCGGCGATTCGACCAGCCACGCGTTTGCAGGCCGCCGCCCGTATAACGGGTCGATGTTTCTCGCCCCCGGCCACGCTTATATCCGGCTTACGTACGGGCTTTCGTACATGCTGAACATGTCTGCGGAAGCGGAAGAGGTCGGCGCAGGCATTCTGCTCCGCGCGATCGAACCGCTGGAGGGCTTGCAGTTGATGGAAGCGCGGCGGCCCGGCGTGCCGTTGCGCGATCTCGCGCGCGGTCCCGGCCGGCTCACCATGGCCTTGGGCATCGACCAGTCGTTTGACGGCCGCGATCTTTGCAGCGGACATGGCCTGTGGATCGGCGTGATCGAGACGGGTGATGTGCAGATCGGCGTGACGACGCGCATCGGCTTGTCGCGCGAGATGCATCGGCCGTTACGGTTTTTCGAACCCGGCAGCGCGTTCGTCAGCGGACCGCGAAAATTGCTGCTGCCGCCGCACGCCGACGCATTGACCAGTGCGCAAATCTGACTATCCGCGCCGGGCAATGCGGCAAAACACGCTCAGCGGGGGTGCTTTCTCGAAACGTCAGACGCAAAGGTTACGATTCCGACAATTATTACGGTAAAACGAAGCCTTCAATCAAGTTTGGCGGTAAGTTTCGTCACACTCTTGCGTTTTGAACAATTATCTATCTCACAATTAAGGGTTTTCCCGCGATGATTGGGTGACTAGACTGAAATCACTCGCTTCTCACATGGTGTGGCAAGCGAAGCAAAAAACAGGTCTGGAGGTAAGTCATGAAATCGCTCATCAAGGCAATCGCCATTGCAGCCGTTCTCGCCGCCCCAGTTGCTTCGTTCGCTCAATCGAGCGACCAGCCTGCGACCCGCGCGGAAGTCCGCAGCCAATTGATCCAGCTTGAACAAGCGGGTTACAACCCGGCCGCCAGCAACGACACGAACTATCCGCGCGACGTTCAAGCCGCCGAAAGCCGTGTGCAGGCGCAAAACCCGGCTGTCGCGCAGACGCAGGAACCCGTCGCGGATACCAGTGGCTACGGTGGCCGGGCGAGCGGTTCGTCACAAGCGGGTGGCGTCTTGCAACCGACGTCCGGTCCGAAGTCGGTTTATTTCGGTAACTAGGTTTGGAGCCCGGCTGGTGCGGCCGGCAGTTGATCTGATCGAAGCGGGGCGTGCGTGAACCAGCTCAACGCACGTTCCGCGTTCTGCAAGCAATCAGCAGTGTGATATGGCGAGGCACATGCGCGCTTTATGCGGCGTGCATTCTCGCAGTCCACAATTCAGGAACCTCCGCTGCCGCAAGGTAGCTTCGCCCAACCTTTTTCAAGGATTGGGCTTTTTTTGCGCCCCGTTTCGGCAGGGTGCGACGCCCGGCGTGTGGCGCGACCTGCGATAGGCCGCGAACCTCAGGGGCGTTCGCCGTGGATATAGAACTCGAGTTGCTGAATCGTGAATTGCTGCTCGGCGATGATGTTCTTCACCAGGTCGCCGATCGATACCATGCCTACCAGGCGGTCGTTTTCGATGACCGGCAAGTGACGCATGCGCCGTTCGGTCATCAGGGCCATGCAGTCGTCGGTGGTCTGGTCGGGGCGGACGAAGCGCACGGCTTTGCTCATGATGTCGCGCACCGGCGTAGCCTTCGATGAACGGTCCAGCAGGACGACCTTCCGCGCATAGTCCCGCTCCGTAACGATCCCGGCGATGCTGTCGCCGTCCGTTACGACCAGTGCGCCGATGCCTTTTTCAGCCATCAGCTTGATCGCCTCGTAGACAGAATCGTCGGCCCCGACCGTGAAGACGGTGGTGTTGTTCGGTTTGGTTTTAAGAAGCTGTGCAACGCTTGTCATGGAGCGACTCCGTTTCGCAGTGCAGCACGCCGATGCGGCGCGCTGGCGTGAGGGACAGGCCATTCCAGTATAGGCGCGGTGTGCGGCGGACGGACCTCGGGAATACCTGTGGCGCGCGGTGCGTTCAACTCAGGTAGCCATGTGATGTGCGTCGGTTTCGTACGCGGCACGCGGGCATCCGGGCGCGGTGTGCCGATTAGCGGTAAACTGCCGGTCCATACCGCATCCCAATATTGCGGGTTCATGTCAGCACCATTGTCCAACGCCATGCTCACGTCTCACGATCCGTCGCAAGCAACAGACGGCGCACCCAGCGGCGAGTGCGTCGTCCTCGACGCTACCGCCACGCTCCCCACGCGCTACGGCACGTTTACCTCCTACGTGTTTCGCGTGGCCGAAAGCGGCGCCGAACATCTCGCGCTCGTGATGGGCGACGTCGCAAACCAGTCGTCCGTGTTGACGCGCCTGCACTCCGAGTGCCTGACGGGCGACGTGCTCGGCTCGTACCGCTGCGATTGCGGCGAACAACTCGATCTGGCGCTGCGCTATATCGCGGCTGAAGGCTGCGGCGTGCTGCTGTATCTGCGCGGCCACGAGGGGCGCGGCATTGGCCTGTCGAACAAGATTCGCGCCTATGCGTTGCAGGAGCAGGGCCGCGACACCGTCGAGGCCAATCTCGATCTCGGCTTGCCCGACGACTCGCGCGAATACGATTCCGCGGCAGGCATTCTGCGCACGCTCAAGGTCACCTCGGTTCGCCTGATGAGCAACAATCCGGAAAAATTCGACACGCTGTCAAAGCATGGCATTCCGGTGTGCGAGCGCGTCGCGCTGGCAATTCCGATGCGCGAGGAAAACGAGCGCTATATCCGCACCAAACAGTTGAAGTTTGGGCACTACTTCGACGAAAACGAATAATTGACGTGTGCGCACCGGCCACCGTTTGCAAACGGCGGCCGGTGTCGTGGCGTCGGTTTTGTCAATTTAGTGCGGACTTTGACATGGTGATGACCCATCTGCGGCGTGTCTACGGCTTATCGAACCGCGAGTGGAGCCGAATTGATTCGATTCGATTCGATTCGAGCCGCGTCGAATCAGAACAAACCAAAGTCGTCGTTGCTATCGGGAATCGCGTTGAGCATGTCCCGAAGCGCTCGCCAACCGATGAGTCCCGCAAGACCTGCTGAGATGGCCGTCCAGTAGCGGGTGTTCGTCGTTCCGCGTGGTTGCGGGATGTGATGCGTCGCGCTTTTCCGAGCTTCCATCGATGCGCGCAGCAAAGGGCAAGTATGCATGTCGTTTCTCCTATCGCGAGTGCGGTTTAGCGAGCCGTCGCAGTTGCAGTTGAAGTTGCAGCGACACGCGCCAGGATCGACGCAAACACATCCGCTAGCGCAGTCGCGCCGAAGCGCCGCTCGCTGATCTCCGTTTCGACGTCGATGCGGCCCGCGTTGTGCGCGTCGTATAGATCCGTGATGAGACGCGCGTGGTTCTCACCGAGTCCCGCGCCATGGAGCATGGCGGCCCATTCGCCGCGTGGCACTTCGTAGGCCGTGATCTGGCGGTGCGCCAATGCACCGAGCGTACGCGCGACGTCTAACGCGCTGACACGCGCTTCACCTTCGATGCTCACCACCCGTGGTGACACCTTCGCCGGTCTGTCGTCGAGCAATAGTTCGGCGGCCAGCAGCCCGACATCCTGTGCGGCGACCGTCGGATACAGCTTGCTCAATGGATGATGCAGACTCGGCAGCACGCCTCTCGCGAGCGCGATTGGCAGCACGCGACCCCAGTTGTGCATGTGTTCCGCTGCACGCAGAAACGTCAACTGTGAGGCAACGGGCGCGAGTTGCGTTTCGAGGGTGTGAAACAGCGTCGTGATGCCGGTGCCGCTCGCGTGTTCCGCGCCGTAGTCGGACAGCGCGAGCACGCGTTGCGGCGGGTTGGCGCGTAATGCGCCCGCGCTCACGTCGATCATGCGCCGCATCGTGGTTGCGGGATCGGCGTCTGCGTGTGGCACTGGGCACAGTATCTGCACCGCGTACGCTCCCTCGATAGCGCGTGCTACCGAAGCTGGGTCGAGCAGATCGGCGATGGCGATTTCACAGCCGATTTCCGCTAACACGTCGCCTTGCTCGGCTTGGCGCACGACCGCGCGCACTTCGCGGCCCGCCCGGCGCAACGCCGCCGCGCTCACTCTGCCAACATTGCCTGCTGCTCCAAAGATCACGAACACGTTGAGCTCCTTCCTGGGTCGGTATGCGGCCATCTTAGGGATACGGGGACGGAGAAACGCGCGGGCACGGATCGTCGTGCGCAGATTCGGATGATTGTTTTTCTTTGTGGCGGCGCAGCACGTGTGTTGAGGCGGTGCGAGCCAAGCGAAGGAGCGAAAAACGCAGCACAATGCACACACGTTTGCCGCCATCCACGAGGAAAAGCAATGAACGCCGTGACACCGATACCGCAGCCGCACAGTGGCTCCCGCATCGCGCTGCTCTCGAGCAAGACGCTCGGCTGGCAGGGCTTCGGCGCGGAACTGGTCAACGTGTCGGCCGGGCTGCACCGGATTCCGGCGCTCAAGCATCATCGCGTGGGTGTGCATGTCGGCGCGCCGGTCAAGGCGCGTTGCATGTGCAATGAGCGCCGCTTTTCGCGGATTCAGGCGCATGGCGATGCGGATGTGATTCCCGCTGGCGTCGACGGACAGTGGACCGATGAAGCCGCCTGCACGATTTTCAGTGTGTGGATCGGCGAAGACTTCGCACAGAGGACCGTCGAGCAACTGGAATTGAAGACGAGCGAAGCGCGGCTTCGTCCGCAGTTCCAGATGCGCGACCCACGTTTTCAGCATCTGGCCTGGGCGCTACGCGCGGAACTCGAAGCGGACGATGCGTCCGATCCGCTCTTCGCCGAAAGCCTGTGTACCGCGATGGTGGTACGGCTGATCGGCAGCGCGCCGGTGCTCGACAAACTCGAGAACAAACGTCGCACGCTTGCGCCGAAGACTGCCGCTCGCGTGATCGAGTTTATCGAAGCGCACCTCGATCAACGCCTCACGCTTGGCGAACTGGCGGTGCATGCTGAATTGAGTGTCCCGCATTTCAAGGTGCTGTTTCGCGAAACGCTCGGTATGCCGGTGCATCAGTATGTGGTGCAACGGCGAGTGGAGCGGGCGAGGGCGCTATTGCTTCAAGGCAGGTTGAGCGCGAGTCAGATCGCGCTGGAGACGGGCTTTGCGCATCAGAGTAATATGGCGCATTGGATGGGGCGGTTGTTAGGGGTGACGCCGCGGGAGTTGGTCAAGTCAAGCGCGAATCCAGGCAGCATTGTCGACCTCGATGCCGTCAATGCCCGTCGCATCGCCACACTGCGATAGACCTTAGAAACGCACTGCAGCATAAGCAGTTTGGAGTTCCCGCTCTATTGCCCTCGATCGATTTGTATAGCTAAATACGCGGACTTCGCAACCGGAGGCCGTCACATGTCGAAATCGAAGGGTTCTCGCATCGTCGCCTGGGCGATTGCGGCCGCTGTCGCCAATGCGCCGCTCGCTGTGCTTCTCACAATCGCCACACCGGTTGCCATCGATCGCGCAATCGCCGCGACGTCGACCACCAGCGCCGACGATTATGCGGCAACCCGCTATCCGATCATCCTCGTCCATGGCCTCACCGGGACCGACAAATATCTCGGCGTACTCGACTACTGGTACGGCATTCAGTCCGACCTCCAGCAGCACGGCGCAAGCGTGTATGTGGCGAACCTGTCGGGCTTTCAGACCGATGACGGTCCGAACGGGCGCGGCGAACAATTACTCGCCTACGTGAAACAGGTCCTGGCCGCGACCGGCGCACAGAAGGTGAATCTGATCGGCCACAGCCAGGGTGGCTTGACCTCGCGCTATGTCGCTGCGGTAGCGCCGGAACTCGTCGCTTCGGTCACCACGATTGGGACGCCGCATCGCGGCTCGGAGTTCGCCGATTTCGTGCAGGACGCGTTGCAAAAAGATCCGACCGGTCTTTCGACATCGATCATCGGCGCGTTTGCGAATATATTCGGCATCCTGACGAGTAGTAATAACAACACGAATCAGAATGCGGTAGCCGCGCTGCAAACGCTGACCACGGCTAACGCCGCGGCCTACAACTTGCGCTATCCGAGCGCTGGCCTCGGTGCACCCGGCTCGTGCCAAACGGGCGCCGCGACTGAGACCGTCAACGGCAACACGCATCTGCTGTACTCGTGGGCGGGCACTGCGATTCAGCCGACCTCCGTGCTGGGCATCCCTGGCGCCACCGACACCAGCGCCGCCCCAATCGATTCCGCCAACCTCCTTGATCCGTCGACACTCGTTTTGTACGGCACCGGCGCGATCATGCTGAGCCGCCAGTCGGGGCAGAACGACGGACTCGTCTCGGTGTGCAGCGCGCTCTACGGCAAGGTGCTTGGCACGAGCTACAAGTGGAACCATCTCGACGAGATCAACCAGTTGCTCGGCGTGCGCGGCGCGAATGCGGCGGATCCGGTGGCAGTGATTCGCATGCAGGCGAACCGCCTGAAGACGCAAGGCGTGTGAACGGATGCGGCGATTGGAGAGGCAGCGGGGCAGCGCGCGGAGTCAGTGGCTGGTTTTCGTGGCGGTGGGTGCGGTGTCGGCGGGTGCGGCCTTGTGGCTGAACCGCCCGCCGTCCGCGCATCATGCATCCGCGCTGCATGCGGTGAATGCGGCGAGTTCTGCGAAACCCGCGCTCGCTTCGGGCAAGGACATGGCCGCCGGCACGTCGGCGGCCGGCGCATTGCCCGCTTCGCTCGACGGTTCGTCGCCACCTCATCTGCCAACCGATGGCCGCGGCCACCTCGCGCACACGCGTGCGGTCCGCGATTTCTTCGACTACTTCCTGACGGCGCAAAACGAAATCTCTCCCGCGACGCTCGATGCATTGGTGCGTCGGCAGATCGCCGCGCAACTCGACGGCACGCCGGCCGCCGAAGAAGCGGTGACTGTCTGGCAGCGCTACAACGCTTATCGCACGGCGCTCGACCAGTTGCCACAAACCTCGCCAATCCAAAGCCAGAGCGGCGCAAAGCTGGACCTCGACGCGCTGCAGCTCTCGCTCGACCAGCGCGATGCCTTAGGCACCCGCTTGATGGGCGAATGGAGCGAGCCGTTCTTCGGCGCCGAATCGCAGCAGCAACATACGGATGTGGCGCGTCTGCGCATCGCGTCAGATGGCGCGATGAGCGCCGCGGAAAAAGCGGCGCGTCTCGCCGCACTAGACGCGGCACTGCCGCCGGAAACACGCGCGGCCCACGAACGGGCACGCCCGCAGCAGGCCGCACTCGACGCGATCAGTCAGGCGCAGAAGCAGGGCGGCTCGCTCGATACGATGCGCGCACGGATTACGCAGACACTTGGACCTGAAGCGGCGCAACGCGTCGTGCAGATGCAGCAGGCTGACGACGCCTGGCAAGCCCGCTATGCGGACTATTCAAGCCAGCGCGCGCAGATCGACAAACAGGGTTTGCCACCTCAGCAACGCGACGCGCAGATTGCGCAGTTGCGCCAGCAGTTCTTCACCAATCCGAGCGACGCGATGCGCGCGGCGTCGCTCGATCGCGGCAGCAGTGCGACAAACTGAACCCGCTATCGCGACCTGACACGGCATCTCAACCCGGCGCGGCGCCCGTCAATTGCGAGTACACGTCATGCGACAGTTGCAACAGCACCTTGCGATCGATCCCGCCTGACACGGCATAGCCAAAGTCGCCGTCGACCCAGTAGAACACGTTCACCGGCCCGTCCTGATACAGCTTGAACGCGGTGGTATTCGAGTTCACCTGACGATGCGAAATGCACAGTGTCACGCGTTCGCCGTTCGGCCCGCGATACATGAACTGCGCGGTCGGCCCATCGGCGCCTGGCAACAGACGCCCGCCCGAAAGATTGAAACCGCTCTTCGAAAGCATCGGCGGATGCACATTGGTGCCGAGCCGGTTGGACAGCCACTGCACGAAATCCTGTTCGTGATCCGCCGTCATTTCGGCTGGACGGTCGACGGCGGGCATATAGACCACATGCGCCACCGCGGCTTGCCGCGCAAACATTTCCGAACTGTCCGCACTGACCGGGCGCGTGTCGGAGTGGTCGGTGACCGGCGCCACGACGTCCTGTCCCATATGCGTGCCGACGCCGATGCCTACGCCCAGCACCAGCGCTGCCGCCATCCCGGCGAACTGCGGCCAGTTGGCGGCTATGCGCCAGCGGCGCCTACTGGCCAGAGGCGTTTGCAGACGTTTGGGCACGGGCTCGCTCAGCACGCGGTCATAGCGTTCATGAAACATGCTGTTCAGCGAGAAATAATCGCTGACGCGTGTGGCCAACTCGGGGTTCTGTTCGAGCGCGCGCTCCACCTCGATGCGTCGTTCGTCGGACAGCGTGCCGTCCACATAGGCGTGCAGCTCTTGTTCGCCGATCGGAGTGTGTTGGTCGCTCATCGCACCACCTGTAATTTTGCACCGGGCTGCGTGCCCGCCATCAATGCCCGAAGCCGCTCGCGTCCGCGTGAAAGGCGCGACATGACCGTGCCGATCGGAATGTTCAGCGCGAGGGCCACATCGGCATAGCTCATTTCCTCGAGACCGACCAGCAGCACCACTTCGCGCTGCTCCATGGGCAGACGCTGCAATGCGTAGTCGAGGTCGCGCATTTCCAGCGAACGGGTCTGATCGGACGGCACGGCAAATTCGCTTTCGTGGACGCTGTCGTCGTCGACCGCCACGTGGACTGCACGCGCCGACGCCTTGCGCGCCTGATTGGCGAACACGTTATGCATGATCGTGAACAGCCACGCACGCAGGTCGGTGCCGGGCTGGAACATGCCGGTCCGGCCGAGCGCGCGTTCGAGCGTGTCCTGCACCAGGTCGTCGGCGAGATCGCGATTGTTGATCAGCGCTCGCGCATAGCGCCGCAAGCGCGGCACATGCTCAATCAGCTCGTCACGGACATCCATTTTCAATCCCAATCGTGGGCTTCTCGTGGGGCGCCGGGTGGGCGGCCGTCGATTGAACCACCACGCGCATTCGAACTGCAAACACGCGTGGGTGCATTTTATTCCGTTGTTTTTGCAGCGTTGCAAAAACCTGGAGAGGGTCTATCGCACGGTCATCACGTCGGCGGCGCGCATCAGACCGTGGGTGCGGGCGTCGCCGGCGACCACAAAGCGCTGGCGCTGCGCCGTCCAGGTCAGCAGCCTGATCTCGCCGATACGCAGGGCGGCCCACTGCGGCTGGGCCGGCGCCAGCAGTGCCAGCGTGGAAATCAGCACGACGGGGCGGTTGTCGCCGTTCAGATAGATGAATTCGCTGGCGCGTTGGAAGGGGCTGAGCGATAGGACCCTTTGATCCACCAGTCGCAATCCGATCGCCGCGAGGTTGGGGGCGGCCACGTCGGTTCGCGTCGGCGAGGCAGCGGAATACTGTGCGGCGGCGGTTTCCGCCAACGCCATCACGGCGGCATTGTTGAGTGCCTGCCGGGACACCTCTGTGGCGGCCAGCCAGCCGCTCGCGGCGACCAGTGTAAGAACGAGCGCCCCGAGAGCGTTCAACACTTTGCCCGGGCGCTTTGTGGCCTTCAACCGGTCGAGTACGCCGCGCCATCCTTCGGCGCGGGTCGAAACGGGTTCGTCAGTTGTTTGGAAGGCCTGCTGCATCTGCGCGTTGAGCCTGCCGTAGAACGCCACGCGGCGTGCTTCCGCCGGATCTTTGCCCAGATAGTCCTGCAGAAACGCAGCGCGTTCCGGCGTCAGCGTCCCATCGGCGTAGGCCTGAATGTCGGCTTCGGAAAGCGGCGAATCGGAGGGAGGGGCGGTTGAGGTCATGGTTTCGGCATTCGTCGGATTTCAGCTATCGAGTGGCGAACACACGCAGGTGTGAGTTTATTCCACATTCGAAGTTTGTTTTTTACGAAGCGCCAAGGCAGGAATAAAAGCCGCGAACCCGTGGTTATCCCTCATGCAAACCCGCACAAAACTCTCTGGAGTTCATCATGAAGAAGATTGCTTTTGCCGCATTGTCCCTCGCCGTTCTCGTCGCTTCGTCGAGCGTTTTTGCAGAAGGCAAGACACGTGCTCAGGTGTACCAGGAATTGATCGAAGCCCAGCAGAACGGCCTTGACTACGTCACTGATACGTCGTATCCGGATGTGAACCCCATCTTCGCACAGCAGGTCGCGCACAACAAGGAAGCACTTGCCGCCAAGGCGGCCGCCGCGAGCCATGCCGCGAGCAGCACCGCGCCGGCAGGCAGCGTCAATTGACGGTATCGATAGCCGGCGCGCACACGGAATGGACGCGCCGGATGTCGAATGGAATAGATCGCCGAACTCGGTGTTTGCCGATGAGTGCATCTATCCGAGAGTCAAGGAGTCGTCGTGACAAAACCATCCGTTCCCAACGCTGCGCCTCGATGCGTGCCATGCCGGCTCGCCGCGATCGGCGCGGTCGTCGCGGTTCTTGCCGGAGGCTTCGCCTATACGGCAGGCTGGCTGACACCTGCGCGGCTCACCGCGCCACGTTTCATCAATACCTTCGAAGTGGTAGCCGGCCAGGCCCATCCCGGCTATCGCCGCAACCATGCAAAGGGCTTGTGTGTGGCGGGGTATTTCGACAGTAGCGGCGCCGGTTCGGTTCTTTCACATGCCGCAGTATTCGCGCCGGGCCGCACGCCGGTCATCGGCCGTTTCGCGGTTCCCGGCGGCAATCCGTCCGCGCCCGATACGAGTTCACCGGTACGTAGCATGGCCTTGCTGTTCCAGTTGCAGAACGGTGAGCAGTGGCGCACCGGAATGAACTCGACACCTGTATTCGCGGTTCATACGCCCGAGCAGTTCTATCAGCAACTGGTCGCGGCGAAACCCGATGCCGCGACCGGCAAACCGGACCCTGCAAAGCTGAAGGCGTTTTATGCCGCGAATCCTGAGATCAAACCGTTTCAGGCATGGGTGAAAGCCCATCCGCCATCGTCGAGTCTGGCGAATGCCGCGTACTACAGCATCAACGCTTTCCGGTTTACCGACAGCGCGGGCAATACTCGCGCCGTGCGTTGGGCGATGGTGCCTGAAACGCCGTATGCGCCGATCACCGATGCACAAAAGGAAGAGAAGAATTTCCTCGAAGCCGACCTCGATCAGCGTCTGCAAAATGGACCGTTGCGCTGGCATCTGATCCTGACGGTCGCGCAGCCCGGCGATCCCATCGACGACGCGACGATGCAATGGCCCGACGATCGTCAGCATATCGATGCCGGCACGCTGGTGATCGATCACACGACGTCGCAGGAGGACGGTGCCTGTCGCGATGTCAATTTTGATCCGACCATCTTGCCGGCCGGTATCCGGCCTTCCAACGATCCGTTGCTCGCCGCGCGCTCGGCTGCGTACGCGCTGTCGTATAAGCGCCGCACGCGCGAAGAATCGTTGCATCCCGAGGTTCATCAAACGAAGTCGAACGGAGAGCGTTCATGACACAGACGCGTACCCATTTCAGTCCGCTCGCGCGACTCCTGCATTGGACGATGGCGCCGTTGATCATCGCGATGCTGTTTATCGGCGTGGGAATGGTCGCGACGGTGTCGCGGGCGCATACCACGCTGATCGCGATTCACAAGCCGCTTGGGATAGCGCTGCTGCTGTTGGTGATACTGCGCGTGAGCGTGCGTATCCGGCGCGGCAGTCCGCCGTTGCCGGCGGACATGCCCGCGCCGCAGCGTACCGTCGCGAGGCTGTCGCATCTGATCCTCTACGCGCTGATGGCGGCGATGCCGTTGATCGGTTGGGCGATGCTATCCGCGGCGGGATATCCGATCACGCTATGCGGCCCCCTGCATTTACCGCCGATCGCGCCGCATAACACGGAGTTGTTCGCGCTACTGCGTGCATTGCATACATGGCTCGCATTCGCGCTGTTCGCCACGGTGCTGTTGCATCTCGCGGCGGCGTTGTTTCATGGTTTGATCCGCCGCGACGGGGTGTTTTCAAGTATGGCGCGCGGCGGGCGTTAGCCCTTCACCCGTTCCGAGCGCGGATCATAAGGCGCCTTCAGATGCACGGTCGCCGGCAGCAGATCGCCGGCGACGTCGATCATGTATTGACCGCTGTTCAGATACGCAGCATCGGCGACGCCGTCCGGATTGTTGATATAGCCCATCGCCACCGGACAGCCGAGCGTGTGCCCGAACGCCGCCGAACTGACGAAGCCGACCGGCTTGCCGTCACGCAGAATGGCTTCGCCGCCCCACAGCATGCGATCGGCGGCGCCGTCGGCGGTGAGCACCACCATGCGGCGGCGCAGCGGCTCGGCGCGCAATTTCAACAACGCGTCGCGGCCGCGGAACGGGATGTCCTTATCGAGCTTGCAGGCAAATGACAGACCCGCCTCGAACGGATTCGTATCCGGCGTCAGTTCGCGACCCCACGCGCGGTAGCCTTTCTCGATGCGCAAAGAGTCGATCGCGTAGTAGCCCGCGTTGACGAGACCGAAGGCCTTGCCTGCCTGTCGCAACGCTTCGTACACGCTGACCGCGAACTCGACCGGCACGTACAGTTCCCAACCGAGTTCGCCGACGTAGGTGAGGCGGGTGGCGCGCAGCGTCGCGTAACCGAGATCGACCTCGCGGCTCTGGCCGAACGCGAATGCCTCATTGCTCCAGTCCGCCTTCGACACGCTTTGCAGCAACTCGCGTGAGCGCGGGCCCATTACAGCGAGCACGGCGTATTGGCCGGTGACGTCGACCAGCGTGCAGTGTTTGTCGCGCGGAATTGCTTTTTCGATGGTGTCGAAATCGCGTGTGGTTTGCGCGGTGCCGGTGACCAGCAGGTATTGATCGTCGGCGAGGCGCGTGAGCGTGAAATCCGATTCGTAAGTGCCGCGCTCGTTGAGCATGCCGGTGTAGACCGCGGTGCCGGGCGGTACCTCTACATCGTTGGCGACGATGCCTTGCAGCACGCTTTCCGCATCACGTCCTTTGACGAGAAATTTGGAGAACGACGTCATATCGAATAGCGCGACGCTTTCGCGACACGCGCGATGTTCGGCGCCGCTCCACGGCAGCCAGTTCTGCTGGCCGAACGCGTAATCGATCTGTGCTTCGGCGGGCGTCGGCGCGAAAAAGTTGGCGCGCTCCCAGCCCATTTTGCTGCCGAAGCAGGCGCCCCCATCGCGCAGCAGCGAATACAGCGGCGAGCGGCGGAACGGCCGCGCGCTGTCGAGTTCGCGATTTGGCCACGGCATCGCGTAGTGCAGGCCGAGCGTTTCCTTCACGCGATCATGCAGCCAGGTGTCGTTGCCGTTAAAACGCGCAAAGCGGCGGATGTCGACCGGCCACAGGTCCATCGTCGGTTCGCCTGCGACGATCCATTCGGCGAGCGCCATGCCCGCACCGCCCGCCGATGCGATCCCCATCGAATTGAAACCCGCGCCGATGAAAAAGCGCCGCAATTCCGGTGCTTCGCCGAGCATGAAGTTGTTGTCCGGCGTGAACGATTCCGGGCCGTTGTAGAACTGCTTCACCTGCGCTGTTTCGAGTGCGGGCACACGCTGCAGCGCATTTTCCATCAGGATTTCGAACTGATCCCAGTCGTCGGGCAGCAACTGGAATTCGAAATTATCCGGGATGCCGTTCATGCCCCACGGTTTCGCGTTCGGTTCGAAGCCGCCCATTACGAGACCACCCACTTCCTCCTTGAAGTAGATGAAGCCGTCTGGGTCGCGCATCACCGGCAGGTCCGGATGCACGCCGGCAATGCGTTCGGTAACGATGTAGTAGTGCTCGGCCGAGTGCAGCGGCACGGTCACGCCGCACAGGCGGCCCACCGCCTTGGCCCATTGGCCCGCGCAATTCACGACGATGTCCGCGCCGATCGTGCCTTCCTCGCCGTCCTTGTTGCGCCACGCGAGGCCGCTGACTTCGCGCGCGCCTGTCGTGGCGTTTGCCTTGTCTTCGAGCGCGGAGCGCGTGTGAATCGCCGTGATCCGGGTGTTCTCGACAATGCGTGCACCGCGCGTGCGGGCGCCGCGGGCGAGGGCCTGGGTCAGATCGGTGGGATTTGCTTTGCCGTCGCCGGGCAACCAGACGGCGCCGAGCAGGTCGTCGGTGCGCATCACCGGCCAGAGTTCACCGGCTTCCTGCGGGCTGATCACGTCGCACGCCACGCCGTAGGCGCGCGCGACGGCGGCGGTGCGCTTGAGCTGCGTCATCCGCTCGGCGGTGCGGGCCACCGAGAGCGAGCCACATTGCTTCCAGCCGGTCGCGAGGCCGGTATCGGCTTCGAGTTCGGCGTAGAGCGCGGTCGAGTAACGGATCAGTTTGGTCATGCTTTCCTGCGCGCGCAGTTGGCCGACGAGGCCGGCCGCGTGCCAGGTCGTGCCACACGACAACTGACCCTGTTCGAGCAGAACCACGTCGGTCCAGCCCAGTTTGGTCAGGTGATAGGCGACCGAGCAGCCAATGATGCCGCCTCCGATGATGACGACACGGGCGTGGGCGGGGATTGATGTGGACATATGTGGAAATAAGTTGAATTGACGCGCGTAGATTGCAACAAAATTTGGCAAAAAGCAACGATCGATTTGGCTGATGTGGGATCAAAGGGGATCGCGGATACGTCGGCAACAGACGGCCGCGCTACCTTTTTATAACCAAGTAGGTTAATATCAATCGGAGGCAAGAGTGGAAAAAATTACGCCTCACTGCAAATTGGCCGATGTCCAGGACTTGGCGCGTGCAGGGAAGATCAGAATCACGAAATCGGCCGTGATTGGGGCTGCGGCACTCGGCTTCGGGCCTGCAGCGATTGTCGAAACGGTGATGTCCCTTGATCGGCGTGCTTTCAGAAAAAGCATGACCACGTACGCGGACCATCGGGTCTGGCAGGACGTCTACTGCGCCATGACTGAAGCCGGCATGGTCTATTTGAAATTGACGGTGGTCGATGACGTCCTCGTCGTGTCATTCAAGGAGTGGTGAGCATGAAATGCCCGAATTGCGGAGCAGCCGAACTGGTGCGCGATACGCGCAATATGCGCTATGTCTACAAGGGAGAGACAGCCGTCTTCGAGGCCGTCACCGGCGACTATTGCCCCGCGTGCGACGAGGCGGTGCTCGACATGGACGAGGCGACCCGCACGGGTCAAATGATGCTGGCCTTCAACAAGGAGGTGAATGCATCTCAAGTGGATCCCGCCTTCATTGCCGCCGTCCGCAAGAAGCTTGAACTGGACCAGCGAGAGGCGGCGGAAATTTTCGGCGGCGGGGTGAATGCTTTTTCGCGGTACGAGAATGGCAAGACTAGGCCGCCGCTCGCGCTCATCAAACTGTTGAGAGTACTGGATCGGCATCCCGAGTTGCTGGCGGAAGTAAGGGCAGTTTGAGCTTTAGTGCGGCTTTAGCGTGCCGATTGTGGATTTATATGGGAATGCGTTGAGATTTCTTGGCGAACTATGAGGTGTTTGCTAGACTGAGCACCGTCTCCCGGTCTCGATCCTATGTTCTCCACCCAACGCCAAGCCGAAATCCTGCGACTCGTCCGCGACGAGCGCACCTGCACGATCACCGATCTTGCCGGCCGCTTTGAGGTTTCCGACGAGACCATCCGCCGCAATATCAAGCCGCTGATCGCGGATGGCCTGCTCATCAAGGTCCATGGCGGCATCATGCTGCCCGAGCGGCTCGACGAGCCGCCGTTCCAGCGGCGCATGGTGGCAAGCCGCGAGGGCAAGCAGGCGATCGGCGCGCGCATCAGCGAACTCGTGCGGGACGGCGACTCGCTGATCCTCGAGGGCGGCACGACCTGCCTGCACATTGCTCAAGCGCTCACCGCGCGCTCGCGCCTCACGGTCGTGACCAATTCCATCGAAGTCGCCCGCGTGCTGGCGCCGCGCAACGGCAACCGCGTGTTCATTGCGGGTGGCGAACTGCGCGCCGACGACTCCGCCGCCGTCGGCGACAGCGTGCTTGCCTTCCTGCGCCAGTTCCATGTGCGCTACGCAATCGTCTCGGTCACCGCGATCGACCTGCAGGGCCGTTTCATGGACGCACTGCCCGCCGATGTGGCGTTTTCGCTCGCTGCCTTTGCTCAGGCCGAGCGGCGCGTGGTCGCGGCGGATCACGCGAAATTCGGCCACAGCGCGCTAGTACATGCTTTCGGTGCGGATGCGGTCGATCTGCTGGTCACCGATGAGGCGCCAACGCCTGCGCTCGCTCAGGTGTTCGCGGCGGCGGGGCTGGAAGTGAGCGTCGGGGCATCCAGCGACCCCGCACTCTGAGCGAAGCCAGGCCATCCGTCCCTTGCACTGCATTGAAAGCCGTCTCCACAGCTAATTTCGTCCGACGCGTAAAATGGCCGGTTACCACGGGCAATCTATGCCGGGCTGAAACTGTGCGGGCAGTCGCCATTCATCGCCGCCGCGCCACTTCTGCGTCCGCGCACAGTTGCCCCCGCCGGCTTGAAAAGGAATGGACCCTGATGTCGTCAGTTTTCTTCGATCGGGAACGGATTACGGAATGGCTGGGTGACCACACCGTCGCCAAGGCGCGCTCAGTCGGCGCCGTCACGAACGTGAAATGGGACGGCGCCAAGCTCAGCGGCTACGTGCAGGGCTCACGAGTGCTGCCCTATCACACGCGGGTGCGGTTTCGTACCGATGGCGGCAGACCTTGGGCGCAGAGCGAATGCAGTTGCCCGGTCGGCCGCAATTGCAAGCATGTCGCCGCGCTGCTGCTCGCCGAGCTCGAGTATCACGACGAGATGGACCACATCACCAACGTCGACAGTGACATCGACGCCGATGAGCGCTCGTCCGCCGGTTATCCGCAGGCGTCGTCCGGAACAGCGATGCAGCCGCCATCTGGCGTGCGCCCCGAACTGGTCAGTTGGCTCGAGCGTTTTCGCGCGCGAGCCGAAGCCGCCGATGCGGTTGCCCAGAAGGCGGCCGCCGCACGTACCCAAACGCTGGCCTACCTGCTGAACTGGTCCAAGTTCCACATGCGCCACGAAGTCGTGTTGTACCGGGCGCACTGCAATCCGGACGGCACGATTGTCGAAGTCGACGAGCCTTGGGGCAATGTGGAAGCCGCCTTACTCAAGCAACCCAGGTTTGTCTCCGACGAAGACCTGTCGATCCTGCGCGGGCTTTGGCTGGGCCGCTCGCGCGAGGATTTCGGCCAGTTCATTCTGCGCGGCACCAGCGGCGCGGAGATGCTGCAAAAGCTGATCGCCACGGGGCGCCTGTTCTTCGAGCTCAAACCGGCGCCGGGTCACGAGGGGCCGACGCCGCTGTCGCGCGGCGCCGACCGGCCCGGGCGGATCGAATGGGAGCCGCTGGCGGACGAACGCCTGCGGCCTGTCCTGTGCACCGAACCGCACGCCACCATGGTGCTGCCCACCGAGCCGATCTGGTACGTGGACGGCGTCGCCAATGAAGCGGGCATTGTCGAATCGTCGCTGCCGTTCCAGCAGTTGCCCGATTACCTCGCCATGCCGCCGATCTCGCTCGCCGAAGCGCCGCTCGTCGCCTCGGTGTTGCGTGAGATCGCGCCCGATTTGCCGCTGCCGCCCACGCACGACGCCTCCGCGATCCGCGTGATCGACGTCGATCCCGTGCCGGTGCTCACGCTCAACAGCCACGCGCTGCCATCAACGGCCAAGGCGGGGCAGCGCAAGTCAGAGGCCGTTGAACTGGCCGGTGTCAGCTTCGATTACGACGGCGTCAGCATCAATGTCGATAGCAGCGTCACCCTCGTGCCCATGCCGGGCGGCGACGTCATCCATATCCGCCGACGCTACGAAGCCGAAAAGAAGCGCTTGCTCGAACTGCGCAAGACCGGGCTGCAGAAAGTGCCGACCAGTCGCGTGTACGCATCGCGGCTTTTGCCGGACACAATGCTCGGTCTGCCCGATGCCGAATCCTGGTCCGCCTTTGTCAACGACGCTGTGCCGGACCTCGTGAGCAAAGGCTGGCGCGTGACGATGGCGCCGGAGTTCCGCTACAACATCATCGAGATCGACGCGATCGACGGCACCGCGCAGCAGGCGGGCGACGGCTGGTTCGATCTGGAGATGGGCATCCGCATCGGCGAGCGCAATGTGCGGCTCGAGCCGCTGCTCGCCGATCTGTTCCGGCGCGACCGGCGCTGGCTCGGCGGCGCGCTTGAAGCCATCGCCGACGACGAACCGATCGAGTTGAAGACCGAAGAAAACAAACGCCTGCGTTTGCGCGCCGACCGGCTGAAGCCGGTGGTGCGCGTGCTGGTCGATCTGTTCGACGCACTGGGCGGCACGTTGGCCGACGGCGCGCCGCTGCGGGTGCCCTCCGTCGATGCGGGCCGCCTCGAAGCATTGAACAGCACGGGCCGCTGGCAATTCCAGGGCGACGATTCGATTCGCCAACTGGCGCAGCGTCTGCAGGCCGGCCCGGGCTTGCACGAGGTGCCGGTACCGCGTGGTTTGAAGGCGGAACTGCGCGCGTATCAGCAGCAGGGCCTGAACTGGATGCAGTTCCTGCGCGAACACGATCTGGCCGGCGTGCTCGCCGACGACATGGGTCTCGGCAAGACCGTGCAGACGCTCGCGCATATCCTGGCGGAGAAGGAAGCCGGACGGCTCGACCGTCCCGCACTGATCGTCGTGCCGACCACGCTCGTGCACAACTGGCGCGAGGAAGCGCGCCGCTTCGCGCCCGACCTGAAAGTGCTGATATTGAACGGCCCGCAGCGCAAGGAGCGTTTCGAGCAGATCGGCGAGCACGACCTGATTCTTACGACTTACGCGCTGCTGTGGCGCGATCAGAAGGTGCTCGCCGAGCATGACTATCACCTGCTGATCCTCGACGAGGCGCAGTACGTGAAGAATGCCAGCACCAAAGCCGCGCAGGCGATTCGCGGATTGCGCGCGCGGCATCGGCTGTGTTTGACGGGGACGCCGTTGGAGAATCACCTCGGCGAACTGTGGTCGCAGTTCGATTTTCTGTTGCCGGGCTTTCTCGGCAGCCAGAAAGACTTCACCAAACGCTGGCGCAATCCGATCGAAAAGAACGGTGACGGCGTGCGCCGCGCGCTGCTGGCGCGCCGCATCCGGCCGTTCATGCTGCGCCGTCGTAAGGACGAGGTCGCGAAGGAGTTGCCGGCCAAGACCACCATCGTCTGTTCAGTCGATCTCGAAGGCGCGCAGCGTGATCTATATGAAACGGTGCGTACGGCAATGCAGGAGCGGGTGCGCGCGGCGGTCAGCGCGCAGGGCCTCGCGCGCAGTCACATTATCGTGCTCGATGCGTTGCTGAAGCTGCGCCAGGTTTGCTGCGATCCGCGTCTCGTGCGGAAAATCAGGGTTGACGAGGCGCCAGGCGAACCAGGCGAACCGGGCGGGAAGCGCAGCAAAGTGGAAAAAGCGGAAAGGGTCGAAAAGGGCGCACGTGTCACGCGTTCGGCCAAGCTAGATTTGCTCCTCTCGATGCTGCCTGAATTGATCGAGGAAGGACGCCGCGTGCTGCTGTTCTCGCAGTTCACGGGCATGCTGGCGCTGATTGCCGACGCGCTCGAGGAAGCCGCGATTCCCTACGTCATTCTGACTGGCGACACGACGGACCGCATCACGCCGGTCGAGCGCTTCCAGCAAGGTGACGTGCCGTTGTTCCTGATCAGCCTGAAGGCGGGTGGCGTGGGTCTGAACCTGACCGCTGCGGATACCGTGATTCATTACGACCCGTGGTGGAATCCCGCCGCCGAGAATCAGGCGACCGACCGCGCCCATCGGCTGGGGCAGGATAAGCCCGTATTCGTCTACAAGCTGATTGCCGCGGGCAGCATCGAAGAAAAGATCGTGGAGTTGCAGGAGCAGAAGGCGGGACTCGCCGACAGTATTCTCTCCGAAGACGCCGCCGGCGCCGCCAAGTTCTCCGACGACGACCTCGACGCGCTATTCGCACCGATGCCGGAGATTGAAAGCGGCAGGTGAAAAGTGTGGGCCGCGCCTGCCGCGGAGATTCTGACGGCGGCGCGACGCACCCCCAAAAGCGCCAGGTTCGCCGCCAATCCGCCAGTCTTTTAATTTCAACCAACCGATCTAACAATTCTTAAACGATTGTGTTGCGCCTTATTCAGTGGGAATGTTGGGAGAAGCCTACGCTAGAACCAACGCAGGGCAACGTAAGTGTCTTCCGTCGGAGTTGAAAGCCAGGTTCCTTGCGAAGACTGTGAATTTCACTGCGGGGAAAAGCTTTGTAGAACCCCTGCCGTAGGGCCTGCTCTGGACTGATGTCTTTGACGTCAGTCGGTGCCACGAGAGGACTCGAATTTTATGTTTAAGTACTTGATTGTGAAATAAAAAATTTCAAGATCTGCGTTAGATTTACGCATGTGTATACGCAAAATTACCGAGCCCTCCGGAATGCTGTTCCGTGGCGAATAGTGCCGAGCGCCTCGACTCCGGGCAGGCTCTACAGCTTGGGACGATTTATTCCTTTCGTGGGGTGCAGGTGGGAGGAGGTTCAAATCCTCTCGCCCCAACCAAAGAAATCAAGGCCTTATGGATGCATGTCCATAAGGCCTTTTTCGTGTGCGCCCAGCATGGGCGCATTGCCGGAAGCCAGATCGTCGGGCTGTGCGGTGCGAGCAACTGGCGGTACGACGCTTACTGCCGCCCGCCCGTGGTCGAGCCGAGCGTCGTCGTACTGCTCTGATAACCGATGCCGGTGCCGACGATACCGTGCAGCGTGACGCTGCTTTGCGCCATCTCCGGTAACGCGGCGAGCGTCAACGACACGGTCCGACTTGTGCCAGGCACTGCTCGAAGGGGTCTCAATGAGCGCCTCGCTTCGGTTGGCAAGAAAGCTCCCGCACGAACCAGCCGATCCACGCCTTCGCGACGTCGGCGCCAAACGGCATTTGAGTCACCAAAACTGTTTTCTTGAGCGCTGCCGTATGGGTGACCTATCGGTGGTGTTTCACCGGAGAGGCCATCCTCCCTCCAGAATTCTTCGCTGGCACTCCGCATCAAGCTGAGTTTGGGCCGAAACCGGCTAAACCTCGCAAGAAGAACGTCTGCTAGCGCGCATGCAGGGTGCTGCGCGGATCGGGAAGGTCGGTAATGGATATATCGCTGAATGTCGCCGTGCCGTTGTCGGCGAAAAGGGACAGGCGATCGTCGTCGAGTGCAGGGAAGATCAGATCCGTCACGACGATTTCGCCGCCACCCGCAAACACTTCCACCGAGTTCCTGTCGGCCACAATAGTGAGGCGCAACTTCCCGTTCTCCAGTGGCAGATTGACGATGTGCTGTTTGCTGAACGCATCCGAGAAACCGGTTTCGCCGGAGCTCGAACGGTCGAGCGTCAGCGTCTGGGTACTGGTGTCGTAGAAGATGCGGGTGCCAGCAGCGCCATTCGCCGAACCTCGCACGATGAGGCCGGCACGCTGTGCGGAACGCGGCGTGATTGTCAGGTCGATGTTTTGCACGGTGCCTCGCGTGGACGGCGCGAGTTCCTGTGTGCTGGACGAAACCGTGCGCTCCTTTATGCGCGTCGTGGAACCTTCGCGTACGAGGGACGCGTATTGCTCCACCGGCTCGAACGTCAGTCGCGGCATGCCGTCGACCGTCGTCAGCGACAGCACGCGGGGAAGCGCCATCGCACCCTTCCACGGAGCGGTCGGTATGCGGGCCGCGTAGTCCCAGTTGCTCATCCAGCCGATTGTGATGGCTTTGCCGCCCGGCGCGCCGGCGAAGGTTCCCGCCGCGTAATAGTCCGCGCCGTGGTCGAGCCATTGATATCGTGAAGGATCGGAGCCGGCCGGCGGCACGTGCTCCGGCGTGAACGTCCTGCCGTCGAAACTGCCGACGAAATACATCGCGCCGGACCCACCGGCAATCGACCATGGGTTGACGTTGACGATCATGACCCACTTCTGATTGTGACTGTCTCCATCGAGAGGAAGCGGGAAGAGATCGGGCATCTCCCACAATGACCCTTGATGAGGAATGTCCGGAAGCGTGAAGTCGCTCAGGAACGTCCAGTTAATGAGGTTGTCCGACCGGTACATTTTGACCACTTGCGCGTCGGCGACGACGGTAGTCATCAACCAGTACCCACCCGGCTCGTACCACGAAACCTTAGGATCGCGAAAGTTATTCGATTCCGGGTTGAGCGTCAGCACCGGATTGCGAGAGTACTGCTGCCATGTCTGGCCATCATCCAGACTGTACGCGAGCGACTGAGCCTGGGTGCCCCGCGGATGTCCAGATCCAGCCTTGTACGCGCTCGTATAAAGCGCCACGAGTGGCGATGAATTCGCGGGTCCCAATCCGGCGGTGTTGTGCGTGTCGACGACGATTGAGCCGGAAAAAATCTCCTCGGTCTGATTCGCGCGCATCGCGACCGGTTGCTCGGTCCAGTGGAGGAGATCGCGGCTGGTGGCATGTCCCCACGACATGTCCCCCCAGACATTTGCATTCGGGTTGTACTGATAGAACAGGTGATAGACGCCCTTGTCGTAGACCAGGCCGTTGGGATCGTTCATCCAGTTGCGCTGGGGCGTGTAGTGAAGCGCGGAGCGCCATTGCGGCGTACCTGAATCGCCTGCGGCCGGCAATGGGTACGACGCAGCGTTCTCTGTAATTGAAACCGTCAGCGCGGCGCACAGCAGCGACGACAGAAGGCGCGAGTGGCGGAAGGGGCGTCGCGAGTCATGCATGAGTTGTTTTCTCCTTGCAGCGAGCTGAAAGCATCATCTGCTCAGGCCGGTTGCCCGAGAATGACCGTGCCGCTGCGTTTGCTGCCGGCCGTCAAGCCGCGGCGCGCCGTTTCGCGCATCGCGCGGTTCACCGTGTTCACATGAAGGCCGAGGAAATCGGCGAGCAGGCGTTGCGAGGGTAGTCTGTTGCCCGCCTTGATGTGTCCAGCACGGATCGCCGTTTCGATTTCGTCGGCCACGGCTAGATAGGCCGGCCCGCGGTGGGCAGACAGGTTGGGAATCCAGCGGTTCATCGTTGCATCGTTTATTCGGTGGATGCGGTTGCGACTGGGCGAGGGCAGACCACTTCTGCCTGCTCTCGCCGTGTCAGCGCCGCTTATCCGCCGGAATTACCGCAGCCGGCTGCGGCGCCGAAGCGCAAACCGCCGGAGGCGCCGTGATCACCGGCCCTGGCCGTTGCCTGGCGCGGCCGTGGTCGCTGGGATATCGCCGTAGCCGCCGAGCCCACCGTTGCCATAGGTGCGATCCACGGTCGTGGACGCGCCGTCGATCCGGATCTTCACCGTCGGCGCCAGGGTGCCGCCGCGTCGCGAACCGATGGCGTCGATGAACGACTCGACGAGGCCACCCGGCATGACGTAGTGCGAATAAGACTGGAACGCGCGCGGATTCTGGTTCGGATCTTCCGCGTAAGGCGCGCCGACTGGCGCGTCGAAGTCGGTCGGGTTGCCGAGCGCGAGACCGCTGCCGCCATTCAAGGGCAGGAAGTCGCTGCGTATGCCGTTGCCCACAAAGCCGTACACGCCGTCCGGCCCGTCTACACCAGCGGCCATCGTCGCGCGGTGGCTGATTGTGAAGAGGTAGTACTTGCCGTCCTTCATGTAGATCTGCGGGCGTTCCGTCTGATCGTCCACGCAGTTCGCGGACAACAGCGGCGGCAGGAATTTCCACTGGGTGAGCTGTGGGTTGGTCGCGATGGCAAGGCCGACGTTCGCCTTCTGGTACACCGCGCCCGAGTTCATCACCGTATTGAGGTCCTCCTTGTACGGATCATTGGCTGCATAGCCGAGGTCCGCGTCGGTACACGTCCGGGCGCCGCGGGGGCCGCCCGTGTTGCCTTCGAACACCATGTAGGTCTTGCCCGGATGCGCGGGATCGGTGAAGACGAACGGATCGCGGAACGAGTAGTAGTCGTTCTGCTGACCCGTCTGATACATCGCCCCATCGGGCTGAAGCAGGGCCTCGTGGTCGTCGAAGCCCGTGAACCAGACGTGCGTGTCGTCTGCGTGAATGTGTCCGTCCGCGCGCGAAATGATCGCGATTGGCGGCGTGATGTCCGAGCCGCCTGGCGCCGAGCGGTTGAACGACAGCGCCGTGTAGTAGAGGCTCACATTGTCGCCGTGGATCAGGCGCGCGGAGCCGGACCATTCCGCGTTGTTGGTCATCGGTGCGTTGCCGAATACCTTGGCGCTCGCACCGTCCGGGAACAGGTGGCCGCCCCATGTCCAGCCGCCGTTGGCCGGACGCTGGGACGCCGGAATGCCCGCGCGGCGATAGAAGAAGCCGATGCGTGCATGCACGTGGCGATCGTCGAACGTGTAGCCTGCGTGCGGATCCGCTGTCAGCGAGAAGATGATTTCCCAGCCCTTGAAGCTCAACTGGTTCGCACTCAGATCGGCCAGCGGCCACGTGTCCCATACCCACACGTTGGAATTGATGAGTGGAAAGTCCTGCGGAATGTCCGGCATGGTCAGCGACGCAGGCAGCGAGTTCTTGTCCACCGCGCTTGCCGTATGCGACTGCGCCTTGATCTGACGGATGTCAGCGCGGGTCCAGCGCATGGTGAAATTGCTTTCCGGGTCATAGGCCTGCTGCGTGTGCGGCGTCGGCGCAGGAAAACCCGGCACCGACGACTGAGCCAGCGCGGGTGCCGCCGCGGTGACGAGCAGGGAGCCGCAAACCACGGTGGAACGCAGGCGGGCACGAGTCGACAGGGATTGGGAGGATCGGAGTCTGTTCATCGGGTGTCACATCCTAAGGTAAGTGCGCAACGAAGGCTGCCCGAAACCGCCGGAACAGCGGAAAAGCTGCCATTTGACTTATTAGCTATCCGAAATATCTGATTCAGTATCTCGAGATACCGGGTACTGGAGACAACAGAAAGCTCACTGCGGCGAAACAATGAAATGAACTACGCTTGTCGGCTCCGCCCGCCCTTGCTTTCAGGTGGATGAAGCTGGAGCGTTCCGGCAGCCGAATGCAGCAATTGTTCGCCGCAACAGGGCCGCCGGACTGTTTTTTAGCGGGCCAAAGATGGTCTCTCGCGCGCCCGTGTCAGGATGAACGGCTCCAATTTCTCGAAGCCAGTATCTTTCCAAACCGGTTTGGATCTTAGTTCAAACCGGTTTGGATTGTCAAACGCGTTTGTGGGCTTGAGGTAACATGGCGACTGGCCGGGGGCCGGGAAATCCAGCTCTGCAAGGGCGGTCACGTGCAAAACAGGAAATTCCAAGGGTGGAACTTTGAAGGTGAGTCTGAAAACGCTGTCCGATTCGCTCGGACTTTCCCGCACGACCGTTAGCCGTGCGCTAAACGGATACGACGACGTCAATGAAGCAACGCGCCAGCGGGTCATCGAGGCGGCGCACGCGCTGGGCTATCACGCGGATCCGACCGCTCGCCGGCTCGCGACAGGCCGCGCCGAGGCAGTGGGCATGATCTACCCGTTTGGGACGGACGATCTTGGCGATCCGCGCCTCGGGGAAGTGGTGGCCGGCATGACGGAGCGCCTCGGAGAGAGCGACCTGGACCTGATCATCGTCTCTGCCCGGCCGAATGCGGAACTCGAAACGTACCGCCGCCTGGTCGAAAACAAGCTGGTGGATGGTCTGATCGTGGCGCGGACTCAGATCGACGATGCACGCATCCAGTTCCTACAGGCACGCCAGTTTCCGTTCATCGCCTATGGACGGACGAACAGCCCTGTGCCTTATGGGTGGTTCGACTTCGACAACGAAGCCGGAGCCCGGGCTGCGGCACAACGTCTGATTGCCTTCGGCCATAGAAGGATTGCCTTGATCAGTGCGCCGCTTACGATGAGCTTTGCGGCACAACGGCGCGCCGGATTTCTGAGCGCGCTAGGCGAGGCGGAGATTCAGTCGGAGGCTTCGCTGATGATCGAGGGCGCGTTTGACCGGGTGCACGCTTACGAAGCGACGCGTGCACTGCTTGAACTTGCCGAACCACCAACCGCGTTGCTGGTGGACAACAACATTGCCGGCGTTGGCGCGTTTCGCGCGATCAGAGACAGCGGCAAGCAGCTCGGCACGGACATCTCGCTGATTGTCTATGACGGTGTGCCGTCCGACGTCGCGTCACCCCGCACGGTAACGTCCATCGTGCAGCCGACAGGGCACTCGTCCGGCAGAATCATTGCTGAACTGATTCTGGATGCGATAGCAGGCAAGGGGCATGCGCACCGGTTGGCACAGCCGCATATCGAGCCTGGCGACACCGATGGGCCGCTTACTTGACTACGTCCGCCGAATCCACAAAACACGGGGTTCACAAAAAGGCATACGACGAAAAGGAGCGCGCTCGCTATCGAGGGCGCTTCGTCGCTTGAAGTCAACGGCGCTGTTACGTTGACGGGGCGACGGCGTAAAAACTGCTGGGAACGTGTGTTGGTTGTGTCGCAATAAGGCCGGCAAGGCTAGAAAGCGGTGCCATGCTAGGGATTCCTTACATGACCGGTGAATTGAACTGCTCTGCGGCAGTTCGCGTGACGCCATCAGCTTTCATCTGCCCTTTCCTGATCATATGCATCGTTTCGATGCCCGACAGGATGATGCGGGCACAACTAAAATTCTTGAATCCCAGCATCGGTCGGGTACGGCGCTTGATCGCCCGGTGGTCCTGTTCGATGAGGTTATTCAGATACTTGTTCTGGCGGACCTTGATCGGCGTGTCGCGCTCGGCATTGAGGGCCTCCAGCGCAGCCAGATTGGCGCCGCTTTTGTCGATCGTTACCGTCTCGGGTTTTGTTGGTGTTCACAATTGCCGCTAGCCGTGTCGATGGGAGTGAACAAAAAGTGGGGGAAAGGCGCTCATTGTCGAGCGACCTCCGGCGATCTGAAGTGAGGGAAGCGCTTGGCGAAACACGTCTCCAGCCTCCCGTCGAGCAGTTCTATTCGGGTTTGCAGTAGGTAGTGAGCGCCCTTCAACGACCAACGCATTTGTTGACGTTTCGTGAGCCGTCGGTTTATCAAATGATTCATGACCGATTCGGCCGATGCCGACGATACCCGACGGCCGTTCATACGTGCTTGTTGATAGTCGATAAGATCGCTCCGATTGTTCACAAGGAAAGTCAATAATCGAGCGGCTGCGCTACTCGCTGTGCCAGCGCCGAGACCATAGAACTGTGGCAAAGATCCGATCTCAAGATTCAGGGAGGCGATGAGGGTACGTAGGATCTCGATTGCCGCGTCGCCCCGGCCGCGCCACAGCTTGTCGCGCACGCGATTTATTAGTCGCTCGCATCGCCGCATCACCACCGGTCGCTGGTAGAGAGGAAATGTGTATGCGCAGAGCGCTGACCGCACAGCGTGAAGTTTCATGCCGATGTGAAACCAGTCAAGAATCCGCGGTGCGACGCAAGGCGCCACTGAAGTCACTAACGATCGCATACCCCGGGCACCATCTGTGACCACGTCGACCAAAGTAGAATGGACCCAGTCACACTGGTCGAGTGCAGCAGCGATAAGCACGCGTGTAAGGCTTGGACGCTGGAGAGCACGAGCGAATCGTCGAGCCGCTATCCCCTCACACTCAACACGGCCCGCGATAACTTCGATCCTGCGCACCTCTTCCAGCGGCACCGCCGTGACTACCGTGCCGTCAATTGCGAGACGCAGGTGCTTCGTTCCACCACGGTGTTGGGTTCCCGCGAACCACCCAACGTAGAACTGGTCGTTTTCAATTTGCTCACCGCAGTTGAGCGTCTCTTTGCGAACAGTGGCGTGAGACAGAGTTTGCAACCCGGTGAGATCGGCGATATTGCGTGCAGCAGACCGGTAGGAAACGGCAGCACCTCGCTTCGCACACAGGTATGCAAGCTCCGGCGTACGTCGTCCCGGTAGCAAACTTTCTATCGGGCACTCGGAGAATCGAAGATCCGCTGAGTCATCGTTCTCGTCGAGCGGTTCAGGGGTGCACAAGCACGATATCACCCGGGGCACTCGAACTTTGACACTGCCCAACGCGGTCGCAAACACCCGAGGGCGCCAGTCTTTTATACGGCGGTATCGCCCGCAATGTCTGCAGCGGCGGCGTCGAGCATCGTAGGCGCGGATCTGGTCCTGAGCCACCACTTGTTGAAGACTGGAAAGCAGGCTTCTTGCCTCAGACATCGACAATCCGAAGTCAGCCGGGGTCGCTCCTTCGAGCGGACGCTGAAACCTCGCCAACGGCACATTCTCGTCGGCACCGTCTCGCTGCAGGTAAATCGTCCAGTGCATATCCATCCGTCACCTCGCTGAACGGGTGTCGAAGGTAGCTTAGGGCAAACCGCCGCGCTCCCCCAGTTTTTGTCCACTCCCATCAATTGTGAACGCCAACAGCAGCGGTGGTCGTCGTGTCGCCGGGGTGGCATGGCGACCGTTACTGCGACGGACGCCGCTACTGGGATCGCGACGAATGGGAAGAGCGTCATCGCCATCACGGGCATGGGCCCGATCACTGTCCGCCGGGACATGCGAAAAAAGGCGAGTGCTGATCAGCGTTTCGAACTGCGGCCGCGAGGAAGGACGTAAGTGCGTTCGAACGGCTGTGTTCCGGCACCCCCGTTTGCTTAGTGCCCGGCACACATCAAGCGGTCGACTCAACGTGACGCCGCGACGCCGCTCACCCGTCGAGCGAAGCGTCCGGGAACGCGTCGCAGAGAAACTACA